>NZ_CP022372.1:1617500-2285000 GCF_002220095.1 Bosea sp. AS-1
CTATTCCGACATGCTGGCGCAGCGCGGGCGTGGCGTCGGTGCGAAGGCGAGGGCGGTGGAGAAGGCGCCAGTGTCGACGCCCAGATTGGCTCCGTCGACGGCGCCTGCCGCCTCGGCCGCGAAGCGCAAGCTCTCCTTCAACGAGAAGCATGCGCTCGAAACCCTGCCGAAGAAGATCGAGGCGCTGCAGGCCGAGGCCGGGAAGCTGAATGCAGCCGTCGCGGGCGACCTCTATACGCGCGACCCGAAGCTCTTCGCCAAGGCTACGGCACGGCTGGAAGAGGTCGCGCGCGAGATAGGGGAAGCGGAAGAGCGCTGGCTGGAGCTCGAGATGCTGCGCGAGGAAATCGGGGCGTAGAGCACCGGCGAGGCGGCCCAGACGATTTCCGTATCGGCCTGCGCGCAAAAGCGCATTTACCGACTCGCCCAATCGCTTCAAACATCGCGCAATCGAGATCACGAGGAACGATCATGAGACTCAAGGGCAAGACGGCACTGGTGACCGGCGCTGCGCAGGGCTTCGGCTTCGGCATCGCAGAGACCTTCGTGCGCGAGGGGGCGCGCGTCGCAGTGCTCGACATCAACGGTGACAAGGCGAAGGAAGCGGCCAAGGCCATCGGCCGCAAGGCCTTCGCCGTGACCTGCGACGTCGGCAAGGCCAAGAGCGTCGACAAGGCCGTCGAGAAGATCCTCGCCAAGGTCGGGCGGCTCGACATCGTCGTGAACAACGCCGGCACCACTCATCGCAACAAGCCGATGACCGAGGTAACCGAGGAGGAGTTCGATCGGATCTTCGCGGTCAACGTGAAGTCGATCTACCTGATGGCGCGGGCGACGGTGCCGCATTTTCGCGAACATGGCGGCGGCGTCATTCTCAATATCGGCTCGACGGCCGGCCTGCGTCCGCGTCCGGGCCTGACCTGGTACAACGGCTCGAAGGGGGCGGCGAACCTGATCTCGCAGTCGATGGCGGTCGAGCTCGCGCCCGACAAGATCCGCGTCAACGCCATCGCGCCCGTGGCTGGCGAGACGCCGCTGCTCGCCACCTTCATGGGTGAAGACACACCGGAGCGTCGCAAGGCCTTCACCTCGACCATTCCGTGGGGCCGCTTCTCGACGCCTCAGGACATCGCCAATGCAGCCCTCTTCCTCTGCTCGGACGAGGCGGACATGGTGACGGGCAGCGTGCTCGCCGTCGATGGCGGTCGCTGCATCTGAACCGGTAAGCTACTTCACCCCGCGCCGGCCGAATTCGGTACGCTGGCGTGGCGCGGGAGCCTGACGGTTCGCGCCGAGGAAACCCTGCGGCTGGGCCGCGGCTGGCGGAGCGGGGATCGGCTTACGGCCGGCGATCGCCTGCTCCATGGCGCGTGACAGGGCGGAGTTTGCGCCCGCATCGTCGTTTTCGTTGGCGCGGCTGCGGCTAGCGAGGCTGTCGGAGCTGTTGCGCTCCGCGTCTGGTGCAGAGGCAGCGAACTGCAGGTAGAGCCAGAGGCCGCCGAGCAGGAGATAGAGCAAGCCGGCATATTCCATGCCGTTCATCGGATTGTCGGACGTCCGGATGATCAGCGCCTGGACCTGCAGGGCGATCGCCGTGCAGGTCGCGATGGCATAGATGCCGGCCACCAGTTCGCCGCCGCCGGCATCGCGGTTGCGGCGGATGGCGAAGCTGATGCGGTTGTACCCAAAAAAGACGCTGGCCAAGAAAAGGCTTGCGGCCAGGCGGTAGCGTCCTTCTCCGGGCGGGCCGAAAAAGGCCTCATGCTGGATGGCGATGCAAATCGACAGGACTGCCGTCTCGGCGAGGCCGAGTAGGGAAGATCGGACGAAGAATTGGCTGCGGCCGAGAGTGCCTGCAAACATCGCGCATTCCTTCCGTGAAGGAAGCATAAGCTTGCAGCATGAAAGGCGCGTAAACGCGCGCCGCCTGACGCAGCAGTTTACCGTCCGTTACACGGGCTTTGCATGCAGGGCGATTTCCTGGCGCAGCATGACCGTACCGTCTAGCTCAAAGCCGCGTTGTTCCAGGGTGATCCGAGGATCCTTCGCGTCGCCATCGATGCGGAAGAGATGCCAGGTGCCGAGTTCGCCATGGCCGTGCGGGCCAATCGAGGCGGAGGGGACGCCGACGATGGGAAAATCGTGCTGCGGTCCGGGCCGCCATGCGAGGGAGAAGGTGTGATTATGGCCGTGCAGGACGAGGTCGGCGCCCTTTCGCCTCAGCATCGTCTCGAAAGCCTCGGCATCGACCAGTTCGCGGGAGCGCCGCGCCCCGCCGACATAGGGCGGGTGATGGATCAGGACGACGCGGATCAGGCCTTCGTCGCGCGCCCGGTCGAGCAAGGCGCCGGTCCGCTCGGTCTGTTCCCGGCCGACGCGCCCGGTCGCCATCAAGGGCAGGGTCGGCACGGCGCTGCTGACGCCGATCAGGGCGACCGGGCCGCGTCGCTGGTACCAGGGATAGCCGCTGGCGCCGTCGTCGCTGCCGCTCCACGGAGCCAGCAGCTCCGCCAGCGCCTTCAGCGAGGAACGGGCATAGGCATCGTGATTACCGGGCACGAAGCTGACCGCCTCGCGCGGCCCCAGCGTATCCAGGAAGGCGACGGCGGTCTTGAATTCGTTCGGCAGGCCGATATGCGAGACGTCGCCGGTGCAGGCAATGTGATCGGGTGTTTGAGCATGGATATCGGCGACGATCCGCGCCAGAATGTCCATGTCATGCGCATGCCGGCGCTTTCGGCGCCAGTTGACGTAACCCGTCGCGCGCTTGCCGATGAGCTGATGCAGGGAGAACCCGGCGAGCGGGCCTAGATGCGGGTCGGACAGGTGCGCGAGCTTGAACACGCTCCAGCGCTTGCCCTCGCCGCGGGCCGCCCGTCAAGCGCGCAATTCAGCGCGGTCGACGGGCCGGCAGGCGATCTCAGTTGGCGGCGCCGGTCAGCTCGGAGACGATACGCGAGTCGGTCAGGGTGACGGCGGGCTTCCAGACATAGGCCGGCTTGGCCTTGAAGCGGGAGATGATGAAAGAGAGCAACATGGTTCGGGTTCCAGTGAACGGTCGTGTCTTTCTCCGTTATTTGGGGCGCGTTTGTGTCAATGCCAGCGTGTGCCCAGCGCGTCCGTCATGCGGTTTTTGCATAGACAATTAACCCGATGGTGAGAAACGAATCGATGGAGCAAGACAAGCTGGCAGGCGCCGCCGCCGAGGAGAGGGGCTTCTCAGGTCGGCGGCGGCTGATGGTGCGCCTGCTGCACCTCTATTTCCGGCTCGTCCGCAGTGTCACTTTCGGGGTGCGTGCCGCCGTGCTCACCGGGAAGGGCGAGGTGTTTCTCGTCCGGCACACCTATATTCCCGGCTGGCAGCTTCCCGGCGGCGGGGTCGAGGTCGGGGAGACGGTGCATGAGGCGCTGGCCCGCGAGCTCTCGGAAGAGGCCGGTATCGCGCCGACAGGCGAGCCCCGCCTGCACGGCATCTATTTCAACCGCCGAATCTCGCGGCGTGATCACGTCGCGCTCTATGTCGTGCGCGATTTCCGGGTCGAGAGCATCAAGCAGCCCGACCGCGAGATTGCCGAGGCGCGGTTCTTTCCGCTCGATGCCCTGCCCGACGGCGTGACACCTGCGACCCGCCGCAGGCTGGCGGAGATTGTCGAGGGGTTGCCGCCTGCCGCCGACTGGTGAGGAGGGCGGCAGAAGCGGCAGAGGCTTCTTCCATCAGTTCCCGCTCTTGGCGAGCGCGGTGAAATCCGTATCGAGCCTGGCGAGGGCATTCGCGATCTTCGCGCGCTTCTCCTTGATCCAGCTATCCTGCTCGTCGAGGCGCTGACGGGCCTCGCGCAGCATCCGCTCCATCTCGGCGGGCTGCGGACCGCCCGAGGTGGCGCGGTTCTTCACGATCGCGACCGGATCGAGCGTAGCGCGGAACTCGGCCTCGCTCATCGGCAGCTCCGCAGTGGGGAGGCCCATCTCGGGCGCCGCCTTGCGGTAGATCGCTTGCGCCTGCGCATAGGGAAAATCGGTCGGCTTGATGTTGTTGAGCTTGGCGTAGTCGACGACCTCCGAGGCGAAGTGGTGCCCCGCCCGGAAGGGCAATTTGTATTTGCGCATCAGGACGTCGGCCAGCTCCTGCGATGCGGTCCAGTCGCTGTTCAGCTCCTCCAGCGCGCGGTCGGGATCGATCACCAGGGCCTTCAGGATGCGATCGAGGCCTTGCAAAGTCTTGGTGGCGCTGTCGATCATGGCGCTGTTGGCCTTCGCATCCTTGGCGTCGGGCATGCCGGGCGGGATGTTGTGGGCCTTGAAGACCGGGCCCATCGCCAGCGCAAGCGCGTTCGAGGCCTGCTCGCGCGTGCCGTTCAGCAAGCCGGGATTGCGCTTCTGCGGCATGGCGCTGGAGACATAGGTATTGCCGCCGCCGGTGGTGCCGCCGCCTTCGCGCAGGAGGATCCAGGGACGGGGCTGCGCGTATTGCGTCATCACGTCCTCGATGAAGCTGCCGGTGTGCAGTCCGATGCCGGTGACGATGGAACCTGCTTCGACGGGCAGGTCGACAGCCGCGATCTGAGAGGCGTCGTAAGCGTTGTCGACGAGGGCGGAGAAGCCGAGATAGTCGGCCATGCGCTGGCGATCGAGCGGCCAACTCGTGCCGTTGAGGACGGTCGTGCCCATCGGCGAGTGGTCGACGCGCGTGTAGAATTCGCGGATGCGCTGGGCGTCCCGATCGAAGCCGGCAGCGAGGCCGAGGAGGTAATGGCCATAGCTGTTGGGCTGAGCCGCGACGCCGTTGGTGTAGTTCGGGACGACGGTGCCCTGATGTGCCGCAGCGAGCTCGACCATGGTGCGCGTCGTCTTGCCGAGCTGCTCGGCCAGCGCCAAAAGCCGGTCGCGCATGATCGCGGCCCGGTAGGTCGCGTGCATGTCCTGGCTGGAGCGGCCGGCATGCAGCAGGGTGACCTCGACGCCGGCTTCCTTGATCATCAGCGGCTCGAAGGTGATGACGGTCGACGGGCGCTTGGCGCCGGGCTGGTTGCCGGCTTCGATCACCTTGGCAAGTCCCTGGGCGAGCTTCGGTGCCAGCGCCGGGTCGAGCAGACCTTCGTCCTTGTTGATGACCGCGCTCGCCTTGTTGATCTCGCCGAGCCAGAAGAATTCGTCGCGCGGTGGAGCCTGCTGGGCGAGGGCAGGGGCTGAGGATACGCCCAGCAGAACTACGCAGGCTGCGGCGAGATTGTGTGTCATCGGCTTGTCCTCCCATTCCGTCTTTCAGCGCCAGCCGCCGTCGCGCGAGCGGGACCTTATACGAACGTGACGGATGCAGTTTCGTTGCAGCCAATCCCCCAGCGTCCCGGATGTCCAGCTTGAGCGGCCTGGTCCGTGCATCGCATGGTTCATTTTGCGTGATGCTGCGGATGGACGCGCCCGGACTGCTCTGCTACAGGCGCAGCCCATGACCGACCGGCACAGCCTGCGAGACCTGCGACGACCGACGCGCTGAATGCGCCTCTCCGGTCTGGGCGCTCGCGCGCCTCGCCCTCACTGCTCGCTTCCCTGCAGCCTTCTCCGGTCGCCATGACATCCCTGCCCCTGACCATCCGCCACGAGCTTCCCGTGGACAATGCCGCGATCGAGCGGCTGCATGAACGCGCCTTCGGTCCCGGCCGCTTCGCCCGCACGGCCTTTCGCCTCCGCGAAGGGGTGCCGCCCGATCCGGCTTTGTCCTTTGCCGCACATGTCGGCACCTTTCTCGTTGGCTCGGTCAAGGTGACACTGGTCGGCGCTGGCGGCCATCCAGCCCTGATGCTGGGGCCGCTGACGGTCGATCCCGCCTTCGAGGGCAGGGGCATCGGCGCCGCCCTGATGAACCGTTCGATCGAGGCTGCACGCGAGGCCGGGCACGATCTCGTCATGCTGATCGGGGATGCGCCCTACTACGCCCGCTTCGGGTTCAAGGTGATCCCCCTGGGGCAGCTCGTGCTGCCCGGCCCGGCCGATCCGGCGCGCTTCCTGGCGCTCGAGCTGGTCGAGGGCGTGTTGGCCAAGCGGCGCGGCGAGGTGATCTCGGCGCGCTCTATGGCGATGAGATAGATCATCGTCATCGCGTCCGTCAGGACGCGCGATGAACTATGTCTCGCGCCTGAAACGCCGGCCGCTCTCGCCGAGCCAGCCGGCAACGAGCGCGCCGAACAGGACCGCAAGTCCGATCAACCCGACGAAGAGCGGCGAGATCTGCACGCCGCGGACGACGCCGGAATCGCTGATCCTGAGGCCGATCCAGTCGGCTCCGGCGAACTGGCTGCCGGACCGCACCGGGACAATGCGTGGGATACTGACGTCGGAATCGCCTTCATGGCCGACCCGGCGCGAGGAGCCGCCGGTCGATTGCGCCAGCGACTGCAGGGCGTTGGGATCGCTGACCACATCCATCAGCTCGCGTGGATTCTCCGGTCCGACGCTGGCGAAGGCAGTGAGATTGTCGGCGGTGACGCGATAGAGGCCCAGCTCGGCGGTCGGGATGCGTGCCGTGAACAGGCCGGGCTGGCCGGCCTCCAGCGCGATCTGTCGGGACTCGCCATTGGGGCCGGTGATGGTGACGGGGGAGGGGTTGTCACCCAGCGTCTGGCGCTCGACCTCGATGGTGCCGTTGCGGGCGCTGGCGCGCAGCGCCTCCTCCTCCAGCTCCGGCTCCTTCATCAGCCAGTGGCTGAGGCGCCGGAGCAGGTCGAGATAGGGGCCGCCATTGCGGAAGCCGCGGGCCCAGAGCCATTCGTGGTCGGAAAGGAAGAGCGCGACGCGGCCCTTCTGCTCGCGCGAGAGCATGAGTAGCGGCTTGTCGCCGGGCCCGGTCATGACCGGCGCGGCACCGGGCCTGGCCTGGGCACCGACCATGCGCAGCCACTCGCCCCAGCGCGGCGGGTCGACCTCCGAGCCCGGCAGGTCGCGGGTGACGGGGTGGCGCTTGCCGAGGTCGCTGACGCGGGCGCGGTAAGCCTCGTCGATGACACTGCCATCCGGCACCGCCGGCAGGATCTGGCCGAGCGGCGTGCGCGACAGCGTCTGTGAGCCGGCATATTCGGGGCCGGCGGCGACGAGCAGCGCCCCGCCGGCGCGGACATAGCGGACGATGTTGTCGAAATAGACCAGCGGCAGGATCGACTGGTTGGCGTAGCGGTCGAAGATGATCAGGTCGAATTCCTTGATCTTGACCTGGAACAGCTCGCGCGTCGGGAAGGCGATCAGCGAGAGCTCGTTGATCGGCGTGCCGTCCTGCTTTTCCGGCGGGCGCAGGATGGTGAAATGCACGAGATCGACATTGGCGTCGGCCTTGAGCAGGTTGCGCCAGGTGCGCTCGCCCGGATGCGGTTCGCCCGAGACCAGCAGCACGCGCAGCTTGTCCCTGACGCCCTCGATGGTGATGACCGCGCGGTTGTTGGCGAGCGTCAGTTCCTTGTCGAGCGGCGAGGCCTCGATCTCGACGACGTTCGGGCCGCCGCGGTCGATCCGCACAGGAACCTGCACGACCTGCCCGGTCGCAACCTCGCGGCGGGCGACGATCTCGCCATCGCGGCGGATGGTCAGGCCGGCGCGGCCGGGGCCACCCTTGTCCACGACGCGCAGCCGGATGATCTGATCCTTGCCGACGATGCCGAAGCGCGGCGAATCGACCAGCACGATGCGCCGGTCGATCTCGGCGTTGCGGCCGGTGGTCAGCACGTGAAGCGGAGCGCGCAGGCCGAGCACCTCGGCGTTGGGCGGAGCGTCATGGGCGAGGCCGTCGGTGATGGCGATGGCGCCGGCGACGCGCTCGGAAGGCACATCCGCGAGGCTGTTGGTCAATGCTTCGAACAGGCGGGTGCCGTCGCTGGTGCCCTGTGCGTCGCGGACATCGACGATGCGGGGCTCGACATTGGGGATCGCGCGCAGTTGCCGCTCGACCTCCGCAAGGGCGGTGTCGGTCTGGGCCGTGCGGTCGGCAAGGCGGTTCGAGGCGGAGCGGTCGACCACGACCGAGACGACATCCTTCACCGGCTCGCGATCCTCGAAGACGAGGGAAGGATCGGCGAGCGCGACCGCGAGGACGGCGAGCGCCAGAGCGCGCAGGATGGCGCTGCGGCCGGCGAGGACGATCGCTGCGCCAGCCGCGATCGCCGCCAGCACGGCGAGGCCGATCAGCAGCGGCAGAGGGACCAGGGGGGCGAAGGAGAGGCTCCACATGGCTACTGACCCAGCCTTTCCAGCAGGGCCGGGACATGGACCTGGTCGGCCTTGTAGTTGCCGGTCAGCGCATACATCACGAGATTGATGCCTCCGCGCAGCGCCAGTTCACGCTGGCGTGGATCGGAGCCCGAGAGCGGCACCAGGCCTTCGCCGCGCCGGTCGATCGCCCAGGCTGCGGCGAGGTCGTTCGAGGTGATGACGATGGGCGAGACATTGTCGCCGGCCCGCGCCGGGCGGTGTCCTTCATTGTCCGCGGGCGGCAGGGTCTCGACCCAGGTGGTGCCGGTGTCGTAGCGGCCGATGAGTCCGTCGAGGATATAGAAGGTCTTGGTCAGCACGTGGTCGGCGGGCAGCGGCTCGAGCTCCGGAATGTCGAGCGTCTGCAGCATGCGCTTGAGCTGGTCGCCCTCGGGGGTGGTGCCGCCGCCGGGCCGGGCGCTCATCGCGTCGCGGGTGTCGAAGATCACGAGGCCGCCGCCCTTCATATAGGCTTCGAGCTTGCGCAGCGTCTCCGCGGAGGGGATGGGACGGCCGGCGACGATCGGCCAGTAGAGCACCGGGAAGAAGGCGAGTTCGTCGCGGTCGACATTGACGCCGATGGCATCGCCCGGCTCCAGCGCGGTGCGGGCGGCGAGCACGGTGTTGAGGCCAGTGAGCCCGGCCTTAGACATGTCGTCGACGGCCTTGTCGCCGGTGACGACATAGGCGAGCCGGGTCATCGCGCCGTTGGCGATGAGCTCGCGCGGGATCGGCGGGAGTTTTTCGGGCTGCGTGGCCTGGGGAGCCGGGGCAGGCTGCGCCCGAACCGGATTGGGCGCGAGGCTCGCGACCAGGGCGAGCGCCAGCAGTATCGCGGCCGGCGCGGCGGCGCGGCGGGCGCGGCCGAGCCCCAGGCGGCCGCCGAGCCACAGCGTCGCGAGCGTGTCCAGAATCAGCAGCAGCAAGGCGAGCACGAGCAGGAGCGGCCGGATGTCGCGCGCGATCGGCTCGTCGATCGGCAGGATCGGTGCTCCGAGGCTGGCGAGGTCGAGCGCGGCGATCTTGTCATTCGGAGCGAGCGCATTCACGGCAAAGGAGCCTTCGGTGGGACCGTAGAGGCCGGGCGGATGCAGCAGCGTCGCGCGGCCCGCGAAGTTGCGGGCGACGGGCTGGCTCGTCGCCGGCGGGCTGCGGAACTGGCCGAGACCGTCGAGCACGCGGGTCGGCGAGAGGGTTTCGACCCTGACCTCGTCGCCTTGCGCCTCGGCAGCCGTGCCTGCGCCAGCGAGGTTGACGACCTTGCGCAGCATCTCGACGAAGAGGCCGGAGAGCGGCAGGTTCGACCAGGTGGTGTCGGCGGTGACATGGAACATCGCGATCAGCCCGTCGCCGCGGCGCTCGCCGGTGACGACCGGCGTGCCGTCCTCCAGCGCCGCCCAGGTCTTGCGCGAGAGGTTGGGCTCCGGCTCGGCCAGGATCTGGCGGGTGACTCGGACGTCGTCGCCGATGGTCAGGCCGAAGAAGGGGCTCTCGCGGGTGAAGGCGGCGAGCTTGCGCGGCGTGTCCCAGGAGAGGCCGCCGCCGAGTGTACGGCCGCCGCGGCGCAATTTGACCGGGGTGAGCTCGTCGGCGGTGGCGGCGAGGCGCGGGCCGGCGAAGCGCAAGAGCACGCCGCCGCGTTGCACGAAATCCGAAATCTTCGTCGCGGTCTCGCGGTCGAGCGTGCCGATATCGGCGAGGATCAGCACGGAAAGGTTCTGTGCCAGCAATTCGCCGATTGGATCGTTGGAGCCCTGGCGCGGCTCGCGGACCTCGGCGAAAGGCTGGAGCGCGCGCGAGACGTAGTAGGTCGGCGAGAGCAGCGGCTGGGCGGTGTCGGCGGTGGTACCCGAAACGACGCCGACGCGACGGCGCTTCGCACTCTCGTCGAGCAGTGCGACGGACCCGGCACTGCGCATCCCGGCGATCTCCAGGCGCGAGACGGCATTGCGCACCTCGATCGGAAGGGTCAGGCGCGCGCTGGTCTCCAGGGCCGAGCCTTCGAAGATGAAGGGCGCTTCGCCGAGCGGCAGTCCCTTGAGATCGAGCGCGCGAACCTGTCCGGTCGCTGGGGCGGCGGCGTTCGGGCGCAAGACCTTCACGGTGAGCGCACCAGCCTGATTCTCGGGCGCGGCCAGGGCGAGCTGGGTCGCGGGCCCGGCATGGATGGCCAGGCGCCGTTCGCCGGAGATCTTCAGCCGGGAGAGGAAGGGCGTTTCATCGCCGACGGCGAGCCCGTCCGAGACCCAGACGATTTCGGTTTCCGGAGAATTCCGCAGCAGGTTTTCGATGCGCGGCAGATGGGCGGCACGGTCCGGCGCATGCGGCTCGAGCGTCAGCGCCCGCAACCGCTCCAACGCGGTCCGCGGGTCGAGAAGCGAGATCTCGGCCGGGTTCTCGGCCAGTCCGACCACGGCGACGGTGCGCCCCTCGCGGGTCGCAGCAGCGATGCGGGACTCGGCGACGGAGATCCGGTCCGCCCAGTCGGTCGCTGCGCCGAAACCGTTGTCGACGAGGAGCAGCACGGGCCCGCGGGTCGGCCCGGCGTCGCGGGGCGGGTTCCAGATCGGTCCCGCGACGGCGAGGATGGCGAGCGCCGCAACGACCATGCGGATGGCGAGCAACCACCAGGGCGTATGGGCCGGCATCTCCCGCTTCGGGATCAGATCGGCCATGATCTTCAGTGGCGGGAAATCGATCCGGCGCGGGCGCGGCGGCGTCACGCGCAGGATCAGCCAGAGAGCCGGCAGCAGCGCCAGCGCGGCCAGCGCCAGCGGGGCGGAGAAGGTGAGGGGCAGGGCGCCGAACATTCCGCCTCCTCCCTAGAAGCCCGAAGCGCCGCGCGAGGCGGCGACGAGGCTGGCAACGCGCAGCACGCCTTCGCTGGCGGGACGGTCGGTGCGGTGGAGTGTCAAGGTCCAGCCGGCCTTGCGGCAGGCTTCGCGGATCGCCTCGCGATGGGCGGCGAGGCGCTGGCGATACTCCTCGCCCCAGGAGCCTGCGTCGCCGACACGCAGGCTGAGGCCGTCCTCCAGGTCGAAGAGCTCGGCCTGACCGGTGAAGGGGAAGGTCTCCTCGATCGGGTCGGCGATCAGCAGGACATGTCCGCGCGCGCCGCTCGATGACATGGTGGCGATGCGCTTCGACAGCGAGTCGGACGGGGAGAGGCCGTCGGTGACGATGATCGCGTCGGCGAGACGTGGCAGCGGCGCGGCGGGCGGCAGGTCATCCTCGGCGCTCTTGCGGTCGGCGACGATAGCCTGTGCCAGCAATTCGATGATGTTGCGCGAGGCGAGCGGCCGCGTCAGCCCGAGATGGCCCACACGCTCGCCGCCCTCGACCATCGTCTCGGCCAGGGCGAAACCGGCCACAAGAGCACGGTCGATCTTGGAGGCCGAAGCGAGAGAGGAGGCGAAGCCCATCGAGGCGGAACGGTCGATCCAGAGCCAGACGGTGTGGGAAGCTTCCCATTCGCGCTCGCGCACGAAGAGATGGCCGTCGCGGGCGGAGCGGCGCCAGTCGATGCGCGAGGCGGATTCGCCGGCGACCAGCGGCCGGTATTGCCAGAAGGTCTCGCCCGGCCCGGCGCGGCGGCGACCATGGATGCCGTGGACGCTTGCCGAGACGCGGCGGGCTTCGAGGATGAGACGAGGTAGGCGCGCGGCGAGGTCGAGCGAAGCGGTGAGGACGGGCCTCGCCGGCTGCCGCTCGGTCTGACTCAGGACGCGCGTACGCAACATCGGCTTATCCCAGCCGTTCCACGAGGCGGCCGATCACGCCCTCGATGGTCTCGCCATCGGCGCGGGCGGCGAAGGTCAGCGCGACGCGGTGCTTGAGCACGGGTGCGGCCAGTGCGGCGATGTCGTCGACCGAAGGGGCGAGCCTGCCTTCGACCAGCGCTCGGGCACGGGCGGCGAGCGTCAGCGCCTGGCTGGCGCGAGGGCCGGGGCCCCAGGCGAGCTTGTCGGTGATCGCCGCGTCGCCTTCGCCCGGGCGGGCGGAGCGGACGAGGTCGAGAATGGCATCGACCACCGCGTCGCCGACCGGCAGGCGGCGCACGAGCCGCTGGATCGACATCAACGTCTCGGCCGTCATCGCCTGCGAGGGCTTGTATTCGGCGGCGCCGGTGGTTTCGAGCAGGATACGCCGCTCGGCCTCGCGATCTGGGTAATCGACGTCGATCTCGAGCAGGAAGCGGTCGAGCTGTGCTTCCGGCAGCGGATAGGTGCCTTCCTGCTCGATCGGGTTCTGGGTCGCGAGAACATGGAAGGGGGCGGGCAGGTCGTAACGCTCGCCGGCGACGGTGACGTGGTGCTCCTGCATCGCCTGCAGCAGGGCGGACTGGGTGCGGGGGCTGGCGCGGTTGATCTCGTCCGCCATCAGGAGCTGGGCGAAGACCGGGCCCTTGATGAAGCGGAAATGGCGCTTGCCGTCGCTCGATTCGTCGAGAACCTCCGAGCCGAGGATGTCGGAGGGCATCAGGTCGGGCGTGAACTGGACGCGTCGTGCCGAGAGACCGAGCACGGTGCCCATCGCCTCGACGAGCTTGGTCTTGGCGAGGCCGGGCACGCCGACCAGCAGGCCGTGGCCGCCGGCCAGAAGCGTGATCAGCGAGAGATCGACGACCTTCTGCTGGCCGAAGATGACCTGGCCGATCTCCTTGCGGGCCGCGCCGATGGCGCCGAGCGCCGCCTCGGCCGCCTCGACGACGCCGCTGTCGAGGTCGATCGGGGTGTTGCTCTCACTCGCACGGGCTTGCGCCGCCATGTCGCTCTCCTTCACCCTGGCAATCCTGCGCCGCCGGCCGCCCCGCATCCTTGCATAGCAGGCCGCGGACCTCTCGCCACGTTCCATGGTTGAATGTGGACGGGCGGTTTTGCAGGCTCAAGCGCCGATTGCGGCGGTACACATAAACTCGGCTTCACGATTATGTGGAGTTCAAGGCAGAAACGCGGTGCAACCAATATGCCGCAGCCGAAAAAGGAACCGATTCTGGGATGACGGCGCCGGGCAATGCGATGGAACGGCTGATGGCAGCGCTGGGCGACAAGGGCCGTGGCCTGCCGCCGGTCGAGCGCTGGAACCCGCCATTCTGCGGCGATCTCGACATGCGCATCGCTGCCGACGGCACCTGGTTCTATCTCGGCACGCCGATCGGTCGGTCGGCGCTGGTCAAGTTGTTCTCGTCTGTGCTCAAGCGCGAGGGCGACGAGCACTTTCTCGTGACCCCGGTCGAAAAAGTGCGAATCCAGGTGGAGGATGCACCTTTCCAGGCCGTGGAGATGCAGATCGACGGCGAAGATGACGGGCGGACGATCGCCTTCAGGACGCAAGTCGACGATCTGCTCTGCGTCGGACCGGAACATGCCCTGCGCTTCGAGCGGGCTGCCAAGGACGGGCTGAAGCCCTATGTGCATGTCCGGCGCGGGCTCTGGGCCCGGCTGACACGGGCCGTGACCTACGACCTGCTGGCGCTGGGTGAGGTGCGCGAGGTGGAGGGCGAGGCCATGTTCGGCATTGCCGCTGCGGGTCAATTCTATCCGGCATTGCCGGCGCGCGAGATCGAGGGCCTCGATATTTCATGATGTCCGACAAGGCTCTCAACCTCAGCGCCGAGGGTTTCGCGGCGCTCGCACGATTGCGGCTGCGGGCCGAGCCGCCCCAGCTCGGCGACGTGATCGAGCGCCCGCGCGGCGACCATGAGAACCAGCCGCAGCCGGTGCCGATCCCTGACGAGAAGCGGGCCGTTCCTGCCGCCGTTCTGATCGCCATCGTGCCGCGACCCGAAGGGCCGACGGTGCTGCTCACCCAGCGAGCCGCGGCCCTGCGCAACCATTCGGCGCAGGTTGCCTTTCCCGGCGGACGGGTCGATGCGGTCGACGGCTCGCCGGTGGTGACGGCGCTGCGCGAGACCGAGGAGGAGATCGGGCTTGCCCGCGAGCATGTCCGGACGCTTGGCTTCCTCGACGCCTACCTCACCGGAACCGGCTATCGCATCGTACCCGTCGTCGCGCTGGTCGAGACCCCGTTCTCGTTGACGATCAACCACAACGAGGTGGACGAGGCCTTCGAGACGCCGCTCTCCTTCCTGCTCGATCCCGCCAACCACAAGCGCGAGGGGCGCGAATGGAAGGGGCATTTCCGCACCTACTATGCGATGCCGTTCGGGGATCGCTATATCTGGGGTGCAACCGCCGGCATGATCCGCAATCTCTACGAGCGGCTGGCGGGCTGAAGGGTGAGGGCATGCTGCGCGCGATCATCGAAGAGGTTCTGCTCTTCGTTCTGCCCTTCTGCATCTTCGCGAGCTATCTCGTCATTCGGCGGCGCAACCCCTTCGATGTCGAGCATTGGAGTCGCCATGCCTTCCTGCTGGCGATTGCCGGGCTCGTGCTGGTGATCGGCATTCTTGCCGTGGAAGGTTTCGTGACGAAGCGCGACCGGGGCGCCTATGAACCGCCGCATATGGAGAATGGCGTGCTGGTTCCCGGTCGCTTCCGATGAATGCGGCCGCTCGGCAGAGGATCGCAGCTTTTCTTGCTCAGCCGGTCCTGTCGCGCCTGTTTGCCGCGCTCAATGGCGAGGGGGAGGAGACGCGCGTCGTGGGAGGCGCCATCCGCAACCTCCTGCTCGGCGAGCCGGTCAGCGACATCGATCTGGCGACGACGGCCCTGCCCAAGGAGACGATCCGGCGCGGCCGGGCGGCTGGCTTCAAGGCGGTTCCGACCGGCATCGACCACGGCACGGTGACACTCGTCGCGAAGGGCGCGAGCTTCGAGGTGACGACGCTCAGGCAGGATGTCGAGACGGACGGGCGCCGCGCCAAGGTCGTGTTCGGTCGGGATTTCTCAGCCGACGCGCTGCGGCGCGACTTCACCATCAATGCGCTCGGGTTGGACCGCGACGGCACGGTCCACGATTATTGCGGCGGGTTCGATGATCTCGCAATTCGCCGCATCCGTTTCATCGGCGATGCCGCGACCCGCATTCGCGAGGATTATCTGCGCATCCTGCGCTTCTTCCGTTTCCATGCGCGCTATGGGGTTGGCGAACCCGATGCGGAGGGGATCGCGGCCTGCACTGCTGGTCGCGACGGGCTTGCCGGGCTGTCGCGCGAGCGGGTCCGGGCGGAGTTGCTCAAACTTGTGGTCGCGCCTGGCGCCGCTGCGACTTTGCAGGCGATGGCGGGGGCGGGGCTCGTCGTTCCGGTGATCGGCGGCGTGCCGCATCTTTCGCGCTTCGCTGCAGTGGCACAGGATCGCGGCGAAGGTGTCTATCCGGCCTTTCGTCTGGCTGCGCTCGCGGTTTTCGTTCGGGAGGATGCGCTCAGACTGCGCGAGCGGCTGCGGTTGTCGAACGAGGAGTTTGACCGGGTCGAGCGGGTCGCGCTCGCGCTGGAAGGCCTGGGCGGGCGATCGGGGCTGCCGACGATCGCTACCTCGCGGCATGTCGCCGAAAAGGTGGGGAACGATGCGGCGGCTGCAGCGCTCGTCCTGCTGAACGCATCGGGTCAGGACGCGGGGGGCGACGTACACAACCTCATCGGAGCGTTGGCTCGGACGCCACCCTTCCTGCCGACGGGCAAGGACGTCATCGGGCTCGGCATCCCGCCGGGGCCGAGGGTTGGGCAGGTGCTGGAAGCGGCCCGTCACGGCTGGATCGAAGCCGGCTGCATTGCCGGCCTGGATGAGCAGATGCGGTTCGTCAGGGCGGCTGCGACTGCGGCCGATTGAGGCCGCTTCGCGCAGAGGGCGGCCTTACGGCCACCTTACCGTCGGCGGCATCGAGGACAGGATGGAATCGACATTGCCGCCGGTCTTCAGGCCGAAGATCGTGCCGCGGTCGTAGAGCAGGTTGAATTCGACGTAGCGGCCGCGGCGGACCTGCTGCTCGTGGCGCTGGGCCTCGGTCCAGGGCTTGCCGATATTGCGGCACAGGATGTTCGGGTAGCTGTCGAGGAACGCCTCGCCCACGGCGCGGGTGAAGGCGAAATCCGCTTCCACGTCCCCGGTCCAGACATAGTCGTAGAAGATGCCGCCGATGCCGCGCGGCTCGTTGCGGTGCTTCAGGAAGAAGTATTCGTCGCACCACTCCTTGAAGTTCTGATAGTCGGCGACGGCCGGAAAACGCTCGCAGGGCCGGCGCATCGCTGCATGGAAGTCGCGTGCGTCGGGATCTTCCTGCGTACGACGTGCGTCGAGCACCGGTGTCAGGTCGGCGCCGCCGCCGAACCAGGGCCGGGTCGTCACCACGAAACGCGTGTTCATGTGGACGGTGGGGGCGTTCGGATTCCACGGATGGGCGATCAGCGAGATGCCGGTCGCGTGGAAGCGCGGATCGGCTGCCGCGCCGGGGATCTGCGCGGCGAAATCAGGGTGGAAGCTGCCATGCACCGTCGAGACATGGACGCCGACCTTCTCGAAGACACGGCCCTTCATGATCGACATCACCCCACCGCCTCCGGGGACGCCGTCATGGTTGCTGCGCTGCCAGGGCGTGCGGACGAAGCGGCCGGGGGCGGCATCGGCCTCGGGTGCGAAGGGGCCGGAGGCCTCGTCCTCGACTTGCTCGAAAGCGGCGCAGATCCGATCGCGCAGGCTCTCGAACCAGGCAGCGGCGCGCGGCTTCAGCGCGGCGACGACCGCCGGATCGACGGGGGCGGAGGTTTCAGCGGGGCGGCGCGTGTTCATGATCGGTCCGGTCGGCTTCCTGGCGGCCGGGAAAGCCGCCTGTCTGTCGCAATGCCTCGCCCATTACCATCGCGGCGGCGAGCGCGACATTGATCGAACGCAAGCCGGGCCGCATGGGAATGTGCAGGCTCGCCCCGGCCGCATTCCGCACCTCTGCCGTCACGCCGGCGGATTCGCGCCCGACCATGACAATGTCGCTCGGCCGGAAGGCAAAGTCCGGCAAGGCGGTCGCGCCATCCGTCTCGGCCAGGACGAGCCGACGTCCCTCGGCCCTGCGCCATTCCTCGAAGGTCCGAAAGGAATCATGACGCATGACTGCGGCGCGCTCGAGATAATCCATGCCCGAGCGGCGAAAATGCCGGTCCGAGACGTCGAAGGCTGCGGGCTCGACGATATCGACGCCGAGGCCGAGGCAGGCGGCCATACGGAGCATCGTGCCGGCGTTCTGCGGGATGTCCGGCTGGAAGAGGGCGAGGCGGAGCGAGGTTTCTGTCATCCGGCTGCTGTCATGAGGTGGCGGGCCGACATGCGTCAAGCGGGCTGGTCGCGAGACCCGAACGAACCCATATCTCGCCCTGAATTTCGCCGTGATGCCGACCCAGAGGAGGGCGGCCCATGTTCGCACCGTTCTTCCGCTGGCTCGAAAGCCGCATCGACGTCTTCGCTCCCTTCGACGAGGGCGAAACGCCGCCGCGCGGCGTCTGGCCCTTCATGTGGCACCACATCAAGGGCGTGAAGGGCTGGATGGCCCTGATCATGCTGACCGGCCTCGGCTTCAGCGGCATCGAGGCGGCGATGTATCTGATGGTCGGCTGGTTCGTCGACCTGCTCTCGACCCAGTCGCCCGCGACGATCTTCCGCGATCATGGCTGGGTCCTGGCGGGGGCGGCCTTCCTGCTCGTCGTGGTCAGGCCGCTGATCTATTTCGCCAACCACGCCATCGTCGACCAGGTCGTGGTGCCGCAGATCACCAACCAGATCCGCTGGCGCAACCATGTCTATACGCTCGGCCACGCGCTCTCCTATTTCCAGAACGACTTTGCCGGTCGGCTCTCGGCCCGCGTCATCCAGGCCGGGCAGTCGATCCGCGGTGCGACCATCGAAGTCATCGACGACCTCTGGTACGCGCTCGTCTTCGCCTCGGTCGCGATCGGCTTCTTCGGCAAGACCAGCCTGTGGCTGGCGCTGCCGGTGATCGCCTGGCTCGCGGCCTATGTCGCGCTGCTGATCTATTTCGTGCCTCGCGCCAAGAAGCGCTCGGAGGCGAATTCGCTCGGCCGCTCGAGTACGACCGGGCGGATCGTCGATTCCTATACCAATATCCTGACGGTGAAGCTGTTCGCGCGCGGTGACGCCGAGCGCTCGGCGGTGCGCGAATCGCTCGGCTGGTGGAACGACTCGTTCCTGAACCTGTCGCGGCTGATCACCGGGGTCAGCGTCATCCTGCAGACGATGAACAGCCTGCTCGTCGTCGCGACGGCCTGGCTGGCGCTGCTTCTGTGGAGTCAGGGCGAGATGACGCCCGGAGCCGTTGCCGCAGCGATCGGCCTGGTGCTGCGGCTCGTGCAGATGTCCGGCTGGCTGATCCATCTCGTGCGCGGCATCTTCGAGAATATCGGCTCGGTGCAGGAGAGCATGGAGACGATCGCCAAGCCGCACGACCTGCCTGACGCCGCCGATGCGGTGCCGCTGGTCGTCGACAGGGGCGCGATCCGCTTCGAGGCGATCCGTTTCAACTACGGCAGGGCGCAGGGGCTGTTCGAAGGGCTCGACCTATCGATCAAGCCAGGGGAGCGGGTCGGCCTTGTCGGCCCGTCGGGCGCCGGCAAGTCGACGCTGGTCAACCTGCTGCTGCGGCTCTACCCGCTCGACGGCGGGCGCATCCTGATCGATGGGCAGGACATCGCGCACGTCACGCAGGATTCGCTCAGGGCGCAGATCGGCATGGTGACGCAGGATAATTCGCTGCTGCACCGCTCGATCGGCGACAACATCGCCTATGGCCGCATCGGCGCGAACGAAGCCGAGATCGCGGAAGCCGCGCGGCAGGCGGAGGCGCACGAGTTCATCCTCGGCCTCGGCGACCAGGATGGTCGCAAGGGCTTCGATTCGCGTGTCGGCGAACGTGGCGTGAAGCTTTCCGGCGGCCAGCGCCAGCGCATCGCGATTGCTCGTGTGCTGCTGAAGGATGCGCCGATCCTGATCCTTGACGAGGCGACCTCGGCACTCGATTCGGAGGTCGAGGCGGCGATCCAGCAGCAGCTCGCGGCGCTGATGCAGGGCAAGACCGTGATCGCGATCGCGCACCGGCTCTCGACCATCGCGGAGCTTGACCGGCTGATCGTGCTCGACAAGGGGCGGATCGTCGACACCGGCAGCCATGAGGAGCTGATCGCGCGCGGCGGGCTCTACGCCCGGCTCTGGGCGCGCCAGTCGGGTGGATTCCTCGCTGCGGCCGATCCGGAAAAGCTCGCCGTCTGACGTCTACGCCAGCGGACTGTGCGCCATGCATGGCTAAGGCGTTCGCGACAGTAGACTTCGTCCAATCTGCATGTCAAAGAGCCCAAGGTGACGCCCCGCCGCATTGCGGAGGTGGCGGCGCGCCCCTATGAGGGCGAGAGACGACAATTTCGAGCTGTTCCAGCTCGCAAGACGTATGAGGGATTGGATCGTGGCGCACGCGACCGATACATCGACCGGAACAACCCGCCGCGATTTCATGCTGCTCGCGACCGGCGCCGCCGGCGCCGTCGCCGCCGGCTCCATCGTCGTTCCGCTGATCAGCCAGCTTGCGCCCGACGCGCAGACGGTTGCGGCAGGCGCGCCGATCGACGTCGATCTCACTCCGGTGGCCGAGGGCCAGGCGATCAAGCTGTTCTGGCGCGGCAAGCTGATCTTCGTGCGTCACCGCACCAAGAAGGAAATCGACGAGGCCAAGGCGGTCGACATCTCGACGCTGCGCGATCCGCAGACCGACGAACAGCGCACCAAGCCTGGCCACGAACAATACCTCATCGTCTTCGGCAACTGCACCCATCTCGGCTGCGTGCCGCTCGGCAATGCCCCGGGCGACCCGAAGGGTGACTTCGACGGCTGGTTCTGCCCCTGCCACGGCTCGCACTACGATTCCTCCGGCCGCATCCGCAAGGGCCCGGCGCCGCTCAACCTGCCGGTTCCGCCCTATGCCTTCACGGCGGACACCAAGATCAAGATCGGCTGAGCGCCGCGCTCGAAGCCTTTCGCCCAGATGAGACAGCCTTGAGGCATTCTTCATGAGTGGTCACAGTTCATACGTTCCGAAGACCGGTATCGAGCGCTGGCTTGATGCGCGCCTGCCGATCATCCGGCTGACCCATGATTCGGCGGTGTCCTACCCGGTCCCGCGCAACCTGAACTATCTGTGGACCTTCGGCGGTATCCTGGTCTTCATGCTGGTGGCGCAGATCATCACCGGCGTCATCCTGGTGATGCACTACACGCCGCATGCGACGATGGCCTTCAACTCCGTCGAGCACATCATGCGCGACGTGAACTATGGCTGGCTGCTACGCTACCTGCACTCCAACGGCGCCTCGATGTTCTTCGTTGCGGTCTATGTGCACATCTTCCGCGGCATCTATTACGGCTCGTACAAGGCTCCGCGCGAGGTGCTCTGGATCCTCGGCGTCGTCATCTTCCTGCTGATGATGGCCACCGCCTTCATGGGCTATGTGCTGCCCTGGGGCCAGATGTCCTTCTGGGGTGCGACCGTCATCACCAACCTGTTCTCGGCGCTGCCGGTGATCGGCGAGACGATCGTCACCTATCTGTGGGGTGGCTACTCGGTCGACAACCCGACGCTGAACCGCTTCTTCTCGCTGCACTACCTGCTGCCCTTCATGATCTTCGGCGTCGTCGTGCTGCACGTCTGGGCGCTGCACCATGTCGGCCAGAACAATCCCACCGGCGTCGAGGTGAAGAACGTCGAGAAGGACACGGTGCCCTTCACGCCCTACGCCACGATCAAGGACCTGTTCGGCATGGTCGTGTTCATGATCGTGTTCGGCTGGTTCGTGTTCTACCAGCCCAACTTCATGGGCCACGCCGACAACTACATCCCGGCCAATCCGGCCGCGACGCCGGCGCACATCGTTCCCGAATGGTACTTCCTGCCGTTCTACGCGATCCTGCGCGCCATCCCCGACAAGCTCGGCGGCGTCATCGCCATGGGCTCGGCCATCGTCGTGCTCGCCTTCCTGCCCTGGATCGACACCTCCAAGGTCAAGTCGATGAACTATCGGCCGATCGCGCGCCAGCTGTTCTGGGCCTGGCTCGCTGTCTGCATCGGTCTCGGCTATCTCGGCGCGATGCCGCCAGAAGGTGGCTTCGTCATCGCCTCGCAGATCTTCACGGTGCTGTATTTCGGCTTCTTCGTCGCGCTGTTCGTCGTCGGCCTGTTCGAGCGTCCCAAGGCGCTGCCGACCTCGATCGCCGACTCCGTGCTGGCTTCCGCCAAGGGTGGCTCGGCCGCCCGCATCGCGACCGCCACCGCGGCCGAACCGAACGTCAAGGGCTGACGGAACCATGAGCAGACTATCGTTTCGTCTGGCCCTGACGGGTCTTGCCGCCGGCCTCGCCTTCGGGGCTCTCTCGCTCCCGGCCGCCCGCGCCGCGGAAGGTGGCGTCAAGCCGCCGGAGCTGAGCTGGACCTTCTCCGGCCCGCTCGGCAAGTTCGACCGTGCGCAGCTCCAGCGCGGCTTCAAAGTCTTCAAGGAGGTCTGCTCGAGCTGCCACGCCGCCAGCCTCGTCGCCTTCCGCAACCTGTCCGAACCCGGCGGCCCCGAGTTCACGACCGGCCAGGTCGCGGCGCTTGCTGCGACGTATCAGATCAAGGACGGTCCGAACGATCAGGGCGAGATGTTCGAGCGTCCCGGCCGTCCGGCCGACCGATTCCCGGCTCCGTTCCCGAACGAGCAGGCAGCGCGGGCTGCCCAGGGCGGCGCCTACCCGCCGGACTTCTCGGTTCTGGCCAAGGCCCGCACCTATGAGCGCGGCTTCCCGACCTTCATCTTCGATATCTTCACCCAGTATCAGGAGCAGGGGCCGGACTACATCCACGCCCTGCTGACCGGATACAAGGAGCCGCCGGCCGGCTTCCAGGCCCTGCTGCCCGGGCAGAACTACAACGAGTACATGCCCGGCCACCTGATCGCGATGCCGAAGCCGCTTTCGGATGGTCAGGTCGAGTACCCCAAGGGGGCGGACGGCAAGCCGCAGGTGCCGGAGACGGTCGACCAGTACGCGCGCGACGTCGCTGCCTTCATGGTCTGGATGGCCGAGCCGCATCTGGAGCAGCGCAAGCGCATCGCGCTGTGGTTCATGCCCTTCCTCGTCATCCTCGCCTTCCTGCTCTACTTCAGCAAGAAGAGGATCTGGTCGCGGATGCCTGACGGTTCACCAGCGCACTGACGCTGCAGGATCGCACTGACGCTGCAGGATATTGTTCTGGAAAGGCCCCGCCGAGCGGGGCCTTTCTTTTTTCCGGAAATGAAATGCGGTTCGTGTGCCGCATCTTGTGTTGCGATCGTCATCGAAAGGTGGTCCCTTCCGCGCCCTTAACAAGGAAGCGATCATGAGCGAAGCCGTTCTCGGAATCATCGGCGGATCGGGCATCTACGATCTGCCGGGGTTGACCGATATCCGCGAGGAGCGGATCGAAAGCCCGTGGGGCGAACCCTCGGATGCGCTGCGGATCGGTCGGATCGGTTCCACAAAGATCGTCTTCCTGCCGCGGCACGGGCGCGGCCACGTCCTTTCGCCCTCCGACATCAACTATCGCGCCAATATCGACGTGCTGAAGCGGGCGGGTGTGACCGACCTCGTCTCGCTTTCGGCCTGCGGCTCCTACAAGGCAGAGCTCTATCCAGGGCTGTTCGTACTGGTCGACCAGTTCGTCGATCGCACGACCCGGCGTGAGAGCTCCTTCTTCGGCAAGGGCTGCGTCGCCCATGTCTCCGTCGCCCATCCGGTCGGGCCGAAGCTGCAGGAGCGGATCGCTGCGGCCGCCGAGGTCGAGGAATTGCCCTTCGTGCGCGGCGGGACGCTGGTGACGATGGAAGGGCCGCAATTCTCGACCTATGCCGAGTCGACGACCTATCGCGGCCTCGGCTACGATCTGATCGGCATGACGGCGATGCCCGAGGCCAAGCTCGCGCGCGAGGCTGAGATCACCTACGCCACCGTCGCGATGGTGACGGATTATGATTGCTGGCACGAACTGCATGGCGCGGTCGATGTGGCGTCCGTCGTCGCGGTGTTGCACGAAAATGCCGACAAGGCCCGCCGTCTGGTCGCGCGGCTCGCTGCCGATTTCCCGGCCGAGCGGGAGGCCTGCCCGGCAGGGTCCCACAATGCGCTAGACCATGCGCTCATCACCGCGCCGGCTTTCCGCGACTCGGCTCTGCTGGCGAAGCTCGACGCCGTCGCCGGCCGGGTTCTCGAGCGCGCGTGATGGCCGCGCCCTTGACGAAGCGGGCTCGGCGTCCGACCAAGGCGCTCGACCACGCGCCCGGGATGCCATCCATGAACCTCGCCGACACGATCCGCGCCATTCCGGATTATCCGCGACCGGGGATCATCTTCCGCGACATCACCACGCTGCTCGGCGATGCGCGCGCCTTCCGGCGGGCTGTGGACGAACTGGTGCAGCCATTCGCCGGCCTGAAGATCGCGAAGATCGCCGGCATCGAGGCGCGCGGCTTCATTCTCGGCGGTGCTGTGGCGCATCAGCTCTCGGCCGGCTTCATTCCGGTACGCAAGAAGGGCAAGCTGCCGCGTGAGACGCTGCGCGTGACCTATGCGCTCGAATACGGCACCGACGAGATCGAGGTGCATCGCGACGCGGTGCAGCCCGGCGAGCGCGTCCTCCTGGTCGACGATCTGATCGCGACCGGCGGCACGGCTGAAGGCGCGGTCAATCTGCTGGCGGGGCTCGGCGCGGAGGTGGTTGCAGCCTGCTTCATCGTCGACCTGCCGGAACTCGGCGGCGCCGACAAGATCCGCCGGCTCGGCGTACCGGTTCGGACGCTCGTTTCCTTCGGTGGGCACTGAGCAGCGATGAAGATCAACGGCCAGCATTACCGCACGATCTGGCCGGCGCAGGATGGCTGGCGCGTCGTGGTCATCGACCAAACGCGGTTGCCCTTCCGCTTCGAGACAGTGGCGCTGGGCTCGGCCGAGCAGGCGGCGGATGCGATCCGCAACATGGTAGTGCGTGGTGCACCGCTGATCGGCGCGACGGCGGCGTATGGCGTGGCGCTGGCGATGCGGGTCGACGCCTCCGATATGGCGCTCGATGAAGCGCTCGCCTTGCTCGGGGCGACGCGGCCGACGGCGGTGAACCTGCGCTGGGCTTTGGAGCGGATGCGGCGCGTGTTGACACCGCTTGCCGTGGATGAGCGCGTCGAAGCTGCCTATGCCGAAGCGGCCGCGATTTGTGACGAAGATGTCGCGCTCTGCCGCGCCATCGGTGAGCATGGCCTGCCACTCATCCGGGAAATCGCAGCGCGCAAGCCGACGGGGCAGTCGGTCAATATCCTGACCCATTGCAATGCAGGCTGGATCGCCACGGTGGACTGGGGCACGGCGCTGGCGCCGATCTATCTGGCGCATGATGCCGGCATCGCGGTCCATGTCTGGGTCGACGAGACGCGCCCGCGCAACCAGGGCGCGGCGTTGACGGCTTACGAGCTCGGCGCGCATGGCGTGCCGCATACGGTGATTGTCGACAATGCCGGCGGTCATCTGATGCAGCGCGGCCAGGTCGATCTGGTGATTGTCGGGACCGATCGGACGACGGCGAACGGCGATGTCGCCAACAAGATCGGTACCTATCTCAAGGCGCTGGCCGCGCACGACAACGGCGTGCCCTTCTATGTCGCGTTGCCTTCGCCGACGATCGACTGGAGCATCCGCGACGGCCTTGCGGATATCCCGATCGAGGAGCGAGCCGGCCGCGAGGTCACACATCTCCCAGGCCTGGCGGAGGATGGCGAAGTGAGGGCGTTCAGGGTGGTGGCGCCGGGCAGCGCAGTGGCGAATCCGGCCTTCGACGTCACGCCGGCGCGGTTGGTGACGGGGCTGATCACCGAGCGTGGCATCTGTGCCGCGAGCAGCGAAGGGCTGGCGGGGCTGTTCCCCGATCTGGCGCGTGGAGTGGCGGCATGAACGAACAGGCGTTGCGGGCGGAAATCGTCGCGGTTGCGCAGGCGATCGACCGAGCCGGGTTCTGCCCTTCGAAATCCGGTAACGTCTCGGCGCGTTTCGAGGGCGGACTGTTGATCACGCCGTCGGGGCTGCCCTATGCGCAGACGAAACCGGAGGATCTGATCCACCTTGCGCTCGACGGCACGGTGCTCTCCGGCGCGCGCAAGCCGTCTTCGGAATGGCCGTTCCATGTCGAGATCTACAAGGCCAGGCCGGATGCGCAGGCGATCGTGCACACCCATTCGCCGCGGGCCACGGCGCTCTCCTGCACGCGGCGCGGCATTCCGGCGTTCCATTACATGATCGCACTTTGCGGCGGCGCGGATGTCCGCTGCGCCGACTATGCTACCTTCGGCACGCCGGAACTCGCGGCCAATGCAGTGAAGGCGCTGGAAGGGCGCAAGGCGGTGTTGCTCGCGAACCATGGCGTCATTGCGCTCGGTGGCTCGCTGGCCGGTGCGCATCAGATCGTAGCCGAGGTCGAAAACCTCGCGGGACAGTATCTCGACATTCTCGCCGCTGGGCTCACGCCCGCGATCCTCGATGCCGAGGAAATGGCGCGGGTTTCGGCGAAGTTCACGGGCTACGGCAAGGTCGGCTAGGTTCTTCGCCTGCGGGCCGGGCAAATGCCAGCAGTCGGGTTAAGTTTTCCTCAAGGGCGACCCCGGCATAAATCCTGACGTCTTCGTCGCCTGTTCCAGAGACTTCCGTGCCGCTGGACTATCATTCCCTGCTGACGGCCTTCACCCTTTCCGGATGCGGGCTGGCGACCGCCTTCCTCGTCAGCTGGCTCGTCTCGCAGAAAGAACGGTTCCTGATGGCCTGGACCATCGGCGTCTCGCTGATGGCGTTCGGCGTGCTGATCTACGACGGCTATGTCAAGACGATGTCGCCGCTGCTCGGCGCCGCGGGATATACGGTGCTGTTGATCGGCCTTGCCTTCGTCTTTGGAGCGGGCCGCGAATTCCGGACGCAGGTTCTGCCCTGGCGCAGCATGGTCGCCATGGCTGTCGCGTCGTCCGCTGCCGTGGCGACCCCGATGCTGGCTGGGTACAACGGCATCGCGATCCTGCTGCTCAATCTCGCAGCGACGGTCATTCTGCTGGTCACGGCGTGGGACTACTGGCTCGGGCGGGCGGAGGCCAGGCTGGCGATCACGTTATTGACCGCCCTCTATGTCCTGACCGGGCTCTCCTTCGTTCCCTGCGCCATTCTCCTGCTGCTCGACGGCCGCTGGATCCTGCCCGCTATTCCGTCGAATTGGGCCGAGGATCTCAATATCGCCATCTGCCTGACCACACTCGCCGGGATCGGCGCATTGTCGCTTGCGCTCAATCAGGCGCGGCTGGCGCGTGGCCACAAGCACGATGCGGAAACCGATCCGCTCACCGGCCTGCTCAACCGGCGGGCGTTGCTCGACCGGATTGCAAGCGAGGTCGAAGGGCCTGCCGCGCTCATCATCTTCGACATCGATCACTTCAAGCGGATCAACGATATCCATGGCCATCTTGCCGGCGACGATGTGTTGCGGGCGTTCGGGGAGATTCTGATTTCCTGCCGGGCGCAGGGGCTGGCAGCGCGGCTCGGCGGCGAGGAGTTCGCGCTGCTGATGCCACGCGGCTCGCTGGTCTCGGCTGCCATTGTCGCTGACAGCGTGCGGGTGCGCCTCGGCAAGCGCCATTTCGCGGCGAGTGCAGGTTCGTTCGGAAGCACCGTCAGTGCCGGCGTCGCCCATGCCGCGGACAGCGTCATCGATTTCGACGCATTGCTGCAGGATGCCGACAAGGCGCTCTACGCTGCCAAGCGAAACGGCCGAGACCGGGTCGCGGTCAGTTCGGACGAGGAGGAATTCCTCGCCCAGATGCATGTACAATCGGATGGTCAACGCGGGCCCGTTGATTTGGTTAGGCTCCGGATCGGCTAAGATTTACCTTGCAGAATGTGATTTTGTAATACTATCTTATGTTTACTCCCATAAATTTAAGTACAAAAAATTCTATACTTATATTTTTGACCATTGTTTACTTAGTTAAATTTTAAACTTATTTAAAATACGCAACCTGTTGCGCATTTCTGTCTTGATAGACTGGATTTATGGCTTCGCTTCTTGCGTGTGTCCAAAGGTCTTGGCCTTCCCAGAGGTGGGTCGGTGCCCCGCCGCCACCAAGTCGTCACTCTGAATGGGGCGGCCGAGCATCCCCTGGCTGCCGTGCCTGTGCAGTTTTTACTGTTGGAGGCAGTTTTTACTCTTGGAGAGCGTGAGCGTTCAAACATGCCGCGGCAGCGCCGAAGCGCACGAACCCGCTCCCTCACGCGCGCGTTAAACCAAGGAGCGCAAATGGAGCCGTCGGTTCGTAATGGAAAACCTTCGGGGCAGATCCATCCATGCCGGGCTCGCAAATATGAGCGGCCAGGTCGGCCGCGTATTCATCAAAATATTCTCGACGATGATTTTGGCGCGCCTGCTCGTGCCGAGCGATTACGGTTTGATCGCGATGGTCACGACCTTCACTGGTTTTCTTGGCCTTTTCAGCAGCTTGGGGCTCTATCACGCGACGATCCAGTGCGACTCGATCTCGTCGGAGCAGTCCTCGACGCTCTTCTGGATCATGCTTCTTTTCGGCTTCGTGCTCTTCATCCTGTGCGTGGCGCTCGCGCCCGCGATCGCGCTCTTCTACGGTGATCCCAGGCTCGTTTCGACGACGATCATCATTGGAACGGGGTTCATCATATCGGGCGCCAGCATCCAGCATGGAGCGCTCCTCTCCCGGCAGATGCGTTATGGAACATCGGCGCTGATCGATATCAGCGCCGAACTGATCAGCACGGCGGTCGCGATCTATCTCGCCTGGATCGGGTACGGGTATTTTGCCTTGGCGTACATGATCGTTCTGCAGCCGCTCGTCGTGACGATCGGGCTGTGGTGCTGCACGAGGTGGGTTCCGTCGCGCCCACATTTCAGTGCCCAGATCGCGCCGATGCTGCGTTTTGGCAGAGCTATGACGCTGACCAGCGCCGTCACCTACATCGCGAGCAATCTGCAAAAGGTCTTGATCGGCAAATTCTGGGGCGAGGAAGCGATCGGCTTATATGGTCGCGGCAGCTATTTGATCTCGTTTCCGACCGATACGCTGAACAATGCCATAGGGGAGGTTGCCTTCAATGCCCTGTCGAAGGTCAAGCGCGACGCCGCTCGCCTCCGACGCTCGTTCTTGCAGATCTATACATGCGTCGTCGCGCTGACGTTTCCGACGACGGCCGCTTGCGCGTTGTTCGCCGATGACCTGATCGCGATCCTTCTGGGCCGGCATTGGAGCGGGGTCGTTCCGATATTCCAGCTGCTGACGCCGACCGTCCTGGTCTTCGCGATCAACAACCCGGTCGGATGGTTGTTGAACGCGCTTGGAATGGCCGACAGGGGCCTGAAGATCGCGTTGGTTTCGGCGCCGCTGATGCTGCTGGCAGTGGTGGTCGGCCTGCCCTACGGAGCGAACGGCGTCGCCTTGTCGTACTCCGTCGTCATGCTGCTGAAGGCTGCGCCCCTGACGGTATGGGCGCTGCGTGGAACGGGGATCCATTTCAGGGACGTTGTCGCCGGCCTGAGCGGGCCCCTGACGGCCAGCGTCGTCGCGGGAATCGTCTCCTATGCGGTGAAGACCCAGTTGCTGGATGCGGTGCCTTCGTTCCTCCGTCTTGTTCTACTGACCGTCCTTTTCTCGATCACCTACCTGTTGGTGTTGCTGCGTTCGACAGCGCACAGGGCGGTGATCGCCGACGTGCTGGAGACCGCGAAGAACTTTGGCATCGATCCGAGACGTTTTGGGATCAGGAGCGCGGGTTGAGCAGCTCCGCGTGGACGGGTTGCCAGGGAGGGGCTCGTCCCGGCACCCGATCCGATCGGTTTCTCGGATCGGCGTGCTCTTCGCCCGATTACGGCGAGGGGATGCCGAGGGATGGATGATGAACGTTCGATGCCTACGTATTATCGATGAGGACTGCGATGGATACCAATAATAGCCCGTTGGTGAGCGTTGTGACGCCTGTCTATAATGGATCTTCCTATTTGAGGGATTGCATCGAGAGCGTTCTGTCTCAATCTTACGAAAATTTTGAATACATTATCGTCAATAATGCCAGCACGGACTGCACCCTTCAGGTCGCAAGTGAGTACGCCAGAGAGGATCACCGGATACGCATATGCAGTAATGACACTTTGTTGCCGATCATCGCGAACCATAACAGGGCGTTGCAGGAGATCGACCCGCAGAGCAAGTATTGCAAGATCGTCTCGGCCGATGACCGGATCTTTCCGGAATGTATCGCACAAATGGTGGCGCTGGCCGAAGCGAATCCGCGTGTCGGCCTGGTGGGATCCTATCAGTTGTGCGGCGAAATGAACGCTAATTTCGAAGATCAGTGGATACGGAATGTCGGACTTGATCCTCTCAAGTCCGTTTTCTCTGGATCCGAGGTCTGTCGAAAGCAACTGCTCGGGGCACTGAGCGTTTTCGGTAATCCGACATCGACGCTGTATCGC
The DNA here is from genome assembly GCF_002220095.1 of Bosea sp. AS-1. GTDB lineage: Bacteria > Pseudomonadota > Alphaproteobacteria > Rhizobiales > Beijerinckiaceae > Allobosea. The sequence continues at coordinate 1,647,204 of NZ_CP022372.1, forward strand.
TCGGATCTCGTTCGCCGGAATGCGGAGTTCTATCCGAATCCTTCAGCTGAAGCCGATACGAGCGCCTGCTTCGCCGCACTATGCGATTCCGATTATGGCTTCGTTCACCAGGTGCTCTCGTATGAGCGCGTTCACACCATGCGGCAGACGACTGTGGCGCAGAATTTGAACACCTACCTGCCATCGGCGATCAGCGACTGCATGACATATGGCCGATATTTCATGGCGGATTCGGAAATTGCTGAGAGGCTGCGTCAATTATTTACGGAATACTACGAGTTCCTGGGGTCGAGCGCCCTTCGGGCGAATAATGACGCCTTCTGGACTTATCATAAAGCAGCGCTGCAGGCTTTGGGGATTTCTCTGGACAAGCGGCGTGTAGCCCTGGAGGCAGCGAAGAAGTGCGTGAGGACCATGAAGACGCCGGCCAGATTCTTCGGGGTGGCTGTGGAACGGACGCGACGCATCCTGAACTGACTTACCGAGTCCCTTCGACGCCACGCACCCAGGTTCTCCCGACCGTACTGATGCTCAAGGCAGTGAGATGGAAGCGCCGAAATTCAGCGTCTTGATCGCGAACTACAACAACGCTCACCTGATCGGGCAGGCGTTGGACAGCATCAAGCGGCAAACGATTCAGGACTTCGAGGTGATCGTCGTGGACGATGGCTCGACGGACAACAGCCGTTCCGCCGTGGAAGCGGAGATGGCCTCTTTCGGTGGCAGGCTTCGGTATATCTATCAATCGAACGGCGGCGTCGCGAGCGCGCGGAATGCTGCAATCATGGCGTCATCCGGGAGTTACCTGACATTCCTGGATCCTGACGATTATTGGCACGCAGAGCGACTAGAGGCTCACGCGGCAATACTGGACCAGAATGAAGCCGTGGGGCTTTGTTGTAGCGACTTCGACCGGCTCCATGAGGATGGGCATGTCGAGCAGCATTTCAGCAGATGGGTCCCGTTTCCGAACTTTCCGTTTGAGCAGCGGATTTCGCGCGAGGATTCATTGCGCTGGCTTCTGGCCGTCAATTTCATCGGCACCAATGGCGTGACGATCCGGAGACGCTGCGTCCAAGCTGTCGGATTGTTTACCGAAAGCTACAGGCAGGCCGAAGACTATGACTATTGGCTTCGATGCGCCGTAAACACGGAATTCTATGTCATTCCCCGGGTCCTGCATACGTACAGGATCCATCAGGGTGGGCTGACGAAGAATTTCCTGGAGAACTGCGAATATAGCCAGCGCGTGGTTCTGTACTTCGCTGAAACCTATGAGGGATTTATCGGGTCCCACGGGCTAGGAGGCGCGGTGAGAAGCGCCATCGCGCGAAGGTGGTACGAGATCGGCAATCTGAGCTTTGAAGGCGGAGACATCCGAAAGGCGTTTGGTTCGTACCTGACGGGGCTGCGATCGGAAATCTCGTTTCCGAATGTGTTGCGCTTCCTGTCCGTCGCTGCACGCAAGACGATCAGGCTGGGGACGTTCGGCTCTCTCTCGAGAGAGCGGCTGGCTCGTCACTCCTGACCGCCAGGCTCGACCGTCGGCCCACACGCGCGCCGGTCGAGGCGTTCATGGAAGCGCAGCCGCCTCTAGGCAGGCTTCCGCTCGACGAACACGCAACCGTCGAAGCTGAAGACTTCCTCGCCGCGCTGGTTGACGCCGGTGTTGCGGTGGAAGAACAGCCCCCATTGCGGGCGCGAGGCGCTTTCGCGCTTGTCGGCGACCTCCGAGAAATAGGTGACGCGATCGCCGGCGAGGACCGGCCGCGACCAGCGCAGGTTCTTGAAGCCGGGCGAGGGGCCGAGACGCGCCGGGCGGCCAGCCGTGGCGGCGATCTGGCGCTTGCGATGCAGGACCATGGTCGCCATCCAGACGGAGGCGGTATGCCAGCCCGAGGCTGCGAGCTGGCCGAAGATGCTGCTGCGCGCTGCCGCCTCGTCCATGTGGAAGGGCTGCGGGTCGAAGCTGCGGGCGAAGGCGACGATCTCCTCGGGCGTGAAGACAAAGCTGCCGAGCTCATGGCGGCTGCCGACATCCAGTTCTTCGAAGAAGCGCGTCGGCGTGGGCGCTTCGGCGGGTTCGATCAACGGGCTTTCGTGGACGGGGCGCTCGTAGTGCGGTCCATGAGCAAGCCAGTTGCCCCTGGGCTGCGGCGCAACGGCGGAGCCCCTGCGGCCGAACATGATCCAGTTGGTCTGTTCGAGCACCGGTTCGTCGCGCTGGTTGAGCAGTTCGAAGCGGAACTGCACCAGCCCCATCTCAGGGCGCGAGCGCGACGTCTTGGTATCCAGAACGGTACGCCGCGCACTCAGGCTGTCGCCGGGAAAAACCGGCCTCAGCCATTTTACCTCGTCGATGCCGGGCGCGCCCATGCCGGTCGAGTCGAGCAGGAAATCCTCGGCGATCAGTCGCATCAGCAGCGAACAGCTCTGCCAGCCGGAACCGATCAGACTGCCGACGAAACTCGCCTTCGCCGCTTCCGGATCGACATGGAAATCCTGCGCGTCGTAGCGCGTGGCGAAGGCGATGAGGTCGTCCTGCGAGACGGCGATGCTGCGCGTGCGGGCACTCTCGCCGGCGACGAAATCCTCGAACTGCAGCATCGTCCGGCTCTCAGTTGGCGAAGCGGAAATGCAGGACGTCGCCGTCAGCGACGACGTATTCCTTGCCTTCGAGGCGGAATTTGCCGGCCTCGCGCGCACCCGTCTCGCCCTTGTTGGCGACATAGTCGTCGAAGGCGATGGTCTCGGCGCGGATATAGCCCTTCTCGAAATCGGTATGGATCACGCCCGCGGCCTGAGGCCCCTTGGTGCCCTTTTCGATCGTCCAGGCGCGCGCCTCCTTTGGCCCCACGGTGAAGTAGGTCACGAGGTTGAGCAGCTTGTAGCCCGCCCGGATGACGCGGTTCAGGCCCGGCTCCTCGAGGCCGACCGCCTCCAGGTATTCGGTCTGCTCCTCGGGCGGCAGCACCGCGATCTCGCTCTCGATCTTGGCCGAGACGACGACGGCGACGGCGCCTTCCTCGGCGGCACGCTTCTTCACCAGCTCGGAGAAAGCGTTGCCCTTGTCGGCGCTCGCTTCCTCGACATTGCAGACATAGAGCACGGGCTTGGAGGAGAGCAGGCCGAGCTGCTCGAAGGCGCGTTTCTGGTCAGCGGGGATCTCGGCGAGGCGGGCCGGCTTGCCGTCGCGCAGTAGCACGAGGCAGCGGGTCATCAGCTCGACCGCCTCCTTGGCTTCCTTGTCGCCGGACTTCGCCTTCTTCTCCAGCGGGAGGACGCGCTTCTCAAGGCTTTCGAGGTCGGCGAGCATCAGCTCGGTCTCGATCGTCTCGATGTCGTCGACCGGCGAGACCTTTCCCTCGACATGGGTGATGTCGCCATCCTCGAAGCAGCGCACGACATGGGCGATGGCGTCGCACTCGCGGATGTTGGCCAGGAACTGGTTGCCGAGACCTTCGCCGCGCGAGGCGCCGCGCACGAGGCCGGCGATGTCGACGAAGGTCAGCCGCGTCGGGATGATCTCCTTGGAGCCTGCGATGGCGGCGAGCTGCTCCAGCCGCTCGTCCGGCACCGCGACGTCGCCGACATTCGGTTCGATGGTGCAGAAGGGATAGTTGGCCGCCTGCGCCGCCGCCGTCTGCGTCAGCGCGTTGAAGAGGGTCGACTTGCCGACATTCGGCAGGCCGACGATTCCACATTTGAAGCCCATGATTGCCCGGTCCGTCGCGCTGCCGCAGCCTGAGGGCGGGCGCGCATGATGTTGCAGAAATGATGGCGCCTTATTGGGGGGAGAGCGCCATAAACACAAGGGGCAGAGCCGAATGGCGGACATCTCCGCCTCACGGGAACGTGCATGGCGGCGCGCGGGCTGCGGGTGCTGGATCGTCGGCGTCCATCCCCTGCAGCCGGTGTCCGATGCGCAAGCTTCCCCTCGTCTCGACCATCTTTGCATTCAGCCTCGTGGCCGGCACGGCCGCTTTCGCCCAGACGCCCGGCACGCGGTTGCGCGGTGAGGTCGAGGCGGTGGCAGGCTCGACCCTCACGCTCAAGACCTCCGACGGGCGTGAGGCCAGGGTGGCGCTGGCGCCCGGCTTTTCCACGGGTGCGGTCGTGCCGGCCAAGGCCGCCGAGATCGCCAAGGGCGCATTCATCGGCGTCGGAGCCAAGCCGCAACCGGACGGGACCTTGCTCGCAGTGCAAGTGATGATCTTTCCGGAAGCTCTGCGCGGAACCGGGGAGGGGCATCGCCCATGGGCCGTGCTGCCGGATGCGACCATGACCAACGCGACCGTGGCCGAGACGGTCTCGCATGTCGACGGCGCCAACCTGGTGCTGAGCTATCCCGGCGGCGAGCAGAAGGTCGCAATCACGCCGGAGGCCGTCATCCTGAAGGCTGCGCCGGCCGAAGCGGATGAGCTCAAGCCCGGCGCACAGGTTGCGATGACGGCGCGCCGGCAGTCCGATGGCAGCTACAGCACGAGCCGGATCACCGTAGCGAAGGGCGGGGCGAAGCTGCCTTATTGAAGCGGCTTGGCCGTCCGGTCTCAGTTCTCGCTCTTCTCGCCGAGCCGCTTCACGGCTGCATGGCCATGCGCATCCATGAAAAGATGCACCTTGTTCTGGAAGCCGGCGTCGTCATGTGCGGCGAGAGCGGGAGCGAAATCGGCGCAGGCGGTGCACAGATCCTCCACCCAGGGCTGCTCGGCCTTGCCGAAATCATTCAGCACATAGCCGTGGACCAGCTCCTTCAGGCCGGGATGGCCGATCCCCAGCCGCACGCGGCGATAGTCGTTGCCGATGGCGGCGGTCGTCGAGCGCAGGCCGTTATGGCCGGCATTGCCGCCGCCGAGCTTCACCCTGAGCTTGGCCGGGGCGAGGTCGAGCTCGTCATGGAAGACGATGACGTCGGCAGGGGCGATCTTGAAGAAGCGCGCCGCTTCGCCGATCGCACGGCCGGACTCGTTCATATAGGTCTGCGGCTTAAGCAGGATGATCTTTTCGCCGCCGATGGTCGCTTCGCACGCCTCGGCCTGGAAGCGCGAGCGCCAGGGCGAGGCGCGGTGAGCGCGGGCGATCTCGTCCACGGCCATGAAGCCGATATTGTGACGGTTGCGGGCATAGCGCGCGCCCGGATTGCCGAGGCCGGCAAAGATCAGCATGGTCTGCTCCGGCATAAACGAAGACGGCCGGGAAACCCGGCCGCCTGGTATCCGTTGTCAGAGGGGAGGCGAAAGCCTCACTCCTTCTCCTTCTCGGCGGGCACGTCGGAGGCCGGAACTTCGGCTTCCGGCTCGGCCTCGACGGTCGGCGGGGCGATGGTGACGATGGTGGCGTCGGAACCCACGGTCAGCTTGGCGCCGGCCGGCAGCTTGATCGCGTCGGCGTGGAGCGAGTCGCCGATGTTCAGACCGGCAACCGAAAGCTCGAAGGCATCCGGAATGCTGTCGGGCTCAACCGCGATTTCCAGGGTGTGCTCGACGATCTGCACAAGGCCGCCATTCTTGATGCCGGGGCTGGCATCCTGGCCGATGACATGCACCGGAACCTGAACCGTCACGGTCTGGCCCTTGGCGACGCGCAGGAAGTCGACGTGAAGCGGGAAATCCTTGACCGGATCGAGCTGGTAGTCGCGCGGAATGACGCGCTGCTTCTTACCGGCAACGTCGATCTCGAAGATCGTGGTCAGGAAGTGGCCGCCGAAAATCAGCTGGCGGGTCTTGTTGGCGTCGAGCGCGATGGCTTCGGGAGCAGCGCCCCCGCCATAGATCACGGCAGGCGTCTGGCCCTGGCGACGAACTGCACGGGCGGCCCCCTTGCCGACCTGTGCGCGCGCCGAAGCCTCGATTTGCTTCGTGGCGGTCATGTTGGATGTCCTTGACTTGTAAATGACAAGGCCGCCTCGTGGCGGCCATCGGATTGCGCGTCCAGAGCCTCCAAGGGTGTCAGCGGGACGCGCGGCTGCTCATAGGCGAAAAGCGCCGCAATCTCAAGTCCATTCAGGCGGCATTCGCCACCAGGCCACTGTTCGCCAGGCTCGCCGTCGGCTCCCGCTGTCCGAAACGCTGCAGCAGATCCCGGATGACCGGTGCGGGCACGGGGGGCGAATACAGGAAGCCCTGCCCGAGGCAGCAGCCCATTTCACCGAGGCGCCGGGCCTGCCCTTCCGTCTCGATGCCTTCGGCGATGATCTTCATTCCGAGCCGCTTCGCCATGGTCTGTAGCGATTCCACGATGACGCCGCTGCGCGCACCGCTGTCGATGGCGCCGACGAAGGAACGATCGATCTTGATGATGTCGATCGGGAAATCGAGCAGATGGGTCAGCGAGGCGAAGCCGGTGCCGAAATCGTCGAGGGCGACCGACATGCCATGGGCACGCAGCGCCTCCATGGTGCGGGCGACGCCGTCGCGCAGGCCGCCCATGAAGACCTGCTCGGTGATCTCGACGACGAGGTGCCGGAGCGGAACCTCGACCTTGTCGAAGGCCCTGGCGATGCGCTGGACGAGGTCACCCTTCTGGAAGTCGGCGGCGGTGACGTTGAGCGCGACGTGCTGGAACTGAAGACCGGCGGCCTGCCATTCGGCCATGTCGGACGAGATGGCCGCGAGCATGCGGCTCGTCACCCGATAGGCCATCTTGGGATCGAGCAGGGCTTCGTGAAACTCGCCGGCGGTGACGATCCGCCCGTCGCCGAGACGCATCCGCGCCAAGGCCTCGACGCCGACGATCTCGCTGCTGCCAAGCCGGATGATGGGCTGGTAGTAGGGAATGATGCGCTCGTCGCCGAGCGCGTCCTCGACCTGGCGGCGGATGCGGATGCGTCGCATCATGGCGCTGCGCAGGCCGCGCCGGAACCGGACGTAGCCGCCGCGCTTGGTTTCCTTCGCGTGGTAGAGCGCGAGGTCCGCGTTCTGGCGCAGCATGACGCTGTCAGTACCTGCGGCATCGGCGATGACGCCGCCGATGGTGACGCTCGGGACGATGCTTTGCCCGTCATGCTCGATGGGGGGCGGCATGGCTGCGAGGACCGCCGTGGCGAGCGCCCGCATCCGGCTGGCATTCTCGCAGGCGGGAATGAGCACGGCGAATTCGTCGCCGCCGATGCGGCAGGCAAGACACCCTTCCAGCACGCGGCTGAGGCGACCACCGATCTCGGCGATCAGCGCATCGCCAGCGGCATGACCCAGCGTGTCGTTGACGATCTTGAGGTTGTCGATGTCGATCAGCATCAGGCCGAGGCGACCCGTCGGGGCTTCACACATCGAGGCGATGGCATCGCTGAAGCGGGTCCGGTTGGGCAGCTTCGTCAGCGTGTCGAAATAGGCGAGCCTGTGGTTGCGGGCGCGCACCTCCTCGTGTTCGATCGCGATGGCGCAGAGATGCACGCAGGTCGCGACGATGCGCCGTTCGACCGCGCGGGGGCGCCCGGGCTTGCGATAGTAGAAAGCGAAGGCGCCGACGACGCGCCCGTCACGGGCCTTGATCGGCATCGACCAGCTCGCGCGCAGCCCGAGCGGCAGTACCAGGTCGGTCAAACCTTCCCACAGCGGATCGGTCGCTATGTCGGTCACCTCGACTGGCTCGCCGCGGTAGATCGCGGTGCCGCAGGAGCCGACTCGAGGGCCGACCGGAACGCCATCGATCGCTGCAGCATAGGAGGTGGGCAGGCTGGGCGAAGCCAATGGCCGCAGCAAGCGATCGTCATCGACGGTCACGACCGAGCAGACGACGCCGGGCGCAGCCGCCTCGGCGCGTAGGCAAAGTCGCCGCATGCAGGCGACCAGAGGCTCGCCGCGGGCGATGTGCTCGAGGATTTCGTTCTGCAGCGACTGCAGTCGGGCGGATGGTCTCGTCACGATGTCCCGACAATTCTTGTCGAAGAGGGAGATGACGATAGGAAACGCCGGTTAAAATCCGTTTGTTCAGCTGTCTCGCAATTTATGTGGTCGCGACAGGTGCGTCAGGCGGCAACGAGGCCGAGGCGCTCATCGCGGCGGCGCAGCAGGTGCATCAGGGGCAGGGCAAGCAGGATCATCCAGGTCTTGCCCAGGATCTGGCCCGCCAGGAAATCGAGATTGCCGAAGGCAAGGTGCAGGAAGACGACCGAGTCGACGACGAGGCCGGCTATGCCCGAGGCCACGACAGCCGTGACGAAACGGCGGCGCTGCAGCGGGGTGTAGACCGCGAAATCGGCCAGCTCCGACAGCGTGAAAGCCGCAACCGAAGCCATGACGATGGCGGGCGGCGCGAGCAACGCCGAGATCAGCGAGCCGGCCGCGATGGCCGCGAGGCCAGCGAGTGGGCCGAGACGACGCTGGACGATATCGCGCAGCACCAGGGCGAGTCCGATCATCAGAACACCGCTCGGTGCGTCGATGCCGGGCCAGACCGGTACGAGGCAGGGGCCGCTCGGCACGCAGACCGTGCCGACATGGCCGAGCATCCAGTTTGCGGCCGGGATGGTAAGGCCGAACAGCAGGAGCGCGATAACGCCCTCGGTCCGCCGCTGACGATCACGATTCATAGGATGGTCCGCTGTTGCCGGGAGCGGCCAGATAGGCCGCATAGCCCTTTGCACGCAAGTCGCAGGCCGGGCAATGGCCGCAGCCATAGCCCCAGCCATGCCGCGTCGTCCGGTCGCCGAGATAGCAGCTATGAGACTCGGTAATGACGAGGTCGAGCAGCGCCTGTCCGCCGAGCGCGCGGGCGAGCGCGAAGGTCTGGGCCTTGTCGCGCCACATCAGCGGCGTGTGCAGCACGAGCCTTCGGTCCAGCCCGAGCCCAAGTGCGACCTGCATCGCCTTGATCGTATCGTCGCGGCAGTCGGGATAGCCGGAATAATCGGTCTCGCAGACGCCGAGCACGATGTGGCGCAGGTTGCGGCGGTAGGCGAGCGCGGCGGCGAAGGTGAGGAAGATCAGGTTGCGGCCGGGCACGAAGGTCGAGGGCAGCCCAGTCTCGGCAAAGACGATCTCGGTCTCGCGGGTCAGCGCCGTCTCGGAGAGCGCGCCCAGCGCGGCGAGGTCGATGACATGGTCGGGGCCGAGCCGTTCGGCATAGATCGAGGACAGTGCCGGCAGCTTCTCGCGGATCGCCAGCCGACACTCCATCTCGATGCGATGGCGCTGGCCATAATCGAAGCCGACCGTCTCGACCGCATCGAAGCGGTCGAGCGCCCAGGCGAGCGCGGTCGTCGAATCCTGGCCGCCGGAGAACAGGACGAGGGCGCGGGATTCTGCCAACGCAGCCTCAGTCGAACAGGCTGGAGACGCTGGTCTCGCTCGCGGTGCGTTCGATGGCTTCGCCCATCAGTCCGGCGATCGAGATGACGCGGATGTTGCGCGCGACCTTCACCGCCTCGGTCGGCATGATCGAGTCGGTGATGACGAGCTCCTTGAGCTTGGAGCCGGCGATGCGCGCCACGGCGCCCCCCGAGAGCACGCCATGGGTGATGTAGGCGTAGACCTCCTTGGCGCCCTGCTCGAGCAGGGCTTCGGCGGCGTTCACCAGCGTGCCGCCCGAATCGACGATGTCGTCGATGAGGATGCAGGAGCGCCCTTCCACCGAGCCGATGATGTTCATGACTTCCGACTCGCCGGGCCGATCGCGGCGCTTGTCGACGATCGCGAGCGGGGCGTCGATGCGCTTGGCGAGCGCGCGGGCGCGGACCACGCCGCCGACGTCCGGCGAGACGACCATGGCGTTCTTCCACTCCAGCCGGTCCTTGATGTCCCGCGCCATCAGCGGAGCGCCGAACAGGTTGTCGGTCGGAATGTCGAAGAAGCCCTGGATCTGGCCGGCATGGAGGTCGAGCGTCAAGACGCGGTCGACGCCGGCATGGGTGATCAGGTTGGAGACGAGCTTGGCCGAGATCGGGGTGCGGCCGGAGGCGCGCCGGTCCTGCCTGGCATAGCCGAAATAGGGAATCACTGCCGTGATGCGCTTGGCCGAGGAGCGGCGCAGCGCATCGACGATGATCAGCAGTTCCATCAGGTGGTCGTTGGTCGGGAAGGAGGTGGACTGGATGACGAAGACATCCTGCCCACGCACATTTTCCTGGATCTCGACGAAGACTTCCATGTCGGCGAAGCGCCGGACGGAGGCCTTGGCGAGGGGAATGCTGAGATGGTTGCAGATGGCTTCGGCGAGCGGCCGGTTGGAATTGCCGGCTACGACTTTGAAATGAGAGGCCATGCCGTGGCGTACCGTTGCAGGGGGCGGGGCGCGAGCCGACCAGGCCGGCTCAATTGGAAGCGCTCTTAACAGTGCCGTGGCATGGAGTCGACCGCTGCGCTGCAATATCAGTATGCAAAACGCATGACATGGGCTCCGCAGCTCGCCAGCGAAGCCGCGGCGGCGGGTTTCACGAGCGCATAGCCGCGGAAGGCGGTGTCAGAGCCGCTTGCCGTTGCCGGCCGAGGCCGTGCGGGTTGCAGCCGTCTTCTTGCCGTTCGCCTTGTCCTTGCCGTCGCCCTTCTCGGTCGGGCCGAGTGCGGCTTCGGCGGCCGGCGTCGTGACGAGAAAGCCGGCGATCGCATCCATCGAATCCGAGGCGGCCTTGGCGACGACGGTGCGGTCGATGCCGGCCCAGGGGTCGGAGCCGCTGCTGCGCTTGCCGATGCTCTCGCCCTGGACGCGCTGGGCGCGCTGCTTGGTCGAATCATAGACATCCCAGACGAAGGCGAGCGCGGTCTGGCCGTCCTCGGTCGGCTGGGCGGTGAGGTAGCCCTTGACGCGGAAGCGTGCCGGCTTGTCGCCGGGGACGATCTCCATCTTGCGCTCGGCCGCCGCCTCGCCGAGCAGGCCCGCGAAATTCGTGGTGACGTCGTCAGGAGCGCCGGAAATGCTCTGGACCGAGACGGGAACGCCCGGCGCATCGACGCGCGGGCGGGCAGCGGTCTGGGTGGTTTCCTGGCAGCCGGCGAGCGCGAGCGCCAATACCGGCCCCAGAGCGAGGCCGCTCAAACGATGAAACATGACGCCTCCCGCCCTTTGGGCTGTGGATCGCAACGAACTACCCTGTGCCATCTTTCTAGGCGGATCGTCGGGCGAGGTCCAGATCGCGCGGTGGCGAGGCGGGCTCCGTTCCGCGTGGCGGCTTTCGATTGCGATGCGGGCAGGCTTCTCCCATATAGGCCGCAGAAGCGGATATTTGGTCCGCGCGGGAGACAATCCATGGCCGGTACCAGCAACCGCTTCCTCGATGACATCGCCCGCCTCGCCACCGATGCGGCCGGCGCCGCGCAGGGCGTGCGCCGCGAGGTCGAGACCGTGGTCAAGACGCAGATCGAGAAGCTGCTGCGCGAGCTCGATGTCGTGCCGCGCGAGGAATTCGAGGCCGTGCGCGAGATGGCGCTCATCGCCCGCGAGGAAAACGACAAGCTGGCCGCTCGCCTCGCTGCTCTCGAAGCCAAGCTGAACAAGGCCTGATCGGAGCAGCCTGACCTAGGGTCCGCGTGTCCACAGCCATGTGCTGTGGACAGCGGCTGCAGGGGATTGAGCCCGGCGCCCGAATCCGGGGAGCTTCGCCACCGTGTTGGGAGCGTCACAGCGCCTGCGCTATCGTCGGTGGAAAGAATTGATTCGCTAGGCAGATTCGCTCTGCCGGGGCGGACGGGAACGCTGCTCCGGGGGCGTTCCGGAGGTGTGTTGCGTTCCTTCGGCTTTCCAGTCGCCGTGTTCCTCTTCTCGAACGCGCCGGGTGCACCAGCATCCGGAAGGTGGACCCTAGGGCATGATGGACCTCGATATGGATGCCGATCTCGATCGGCCTTCCAACCCTCTCGACCTGTTCGAGCGACTCGCTTCCCTCAACAACTGGACCTTCGACCGCGACAGTGACGACGAGCTTTCGGTCTCGGTGACCGGTGGCTGGTCCGAGTATCATGTCGCCATCACCTGGCTTGCCGAGGTTGAGGCGCTGCATATCGCCTGCGCCTTCGACCTCAAGGTGCCGGAACGTCGGCGCGGCGAGGTGCTGCAGCTTGTCAGCCTCGTCAACGAGCAGCTCTGGCTCGGTCATTTCGATCTCTGGAGCAGCGAAAGCGTCGTGATGTATCGCCACGCCCTGCTGCTTTCTGGCGGCGCGGAGCCGACCGACGAGCAGGCCGCGGCCCTGATCAAGAGCGCGATCGACGCCTGCGAACGCTATTATCAGGCGTTCCAGTTCGTCGTCTGGGCCGGCAAGACCGCCAGGGAAGGGCTCGAAGGCGCCATGCTGGAGACCGCGGGCGAGGCCTGAGTCCATCGCCATCCCATATGCAGGCTTGACCCGCCGGTGCGGGACGGGAAAGGCTGCGCCACAAGAGAAGCCCGAGTTTTCGCTCCGGGATCGCTGCCAGCCGCCGAGGGCCTGCCATGACCGCTTCCCTGCCGCAATCGCTCGTCCTCATCGGTGCGGGCAAGATGGGGGGAGCCATGCTCGAGGGCTGGCTGCGCATCGGCATCGACCCGGCCGGCATCAGCCTGATCGATCCCAAGCCCTCGGACGAGATCGTCGAACTCGCCGGCGAGAAGGGCATGCGGCTCAACCCCTCCGCGAAGGAGATTCCACCCACCGAGGTGCTGGTCCTTGCGACCAAGCCGCAGATGCTCGATACGGCGGCGCCGGCTGTGCAGACCTTCATCCATCCCAAGACGCTGCTGATCTCGATTCTGGCCGGCAAGACGCTCGGCGATCTCGCGGCGCGGCTGCCGAACGCGACGGCGATCATCCGCGCCATGCCGAACCTGCCGGCCTCGGTGCAGCGTGGCGCGACAGCGGCTGCGCCCGGCAAGGGCGTGAGCGCGGCACAACGGGCGACCGCGGATGCGCTGCTCGCCAGCATCGGCAAGGTCGAGTGGCTCGATGACGAGGGGCTGATCGACGCCGTGACCGCGGTCTCCGGCTCGGGCCCGGCCTATGTCTTCCATCTCGTCGAATGCCTTGCCGCAGCCGGCCGTGACGCTGGTTTGCCCGCCGATGTCGCCGAGCGACTGGCGCGCGCAACGGTCGAGGGGGCAGGGGAGCTCCTGTTCCAGTCGGAGTTGTCACCCGGAACGCTGCGCCAGAACGTGACCTCCCCAGGCGGCACGACGGCCGCGGCGCTGGAGGTGCTGATGGCGGAGGACGGGATGAAGCCGCTGATGCGCAAGGCGGTGGCTGCTGCCAAACGTCGCGCCGGCGAGCTTTCCGGCTGATTTCGCCCAACTTCAAAGACAGTCGAATGAGTTCAGAGACTTGCGTGGCGTACGCGCCTCGCGCGAGCCGGCTTTCGCTTCGCATCGAAAATGCGTGTGGTGGCCTTCCGCCCGCCACGATAGCGGCCTAACCTCCTCTCATCGCGAAGCGAGAGGAGCAGCGCCATGGCCCGCAAACCCGTTTCCGGCAAAGCCGCATCTGCCGAGGCTGCCGTCAAGGAGGCGAGCAAGCCGGTGGATCCGCGCAGGCGGGCCGTCGACGCCTTGATGAACCTCGCGGCCACCCGTCCCTGGGACGAGATCGAGCTTCCGGATATCGCGTCCGAAGCAGGGCTGACATTGGCGCAGTTGCGCAGTCTTTTCCCGTCCAAGCTCGCCATGCTCGGTGGCGTGACCCGCATCGTCGACGACGCGGTGCTCGCCGGTACCTCGGATGACCTCGCCGGCGAGCCGGTCAAGGAGCGTCTGTTCGACCTAGTAATGCGGCGGCTCGATGCGATGGCGCCCTATAAGGCGGGCCTGCGCAAAATCGCTCCGGTCATCCGCCGCGATCCGCTGGCCCTGGCTGCGCTCAACCGCGGCGCGGTCAATTCCTGGCGCTACATGCTGGCTTCGGCCGGGATCCCGACTGAGGACTCGTTAGGCGGCCTGCGCGTCCAGGGGGCGGTGCTGCTGATGGCGCGTGTTTCCGAAGCCTGGCTGGACGATGACGAGCCGGAATTGTCGAAGACCATGGCGCGGCTCGATCGCGAGCTGAAGACGGCCGGCCGCATCATGGCTCGCGTCGAGGATGTGCATCGGCTGACGGCGCCGTTCCGCGGGCTGGCGCGGGCGATCTGCTCGGGGCGCCCGCTGAAGGCACGGCGGCGGGAGCGGGCTCCTGAGCGTGGTGAAGACAACGAGGATTACGCGCCGGCGATCTGATGCCACGGCCCTGAATTGGGAACTGGATCACGGGCTTCGTCCTCGGCGAAGCCCGGGCTCATGGATTGCGGCCGGAACGTGGCGGCTTTAAGCGCCGCTTAGTCAATTCATGTGAATGGACGACATTCCCTCACGCGCAGGATACGCGGATGTCGTTCTCCAGAAAGATTGCAACGCTATCGATCGGCCGGTCCTTCGCGCTGATCGCGGTTTTGGCCGTTATCATCGCGGTCGGGGGAGTCGGCTACACGCTGCACGCTGCGCGTAATGAAATGATCGCGCTGAAGCGCGCGGAGATGAAGAACGCCGTCGAGGCCGCGGCAACCACCGTCAAGAGCTATCTGGCGCGCGCCGAGGCCGGCGAACTCAAGGAGGCGGACGCCAAGAAGATGGCGATGGAAGCCATCGGCGGGGCGCGCTTCGATAACGGCAACTACTACTTCGTCGTGAACTACGACGGCATCAGCCTGTTGCATGCCAACAAGAAGATCCAGTCGACCGACATGCGGCCGCTCAAGGATGCGGATGGCAAGTTCTTCGTCCAGGATATGATCGCGTTGGTGAAGGCCAAGGGAGAGGGGTTCCTCGACTATGGCTGGCTCAAGATGGGTGACACCGAGCCTTCGCTGAAGATCTCCTACGTCATCGGTGTTCCGAAGTGGCAGTGGCTGATCGGTTCGGGCCTGCATGTGCAGGACGTCGATGCGGCCTTCCTCGGCATGGTCGGCGGAGTCGCCGAGGTTCTGGTGCCGCTCGGCCTCATCATGCTCGGCCTCGTCATCGTCCTCAGCCGCCGCTCCTCGCGGATGCTGGCTTCGCTGTCTTCGTCGATGGACGAACTGGCGGCAGGCAATCTGCAGGCCGAGATCGCGCATCAGCAGCGGCCGGACGAGATTGGTTCGATGGCGCGCGCGCTGGTCGTCTTCCGCGATGCGGCACTGGCGAAGGAAGCGATGGAGGCTGACAAGCTGCGCGTCGAGGAGGAGGCGGCCGGACATCGCAGCGCCGTGGATACCGAGCGGCGGCGCAACGAGGCCGAGCGTGCCGAGCAGGCGCGCGTGCAGGCCGATGTCGTCCAGGCGCTGGGCGCGGGCCTCGAGCACCTGGCCGGGGGCGATCTGACCTATCGGATCGGGGAAACGTTCTCGGCCGAGTACCTCAAGCTCAAGGACGATTTCAACGCCGCCATCGCAAAGCTTCAGGACGCGATGCGGCAGATCGTGACCAATACCGAGAGCATGAAGGCAGGTTCCGTCGAGATCAGCCAGGCGGCGGACGATCTCGCCGGCCGCACCGAGCAGCAGGCCTCCTCGGTCGAGGAGACGGCGACGGCGCTCGACCAGCTCACTGCGACGGTGCGCCAGACCGCCGAGAGCGCGCGCCTCGCCAACCAGGCGACCGAGCAAGTCAAGGGCGAGGCGGAACAGTCCACCAGCATCGTGCGCGATGCGGTGACGGCGATGGGTGGCATCGAGAAGTCGGCGCAGGAGATCTCGCAGATCGTCGGCGTGATCGACGAGATTGCCTTCCAGACCAACCTGCTGGCGCTCAATGCCAGCGTCGAGGCGGCCCGCGCCGGCGATGCCGGCAAGGGCTTTGCCGTCGTCGCCTCGGAGGTGCGCGCTCTGGCGCAGCGTTCGGCTTCGGCAGCCAAGGAGATCAAGGCGCTGATCGACGCCTCGACCGTCGAGGTCGAGAAGGGCGTCAACCTCGTCGGGCAGACCGGCGGAGCGCTGCAACGCATGGCTTCGGAGATCGCCCGCGTCACCGGCCTGGTCGCCGAGATTGCCGGCGCTGCCCAGGAGCAGGCCTCGGGCCTGCAGGAAGTCAACGCCGCCGTCGGCGAGATGGACCAGGCGACCCAGCAGAATGCGGCGATGGCCGAGCAGTCCACGGCTGCCGCCCACTCGCTTTCGGAGGAGGCCGACCGTCTCTCGTCGCTGGTCGCCCGCTTCCAAATCGGCGGCGATACCGCGAGACTGCAGGCGATCGCGCGGACGATGCAGGCGGCTATTGCACAGCCGGCGGCAGCGGCTGCGCCCGCCGCGCCGCGCCCGGCGCCGCCGCGAAGCACGAAAGCGAATGGCAGCGCAGCGGCGGCGACCGCACGCAAGCTCGATATCGAGGCCCGTGACACGGGGTGGGAGGAATTTTGACACCGTCCGAAGAAGTAGCCGCGACGATCGGCTTCGACGATTTCCTCAAGGTCGACATCCGCGTCGGCACCATCGTCGAGGCCGAGCCCTATCCGGAGGCGCGCAAGCCGGCGATCAAGCTGGTGATCGATTTCGGTGGCGCGATCGGGCGGAAGAAATCCTCCGCCCAGATCACCAAGCATTACCAGCCGGAGGATCTGCCCGGCCGGCAGGTTCTCGCCGTGGTCAATTTCCCGCCGCGCCAGATCGGAAAGTTCATGTCCGAGGTGTTGACGCTGGGCGTGCCCGATGCCGATGGCGAGGTGGTGCTGATCGGGCCGGGCCATACCATCCCGGAAGGCGGGCGCCTGTTCTAGAGTGCGCCTGCCAGGGCTAACCGGTTCCAGAGGCCGGTCTGCAAGGTGGTCGGCGCGTAATCCGACGCCGACCAGCGCAGCGGCAACGCCTGCTTGTGCCGCCAGCCGCGCGTCACATGGAAGCGCCACAGCCGCTCCGCTCCGGCGAGGCGGGCGATCTCTGCACCGTCCCACATAATTTCGACCGAACCCTGCAACTGCAGGATCGTGCCGTCGCGAAAATCGACGAACAGCAACGCGGCGCGCGGCTCACGCAGCAGATTGCCCAGCGTGTTGAAATAGCTGTTCCCGGCGAAGTCCGGCACCGTCAACGTGTCGCCGTCGATGCGAACGAAGCCAGGCCGCCCACCGCGATGGGACATGTCGACGCCGCCGGCTGGCACGGCGTCCTGCCCGGCGGTGCTGGCGATGAAGAAGGTATCGGCCACCGCGATCAGGTCGTGCGCCTGCATGTCCAGGCGGCTCAGTTCCTCGTGCTGAACCGTGGTCCGCTCGGCCAGTCGCTCAACCATGCGGGTCTGGATGTACTTCGCGCAGTTTCCGAAGCTTTGTGCGACCGCGATGTCGAAGCCGTCAGCGCGACGTGCGGCGACCATGCCATTGGCGCGGTTGCGTCGGCGGGTCTCGAATTCGATGCCGAGAAGACCGATGGGGGCACCGGTGTGGAACGATTCGGCCGCGGGGTCCTGAGCCTGCGGCCTGGCGGTGATCTCAAGAGCGGTGGGAGAGGGGCTCGCAACGAAGCCGGGCGGGCCGGTCAGCACCGTCGCGAGCGGCCAGCCCCGTGCGTCGAGCACACCTGCGAAGATCCAGGGGAGCTGAGCGAAGAACAGGCGGTGCTGGTCGGGCATGAAGTTGCGGATGCCGCCGCCGCGGGAGAACTGGCCAGCCAGCGCCTGAGCTTCCAGCTCGCCGGTATGGAAGGGGCCGTCACTCATCGTTCTCGTCCGGCTCCGGCAGAGGCGAGGGCGGCATCGGCTTGAAGAAGGGCAGGGCCTCGACGCGGGCGAGCCAGGCGCGGACAGCCGGATAGGGCTCCAGCGAGATGCCGCCTTCCGGAGCATGAGCAACATAGGAATAGCAGGCGAGATCGGCGAGTGTGGGGTGGGGAGCAGCCAGGAACTCTCGCTCCGCCAGATGCTCCTGCATGAAGGTCAGCAGCCGCTTCGCGATCCGTTCGGCGCGCGCCCTGTCATCGTTCAGGCCGAACTGGACGACGAGGCGGGCGATGCTCGGTCCATGCATGACCTCGCCGGCCGCAATCGACAACCAACGCTGGACTGCGGCGGCGCCCACCGGATCGTCAGGTAGCCAGGCGCTTTCCGGCGCATAGCGCTTCACCAGATAGACCATGATCGCGTTGCTATCTGCCAACGTCATCTCGCCGTCCTGAAGGACGGGGATCTGCTGCAACGGATTGAGTTTTCGATAGGCTTCGGCGCGCCGGATTTCGGCCGGGGTATGCTCGAAGCGGTAAGGCAGATCCAGGGCACGCAGCAATAACTCGATGCGGTGCGAATGTCCGGACAGGGCCGTGCCGTGAAGCGTGATCTCCGTCGGTTGCATCGCCAATCTCCCGCAATTCGTGGTCGCGGCAGAGAGGATCGACGTTTCATCATTCGGGCGAAATCCGTTATCGATTGAAATCAGAATTCCAGAAGATGAAACAGTGTCATGGACCGTCTGGACGAGCTCGCGATCTTCGTGGCGATCATCGAGGCTGGTAGCCTCGCCGGAGCCGCGCGGCGCCTGCGCCGGTCCCGACCGGCGATCACGCGCGCACTTGCGACACTGGAGGATCGTGTCGGCCAAAGGCTCATCACCCGGTCGACCCGGCGCTTCATGCCGAGCGAAGCCGGTCGAGAGCTCGCGATTGCGGCGCGCCGCCTGCTCGGCGATTACGAAGCCTCGCTTGGAGGCGTTTCCGATGCGCCGGTCAGCGGCCTGCTGCGGGTCACGGCGCCGCTGTCCTTCGGGCGCCGCCATGTCACGCCGCTGGTCTCCGAATTTCTCGACCGTTACCCGCTCGTACAGGTCGAACTCGTGCTGGGAGACCGCAATCTCGACCTGATCGAGGAGGATCTGCATGTCGCGGTGCGGATCGGCCCACTGGCACCCTCACGCTTCGTGGCACGCAAGGTCGGCGAGGTGCGGCGCATTCTCGTGGCATCGCCGGCCTATCTGGCAGCGGCACCGCCACTGCGCCAGCCTTCCGATATCGCTGCGCATGAGACGATCATCAGCGTCGCCACTCAAGCCGGCATGAACTGGCAATTTGGCGGTGCGGGTCGCCGCAGCCGCGTTGCGCTGACGCCGCGGCTGATCGTCAACGAGGTGGAATCGGTCCTGATCGCCGCGCGGGCGGGGCGTGGCCTGGCGCGGCCGCTATCCTATCAGGCGGTCGACGACATCGCGGCTGGAACGCTGGTGCGGCTGCTGCCGGAATTCGAGCCGCCGCCTCTGCCAGTCCAACTCGTGACGCCGGGTGGCCGGCATCCGGCGCCGCGCGTCAGGGCCTTCATCGACCATGCCGTGGCGCGGCTGCCCCGACTGGCGCCGATCACTTCGGAACCCTGGCCGTCGCGGGGTTGAACACGCTCAGACGGGCAGCCTGACCGTTGCGCGCAGGCCGCCGAGCGGTGAGTCGCCGAGCATGATGTCGCCGCCATGGGCGCGGGCGATGTCGCGGGCGATGGCGAGGCCGAGGCCCGTGCCGCCGCCATCGACATTGCGCGCCTCGTCGAGGCGGAAGAAGGGTCGGAAGACCTCCTCGCGCTGGTCAGGAGGGATGCCGGGGCCGTCATCGTCGACGGTGACGATCAGATAGCGTGCGTCATGGGTGGCGCGGATCGCGATGCGGTTGCCGTAGCGCGCCGCATTGGAGACGAGGTTGGTCAGGAGACGACGGAAGGCGTCGGGCCGGACGACGACCTCGGGATCGCCGACCACTTCCAGCTCGGTCTGATGGCCCTGGCGCTCGGCGTCGGCCTTCAGATCCTCGAGCTGGCCGCGGATGTCGGTCTCGACCGCGACCTCGCCGGCATCGCCGCGGGCGAAGGCGAGATAGTCCTCCAGCATGCGGCCCATCTCGTCGATGTCCTTCTCCAGCGCCTCGATCTCGGCGGAGCGCTCCATCAGGGCGAGCGAGAGGCGGAAGCGGGTGAGGATGGTGCGCAGGTCGTGACTGACGCCGTTCAGCATCGTGGTGCGTTCGCCGATCGAGCGCTCGACGCGGCGCTTCATCTCGATGAAGGCGTTGCCCGCACGGCGGACCTCGCGGGCGCCGCGCGGGCGGAACTCGGCATCGCGGCCCTTGCCGAAGGCCTCGGCCGCATCGGCGAGCTTGAGGATCGGCCGGATCTGGTTGCGCAGGAACAGCACGGCGATGGTCAGCAGGATCAGCGAGGTGCCGATCATCCAGAGCAGGAAGATGTGGCTGTTCGAGGCATAGGCCGAATTGCGCCGTGTCAGGATGCGCATCACGTCCTTGCCGAGCTTGATGCGAATCTCGATCAGGCTGGAGCGGCCGACCGTGTCGAGCCAGAAGGGGCGGGCGACCTGCTGGCTGAGCTCTGTCGAGAGCGCATTGTCGAGCAGCGAGAAGAACGGTCGCGGCCCCGGCGCTGGCAGGTCGGAATCCGGAATGATGTCGACATCCATCCCGAGCCGCTCTGCGGCGATACGCGAGAGCGTGGTGATATCCTGGTCCTGCGGATAGCTCTCGTAGACATCGATCAACATGGCGATGTCGGCTGAGACGGCAGCGGAGAGCCGCTGCGTCACGGTCTGCCAGTGCCGTTCCATGAAAACATAGGCGATGACCGATTGCAGCAGCACCACCGGGGCGATGACGATGACCAGGGCGCGCGGATAAAGCCCCTTCGGCATGTAGCGCGCGACGATGTGGAGCGGTTGGCCGATGCGCTTCAGGGTAGGCTTGATAGCGGTATTGGCCTGCTGCGCGATACGAGACAGGGCCGCGCGCGAGCGCGCAAACCAGGCCACTGCAGCATGCAGCGCGCCCTGCCCCTTCCCGCCCTGTTGAGCTGGTGTCACGTCCTGTCCGTCAGCAGCCTGTAGCCGACACCGCGAACGGTCTGGAGATAGAGCGGGTCGGCCGGGTCGCGTTCGATCTTGCGGCGCAGCCGGTTCATCTGCACGTCGACGGTGCGGTCATTGGCGGCCGAGCCCTGCGCCGCCAGCTCCTCGCGCGGCACGACCTCGCCGGCGCGCTCAGCCAGCGCCGTCAGGATCTCGCGTTCGCGCTCGGTGAGGCGAATGGTCTCCTCGCCCTTGCGTAATTCGCCGCGTGCCAGACCATACAGGAAAGGTCCGAAGCGGACGAAGTCCGGCCGGGTGCCGGACTGCGCGGCCTCGACTACGACAGTCCGTTTCAGGATGTTGCCGAGGCGCAGCAGGAGTTCGCGCGGTTCGAAGGGCTTGGCGAGGTAGTCGTCGACGCCGATCTCCAGCCCGTTGATGCGATCCTTGCCGTCGGCACGGGCAGTCAGCATCAGGATCGGCACGGCCGAGGCCCCCCGGAAGCGGCGGGCGAAATCGAAGCCGTTCTCGCCCGGCATCATCACATCGAGCACGATGGCGTCGAAGACGAGGTTGCCGAGGCGCGTATCGGCCTCGGCGGCGTTGGCGGCCGTGGTGACGCGATAGCCATTGTCGCCGAGGAAGCGGCCGAGCAGTTCGCGCAGGCGCCGGTCGTCGTCGACGACCAGGACGTGCGGGGCTTCATCGGGCAGTATCTTGCGGGCCGGCTTTGCCGGCGCTTCGGTCGCGATCATCCAGACGTCTCTCTGCCGCGCCGATGGCGCGATGGGCGTCCCCTCATAGCACAGCGCGGCAGCAGGGTCGTCAATCGGCTTGGGCCGCGTGGTCGGCCGATCTTCAAGATCGGTCGGCCCAGCTCAGGCGCCTGACAGCAGCCCCTGTACCTTCGGCCGCTCCGAGGGATCGATCAGGGCTGCGAGATAGCGGGCGATGGTCTCGGCAGCTTCGGGACCGACGCTGTCGAGCGCAGCCACGATCCGCTTGGACTGGAGCTGAACCAGGCGCAGCGCCAGATCCTGCCCTGCGGGCGTGGTGTGGAGGTGGCGCTGGCGCTTGTCCTGCCGGCCGGTGCGCTGCTCGATATAGCCCTTCTCGACCAGCTCCTTGAGCACGCGGTTGAGGCTCTGCTTGGTGATCTGCAGGATGTCGAGCAACTCGGCGATGGTCAGGCCCGGGCGGCGCTGGACGAAGTGCAGCACCCGGTGATGGGCGCGGCCGAAGCCATAGTCGGCCAGGATGCGGTCGGGGTCGCCGACGAAGTCGCGATAGGCGAAGAAGAGCAGCTCGATCAGATCGTAGGGCACGGAGGCCGGGGCCGCGACGGGCGCCGCCGCTGGCGAGGTTACCTTCGGCGCGATCGGTCCCGGGCGGGTCAGGCTCTCGGCCAAAAAAGCTCTCCGAAAATTTAGGTCAACGTTGTTGACATATCTCAGACGGAAGATTACCAGTCAAGCGCGCTGAGCGAACGATTATTTCAAAACGTATCGTGGCAGCGCAGCTTTAGACCCAGGCTTGCGTTCCAAAAACGGCTGTGCCGGAGTTCGGAGCAGTAAGCACCCAGGAGAAGGTCCCATGTCAGTCATTCCTTTCGACCAGCGCGATGGCGTCATCTGGTTCGACGGCAAGCTCGTGCCGTGGAAGGACGCGAAGATTCACGTACTGACCCATGGGTTGCACTATGGCTCCTGCATCTTCGAGGGCGAGCGCGCCTATGACGGCGTGATCTACAAGTGCACGGAGCATTCGAAGCGCTTCCACAAGTCGGCCGAGATCATGGATTTCACGGTGCCCTATTCGGTCGCCGAGCTCGACGAGGCCAAGTATCTCTGCCTGAAGGAGAACGGGCTCAAGGACGCCTATGTCCGTCCGGTCGCCTGGCGCGGCTCGGAGATGATGGCGGTCTCCGGCCTGAACAACTCGATCCATACCGCGATCGCGGTGTGGGAGTGGCCGAGCATGTTCGACATGGCCGCAAAGCTGAAGGGCATCCGCCTCGACGTTGCGGACTATCGCCGGCCTGACCCGGCCTGCGCGCCGGTCCATGCCAAGGCGGCGGGGCTCTACATGATCTGCTCGCTCTCCAAGCATAAGGCCGAGCGGGCGGGCTACGCCGATGCGATGATGCTCGACTTCGAGGGCAATGTCGCCGAGTGCACCGGCGCCAACATCTTCTTCATCAAGGATGGCGTGATCCATACGCCGATGGCCGACCGTTTCCTCAACGGCTTGACCCGCCAGTCGGTGATCGAGCTGTGCAAGCAGCGCGGCTTCGAGGTGGTGGAACGGCGCATCCGGCCGGAGGAGCTCGAGAGCTTCAACGAGTGCTTCATCACCGGCTCGGCCGCCGAGGTGACGCTGGTCTCCGAGATCGGCCCATACAACTTCGTCACCGGCAATATGGGCAAGGTGATCATGGAGGATTATTCGGCGGCGGTGCGCCCGCAGTCGAAGGCGGCTTAAGCCATTTGCGTCGTGCCCGGGCTTGTTCCGGGCATCTCGGGATCAGTGACCTTTGATCACAAGGCTCTCGGGCGGAGTTCCGTTCCGCCCGAGCGTGACCGCTACTTCGCCGCGCTGCGATACAGCGTGATCCAATCCTCGGGGGCGATGCCGCGGCATTCGCCCATCATGGCGAGTTCTGTGCGCACAAAGCTCTTGCCATCCCAGGCATAGCCGCCAGTCACGCCGCAATCCCCGATGCCGCGCCCCTTGGCGAAGAAGGCCAGGTGGCCGGTGCGCGGATCGAAGCTCGCATTGGTCAAGTCGTTGCTGCCGTCGCCGTCGCCATCGGCGAAACGGAGCGGCGCCGCCTTGGCCGGGTCGTTCTCCGGCATGATGAAGAAGGACGAGGACAGGTTGTAGGCGCCGCGTGAACAGGCGAGCGCGACCAACGTGCGCTTGTCGCCGAGCGACCAGGCGCTGTCGCCGTCGGCTGCACCGTCCTCGCAGGAATCGGGGCTTCGTTTCTTCAGCGCGGCGCGCAGGCGCTCAGCCTGATGCTTCGCCGCCTTCATGTCGAGCATGGGTGGCACCGGCGTGGCTGCGACCACTGGCAGGGCGGGAGCGGGAGGCACAGTCGTATTCGCGCCCTTGCGAACAAGCGCCGTGGTCGTCGCGAGGCGCCCCTGCTGCTCGTCGATCCAAAGCATCGCCGCGACGGAACCTGCGAGCGAGATGCTTCCGGTCAGGCCGGGCGCGGTTACCGTCAGCTTCGTCGCCTTTCGCGCGGCGTCGATCAGTGCGGCGGTATCCTCGGCCGAGAACGTCAATGTCACGACATCGCCGTCGGCCGTGACGGAAAGCGGCTTGCTGCCGCTCGGGAACGCAGCGCCATCGAGCTTGAGTTGCAGCGCCGACGGCGGCTTCTTCCACTCTCCGCGGAGCCTGAGCAGAAGCCGTGCAGTGCCTTCAGGGCCGGCAGGGCGCTCGAGCCGCAGATAGGTGATGGTTTCGGTCGCCTCGGGCGGCAGTGAAATCGCTGTGCAGGTCTTGATGTTGTCGCAGCCCGCCATCCAGTCGCGGAAGGTCTTCGGCTCGTCTGCTGCAGTCGCCGCGGCGGCGAAGCTCAACCACAGGCCAGTGGCAAGGAGAATCCGGCTGCGGCCCTTCTGCCGTTTCGAAACTCTATCGGCTCCAGCGATCTGCTGCATCGTCGTCATCCGCTTTGGCCTCGACCCAGCCGCCGAGCGTGCCGTCGGCGCGATGCTCGCGTTTCCAGAACGGCGCGCGGGTCTTGAGATAATCCATCATGAAATCGGCCGCTTCGAAGGCTGCGCGGCGGTGGGCCGAAGCGGCGAGCACCAGCACGATCTGTTCGCCCGGCCGGATCAGCCCGTAGCGGTGGATGGCGACGAGACCCAAGAGCGGCCAGCGCGACGCAGCCTCCGCGGCGACGCGGCTGATCTCGGCCTCGGCCATCCCAGGGTAATGCTCGAGCTCCAGCGCACTCAACGTGCCGTTTTCGTCCCGGCAGAGCCCGGTGAAGGAGACGACGGCACCGATATCGGCGCGGCCCGTGCTCAGCGCCGCGATCTCGGCCGAAAGGTCGAAATCCTCGCGCTGGATACGGACGACCGGCGTCATGACGGCCTCAGCCGCCCGTCATCGGCGGGAAGAAGGCGATCTCGCGAGCGTTGCCGAGCGGGCTCTGCGGCTTGGCGTGAACCTGATCGAGCGCGGCGCGCACCACCGCCTCCTTGGCGAAGGCAGCCTCGTAATTCTCGCCGCGCGCCTTCAGCCAGCGCACCAGATCGGCCACGGTGACGAGGTTCGTCGGGATGTCGAGCGTCTCGTCGGGAATGCCGACGCGCTCGCGCACCCAAGCGAAGTAGACGAGCTTTACCGTGCGGGTTTCGGTCGCGGTCATGGGGGCTGCGGCGTTCATGGCATGCGCTCGTCCTGTTCGACGAGATGGCGGATGCCGGCGTTGAAATAATCCCAGCCGGTGTACATCGTCAGGCCTGCCGCCGCCCAGAGCAGCACGGTGCCGATCATCGTATTGCCGGGCAGCACCTTGTCACCGGCTGGGCCGGCGATCAGGAAGCCGAGCGCGAAGAGCTGCGCCGTCGTCTTCCATTTCGCGACCTTGCTGACCGGAACGCTGACCTTGAGGTCGGCCAGGAATTCACGGAGCCCCGAGACAAGAATCTCGCGGCATAGGATGACGATGGCGGCCCAGAGCGTCCAACCATGGATGGTGCCATCCGCCACCAGCATCAGCAGTAGGGCACAGACCAGGAGCTTGTCGGCGATCGGATCGAGCATGCGGCCGATCGCCGATTGCTGGCTCCAGGCGCGTGCGATGTAGCCGTCGAGATAGTCGGTGATGGCGGCGAGCGTATAGATCGCCAAAGCGAGCCAGCGCATCCAGTCGTCGCGGGGCCAGAACAGGATCGCCACCAGTGCCGGGATCGCCAGGATCCGGCCGTAGGTGAGGAGGTTCGGCAGCGACCAGGGGCCGCGCCGCCTGATGGCGTCTGGAAGAATCGTCACGTTGAGCACCAAAGCAATCCGGCCGTCGCAGCGTCAACACGCAAGACCGTGAATGTGGCAGAACTATCAGGCATCGTGAAAGAAATCGTGCACGGCTTTGGCCGTCGCCGCATTCACGCCGGGCGTGCGCATCAGATCGTCGAGCTTGGCGCGCTGGATCGCCTTCACCGTGCCGAAATGCAGGAGCAGCGCCCGCTTCCGCGAAGGGCCGATGCCGGGGATCTCGTCGAGCGGGTTTTTCATCGTCTCGCGCTTGCGTTTGGCGCGATGGGTGCCGATGGCGAAGCGGTGTGCCTCGTCACGCAGGCGCTGGATGAAATAGAGCGCGGGATCGCGCGGTTGCAGCTTGAAGGGCTCCCGGCCGGCCATGTGGAAGGTCTCGCGCATGGCGTTGCGATCGGCCCCCTTGGCGATGGCGACGAGCGGAATGTCGGTGGCGTTGAGCTCGGCCATGATCTTGCGCGCGGCTTCGAACTGGCCCTTGCCGCCGTCGACGATGACGAGATCGGGACGGGATGGGAAGGCATCGGGATCGCGAGGAGCGGTAGCGGGAGAGGGACTTGAACCCCCGGCGCTCTCGGCATCCGATGCCGGAGCGGCCTCCTTCGCCAGCCTGGCGAAGCGGCGCGTCAGCACCTCGCGCATCATGCCGAAATCGTCGCCGGCGATGGTGTCGGTCGAGATGTTGAAGGTACGGTACTGGTTCTTCACGAAGCCGTCCGGCCCCGCCACGATCATGCCGCCGACCGCGTTGGTGCCCATGATGTGGGAGTTGTCGTACACCTCGACCCGGCGCGGTGCGGTCTCCATGCCGAAGGCGGCGCCGAGCGCGGCGAGCAGCGATTGCTGCCCGGCATTTTCGGCAAGCTTGCGGGAGAGCGCCTCATGGGCGTTCTTGACGGCATGTGCCATCAGGTCGGCGCGCTCGCCGCGTTTGGGATGCGCGACCTCGACCTTGCGACCGGCACGCGCCGAAAGCGCCTGGCCGATCAGCTCGATCTCCTCGACCGGATGCGAGAGCAGCACAAGTCGTGGCGGCGGCTTGTCGTCGTAGAACTGGGCGACCACCGAGGCGAGCACTTCGACGGGGGTCAGCGAGCGGTCGGCGCGCGGGAAGAGGGCGCGGTTGCCCCAGTTCTGGTGATTGCGGAAGAAGAAGATCTCGACGCAGAAATGCCCGGCCTGCTCGTCGATGGCGAAGACGTCGGCCTCTTCCACCCCTTGCGTGTTGATGTCCTGCCCTGCCTGCACGGCCGAGAGCGCGGCGAGGCGGTCGCGATAGCGAGCGGCCTTCTCGAATTCGAGTTCCTCGGCGGCGGCCTGCATCCGTGCCGAGAGCAGCTGCTTTACGGCGGAGGAGCGGCCGGAGAGGAAGTCGCGCGCCTGACCGGCGAGCGCCTGGTAATCGGGGATCGAGATCTCGCCGGTGCAGGGACCGGCGCAGCGCTTGATCTGGAAGAGCAGGCAGGGGCGCGTGCGATTCTCGTAGAAGGAATCGGAACAGGTGCGGATCAGGAAGGCCTTCTGCAGCGCGTCGATGGTGCGCTTCACGGCCCAAACCGAGGCGAAAGGCCCGAAATAGTCGCCCTTGCGGTGGCGCGAGCCGCGATGCTTGAGGATCGCGGGAGCGTCGTGGTCGCCGGTCAGCAGGATGTAGGGGAACGACTTGTCGTCGCGCAGCAGCACGTTGTAGCGCGGTCGGAGCTGCTTGATCAGGTTCGACTCGAGCAGCAGCGCCTCGGTCTCGGTGCCGGTGGTGACGAACTCCATATTCGCCGTCTCGGCGATCATCCGGGCCACGGCGTTGGTATGCGCCATGCCGCGAGCATAGGAGGTCACGCGGTTCTTCAGGCTCTTGGCCTTGCCGACATAGAGCACCTCGCCGGCGCGGTCGAACATCCGGTAGACGCCAGGCTTGTTCGGCAGATGCCTGGCGAATTGCTGGATGACCTCGATGCCGGCCTTGAGTGCGCCGGGGGCGGCCTCGCCGAGGTCGAGCGCAGGTTCGGCTGCGGGGAGGGTGTCCTCCTCGTCCTCGAACTCCTCCTGTGGCAGATCGTCCTGACGTTCGCGACTCATAGGGCTCATGTAGGATGCCGCAGCGGCTTCGTCATGTCAGGACTGTCGCTGCAAGTCGCTGAAATCGACGGGCATCAAACCCGACCGCCCCGAGGAGCCTTGCGTGAGAGATGCCGTGCAGACTGTTCCCGGCCGGATCATCCTGCTCAATGGCGCGTCGAGCAGCGGCAAGTCCTCGCTGGCCCGCGCCATCCAGGCGCGGATCGACACGCCGTTCTGGCATATCTCGATCGACCATCTCCGCGATTCCGGCGTGCTGCCGATGGCGCGCATCCGCAGCAAGGAGTTCGACTGGCATGCCATGCGGGAGGCCTTCTTCATCGGCTTCGAGCGCTCGCTGCTGGCCTATGTCGAAGCCGGGAACGACCTGATCGTTGAGTACATCATGGAGAGCCAGCCCTGGCTGCACCGGCTGGTTGGGACGCTGGCCGGGCAGGACGTGTTCTTCGTCGGCGTGCATTGTGATCTCTCCGAGCTGGAACGACGGGAGCTTGTGCGGGGTGACCGACCCGTAGGAGATGCGCGGCGCGACTATTTCCGTATCCACTCCTATTGCATCTACGATTGCGAGGTGGATGGGGCGAATGACCCGGCCGCGAGTGCCGATGCCGTCATGGCCGCCTGGAAGGATCGCGAGACTCCTTCGG
Organism: Bosea sp. AS-1; assembly: GCF_002220095.1. GTDB lineage: Bacteria > Pseudomonadota > Alphaproteobacteria > Rhizobiales > Beijerinckiaceae > Allobosea. Next base: position 1,675,605 of record NZ_CP022372.1, read on the forward strand.
CCTTCGACCGGCTGCGGGAGCAGTCGGTCGGCTGACCTTTGCCGAGCCCGGCGTGCGTTTCACGCTGCCCTGAATTGCGGATCGAGGGCGCTATCGCTTCTCCAGCGGAGCGCCAATATCAGAGGGAACTGCCTGCGCGTTTCACCGAGGATCGAAACCCATGTCCCCGTCCGACAACCTCCGAATCCTTCTCGCCTCCCGCCCCGAGGGGCGTCCGACGCCGCAGAATTTCCGACTGGAGCAGGCGGCCATCCCTGCGATCTCCGACGGCCAGGTCCTGCTCAGGACCCTCTATCTCTCGCTCGACCCCTACATGCGTGGCCGGATGAGCGCAGCGAAGTCCTATGCCGCTCCCACCGAAATCGGCCAGGTGATGGAAGGAGGCACCGTGGCCGAGGTGCTGGAAAGCCGCGACCCAGCCTTCAGGCCGGGCGACATCGTCCTGTCCTATTCCGGCTGGCAGTCCTATGCGGCTGCCGGCGGCGCGCAGCTCCGCAAGCTCGATCCGGCGCAGGCGCCGGTGACGACTGCGCTCGGCGTGCTCGGCATGCCCGGCTTCACCGCCTACGCCGGGCTGCTCACGATCGGCCAGCCCAAGCCGGGGGAGACGGTCGTCGTGGCTGCGGCGAGCGGGCCGGTCGGCTCCGCGGTCGGTCAGATCGCGCGGATCAAGGGCGCGCGCGCCGTGGGTATCGCCGGCGGGCCTGAGAAATGCGCCTTCGTGCGTGACACCTTCGGCTTGGATGCCGTCATCGACCATCGCGACCCGGAGATGGCGAGCCAGCTTGCCGCCGCCTGCCCGAACGGGGTCGACGTCTATTTCGAGAATGTCGGTGGCCATGTCTGGGATGCCGTTTTCCCGCTGCTCAATACCTTTGCACGCATCCCGGTCTGCGGTCTCATCGCGCAATACAATGCGACCGGCGATTTCCCGGGGCCGGACCGACTGCCGGTGCTGATGCGCCAGGTGCTGTCGAAGAGCCTGACGATCCGCGGGTTCATCCAGCGCGAATTCGCGGCCCAGGCACCAAAGTTCCGCGAGGAGATGGCGCGCTGGATCGCGGAGGGAGCGGTCAAGTACAAGGAAGATATCGTCGATGGTCTGGAGAATGCGCCGGAGGCCTTCATCGGGCTGCTGGAAGGCAGGAACTTCGGCAAGCTGATCGTCAAGCTCTGAGGCAGTCTGCCACGGGCCGGCCTTTTTTCTTGACCATTCGACAGGTGCGCGGTCATCACCATGCCCCCGTCAATGGACCTTGCCGATGCCCGTTTTCGCGATTCCGTTCCCGATGATCGATCCTGTCGCGGTCCAGCTCGGACCGCTCGCGATCAAATGGTACGGGCTTGCCTATGTCGTCGGGCTGCTTGGCGGCTGGTGGTATGCGCGCCTGTTGGTGGCCACGGACCGGCTCTGGCATGGGCGGCCGCGACCGCAGCCGGTCGAGCTCGACGACATGCTGCTCTTCGTCGCTTTCGGCGTCGTGCTCGGTGGGCGTACCGGCTTCGTGCTGTTCTATGACCTGCCGCGCTATATCGAGCGGCCGCAGGACATCCTTGCGATCTGGCAGGGCGGCATGTCCTTCCATGGCGGGCTGATCGGCGCGACGCTTGGCTTGTGGCTATTCGCCCGGCGGCGCGGTTATCCGGCGCTCTCGGTCTTCGATCTGGCGGCGGCGGTGGTGCCGATCGGGCTCTTCCTCGGGCGTATCGCCAATTTCATCAATGGCGAGCTCTGGGGCCGGCCGGCTCCGGATTTTCCCTGGGCGATGGTGTTCCCGAATGGCGGGCCGGTGCCACGCTATCCGAGCCAGCTCTTCGAGGCTTTCGCCGAAGGCCTCGTGCTGTTCGCGCTGGTCAACATCCTGGTCTGGTCGGGCTGGTTCCGCCGGCCGGGCTTCGTGGCCGGGGTCTTCGGCATCGGCTATGCGGTCGCGCGCATCGTCTGCGAGTTCTTCCGCGAGCCCGATCCGCAGCTCGGCTTCCTGTTCGGCAGCTCGGTCGATGCGCTTTCGGGCGGCATCACCATGGGCATGCTCTTGTCGCTGCCGGTGCTGGCCGTCGGGATCTGGCTGGTGCTACGCAGCCGGCGCGAGGCAGCGGCGTGAGCACACTCGAGGCGGAGCTGATCCGCCTGATCCGCGAGGAAGGGCCGTTGCCCGTTTCGCGTTTCATGGCGCTGGCGCTCGGCCATCCGCGCCATGGCTATTACATGACGCGCGATCCTTTCGGCCAAGAAGGCGACTTCACCACTGCTCCGGAGATCAGCCAGATGTTCGGCGAGCTCCTGGGGCTCTGGGCCGCGCATCTCTGGCAGGCGATGGGAGCGCCGGCGCGCTTCCGCCTTGTCGAGCTCGGGCCGGGGCGCGGCACGCTGATGGCCGACATTCTGCGGGTGACACGGATCGTGCCTGGCTTCCATGCAGCGCTGTCGGTTCATCTCGTCGAGACGAGCTCGATGCTGCGCGACAAGCAGGCTGTGGCGCTGAGCGGCGCCGGAGCGGTCTGGCACGACAGCATCGCGACGGCGCTTGATGGCCCGGCGATCGTGCTGGCCAATGAATTCCTCGATGCGTTGCCGCTCGATCAGTTCGTCATGACGGCGGAGGGCTGGCATGAACGGCTCCTCGGGCTCGGCGACGACGGGGCGCTGGCGTTCGGGCTCGCCCTGGTCGGCGAGGATTCGTTGAAGATCGCGGCGCCGGTCGGCAGCGTCTTCGAGCAACCCTATGCCGCGCTCGATGTCGTCACCGCGATTGCACGCCATATCGCAGGGGAGGGCGGCGGCGCCCTGTTCATCGACTACGGTTCGGTACGTTCCGGCTTCGGCGACACGCTGCAAGCGATGAGGCGGCACGGCTTCGTCGATCCGCTGGCCGAGCCGGGCGAGGCGGATCTGACGGTGCATGTCGATTTCGAGCGGATGGGGCAGGCGGCGCTGAAGGCGGGGGCAGCATTGCACGGACCTGCGACGCAGCGCGACTTCCTGCTGGCGCTCGGGCTGGCGCAGCGGGCTCAGGCTTTGTCCCAGAAGGCCGATGCCGCTCAGCGTCAGGCGATCTCGGAGGCCTTCGATCGGCTGATCCAGCCAGGCGAGATCGGCATGGGCGATTTGTTCAAGGTTCTGGCGCTATCTCAGCCGACCCTGCCGCCGCTGCCCGGATTTGAACGTCATCGGGTGCCAGAGCAGGTCTGAAGGACGCGAGACCCGGACTTCCGGGGTGCGCAAACGGGACGACGCCATGTTTATCACTTCTCCCGAAATGGCCGGCGAAGCTGGCATCCGCCACGCCTTCTTCACGCGCGAGGGCGGCGTCTCGACCGGCATCTATGCCTCGCTCAACGGCGGCCTCGGGTCATCCGACGATCCGGCGGCGGTGCGGGAGAACCGGGTGCGGATGGCCCGCCATCTCAAGGTCGAGCCCGATCACCTCGTCAGCGTTCATCAGGTCCATTCGCCGGATGTCGCCCTGGTCACCGGCCCCTGGCAGGCCGAGAAGCCGCGGGCCGATGCTATGGTGACGATCTCGCAGAATGTCGCGCTCGGCATTTCCACGGCCGATTGCGGCCCGATCCTGTTCGCGGACAGCGAGGCACGGGTGATCGGGGCCGCGCATTCCGGCTGGAAGGGCGCGTTTACCGGGATTGTCGGCGCCACCGTGACGGCGATGGAAAAGCTCGGCGCACGGCGCGAGCGCATTCTCGCCGTGCTGGGGCCGACCATCAGTGCCGCCGCCTATGAGGTCGGTCCGGAATTCGTCGAGCGCTTCAAGGCCGAAAACGCGACCTATGCCCGCTTCTTCACCGCCTCCGAACGCCCGGCCCATGCGATGTTCGACCTGCCGGCCTTCATCGGGCTCAAGGCGCAGGAGGCGGGAATCGGCCGCTTTGTCGATCTGTCCCTATGCACCTACGCGGATGAGCGGCGCTTCTTCAGCTATCGCCGCACGACGCATCGCGGCGAGCCCGATTACGGACGGCTGATCGCGGCGATCACGCTGGATTGACCGGCCCATCAGGCGGCTTTTCCGGCGATACACGGCTCCGCCGAATTGGCATCCGAGCACGATAGAGGTTGATGGAGCGGTGCGGCGGCTTGCCGCAGGGCCGCTTCGGGGGCATCCTCCACCGATGTCGGCCGGAACGCATCGCTCCCCGACTTACGATTTCCTCTGGCGATGCCTGTAAGATGCGGGGGCTGCAGTGGAACAGATCCTGATGAACCTCGTCGCCGGTGCGATCGGCGGCAACGCGGCCGGCAAGGCCAGTCCGAGCTTCGACCTCGGAACCTTGGGCAACACCCTCTCCGGCCTGGTCGGGGGCGGGGTGCTCGGCCAATTGATTCCCCTGCTGATCCCGGCGATCAGCGCCGCCGCGCAGGGCGGTAATCTCAGCGTCGGCAGCATCCTCACCAATCTGATCGGCGGCGGTGCGGGCGGCGCGATCCTGACCGCGATCATCGGCGCGCTGAAGAATCGCGCGGCCTGAGGGTCGTTTCAATCGACGATGTCGGGTGTGCGCCACCCCAGATGCTGCCCGGCATCGACGGCGATCATCTGCCCCGTGACCGAGCGGGCGCGTGCGAGGTAGAGCACGGCTTCGGCGATCTCCTTCGCGTCGATCCGGTGGCCGAGCAACGTGCCTGCAGCCTCGCGTTCGAGCAGCCGCGTGCCGTCATGCGGGTTGGGGAAAGTCGGGCCGGGACCAACGGCGTTGACCCGGATGCGTGGCGCCAACGCCTGGGCGAGCGTGGTCGTAGCGGCGAGCAGGGCAGCTTTGGTCAGGGTGTAGGAATAATATTGCGGCGTCAGCTTCCAGACGCGCTGGTCGACGATGTTGACGATGGCGCCGTCGCGATCTGCCGGCAGGCGGTTGGCCATGGCACCGGCCAGCAGGGACGGTGCCCGCAGATTGACGGCGAACTGACGATCCCAGGTTGCGATGTCGAGCGCGCGGACGTCGTCGACAACGAAACTTGCGGCATTGTTGACCAGCAGCGTCACGGGGCCGAGCGCGGCCTCGACCGAGGGCAGCAGCTCCTGAACGGAATCGGCATCCGCCAGATCTGCCTCGAAGGCGGCCACGGTCGCGCCGGATGCGGCCAGGCGCTGCACGAGCTCCTCGGCTTCGTCGCGATGACTGCCGTGGTGGATCGCGACGGCGAAGCCCGCTCCCGCCAGCCGCTCGACGATGGCGCGCCCGATTCGCCGTGCCCCGCCCGTGACCAGCGCGATCTCAGCCATCGTTCGGCTGCTTTCCGGTCAGGCTGCCGGCCGGCGTGATGCCGGCGTTGCGCTGCAGACGTCGCTCCCAGTGCTTGGCGACGCGCAGATAGCGATAGAAGGCATAGTTCATCGCTGTCATGAAGCCGTAGAGGCCGCGCAGCGCATGTCGGCGGCCGATATAGGCCTTGAAGAAATTCGCCGGAAACTCGGCGATGAGCCTGAAGGCTGAGACTGTCGCGCCGCGCGCGTCGAGATCGTCGGCCTGGGCGTCGCTATAGGCATTGAGCTTGTCCATCTGCTCGCCGAGCGAGCGGACGGAAAAGTGGTGGATTGTGCCCTTCAGCTTCCCAACCTTGGTGCCGGGCTGAAGATCGACGCGGTCGTGGACCGGCGAGGATGAGTAGCGCCCTTTCGATTTGCGATAGAGCCGCACCGGCGAGAGGGCGTAAGCGAATCGGTGCGGTGCCCGCTCGCCGGGGAAGATTTCCGCGATTCTCGTCCTGTAGGCGTCGGCGGCCGGCGCTCCGGCCTGAAACAGGGCTGTGATCTCGGCGATGAGATCCGCCGGCAGCACCTCGTCCGCATCGAGATTGAGGAGCCAATCGTGGCGACATTGCTCCTCGGCGAAGCGCTTCTGCTGGCCATATCCCGGCCAGGGGTTGAAGATGACGCGGGCGCCGAGGGCCTCCGCCACGCCTTGCGTGCCGTCGGTCGAGCCGGAATCGACGACGACGATGTCGTCGCTCACGGCACGGGCCGCGGCGATGGTGAGGCCGATCCGGTCGGCTTCGTTCTGCGCGATGATGAAGATGGAAAGAGGCGGCACAGTCTCGTTTAACCCGTGAGATTTCAAGGCTTAAGCATGCTCGTACAAGAGCGGCAAGGCGAATGCCGAAAGTTTTGGGGCGATCACGGGAACCTTGGGAGAGAACCTGCGTTTGACGGATGGCTTTCCGTTCCCGCGGAGAGTCCAATGGCGTTCTATTAGTATTCGATTTACCATCTTGGCTCCCCCGGCCGTGGTTAACCCGGTTTTACCTATTTGCGTTCAGTTATCGCATTCGTGCCGCATTTCTGCCGCGGTCTGCAAGGCAGATGTGTTGTCGGTGCAACAGACAAAAGCGACGACTGGTTCTATACAGTCATCATCGAAATCAAAACGCCGGGCCTTCCGGTGATCGCGACGACTAAGGAGTATGTCATGAAGAAGTATCTGCTTGCGAGCGTTGCCGCCCTCGGCATCATCGCTGCCGGCGCCGCCTCGGCCGCCGACCTGCCGTCGCGCAAGGGCCCGGTTGCCGCTCCGGTCTACATCCCGCCGGTCTTCACCTGGACCGGTTTCTACGTCGGTGCCAACGCTGGCTACGGCTGGGGCAACGTCAACACCAACACCTTCACGAGCGTTGGTGACCTCGACGGCTTCGTCGGTGGTGGTCAGATCGGCTACAACTACCAGATGGGCCAGTTCGTGCTCGGCCTCGAAGCCGACATCCAGGGCGCTGACCTGAGCAGCGGCGACAACGTCATCGGCTCGCGCATCAAGACCGACTACTTCGGTACGGTCCGTGCCCGCGTCGGCGTCGCCTTCGATCGGTTCATGCCCTACGTCACCGGTGGTTGGGCTTACGGCAACGTGAAGACCTCGATCCCGGCGTTCGGCATCTCGTCCGACAACTCGCACACCAACGGCTGGGCTCTCGGCGGTGGTATCGAGTACGCGATCACCAACAACCTGATCGCCGGCGTCGAGTACCTCTACGTCGACCTGGGCGAGAAGCGCGTCACCGGCCTGGTCGACAAGGTCGGCACGGACTTCTCGGTCGTCCGCGCCCGTCTGAGCTACAAGTTCTGATCCTACCACAATCGGATTTGAGCGACCCGGTGGCCTTGGCCACCGGGTTTTTTGTTGCTTGCCGGTGAAGTGCTCGGGCGACGCGAACCGAAAAAGCCCGGCGCTCTCAGGAGCACCGGGCTTTTCTGTCGAGGATGCAGCGTTTGCTGGCGCGGGAGCCGAAGTCCCCCGCCTCAGCCCTTGAAGCGCGTGCTTTCGAAGGATGGGACCCGCGCGGCGAAAGCATCCAACCAGGCGACGAGCCGGGGGTGCGCCGCACGCCACTTGCCCTCGAAACGCAGGTCGAGATAGCCGAGCGCGCAGGCTAGGGCGATCTCGCCGATCTGCGGGCGCCCTTCGCTGGCGGGCGGATCGGCCTCGAGCGTAGCCAACGCCCGCCCGATCTTGCCGTCCTGATGAGCGAGCCAATTGGCGTTGCGACCTTCCTCCGGCCGGAAGCGCCCTTCATAGACCTGCAGCAGCCCGGCGTCGCAAATGCCGTCAGCAAGCGCCTGCAGGCGCAATTGCGCGAAGCGGGTCGTGCCGGTCGGAATGATCTTGCCGCCACCGGCGAGCGCATCGAGATACTCGACCACCACCCGCGAATCGAACAGCGTCGTGCCGTCCTCCAGCACGAGAGTCGGAATCTTGCCGAGCGGATTCTGCTGGCGCAGCGATTCGGAAGGATCGTTGGTATCGGCCATCACGACCTCGATGCGGTCCGTCAGGCCGAGTTCGGACGCGGCGATCTTGACCTTGCGGCCGAAGGGCGAGGTGGGCGAGGAGCGCAGGACGAGCATCGATCGAGAACCCTGGAGCAAGGGGAGGGAACGATCAGCCGTCGGGGCGGATCGCCTCGCATAGATAGCGCGGTCGCTGCCCCTGCGCGAGCCGCTCGGTCAAGGCGGGCAGCAGGATCTCGGCGTCCTCGGCGAGCTTCCAGGGCGGATTGGCGATCAGCAGGCCGGTGGCGCCGAGGCCGCCGGCTGCTTCCGGGCGATCGACGTCGATTTCCAGGCGCAGCAAGCGGCCGATGCCGGCGTCCGTCACATCGTCTATCATCGCTTCGACGGCCGGCCGACCCTTGATCGGGTACCAGAGCATGTAGATGCCTGTCGGCCATTTGCGGTGGGCGGCGATGAACTGGCTCGTCAGCGTCGCGAACTCGTCCTTCTCCTCGAAGGGGGGATCGATCAGCACGAGGCCGCGGCGCTCCTTTGGCGGGACATTGGCGCGCAGGGCCGTCCAACCGTCGATCGCGAGCGCCTTGCAGCGCGAATCCCGCGCCAGCACTTCTGCGAGCTTGCGGTGTGTCGGGGGGTGGAGCTCGGCGGCGATGAGCCGGTCGAAGGGACGCATGGCGTGGCGACAGAGCCAGGGCGATCCGGGGTAGGCCTCCGGCCCATGCTCGGCGCGCACGGCGGCGAGCGCGGCACGATAGGGTTCGAGCACGGCTTCCGCCGCGGCCGAAAGCGGCGAGCGGTCAAGTCGGGCGACGCCGTCCTTCCACTCATGCGTACGCAAGGCTTCCTCGGAGCCGAGGTCGTAACGTCCGACGCCGCCATGGGTGTCGATCACGCGATAGGGCGTCGGCTTGGCATCGAGGTGCTGCAGGATACGTGCGAGCACGGCGTGCTTCAGCACATCAGCAAAATTTCCGGCGTGGAAGCCGTGGCGATAGTTCATGCGCCGCTTCTACCGCATCGGATCGAAAAGGGGAGAGGGTTCGCTCAGCGCGGCGCCAGCACCGTGAAATCGCGGGCGCGGCAGCCCGAGCGATCGACCTGCTGACAGGTGCGGAAATCACGCAAATCCTTGCTGAGGCAGATGCGGACCTCCTGAAGCACACCGCGCTTGCAGGTGACCGACATCATGTCGGTCCGCAGGCCCGGATTGGCGTCGACGAAGGCGCGCTCCAGATCAAGGGAGGTCCAGCGCTGGTCGCGCTCTGATCTGGCAAGGGCCGGCGGGACGGCGACCTTGTCGCGGGCGCGGCGAACATCGCGGAAATAATCGGCAGGGCTCGAGCCGGTGCAGGTGCCGTGCTTGCGCCATTCATAGCGGGCGAGGCTGTCGGTCGGGTAGACGCCCTCGGCTTCCGCCATCGCACTGCGCGACGGGGAGCGTTCGGCAAGGCTGCAATCGCTCGGATAACCACGCTCGTATTGCGGCCACAGCCCGTGGACGACGAAACGCAAGCCATTGCCGTCCGCACATTGCTCGCGGTTGCGGGTGCGGTCGCCGTCGAGCTCGCAGAAGCCCGGCGACCAGGACAGCGCCAGCACGTAGAAGTCGAAGTCGCCCGGCGTACCGCCGCCACGCTGGCCGTAACCCTGCGCCAGCGATGGGCTGGCGAGGCAGAGCCACGTCAGGGTTGCGACGGCCAGTCGTCGAAGCATCGCGGTGCGCTCAGGGGCGGGCCATCTTGCAGTTAGGTGCGTAGGAGAGCTCCCGGTCGAGGCCGGCCACGCACCAGTTGACGTTCCAGGTCATGCCGAACAGGCCGAGATTTTCCCGGACCGAATAATCGACGCGGTGGAACACGCCGTTGTTCAGCAACAGCCGGGCCGTGCAGAAGCGCCGCGGAATGAAGTCGTCGCCCCAGGTCCGGAAGCCGGTCTGCGCAATGCGGTCATAGGACAGCGCCTGCAACGGACCCCAATAAGTGGATTCACGCGAGTTGAACCAGCTCGTCAGCTCGGAAAGCACGGCCGGGTCGGCGCAGCCTGGCAAATCGCCGTACATCGGAACGATACGTGCCTCCGCGCGATCCGGCGGCGCGACATAGCGACGGCCGGCAGCGTCGGCGGAAGCGAAGCCTGCCAGGCAGGCAAGCGAGACGAGAGCGGTGCGGAACAGGGCGCGGCGCATGGAATCAGGCCTCGTAAAGGCAAATGCGAGTTGCGCTTACGATGGCTGTCCACCCGGCGGGGGTCAAGGGATCGCGCTGCGAGAGGCCTCTGCAGGCTGCCTGCTGTGGCATTTCGGCCTGTAAGGCGGGTGAAACTGCCTTGCGTGGAGTGCCGGTCGCATCCGGCGCGAGCGTGGTGGCGGGTGCACCACGGATCGGCGACACTCGCCATGACGAGGGAGGTGACATGGACGACTGCTTCGACGACCCGGCCGCACGCATCGAGGACCAAGCCTCGCTGCGCAGCCATATCGGTCCCGTGAGCCCGGTGGTGCAGCATAAGGTGCTCAATCGGCTCGACCAGTTCTGCCGCGACTTCATCGCGCTTTCGCCTTTCCTGGTGCTGGCGACCAGCGACGGCAAGGGCGGGGCGGATGCCAGTCCGCGCGGCGATATGCCGGGCTTCGTGCGCGTGCTGGACGACCGCACGCTGCTGATCCCCGACCGCCGCGGCAACAATCGCGCCGACAGCTTCGGCAATGTGATCTCGTCGTCCGGTGTCGGCATCGTCTTCATGGTGCCGGGCATCAGCGAGACGCTGCGAGTCAACGGCATGGCGCGCGTGACGCGCGACGCCGAGCTGCTGGCGCCCTCGACGGTGCAGCAGCGGCCGCCGCTGACCGGCTTCATCGTGGCGGTCGACGAAGCCTATTTCCATTGCGGCAAGGCCCTGATCCGCTCGAAGCTCTGGGATCCGGCCTGCCAGGTGCCGCGCCAGAGTTTCCCGACGCTGGGCCGCATCGTGGCCGAGCAGACCAAGCTGGTCGAAGCCGATGCGGCCGATCGCAATCTCGAAGAGGCCTATCGCGACCGGCTCTATTGAGAGCCGTCTTAGGCGGTCTTCTCATGGAGATTGGCCCGCCTCAGGATGGCTGCACCAGCGCCGCCTTCCGGGCCGGGCGCGCGCACCGTACGCCGCTCGAGCAGCATCAGTGCAAGGCCCGCGGCGACGATGAGGCCGGCTCCACACAGCATCAGCGGTGTCGGCCAGTCGCCGAAGAACAGCCAACCGAAGAGCAGAGCCCAGATGATGAAGGTGTATTGGTAGGGTGCGACCACGGAGGCTTCGGCGAGCTTGAGCGAGCGCGTCACGCAGAGGTGTCCGAGCAGGGCAACGACGCCCAGCAGTGCAAGCAGGCCGAAGTCGCGGAGGGTGGGCATCACCCAGCCGAAGGGCAACAAGGCGATGCCCAGCAGGAGTGAGCCGAAGGTCTGCCAGGCGACGAGCGTGACATCCGGCGTGCCGCGCAGCTTGCGCCCCGCGATCAGCAACGCCGCGAACAGGACGCTACCGGTCAGCGCCAACAACGCCGGCGGCGAAAAGCTCGCGCCCGACGGTGCCAGTGCCAGCGCGACCCCGAGAAAGCCGAGGCCGGCCGCGACCCAGCGGGCCGTGTCGACTTTTTCGCCCAGCAACAGGGCGGCGAGCAGCACCGCCCAGACCGGCGCGGCCATCCAGAGCGTCATCGTGTCGGCCAGCGGCAGATAGGCGACGCAGACGTAGAAGAGCGTCGATTCCGTCGCGCCGATCGCGACGCGTAGCCATTGCAGCCGCCGCCGCTCCGGGCGCAGCGTCCGGCGGATGCCCTGCTTGAAGATGAAGGGGGAGAGCACGAGCAGCGCCGCGGCGCTGCGCACCAGCATGAGCTGGCCGGGCGTATAGGTCGAGACCAGCCACTTGCCCATGACGTCGTTGAGCGAGAACAGCAGGATGCCGAACAGCATCGTGGCGATGCCGGTCAGGGAGGCGTTGCGGTCGGTCATGATGGGTGGTGGTTCCTCGGGCGACCCTCCACTGGCCCAGCCGACAGGCACTGGCAAGTCCGCAATCGCACAAGCGTCACTCGGTCGCCTTGCGTCACCCTGGCGTCGCGGCGTGAGCCGGTCGCATTCCCGCCGCGACATGATCATGAAATGACCCGATCGCCTTCAGGCTCTGAACCCATTCGCCGGGTCGAATTCGTCGTTCATCCGCAAACGATGGAAGGAACTCCGATGCGAATGATCATGCTTGCCACCGCTGGCGCCGCGCTCGTCCTGGCTGGAGCGGCCCAGGCCCAGTCTTCCTCGCCCCAGCGGGCACCGAGCCCGCCTCCGGCCGCGGCGCCGCAAGCCCCCTCATCGACGGAGGCTCCGTCTACGACACCGACGATCAAATCGGTCAACGTCGTCGACTTCAACGAGCTTCCCGCCGCGACCAAGACGCAGGTCGACACACTCGTGTCGAAACGTTCGGCTGAAGAGAACCAACGGCTGCAGAGCGCGATCGAAAGCGCCCCGATGGTGAAGACGGCGGTGGAAGCCAAGGGTTTCTCTTCCCGCGATGTCCTGATCGCGCAGATGAATCCGAATGGCGAGCTGACCGTCATCACCCGCAAGCAGGGCTAAAGACGATCGTCGATGCCGTCATCCCGGGCTGATCCCGGGATGACGCGCCTTGGCCGGAGGCCGATGGCCTCTACGGCTGCAGCCCCTGGAGGAAGGCGGTCAGGCGGTCGAGCGCCTGTCGGCCTTCCGGGCGGCCGAGGTCGAACTGGTATTCGTGCGGCAGCTTCGGCTCGGTGTCTGGCGCGAAGAACAGCGTGTCGACCTTGACGCCGCGGTCGCGCAGGGCCTGCGCCATCATCACGGATTGCGGCGCCAGCGCGTCGCCATTGCCGACCGAGATGAAGCTCGGCGGGAAGGCTTCCGTGACATAGCGCGGGACGGCTGCTTCGGTGATGCGGTCGCTGTCCAGCGGGTTCGTCGTGCCGAAATAGGCGAAGAGCGCGGACCGCACGAAGGCGCCATAGGGGCCGGTGAAGTCGAGTGCGGTCAGGTCGAAGGCGCCGCAGAACAGGGCGATGCCCTTGAGGCGCTCGGGCTCGATGGCAGGTCGCAGATCGAGCAGGGCCGCATAGTCCTTGCCGGTCAGCCCGGCTGCGAGCTGGGCTGCGATATGGGCGCCGGCCGAATCCCCGGCGAGCACGATTCTGTTGGCATCGAAGCCCAGCCGGGCGCTTTCGCGCTGCAGGAAGCCGAGAGCCGCGTTCGCCTGCAGCACTGGCATGGGATAACGAGCCGCCGGAGCGCGGCTGTAGCCGATGGCGACGGCCGGATAGCCTTTGCCTGCGAGGATCTTGAGGTAAGGCGCGACATCCTGCCGGTCGCCGCCGACGAAGCCGCCGCCATGGATCCAGACCAGCATCGGGCGGCCGGGCTCGCCGCCGTTCGGCGGCAGGTAGACGTCCAGCCGCTCGTCGGGGCTCCCGCCATAGGCGATATCGCGTTGCTCCCGGATGTCCGCTGGGACGTGTTTCGCGAGCGCTTCATTGGTCTTCGAAGCATCGTAGGAAAAGACGCTCCGGATCAGCAGCGCCGCAGGCCAGGGCGAGAGCACGAAGGCTGCATAAGTCGCAAACGCGATGCCGAGACAGAGCAGGAGAATACGGATCGTGCGGAGCCTCATGGCGCGAACGCTAGAGATTCGCCGGAATGTTGACTAGTGGCTGTCCGAAGAGGCCTGCAGAGCTCGGAAACGTCCTGACGGCGGGGTCGCCAATTTCCCGGCTAAATAACTGAATCACCTTATTTTTTCTCCCTCGTTAACCGGTCATTCGTTCGCATCTGCGAAACAGGCGTCGGACTATGGACGGTGACGATGAGACGGCGACTGGGACTGACGGCGAAGATCATGATGCTCTTTGCCATGCTGAGCGTCGCGGCCGCGCTCGGGCTCGTCAGCGTGCTGCGCGGACTCGATGACGTCCGCCGCATCGACCGGCAGGCCTTCTCGGGCATCGCGCTCGCGAGCAGCGCCTCGCTGCTGGCCAGCCGCGTCGCTCATGCCGCGTTGCTCGGTCGGCTCGATGCCGATGCCTCGGCCGATGAGGTCGAAGCCGCTCTTGAGAAGTTGGACGGGGCGATCGAACTCGTCGACGCGGCGCGCGCGCATTTCATCACATCGCTTCCCAAGGCCATGATCGAGGCCAATCCAACGCTCAATGCCCGGATCAACACCTTCATCGCTTTCCAGCGCAGCATCGTGGATATCGGCCGGCGCGTTTCCGCCCGGGCGGCCGTGCTGGAGGCCGGGGCGGAGGAAGCCCGTCTCAACGTCAACCAGATCATCGCGACGACCTCGGCCATGCGCGACGACCTGGCGAAGATGGCGGGAGGCGCTGCGGTTCGCGCCGGGGAGCAGGCCGAATGGGTACGGCTATACACCATCGCCGTGGCGCTCCTGCTGCCGTTCGTGGGCGGTCTTGCCGCGTTCTTCCTGCTACGACGGCACCTGACGAGCCCGCTGCATGAGTTGATGGCTTCGATTCGCACCGCGACGAGCTCGAACGAGGTCATCGCAGTGCCGCATTGCGACCGTTCCGACGAAATCGGGCAACTCGCCCAGACGGTCCGGCAGCTCAGCGAAGTGCGCGCGACGCTGGTGACCCGGGAGACCGAAGCTGGGCATGCGCGCCAGCATCAGCGGCTGCGCAGCCAGGAACTGGCGCGCATCGCCGATGAGTTCGAGGCGCGGCTCGGCGTGCTGCTCGGCGAGATCGGGCGGGCGAGCGAGGTGCTGCGCGCGACGCTGCAGGATGCGGCGGTGCGGGTCGAGCAGGTGTCGAAGAGCTCGGAGATCGCAGCCGCTTCGGTGACCGGTGCTGGCGTGGAAGCCAACCGCACCACGGAGGCGGCGCTGCGGATGGAGCTGGTCATCGGGCAGATCAACGACGAGGTTCGGCGGGTCTCGGTGATGGCCAGCGCCGCAAGCCAGGAGGCGGTCGGCGCGCACAGGCTGGTTGCCGAGCTGACAGAGAAGGCGGCGCAGATCCGCGATGTCGTCGGCATCATCGAGGCAGTCGCCCGCCAGACCAACCTGCTGGCGCTCAACGCCACGATCGAGGCAGCCCGTGCCGGCGTGCATGGCCGTGGCTTCGCGGTCGTTGCGTCCGAGGTCAAGGCGCTCGCCGGTCAGACCGCCGAGGCGACCTCGCGGATCGTCGGCCGCATCGTCCAGGTCGACGAAGCGCTCTCTCATGCCGCGGGCGCCGTTTCCACGATCGGCAACAGCATCGCTGCCGTCGAACAGACCGGCACCGAGATCGCGACGATGGTCGGCTCCAACGCCGAGCTGCTCGGCTCGCTGGGTGAGACCGTGGCGCGTATCTCGAACGTCACCGGCACGGCCGTCATGGCGATGGCCGAGATCGCCGCCGCCAATATGCAGACGGTCAACCAGGCCGATATGGGCGCGCTCAGCGCGCGCGATCTCGACGAACGCATCACCACCCTTCAGGCCGAAGCGAGCGCCTTCGTCCAGCGGCTGCGCGCCGCCTGAGGTTCCAGACCGCACCATCGGGCTTGCCTTCGGAGCGCGACTCGGCCCCATCTGCGGCATGTCCGCCCCGATCGTTCTCGCCCGATGAGCTGGTCGCTCCAGCAGGATGCCGCCTTGTCGGCCGTGGCGCGCTGGCTGCAAGCCGGCACGCCGCAAGTTTTCCGCCTGTTCGGCTATGCCGGCACGGGCAAGACCACGCTCGCGCGCCACATCGCCGAAGCGGTGGACGGCGAAGTCGTCTTCGCGGCCTACACGGGGAAGGCCGCGCTCGTCCTGCGCAACAAGGGCTGTACGGACGCTCAGACCATTCATTCGCTGATCTACCGTTCGCGCGGCGTCGACGAAGAGAGCCCGATCTTCGCGCTGAACCGCGATAGCCAGGCGGCGAAGGCCAAGCTGATCGTCATCGACGAGTGCTCGATGGTCGACGAGGAGCTGGGCCGGGATCTCCTGTCCTTCGGGACGCCGGTGCTGGTCCTCGGTGACCCGGCCCAGCTCCCGCCAGTGAAGGGCGGCGGTTTCTTCACCGAGCAGGAGCCCGACGTGATGCTGACGGAGGTCCATCGTCAGGCGGCGGACAATCCGATCGTGCGGATGTCGATGATCGTGCGCGAAGGTGGACGGCTCGAGCTCGGCGACTACGGCCCGAGCCGGGTGATCCGCCGCGATGCGATCAATCCGGAGATCGTGATGAGCGCGGACCAGGTGCTGGTCGGGATGAACAAGACGCGGCGCAACTACAATGCTCGAATCCGCCAGCTCATGGGCCGCACCGAGACGAATCCGGTTGCGGGCGAGAAGCTGGTCTGCCTACGCAACGACAAGAGCAAGGGGTTGCTCAATGGCGGCTCCTGGATCGTGCAGGAGATCAAGACCTCGAAGAAGGGGCTCGTCACCATGCGGGTGACGCCGGAGGACGACACCGGTGCCAAGGCGGTAAAAGTCTCCGTGCTGCCGAACTTCTTCGACGGCACCGAGGAAGAGATCCCCTGGGAGCTGCGCAAGCACACCGACGAATTCACCTTCGGCTATGCGCTGACCGTGCACAAGGCGCAGGGCTCGCAATGGGACGACGTGGTGCTCTTCGACGAGAGCTTCGCCTTCCGCGAGCATCGGGCGCGCTGGCTTTATACCGGTCTGACCCGCGCGGCCGAGACGATCACGGTGGTGATGTAGTTAAGGGCGAGCGCCCAGCTCCGGGGAGTGAGCTGGAGCAGCGAGCGCATAGCGCTGCTGCAGGATGTCCTCTCCGCGGGAGCGGGACGCTACGCGAACGGTATCGAGCGGACGGAAACCGAGTTTCAGAAGCACATTGCCCGATGCGGCATTGTCGGCCGCGTGCCCCGATCGAAGCTCTTCCAGCCCGATCTGCCGGAACGCGAAGCGCACCACGGCCTGCGCCGCCTCGAAGGCGTAGCCCTGGCCCCAACTGGCCCGATCGAACCAATAGCCGAGCTCGCCCTCGCGGCGGGCGATCTCGTCGATGTCGGTGAGGCCGATGACATGTCCCTCGCGTTCGACCGCAAAGCGATAGGCTTCTCCTGCCGCCCATTCCCCGCCGTGGCCTGCGAACCAGGCTTCGATGTCATCGCGGTCGGGAGGGTAGGATGCCATGCGCAGCATGCGTGCAACCTCCCAGTTCGACTGGATATGAAAGGCGCGATCCGCATCGGCCGGAGTCGTCGGCCGCAGAACGAGGCGTTCCGTCACAATCCTGCAGGGAGACGTGGGAGGCATGGTCGGTCGCAGCCATCCTTGATGAGCCTGCCGCATCCTATCGCGATTGCCGTGCGGATCGCCATCCGGGCCAATGGTTCCGGGGCGCCGACAGCGGCCTGCGTCAATCCACGATGCCGTCGCGGCCCTCGATCGTCATCAACGTTGCAGTCAGTAGGGCGATGAGGCGCTCCCTGCCGTCGTTCTCGGCCAGCACCTCGGTCTGCGCCAGCGTCAGGGTCCGGCCGGCCTTGACCACCTTGCCGCGCGCGACGATGCGCGTGCCGGCAGCGGGCGCGAGCAGGTTGATCTTGAATTCCGTGGTCAGGATGCCACGGCCCGCGGGCATCATGCTGAGCGCGGCATAGCCGGCGGCGCTGTCCGCGATGGCGCTCACGGCGCCCGCATGCACGAAGCCATGCTGCTGCGCGATCTCGGGCCGAGGCACAAGCGCAATCTCTACCCGACCCGGCGAGACATGGACGAGGCTGGCACCGAGCGTCTGCATCAGACCCTGCTTGGCAAAACTCTCCCGGATCCGGCGGTCGACGCTGCTTTCGTCCATGGTCATGACGATCCTCCTGGCCGGCTACGGTGACAGCTGCCCCGTACCGCTGCAACGGGGAGCGCGCAGGGATGGCGGAAACCACCGAACATTGCCGCTTTGTCATGAAAGCCCTCGGTTTTTTGCCATAGTCCGCGTGAATTCTCAGCGAACGCATCAGCGGAGGCGAGGGCGGTGGCGGAAAGCGGAAGCCTGACTGCAGGGGCTGTCGCCCTCCAGCGTTTCGGGCTCGGCCCGAAGCCGGGGCAAGGCGAGGCGATCCGTCGGGATGCGCGGGAGCGGCTCCTAGCCGAGGTCGCGGCCGGTAGCCCGGCGCAGCCGCCGGGTGTTCCCTTTCCGGGCGTTTCCGAGATCGGGCGCGCGCTGTTCGCCTTCGAGGATCAGCAGAAAATCGAGCGCGAGGCGAAGCAGGCGGCGCAAGGCATGCAGGTCGCGAGCGCTGCGCCGATGAATGCCCCGGCGATGAATGCGGGGCAGAGCATGGCGGGCGCGAACGATATGGCGCAGCCGGCCAAGCCGCTGCCGAACGAACCGGCCTTGCCTTTCCGCACCTATCGCGACGAGGTGAAGGCGCGCGTCGATCTCGCTCTCGCGGCGGAGACCGGATTGGGCGAGCGGCTGACGATGTTCTGGTCGAACCATTTCTGCATCGGCGCGACCAAGAGCAATATCGGACGCATCATGGCCGGAGCTTATGAGCGCGAGGCGATCCGGCCGCATGTCTTCGGGCGTTTCGAAGACATGCTGATCGCGGCGGAAAGCCATCCGGCGATGCTCGACTTCCTCGATAACCGCCAGTCGATCGGCCCGAACTCCCCCGCGGGACGCCGGCAACGCCGCGGGCTCAACGAGAATCTTGCCCGCGAGATCATGGAACTGCATACGCTTGGCGTTTCCGGCGGCTACGATCAGGCCGATGTCACCAATCTCGCCCGCATCCTCACCGGCTGGACGATGGCGGGGCGCGATGGGCGGCTGGGCTTCCCCGGCTCCTTCATCTTCAATCCCGGACTCCACGAACCGGGCGCGACGCCCTTGCTCGGCCGGGCCTATGAGCAACCGGATCTGGCGCAGGGCGTGGCGGCGCTGACCGATCTCGCGCATCACCCGGCGACCGCTCGGTTCATCGCAACCAAACTCGTGCGTCATTTCGTGGCCGACGATCCGCCGCCCAAATTGGTCGAGCTCTTGGCCTCCACCTTCCGGCAAAGCGGCGGCGATCTGCCATCGGTCTATCGGGCGCTGATCGGTAGCGACGAAGCCTGGAAGGCGCCGGCGAGCAAGATCCGCTCGCCGCAGGAGTTCCTGCTCGCAGCCTATCGCGCGACCGGACTGAAGCCGAATGCCGGCCAGATCCTCGGCCCCCTCGGCGCGATGGGTCAGCCTTTCTGGCAGCCATCGGGGCCGAACGGCTATGCCGATACCAATGCCAGCTGGGCCTCGGCCGAGGGCATCAAGACGCGCATCGATGTCGCGGCTGGCTGGGGCCGGCAAGCCGCCAATGCGGTGCCGGATCCGCGGGGTCTGGCGCAGGATGTCCTCGGTCCGCTCCTCTCGCCCGAGACGCAGCAGGCGGTGGCGCGGGCCGAGAGCCGGCCGCAGGCGGTTGCGCTGCTGCTGATGTCGCCCGAATTCCAGCGGAGGTGACGGAGATGGATCACCGGGATGATGATTGCGAACGGATGACGCCATCGCGTCGCGCTATTCTCGGTGCGGCGGGGGCTCTGTTCGCCTGGTCCTTCGTGCCGAAATTCGCCTACGCGGCGGCGGGCGCGCGGGATCCGCGCTTCGTCGTGGTCGTGCTGCGCGGCGCGCTCGACGGGCTCTCTGCCGTCCCCCCCATCGGCGACCCAGGCTATGCCGGCCTGCGCGAGGGCATCGCACTCGCCAAGGACGGCCCGGAGGCGGCGTTGCCGCTCGACGGCTTCTTCTACCTCCATCCGGCGATGCCCAATCTGGCGCGGCTCTACAGGCAAGGGCAGGCGGCGATCGTCCATGCTGCCGCGACAGGCTATCGCGAGCGCTCGCATTTCGACGGACAGGACGTTCTGGAAAGCGGGCAGGCCGGGCCGGGCCATACCGCCTCGGGCTGGCTCAACCGCCTGCTCGCCAGCCTGCCGGCCGGCGAAGGCATCGCCCGCAAGGGCGTGCTCGGCGTCGGCGTCGTGCCCCCCCTGGTTGTGCGCGGCGATGCCCCCGTGCTGGGCTGGGCGCCGCCACGCATGGCACGTGCGGGCGCGGACCTGACGATGCGTCTCGCCGATCTTTACGGCCAGCGGGATAAGGCGCTTTCCGCGGCGTTGCAGCAGGCGATCGAGACCGAAGGCCTGGCCCAGCGGAGGGGTATGGACGGCAAGATGAGCGGTGTCGGGCCGGATTCTGCCGATGGCATGCGCCGCATCGCCGAGGGAGCGGCTGGGCTCATCGGCGCCGATGATGGCCCACGTATCGCGGCTCTCGCTTTCGAAGGGTGGGACACGCATGCCAATGAGGGCGGAGCCAAGGGCCGGCTCGCAAGCCTGCTCGGCGGCCTCGACGGAGCCTTCGCCACCTTCGAAACAGGTCTGGCGCCGGTCTGGAAGGATACGGTGGTGATGGTGGTGACGGAGTTCGGCCGCACGGCTGCGGTGAACGGTACGGTCGGCACCGATCACGGCACCGGGACCGTCGCCTTCCTCGTCGGCGGGGCGGTCAAGGGCGGGCGGATGATCGCCGACTGGCCGGGCCTGAAGCCCGAGGATCTCTACCAGAACCGCGATCTCAAGCCGACAACCGATATCCGCGCCGTAGCAAAGGGTGTGGTCGCCGATCTCTTCGGACTGTCTGGACCGGTGCTGGCGGAGAAGGTGTTTCCGGGAACGGCCGATCTCGGGCCGGTAACGGGGCTGGTGGTTTAAGCTTGTCCTTCATGCCCGGGCCTGAGCCCGAGCGCATCGCCAGGAAATGCTCACGAGATTCCCGGGCCGGCGCGATGCGTGGCCCGGGAGCGACGTTTCAGCTCAGGCCCATTCGCGCTGTTTCAGCTTAGCCTCATAGGCGTCGATCTTCGTGCCCTTCTCCATGGTCAGGCCGATGTCGTCGAGGCCGTTGAGCAGGCAATGCTTGCGGAAGGGATCGAGCTCGAACTTGATCTCGCCGCCGTCCGGGCCCTTGATCGTCTGGTTCTCGAGGTCGATCGTCAGTGTCGCGTTGGAGCCGCGCTCGGCATCGTCGAACAGCGCGTCGAGCTGCTCGGGCGTGACCTTGATCGGCAGAATGCCGTTCTTGAAGCAGTTGTTGTAGAAGATGTCGGCGAAGCTCGTGGAGATCACGCAGCGGATGCCGAAGTCGAGCAGCGCCCAGGGGGCGTGCTCGCGTGAGGAGCCGCAGCCGAAATTGTCGCCGGCGACCAGGATCTGCGCCTTGCGATAGGCTGGCTGGTTCAGCACGAAATCCGGATTTTCCGAACCGTCCTCCTTGTAGCGCATCTCCGAGAACAGCGCGGTGCCAAGGCCCGTGCGCTTGATCGTCTTCAGGTATTGCTTCGGGATGATCATGTCGGTGTCGACATTGACCACCTTCAGGGGGGCGGGTGTCGAGGTCAGGGTGGTGAAGGGCTGCATGTTCCTGTCCTTGCTTCAGGCCGGGCTCAGCCGGCCGCCTGTTCGATGGCTTCCATGTCCTCGTCGGAGAAGCCGAAATGGTGGCCGATCTCATGGACCATGACGTGGGTCACGATGGTGCCGAGGCTTTCGTCATGTTCGGCCCAATAGTCGAGGATTGGCCGGCGATAGAGGTGGATGGTGTTGGGCATTTGGCCGGTCTGCGGCGCATAGCCTTGCTGCGGCAGCCCGACGCCGGTGAAGAGGCCGAGCAGATCGAAGGGGCTCTCTGCCTCCAGCTCCTTCAGGACGTCGTCCTCCGGGAACTCGGCGACGTTGAAGATCACGTCGGCGCAGAGCGCGCGGAACTCATCCGGCAGGCGGTCGAAGGCGGCCTGAGCCAGTTCTTCGAACGCCGCCAGCGACGGGGCCTTCGCCCCGTCCCAGTCGATCTGCGCTGCCTTCGTCACGGCGGCATCCATGCCTGTCACCAGATCTTGAGCTGATGGCCGAGCCACCAGGCCAGCACGACGACGCCGAGGAGCGAGAGGGAACGGCCGATGCGCCGGCCCCAGAGCTCGATCTTGTCGCCCTCCGGCGCATCGGCGCCGGAGAAGTGCTGTGCGGCCCGGCCCATCGAGGAGCCGAGCAAGGTCTCGCTGTCGCGTTTGACGCGCTCGAGCGCGGCCTTGGCCTCGGCCTCGCGGGCAGTTTCGCGGGGGTCGTTCGACATGATGCGCTCCCCGCGAGACCGCTTCAGCCCAGCGTGCGGACATCGACGAAGCGGCCGGTCAAGGCCGCCGCCGCCGCCATCGCCGGCGAGACGAGATGGGTGCGGCCGCGATAGCCCTGGCGACCCTCGAAATTGCGGTTCGAGGTCGAGGCGGCGCGCTGGCCGGGCTTGAGCTGGTCGGGGTTCATACCCAGGCACATCGAGCAGCCCGGCTCGCGCCATTCGAAGCCGGCGGCGATGAAGATCTTGTCGAGGCCTTCGGCCTCGGCCTGCTCCTTCACCAGGCCGGAGCCGGGAACGATCATGCCGTAGTCGAGACTTGCATGGATCTTCTTGCCCTCGACGATCTTCGCGACGGTGCGCAGATCCTCGATGCGGCCATTGGTGCAGGAGCCGATCCAGATCACGTCGAGCGGGATGTCGGTGATCTTTGTGCCGGCGGTCAGGCCCATGTATTCGAGCGCGCGCTTCTTCGAGGCGCGCTTGACCTCGTCGGCGATCAGCTCGGGATCCGGAACCGCGCCGGTCACCGAGATCACATCCTCGGGGCTGGTACCCCAGGAGACGATCGGCGGCAGGTTGGCGGCGTCGAGCCTGACGACACGGTCGAAATGCGCGCCTTCGTCGGAGCGGAGCGTCTCCCAGTAGCGGACGGCGGCATCCCAGGCGGCGCCCTGCGGCGCCTTGGGGCGGCCCTTCAGATAGGCGAAGGCCTTCTCGTCGGGGGCGACCATGCCGGCGCGGGCACCGCCCTCGATCGACATGTTGCAGACCGTCATGCGACCTTCCATGGTGAGGCCGCGGATGGCTTCGCCAGCATATTCGATCACCGAACCGGTGCCGCCGGCGGTGCCGATCTCGCCGATGATGGCGAGCGTGATGTCCTTGGCGCCGACGCCGGGAGCAGGCGTGCCGTCCACCTGGACGAGCATGTTCATCGCCTTCTTCTGGATCAGCGTCTGAGTGGCGAGGACGTGCTCGACCTCCGAGGTGCCGATGCCGTGGGCGAGCGCACCGAAGGCGCCGTGCGTCGAGGTGTGCGAGTCGCCGCAGACGATCGTGGTGCCGGGCAGGGTGAAGCCCTGCTCGGGGCCGACGATGTGGACGATGCCCTGGCGCTTGTCGAGCTCGTTGAAATACTCGACGCCGAAGTCCCTGGCGTTCTTGGCGAGCGCCTCGACCTGGATGCGGCTTTCCTCTTCCTGGATGCCCTTGGAGCGGTCGGTGGTCTGGATGTTGTGGTCGACGACGGCGAGCGTCTTCTCGGGCGCACGGACCTTGCGGCCGGTCATGCGCAGGCCTTCGAAGGCCTGCGGGCTCGTCACCTCATGAACCAGGTGGCGGTCGATATAGAGCAGGCAGGTGCCGTCATCCTGCCGGTCGACGACGTGGTCGTCGAAGATTTTGTCGTAGAGCGTCTGGGGACCCTTGGTCGCAGTCATGGCTTGGTCTCGGTCTGCTGAAATCTGATCTGGAAACGGGAAAGCCGGCGCTCGAGCCGGCTTGCAAAAACGGTTCGCCTGTCGCCGGCCGCACGGAAGCGGCCGGTCTCAGGCGCCGGTAAGGCCTGCGGCGAGGGACGCGGTGAAGCGGCCGAAGAAGCGCCAGGGCAGGCGGGCATGGTCATGCAGCGCGGCAAAATCCTGCGTCGTCGGCAGGGGCGGCAGATGGCCCTCTCCCTGCACGGCGCAGGAGCGCTGGAACTGATGCACGCACGGCGACATGGCTACTGTTTAGCAGTTCCAAGGAAGCCGGACAATCGACCTCCTTGCCGGTCCGTCATTTGCCGGACGCGGAGCCCGTCGCCGCGGTGTCGACGCTGACGACCACCGACATGCCCGGCGCCAGGCGATCGGCCAGAGGCTGGTTAGGGTCGATGGCGATGCGCACCGGGACGCGCTGGGCGATCTTGATGAAGTTACCGGTGGCGTTGTCGGGCCTGATCACGCTGAACTCCGAGCCGGCCGCCGGCGAGAAGCGTTCGATATGGCCGGTGAGCCGGGCATGGCGCAACGCATCGACCGTGAAGCTCACCGGCTGGCCGACGCGCATGGCGGCAAGCTGCGTCTCCTTGAAGTTGGCAATGACCCAGACCTGGTTCGGCACCAGCGCCATCAATTGCGTGCCGGCCGAGACATACTGCCCGAGCCGGGCCGAGACCTCACCGAGGCGCCCGTCCTGCGGAGCAAGGATGCGGGTGTTGCTGAGGTCGATCTCCGCAAGATGGACGGCGGCCTCGGCGCCCTCGACCGCCGCCACCAGCGACTGGCGGTTGACGATGGCGGTCTGGATATCCTGCCGCGCCACCTCGGCGGCAGCATTGCTGGCGGCGAGGGAGGCACGGGCCTGGTCGAGCGCCTGCTGGCTCTGGTCGGTGCTGGTCTGGCTGACGACGCCGCGCTCGCGCAACGGTTCGATGCGGCCCCAATTGGCCTCGGCCGTGCGCAGGGCGGCCTCGGCGCTGGCGACATTCGCGACAGCCGCGCGCAGGCGGGCTTCCGCCGCGGCACGGGCCTGATCCGAATTGGCGAGCGCTGCGCGCTGCGCGGCGAGGCCGGCCCGGGCC
This sequence comes from Bosea sp. AS-1, assembly GCF_002220095.1. Lineage (GTDB taxonomy): Bacteria > Pseudomonadota > Alphaproteobacteria > Rhizobiales > Beijerinckiaceae > Allobosea. The sequence goes on from NZ_CP022372.1 coordinate 1,700,050, forward strand.
TGCTCCAGCTTCTGCGCATAGATCCTGTCGTCGATGCGCAGGAGCAGGTCGCCCTGCTTCACCGCGGCGAAATCCTGCACCGGCACTTCCGCCACGTAGCCGGCGAGTTGCGGCGCGATCAGCGTCACCTGTCCGCGGACATAGGCGTTCTCGGTGGTCTCGATGCTGCTGCGGAAGGGTGGCAGCTGCCAGGCGTAAAGAATGACGGCGAGGCCGACGAGGCCGATCGTCAGGGCGATGTAGGTCGAAACGGAGCGGAAGGCGCTGGTCATGGCTGGGGCTTGAGGGGCAGGATTGCCAAGGAGGCTGGCGCGGCGAGGCGCGCCTTCAGTTGCAGGAAGGCGAGGTGAAGGAGAAGGCCGATCAGGGCGAACCCCGAGATCAGCGAGATCAGCAGGAAGGCGTCGTTGTAGGCGAGCACGATCGCTTCGCGCATCGCCTGCTGGGCGAAGAGCGTGACGCCTTCCGACCGCATCAAGGTCGAGTCGGTCAGGACCTGGCCGTAGGCACGACCGAGCTGGCTGGCACGCTGGGCAACGAGCGGGTCGGCCATGGAGAAGTGCTCGGTCAAGACGTTGTAGTGGAAGGTCGTCCGAAGCGTGATGAAGCTGCCGAAGACCGCCGAGCCGAGCAGGCCGCCGATGCTCTGCGTGAACAGGAAGACGGTGATGAAGCTCAGGATGTAGAGCGGGCCGCGCGCAATCGCGCTGCCCATGCCCTGCGCCATCGCGGCCGGCAGGAACAGCGCCGAGCCATAGGCGACCAGCGCCTGGCTGAGCCGGATATCGTGCGGGCGGGTCAGGCTGGTCGCGCCGCTGTCAAGCCAGGCGCCCAGCGCGACGCAGGCCAGAGCCGTGCCGTAGAACCAGCTCTCGCGGCCCGGCCGCAGGAAGGCTGCACAGGTCACGCCGCCGGCCAGGATCGCGCAGAGGATGATCACGTAGAGCGGCACGGTCTGCTCGTTCTGGATGCCGAGCGCCTGGAAGAAGTTCGAGGCACCGACCGTCTGCTCGGCCAGCACCAGCCGCATCGTCAGCAGGGCGCCGGCGAAATGCAGCGTGGTCGGGCTCGTCAGCCAGCGGATGTCGACGAGGGGGCTCTTGCGATGCAGTTCGGTGATGCCAGCCAGCGTCAGGCAGATGATCGCGACGGCAAAAAGCCAGCCGAGCCAGGGCGCCTCGAACCACCAGTAGATTCGGCCCAGGCTGAGCGCGACCGCGATCGAGCCGAAACCGATCGCGATCAGCAGATAGCTCACGATGTCGACCGGGCCGATCCACTTGACGCGCGGCGGCGTCGCCAGCGGCAGGGCATAGACGAAGCCGAAGGCCACCATGGCCAAGCCCACCTCGAACATGGTGAGGCCATGGAAGCCGGCGAAGTCGAGCAGGGGCGGCGAGATCAGCCGCGTCACCGGGATGCCGAGCGTGGTGTTCGTCAGAGCCAGCGACAGGCCTGCAGTCAGCTTCCGCGGCGGCTGCATCGGCTCGATCATGTAGAAGAAGGCGAGGGACGACATCGGCGATGCCGCGATGCCGCTCATGAAACGTACGGCCACCGCCGATTGCAGGTCGTGCACGAAGAAGTTGAGCACGGCCGCCAGCAACAGGCCGGCGATGCTGATCTCCGCGAAGTTGCGCAGCCCGTACTGCATGCGGATCTTGATCAGCGCGATCGAGAGCGAGACGTTCGGCGCCATGTAGGCGGCGATCAGCCAGTTGGTCTCGGCGACAGTGGCGCCGAGATCGCCCTGGATCTGGTAGACGTTGGTGTTGACGATGTTCTGGCCGATCTGCTGCGTCATCGCCAACGCCACGGAAGCGAACATGTAGCCCAGTGCGCGGGGCACCGGCATGGTGAACCATGTCGAGGCCGGCGGCGCGGCGGCGGACTCGGGCGTGCTCATGAGGCGGTGCTCCGCCCGGCGGCGATGTTGCGCGAAGTCCTGCGCAGGACACTGAGCGCCAATTCCAGTTCCTGCGGCGCGATACCCTGCAGGATATCAGCGCGCAGCTCGGCGAGAAATGCCAGGATGTCCTCGGCTTGGGCGCGCGCCATCGGGGTGAGGAAGACCTGGCGCGCACGCCGGTCGCCCTCGACGGCGCGGCGCTCGATCATGCCGTTGCGCTCGAGCCCGTCGAGCAGGCGCACCAGCGTCGGCTGCTCGATTTCGAGCAGGCCTGCGAGATCGGATTGGATAAGCCCGTCTTCGCGCGCCAGTTCCATCAGCAAGCGGGCCCGGGCGAGGGTCAGCCCCATGCCCCGCGCCCGCTCGTCGACGAGCGCACGCAGCTTGCGGTTGACTGCCGCGAGCTCGGCCGTGAAGGCGGCTTGAAGGTCTGTCAGGTTCATAGGTTGAATATAAGTAGCAAGCTAATTATTATCATACTTATATAGACGGATGCCGCATATCAATTGACGATATTATCTAAAGGCATGCAAATTTTGCATGCCACGTCGGTGGCGACCTTTTAATCATGCGCAAGCGAGGGGCTTCCGCGCAGCTGCGCCGGTCGCTCATCAATGACGCAACGAAAAAACGCGGCCCCAAGGGACCGCGCTTGCAACTCTCTTTGCGTCGAGGCTGTCGGCTTACTTGCCGGCGGCCTTCTCGCCCTTGGCGGGCTTGGCATCGACGCGCTCGGCGATGCGGGCCGACTTGCCGCGGCGGTCACGCAGGTAATAGAGCTTGGCGCGACGCACCTTGCCCTTGCGGACGACCTTGATGGAATCCAGGTTCGGCGAGAAGAGCGGGAAGACGCGCTCGACACCCTCGCCATAAGAAATCTTGCGGACGGTGAAGCTCTGGTTGAGGCCGCCGCCGTTGCGGGCGATCACGACGCCTTCATAGGCCTGGACGCGGGTGCGCTCGCCTTCCTTGACCTTCACGTTGACCTGCACGGTGTCGCCCGGCTGGAAGGCGGGGATGGCCTTGCCTTCGCTGAGCTTGGCGATCTGCTCGGCATCGATCTGTTCGATGATGTTCATGGGTCTCTCCATGGCCGTGTTCGCGCGGAAGCGCGGGCTTTCGGCTCGCTGTTTTCAGTTGAGTGCGGGGCCTTACAGGAGCGCGACGCGTTTGTCGAGCGGCAATGCCGGCAAAGCGCATGCGGGCCGGCTGCTTGCGGCTGGCGACCTGCAAAGCATAGCCTTTGGAGCGTCGATCCCACTCCTCATATCATCCTTCGGACAATCCATGAGCAATACCCTTTCCAAGGTCGTCCTCGTCACCGGCGCTGCGCGCGGCATCGGGCTGGCGACGGCGAAGCGCTTCCTCGCCGACGGCTGGCGCGTCGGCCTGCTCGATATCGACGATGCCGGTCTGGAGAAGGCGGTTGCGGAGATCGACCGGCCCGGGGAGACGCTGGCACTGACCTGCGACATCGCCGATCCGCGGCAGGTCTCCGCCGCCTTCGAGGCGCTCGTCGCGCGCTTTGGGCGGCTCGATGCGCTGGTCAACAATGCTGGCACCGCCGTATTCAAGCCGCTGCTCGAGACCACCTATGACGAATGGCAGCGTGTGCTCGCGGTCAATCTCTCCGGCCCCTTCCTGACGACGCAGCTCGCTGCACCGCTGATGGCCGACGCCGGCGGCGGCGCCATCGTCAACATCACTTCGATCTCGGGTCTGCGCGCCTCGACGCTGCGCGTCGCCTACGGCACCTCGAAGGCTGCTCTGAAACATCTGACGAAGCAGCAGGCGGTCGAGCTCTCGGCCTTGGGCATCCGTGTCAATGCGGTCGCGCCTGGACCGGTCGAAACGGCGATGGCCAAGGCGGTGCACAGCCCCGAAATCCGCGCCGACTATCGCGACGCGATTCCGCTCGGCCGCTACGGGCTGGAGGAGGAATTGGCCGAGTCGATCTTCTTCCTGTGCTCCGACCGGGCCAGTTATATCACCGGGCAGGTGCTGGCGGTCGATGGCGGCTTTGACGCCGCGGGGATCGGCCTTGCGACGCTGCGTGGCGAGCGGAGGAACCTGTAGGAGGCTGGATCGATGCTGCTCGAACCTTTCCAATAATCGCGGGAGCGGTACTCCTTATGGACGCATTCTCCGATCCGCAGGCCGTTGCCCGCTACGCCGACGGTCCGCCGCGCCTGGTGCCCGGTTTCGATGCGCTGCAGCGCATGGTCATGATCCTTCTCGCAGAGCGTGCCCCTGATGATGCGCGAGTGCTTGTTCTCGGCGCTGGTGGTGGTCTCGAAATCAAGGCATTCGCCGAGGCTCAGCCCGGCTGGTCTTTCGATGGAGTCGATCCGTCTGCCGAGATGCTGAGCCTCGCACAAGCGACCCTGGGCTCCCTTTCCGGGCGTGCGCGACTGCATCACGGTTTCATCGACAGCGCTCCGGAAGGACCGTTCGATGCTGCGACATGCATATTGACCTTGCACTTCGTCGAGCCTGAGGAGCGTCTGCGCACGCTTAAGGAAATCCGTCGCCGCCTCAAGCCTGGCGCACCCCTTGCCGTTGCCCATTTCAGCTTCCCTCAGGAGCCGGGCGCCCGTGATGTGTGGCTTTCCCGCTACGTCGCTTTCGCGGTCGGCTCGGGGGTCGAGCCTTCTCAGGCGGAAAAGGCCCGATCCATGATCGCCGCGCGCTTGCCGATCCTCTCCCCAGAGGGGGACGAGCAGGTCTTGCGTGATGCCGGCTTCGCCGGAATCAACCTATTTTATACCGGCTTCGCGTTTCGCGGATGGGTTGCATACGCCTGATCCCGATTTCTGATTTGCGCCCATAGCAGCCGTTCACTCGGGGCCTCTGCCGCCTCTCGAAGTTCGGCTGCTTCACCCCGCTACTTGTAGAACCCCTCGCGCAGATTCAGCCCGTGCTCGAGCCAGACCTTCATGGCGCAGAGCATGCCGGTCCAGCCCTCGCAATTGCCGTAAGAGGCCTTGAGGCCCGCCGGCGTCTGCGACCAGCCCTGTTCGGAGATGCGGACCAGCGTGCGGCCGTCTTCCAGCGGCTCGAAGGTCATCGTCACGGTCGTCTCGCGAGAGCTGGCGGCATCATGTACCGCGGCCTTCTCGTCCGAGCCCCAGCGCAGGACGATGCGCCTGTCCTTTTCCACCTCCACGACATGGACCGGGAAGGCGCCCGGAAAATCGTGGAAATCCCATGTCACGACCGCGCCTGTCTCAAGCCGGCCCTTGGCTCCACCCGTCGTGAAAAAATGCGAGAGGCGCTCGGGATTGACGACCGTTTCGAAGACTTCTCCGACCGGTTTGGCGATGCGCCCGGCGACCGAAAATTTCAGATCCATCTGCGGTTCCATCGATGGTCTCCTGTTGCTGTGACTATCATTACGTTATATATTTATAACATGTCAACGGATGACGAAGATGACGCCCTGTTCAAGGCCCTCGGGCACCGCGCCCGGCGCCGCATCGTCGATGCATTGAAGTCCGGCCCGCGCACGACGGGGATGCTGTGCGAGCTTCTGCCCGAGCTCGACCGCTGCACGGTGATGCAGCATCTGAAAGTCCTTGAGGAAGCGGGGCTGGTGATCGTCGAGCGGCGCGGACGGGAGCGCTGGAACCATCTCGATGCGCTGCCGATCCACGGCATCCACGAACGCTGGATCGGCCCCTATGCCGCCTATGCTGCGGCCATGCTCAGCCGGCTGAAGCGAATGAGCGAAAGCGAGGTCGAGCCCGCTCTCGTGTTAAATGATGGGGAGGAGGAGGCGGGCGGCGCCTAGCTGCGTCACGCCTCCGCTGACGCCCCGTGTCAGCACATCGCCTGTTCCGCCTGTTCGCCCGTCGCAACGGTGCTAAGCATGGTGGGTGACATGGCGAGGATCCCAGATGGCTTCAGACCCCTTGTTCGAGCGCCTGTGGAACGGCAGCGCCCCGATGGAAGAGTGGACCGCCGCTGTCTCCCAGGGGGCCATCACCCATGTCGCGGACGATATCATCACGGTCCATACGACCTATTTCTGCGGCAGCGTCACCGCCATCCGCACGGCCGAGGGGCTGGTCCTGGTCGACACGGCCAAGCCGGACACCGCCCAGCGGACGCTGGAGGTAATCCGATCCTGGGACGAGAGTCCGATCCATACGGTGATTTTCACCCATGGGCATATCGACCATACCAGCGGTATCGCCGTCATCGATGCAGAGGCCGATGCGAAAGGGGTTCCGCGGCCCCGGATTGTCGCCCATCGCAATGTGAAGCGGCGGATGGAGCGCTATGTCGCGTCGCAGGGCTTCAACAGCATCGTGCAAGGCCAGCAGTTCAACATGCCCGGCTATGTCTATCCCGTCGGCCAGAGGCAGCCGGACGAGGTCTATGACGAGACCCTGTCTTTCACGATCGGCGGGCAGCGGTTCGAGCTGTTCCACGGGCGCGGCGAGACCGACGACGCCACCTTCGTGTGGCTGCCGGAGCGGAGCGTCCTGGCGAGCGGCGATTTCGTGATCTGGGTGTTCCCGAACGCGGGCAATCCGCGCAAGGTCCAGCGCTATGCCGCCGAATGGGCGGCTGCGCTTCGACAGATGGAGGCGCTGAAGCCCGCCATCCTGATTCCCGGCCATGGCCCGGTCGTCTTCGGGGAAGAGCGGGCGCTGCAGATGCTGCGCGACGGCGCCGAGGCTCTCGAATATCTGGTCGGCCAGACCTTGGCCCTGATGAACCGCGGCGCCACGCTCGACGAGGTGCTGCATGGCGTGAAGCTGCCGGCAGCCTTTCTGGCGAAGCCCTATCTGCTGGCGAAATACGACGATCCGGAATTCCTCGTCCGCAGCATCTATCATTTCTATGCCGGGTGGTTCGACGGCGACGCGGCGCATCTCAAGCCGGCTCGGACGGCGGAGATCGCCAGGGAGCTGGCCGAGCTGGCGGGCGGGGCGGAGAGGCTCGCCGAGCGGGCCGCCAGGCTGTCGGAAGCGGGCAAGTCCCGGCTCTCGGTGCAGTTGGCTGAATTCGCCGGCGCGGCAGCGCCGGAGGATGCCGGCATCCAGGTCGTCCGGGCGCGTGTCCTGCAGACGGCCATCGACGACGAAAGCTCGCTGATGGGCAAGGCCTTCCTCTCGGTCTACCTGCGACAGGCCCGGGAGCGGGCGGGCTGACGGCGGTCTGCCGCAGCGCGACATATATTCCCCTTGCAGCCGGCCGCGAACGGCGCGAACCTCACCCGACACGCCTCTTCGACGGCCGGCCGGCCCGTTCGGGCCGGTACGACCGCCGCCCGACCGGTGCTGCGGGCATTTCCCTCCCGACGCGCCGGCCTCCATCCGCGTCGATGCGAGGCCAAAAGCCTTTCGTCCCCGCGGTCCAACCCGAAGGAGGACGTCATGGCAGCACAGAACGGCAGGGGGGACGCGGCATCCGGCACCCGAGGCGCGGGGCCACGATGCATCGCGATCGTCGGCCCCTTCCAGAGCGGCAAGACGACGCTGCTCGAAAGCATCCTGATGCGATGCGGCGCGCTCTCGCGCACCGGCTCGGTCAAGACCGGCAACACCGTCGGCGACGCTTCGTCCGAGGCACGGGCTCATCAGATGAGCATCGAGCCCAATGTCGCCAGCGTCGAGTTCCTGGGCGACCGCTTCCAGTTCATCGACTGCCCCGGCTCGGTCGAGTTCCTGCACGAGATGCGCCACGTGCTGCCGGCGGTCGATGCGGCCGTGGTGGTCTGCGAGGCCGACGACCGCAAGGCGCCGGCGCTCGAACTTGTGCTGCGTGAGCTCGAAGAAGCCGATATTCCCCGCTTCCTCTTCCTCAACAAGATCGACACGGCCTCGCGCCGGGTGCGCGAGACGCTCGCCATCCTGCAGCGCGCCTCGCGCACGCCGCTGCTGCTGCGCCAGATTCCGATCTGGCAGAAGGGCATCGCCATCGGCTTCATCGACCTCGCGCTGGAGCGGGCCTTCATCTATCGCGAGCACGCCCCGAGCGAGATCGTCCCGCTTGCCGTCGACGAGAGCGGCCGCGAGAAGGACGCCCGCTTCTCGATGCTGGAGAAGCTCGCGGATTACGATGACGAGCTGATGGAGGAGCTGCTCGGCGACATGGAGCCGCCACGCGACCGCATCTTCGACGATCTCGCCCGTGAATTGCAGCACCGCCATGTCGTGCCTGTGCTGATCGGAGCGGCCGAGCGCGGCAATGGCGTGACGCGCCTGCTCAAGGCGCTGCGGCACGAGGCGCCGGGACTCGCCGAGACGCGCGGCCGTGTCGGCATTGTCGACGACGGGCCGCCGCTGGCCCAGGTGATGAAGAGCTGGCATGCGGGGCAGGGCGGCAAGCTCTCGCTCGCCCGCGTCATGCGCGGCAGGCTGGCGGAAGGGGACGTGGTCACCTCTTCGGGCGGCGTCGAGGCGCGGATCGCCGGCATCGTCGCGTTGAAGGGCAGCGAGCAGAACCGCAAGCCCGCCGCCGAGGAGGGAGAGGTCGCCGGTTTCGCCAAGCTCGACGGTATCGGCACGGGCGAGGCCTTCATGCTGGGCAAGCAGCGCGCCGCCGTGGTCAGTGCGGTCGCCCCGCCCGAGCCGGTGCATACGCTCGCGATCTCGGTGAAGGATCGCAAGGACGATGTCCGGCTTGCCGCGGCGCTGCAGAAGATCGCGGAGGAGGATACTGCGCTCCTCGTCACGCAGGTGCCGGAACTGAGCGAGACGCGCCTCTCGGGCCAGGGCGAGATGCATCTGCGCGTCACGCTGGAGAAGCTCGCGAGCCGCTACGGCGTGAACGTGGCGAGCAAGGCGCCGCAGGTCGGCTATCGCGAAACGATCCGCAGCCAGGCCAATGCGCGCGGGCGCCACCGCAAGCAGAGCGGCGGCCATGGCCAATATGGCGATGTCGTGATCGAGGTCGCCGGGTTGCCGCGCGGGGAGGGCATCCGTTTCGTCGACAAGATCACCGGCGGGGTGGTGCCGCGCCAGTATATCGGCTCGGTCGAGGCTGGCATGCGCGACTATTGCGAGAAGGGGCCGCTCGGTTTCCCGGTGGTCGACGTCGCGGTGACGCTGACGGACGGCTCCTACCATACGGTCGATTCCTCCGACATGGCCTTCCGGCAGGCGGCGCGACTGGCGATGAACGAGGCAATGCCGCAGGCAAAGCCCGTGCTGCTGGAGCCGATCCTCTCCATCGAGGTCGTGATCCCCTCCGAGGCGATGTCGCGCGCCTCGGCGCTGATCTCGGCGCGGCGCGGCCAGATTCTTGGCTACGATACGCGGCCGGGCTGGCGCGGCTGGGACCAGATCAACGCCCTGGTGCCCGAGGCCGAAATGCCCGGCCTCATCGTCGAGCTGCGCTCGGCGACCTCCGGTGTCGGCTCCTTCAGCGCCCGCTTCGACCATCTGGCCGAGCTTGCCGGCAAGCCGGCGGAGGCCGTGGTCTCGGCCCAGGCGCTCGCGGCGGCGCAGGCGCGCTGATCGAGCAATGCGACAATGGTCTCGGCGGCAGCCCTGCCGTCGGGACTTGTCTCTTTCCTTCCAGAAAGGTTTATATGTGAACATTTCGCGGAAAGACGGAGGCCGCGCTTGCGTGCCGAACCGTCGTTCCGCACTCTATGGTCATGAAAATAAGCCGCACCGCCATTTTTGCGCGAGCAAGCTGAGCCGGGCGAGAGGGAGGAGACCATGACTGCGACCGGTGTCGTGCAGTCCGGGCAGGATTCGCGTCCGTGGCTGGCGCATTATCCGCCGGCCGTTCCGCACCAGCTCGAGGAGGCGCAGATCGGGACGCTGGCCGACCTGATCCGCGCGTCCTGCGCGACCTATGCCCGCCGCCCCGCCTTCGAAAGCTTCGGCAAGACCATCAGCTTCGCCGAGACGCTGCGCGCGGCAGAGGCCTTCGCCGGCTGGCTCCAGGCGCAAGGATTGCAGAAAGGCGATCGCGTCGCGCTGATGATGCCGAATATCCTGGCCTATCCGGCGGCGATCTTCGGCACGCTGATCGGCGGTTTCGCCGTGGTCAACGTCAACCCGCTCTATACGGCGCGCGAGTTGACCCATCAGGTCAACGATGCGGGTGCGCGCATCCTCGTGGTGATCGAGAACTTCGCCCATGTCGTCGAGGAGGCGAAGCCGAACCTGAAGCTCGATGCCATCGTCATCGCCACGGCCGGCGATCTGATGGGCTTCAAGGGAACGATCGTCAATTTCGTCGCGCGCCGGATCAAGAAGGTGGTGAAGCCTTTCAACCTTCCGGGCGCGGTGAGGCTGCACCAGATCCTGCAAGGCGCAGCGGGAATGAAACCCGTCACCATCGTGCCGGAGGACGTCGCCTTCCTGCAATATACCGGTGGGACGACCGGCGTTGCCAAGGGTGCGACGCTGACGCATCGCAATGTCGCCGCCAACGTTCAGCAGGCCGGCCTGTGGCTGGAATGGGTGCTCGAGCCGCCGCAAGGGCGCGGCGAATACCAGCATGTCATGGTGACGGCGCTGCCGCTCTACCACATCTTCGCATTGACCTGCTGCTGCATGTTCCTGCTCAGGATCGGGGCCAAGAGCCTGCTGATCGCCAATCCGCGCGATATCCCCGGCTTCGTGAAGACGCTGAAGTCGAGCCGCTTCACGCTGATTTCCGGCGTCAACACGCTCTACAACGCGCTCGCCAACCATCCCGAGATCGGCACGGTGGATTTCAGCGAGCTGCGTTTTGCGGTGGCGGGCGGCATGGCGACGCAGGCCGCCGTCGCCAAGCAGTGGAAGGCGGTGACCGGCCGTCCGATCATCGAGGGTTACGGGCTCTCCGAGACCTCGCCGGTCGCGACCATCAACCGGCCGGACATCCAGGAGTTCTCGGGCACGATCGGCTATCCGATTCCCTCGACCGAGATCGCGGTCCGCGACGCCGACGGCAGCGAGGTGCCACCCGGTGAGCCGGGCGAGATCTGCATCCGGGGCCCGCAGGTGATGCGGGGCTACTGGAACCGCCCCGACGAGACCGCCAAGGCGATGACGGCGGATGGCTATTTCCGCTCCGGCGACATCGGCGTGATGCTGCCGGACGGGCAGTTCAAGATCGTGGACCGGATGAAGGACATGATCCTCGTCTCGGGTTTCAACGTCTATCCGAACGAGGTCGAGGACGTGCTGGCGGCGCATCCGGGCGTGCTGGAATCGGCGGTGATCGGCCTGCCGGACGAACATTCCGGCGAGATCGTCGCGGCCTTCGTCGTGCGCAGGGACCAGACCCTGACTGCAGACGAGCTGCGGGCCTACTGTAAGGAGAACCTGACCGGCTACAAGGTGCCGAGGCAGATCTTCTTCCGCGAGAGCCTGCCCAAGACCAATGTCGGCAAGGTGCTGCGCCGGGCCCTGCGCGAGGAGGTCGTCACCCGGCGCTGATGGCTGCGCCGAGGTCGACAGCGGCGGCAAGCTGTTGTCTGTTCTCCGGCCGTGCCACCACCGGAGACGATTCCCGTTTGCCCCGCCGCCTCATCGAACTGCCCCTGCTGCGCAGCCTGAAACCGGGCCTCCACATCTATGACGAAGAAGCGCTGAACGCCGAGCCGGCGCTCGATCTGCTCGACGAGGCGATCACGCCGGTCGGTGCCTTCTTCATCCGCAACAACGGCGAATTGCCCGAGGCCGCCGACGAGAACGCCTGGACCCTGACCATTGACGGCGAGGTCGAGCGTCCGACCGTCTGGACGCTATCGGCACTCCGGGAGGCTTTCGAGACGGTCACCGAGACCGCCGTGCTGGAATGCGCCGGCAATGGTCGCTCGCAGTTTTCGCCGGCGACGGACGGATTGCAGTGGCGGCTCGGCGCTGTCGGCTGCGCGCGCTGGACCGGCGTCAGGCTGGCCGACGTGTTGAACCATGCCGGCGTGAAGCCGAGCGCCGTGTATACCGGCCATCACGCTCCGGATCGGCAGATCGGCAAGCCGGAGAAGGCGGCCCTGTCGCGCGGATTGCCGATCGCCAAGGCGATCGCCTCGGAGACGCTGATCGCCTTCGCCATGAACGGCGAACCGTTGCCACGCCTGCATGGCGGGCCGCTGCGCATCGTCGCGCCGGGCTATCCGGGCTCCGCCTGGCAGAAATGGCTCGACCGCATCAGCCTGCGGACGCAGGAGCATGACGGCGAGAAGATGCGCGGCACCGATTACCGCCTGCCGATCGCTCCGGTCATGCCGGGCGAGCCACTCGATCCGGCCAACTTCGCCGTCATCACCGACATGCCGGTAAAATCGCTGATCACCCGGCCCGCTAACGGCTTCATGGTTGCCGCGGGCGCGACGATCGAGGTCGCGGGTTTCGCCTGGAGCGGTGCCGTTCCGGTCGCGGCCGTCGAACTCTCCGGCGATGGCGGCAGGAGCTGGAGCGGGGTTGCGCTGGAAGCGGGAGAGGGGCCTTTCGCCTGGCGCCGTTTCACGGGGTGCCTGCCAGCCGGAGAACCGGGGCCATTCACGCTCATGGCGCGCGCCCGGGATGCCGCCGGCACTTGCCAGCCGCTGGAAATGTCATGGAATCCGCGCGGCTATTGTAACAATCAGGTCCAGCGCGTCAGGGGGCGGGTTGCGGCGCGGGCCGATTGAACGCTCTGCGGGAAAAATTGTCGCGAGACGTTTGAACCTTTTGCCACTCTAGCGCGTCTAAATCCTCGAGTCTGCTGTTAGGGGCACGGCTCTGCCGCCTCGGTCACTCCCTCCTCCCATCGGCGACCGAGGCGGCTCTCTTCCCTTTTCTTCTGGCTCGGGCCTGCGGATTTCAGGCGGCGAGCAGGGCGCGCCCGTCACTGGCATGGCCGGTGGCCGAGACAATGCGCCCGGCCTCGATCTCGCGGGCGAAGCGGATAAGCGTGAAATCCTCGGCACGACCGGTATTGCCGCGCTCCGTCAGCACTGAAAGGGGGCGGCCCATGCGCGCATCGAGATGGCGCTGCTGCGCGGTTGCGGCGGCAGAGCGCAGCCGTGCCGCACGCTCCGCCACCACTTCCCCCGGCAGTTGCGGCATGCGCGCGGCTGGCGTCTGCGGCCTGGCCGAATAGGGGAAGACGTGGACATAGCTCAGCCCGCAGTCCTCGATGAGCGCGAGCGAGCGGGCGAACATCGCCTCGTCCTCTGTCGGAAATCCGGCGATGAGATCCGCGCCGAAGACGATATCGGGACGTAACGCCCGCATCTCCCCGCAGAAGAGGGTCGCATCGGCACGGCTGTGCCGACGCTTCATGCGCTTCAGGATCAGGTCGTCGCCATGCTGGAGCGACAGATGCAGATGCGGCATCAGCCGCGCTTCTGTGGCGATCAATTCGCGCAAGGTCTCATCGACCTCGACCGCGTCGATCGAGGACAGGCGCAGGCGCGGCAGCTCGGGAAGCTCGCGCAGGATCTGCGTCGCGAGCGCACCGAGCGTCGGCTCGCCAGGCAGGTCGCGGCCATAGCTCGTGAGGTCGACGCCGGTCAGCACGATTTCCTGTCCCCCGGTCTCGACGAGACGCCGGCATTGGGCAAGGACGTCGCCCGCAGGGAGCGAGCGCGAATTGCCGCGGCCGAAGGGGATAACGCAAAAGGTGCAGCGGTGGTCGCAGCCGTTCTGCACTTGCACGAAGCCGCGTGTATGCCCGGCGAAACGGCCGGTCGGCGCCGCGCGTAGGGTCGAGCGGGCCATGATGTCGCCGACGGCGAGCTTGTCGTCAGACGCCACGACGCTCGTGCCCAGGGTGTTCGAGCGGGCGAGTGCTGCCCAGCTTTCAGGCCTCAGCTTCTCGTCATTGCCGAGCACACGGTCGGCTTCCGGCATCGCGGCGAAACGTGCGGGCTCGATTTGCGCGGCACAGCCGGTAACGATCACCGGGCGATCTGGCTCATCGCGCTTGAGCCGGCGGATGGCCTGCCTGGCCTGGCGCGTCGCCTCTGCCGTGACGGCGCAGGAATTGACGATGGCGATATCCCTCAGCCCGGCGGCTTCCGCCTGGAGCCTGAGCGCCTCGCTTTCGACGATGTTGAGGCGGCAGCCGAAGGTGACGACCTCGAGGGTCATCAGGCCGCGCTCGTGAACAGGGCCGGGTCGAGCGTGCCCTCCCATTCGAATTCCGCTGCGCCGGTCATGAGCACATGGCCGTCGCTCTCGCGCCATTCGATGGTAAGGTCGCCGCCCGGCAGGCTGACCACCGCTTCGCGGGCGGTTAATTCGCGCCGCACACCCGCGACCAGTGCCGCGCAAGCGCCCGAGCCGCAAGCCTGGGTGATCCCTGCGCCGCGCTCCCAGACACGCAGCACGATATGGTCCGGCGCGTTGACGGCGGCGAGCTCGATATTGGCACGGTCCGGGAAGATCGGATGGTTCTCCAGCAGCGGGCCGATCTGCTCGAGATTGTAGGCGTAGGGATCCTCGACGAAGAAGACGGCATGGGGATTGCCCATGTTGACGGCGCAGGGCGTGTGCAGGATCGGATCGTCGATCGGGCCGATCTGCAATTCGAAGCGGCTGGTATCCTCGAAGGGCTCGGCCAGCGGGATCTCGTCCCAGGCGAGGCGCGGAGTGCCCATGTCGACGGTGAAGACCGCTTCGCTCTCGCGCCGGACCGGCAAGAGCCCGGCCTTGGTCTGCAAGGTCAGGCGATTCTTGGCCTGATCGCCCATCTGCGGATCGGCCATCATCGCCCAGGCGACGCAGCGCGTGCCGTTGCCGCAGGCGCCGGCCTCGGTGCCGTCGACATTGTAGATGCGGACGAAGGCGTCTGTGCCCGCCACCTGCGGATCGTGCAGCACCATGAGCTGGTCGAAGCGGGCGCGCGGCTCGGCGGCAATGGCCCGAGCCTCCTCGGCATCCACGACGAGCTTCGTGCCCCGCAGGTCGAGCACCGTGATCTGATTGCCGAGTCCGTTCATCTTCAGGAACCGGCGATGCGCCAGAGCGTTCATTTGGTCACACGTCCCATGAATTGCGGGTCTATGACCGAGGTGACGTGAAAAAGCCACCCTCATACCCGTTCCTGAGAGAAGGTGGACATTCTATGCTGCGCTGCAAGGGCGCGAATCGCGAGAAGTTCAGGACCGTGACGATGCGGTATTTTCGGATTTGTGTTCTGGCTTGCGCCGGCACCATAGCTATTGCGCCGACGGCATGGGCGCAGGCGACGATTGCGGCGCCTTCCGCCGTCCAGTCGGCGCCGCTCGCCCCACCGCCTGGCGCAACGCCGGCGCAGACGCAATCCGGGCCGAACCAGAGCCCGCCGGCTGCCATTCCCGATACGCAACCTTCTCCCCAGCCCGTTCAGCCGGCGCCACCTGCGCCCGGCCCGGTGACGCCGCAGCCGGTCCAGCCCGCGCCGGCCCCGCAGATGCCGCTGGAGCCGCAGCCTGTGCAGCCGCCGCCGACCTTGCCGGCTCCGGGCCAGCCGCTGCCGCCGGCTCAGCAGCAACAGCAGACCGGCGTACCGGATCCCAATGCGACGCTCGCCGGCAAGGGCTCCGATACGAGCGACGTCGCCGAAGTGACCCTCTCCCCCAAGCCGGTGCTGATGATCTCGGGCCAGGCGAGCTGGGACCAGGGCTTCCAGAAGCTTTCCGACAGCTTCAAGGCGCTGCGGGCAGAGGCTCAGAAGGCGGGCCTCGCGGTTGCCGGTCGGCCGTTGTCGCTTTTCGTCGCGACCACGGATGACGGCTTCCGCTTCGATGCGATGCTGCCGGTTGCGATCCCGCCCGGCGGGCAGGCACCGGCGCTCGGCCCGGATTTCAAGATGTCGACCTCGCCGGCCGGGGCTGCCCTGCGCTTCCTGCACCAGGCGCCCTATGACGACATCGATTCCACCTACGAGACGATCACCGCCTATCTCGAGGCGAAGAACATCGTGGTGAAGGACGCCTTCCTCGAGGAATATGTCAGCGAGCTCGCCGATCCGGCCGATCCGAACCTCGAGATCAACGTCTACGTTCAGCCGAAGTAAGACGAAGCGTCAGGCGCTCCAGCTCAGGCCGGGGCGCATCGGCTTGAAGCGCTCTTCCGACAGGCCGGCGACGGCGAGCGCCGCCTTCAGCGCCTGTGGTGGGCGCTCGATGCCCTCGTCGGTGAGCTGGAAGGTGCCCCAATGGTGGCCGATGGCCTCGTCAGCGGCGAGCGCCAGCATGACCTTGACGGCTTCCTCCGGGTTCATGTGGTTGTCCGACATGAACCAGCGCGGCTCATAGGCGCCGATCGGCAGCACAGCGAGGCGGAACGGGCCGTGCTCGCGGCCGAGCTGCTCATAGAGCGAGCCGTCATGATAGCCGGTGTCGCCGACATGGAAGATTTTCGTGCCGCCGGTTTCGAGGATGAACGAGCACCACAGCGCCATCCGCCGGTCGAAGGCGCCGCGTGCCGACCAGTGATAGGTCGGGACCAACGTCACGGAGACAGCGTCCGACAAGGCCACCCGATCCGCCCAGTCATGTGCTTCGGCGCGGGCGTCGGCGATGCGCCCCTTGACGATGGTGTCATTGCCGAGCGGCATGATCATGCGCGGGCGGTCGCGACGGTGGAGGCGGGCCAGCGTCTCGATATCGAGGTGGTCGTAGTGGTTGTGCGTGATCAGCACGGTATCGATCGTCGGCAGGTCATCGAAGGCGATTCCGGGCGCATTGACACGCTTCGGCCCCATGAAGGTGAAGGGGCTGGCGCGCTCGGAATAGACCGGGTCGATCAGCAAGTTGAGGCCGGCAACCTGATAGAGGAATGAGGCGTGGCCGAGATGGACGATGCGGGCGCCGTCGACCCGGGCCGGAGGCTTGTCCTGCGGCGGGGTTTCGTAGGTCGCAGGGAAAGGTTCGCGTTCGCGCTTGCCGGTCTGCCAGCGCAACACATCCATCAACCCTTTGCTGACGGTACGACCGTCGCTGAAGACGAGGCCGTCGAAGTGATCGCTGATGGGGCCCTGGTAATAAGGGTTGCGCGAACGGGAGATCGCCGCCCAGGCCGCACCGGTCGAGGCCAGCAGCGCACCGAGGCCGATGAAGGAGAGGAGTTTGCGGCGATCCATGGCTCAAGAGAGGTAGGTGGCCGCGGCGCTCGGTCAAGCCTCGGAAGATTTGACGGCCAGGACGTGCAGCCAGCGGGTCGGTACCCGGTCGTAGCCGGAGCCCTCGTTTTCCTCGATATCGAGGGACGACCAGCGCGATGCCGCGCCAAGGGCGGACACGACTTCCGGCTGCGACAGGTAGTTGAAATAGCGGCCCAGCCGGTCGCGTCCCTCCGCCTCGCCGGATTTGAAGCTCGCGTAGAGGGTGCCTCCTGGCCGCAGGGCGGCGTGAATCCGGTCGATGATGCCCGGCAGGGCCGGGCGTGGCGCATGCAGCAGGCAGGCATGCGCCCATATCCCGTCATAGGCTTCGGTCTCGTTCAGATCCTCGAAGAGCAGCACGCCGACGGGGCGGCCGAGCCTGCGCTCGGCCTCCCGTGCGAGTTCGGGCGAGCCGTCGGTCGGAACGACGTCGAAGCCGCGCGCCAGCATCGCCTGGCTGTCCTGCCCGCCGCCACAGCCCAGCTCGAGAATGCGGGCGCCGGCAGGAAGCCCCCGGGCGAAGAGGTCGATGCGATGATGCTCCGCTTCGCGTTCCCGTCCGGCATAGGCGCTGGCTTCGGTCGCGTAGAAGTCGAGCGTTCGGCTGTCCCTGGTCGTCATGGGCCGTTTCAGTTGCTGCCGGAGCGGATCGCAACCGTCGCGACACCGGCGCCGATCAGCAGCGTCCCGCCGGCCTTGTTGAAGAGGCCTATGGCGCGCGGATTCCGCACCACGGCCCGCGCACGCGAGGCGATCAGCGCGTAGCCCATAGCATTGGCGAAGGCGAGGCCGATGAAGGTCGTCTCGAAGATCAGCATCTGGCTCCAGAAATCGGCTTTCGGATCGAGGAACTGCGGCAGGAACGCGACGAAGAAGGTGATGCTCTTCGGATTCAGCGCCGTCACCAGCCAAGCATGTCCGAGCATCTTCCAGGCCGGCGCCGCATCCTCGCGCGGCTTGGCGTCCAGCGAGCCGCCAGCGCGGAAGAGCTTGATGCCAAGCCAGATCAGATAGGCCGCGCCGAGCCATTTCAGCGCAGTGAAGACCATGGCGGACGTGGCCAACAGGGCGCCGACGCCGAGCATCGAAAGCGTCATTGCCGTGAAGTCGCCGAGCGCCACGCCGAGCGCGATCGGGAAGGCCGTGCGCCAGCCCTGGCCGAGCGCGTAGGAGATGACCAGGAGGATGGTCGGTCCGGGAATGATGAGAAGGACGGCTGTGGCGGCGGCGAAGGCTGCCCAGGCTTCGAAGGTCATGGTGATGGCTCCACTAAAAACCAGAGCCATCACCAGATGCGGGTGTTTGTAAAGGGCCAGAGGCGTTCGTCGATCAGGTTGTTTCGGCCCGGTCGGATCCTGCTTTAGCGGCGTGCGGCTTCGATGACGTTGCAGAAGCCGCGGCGGACCTCGCCCTCATGACCGATCTGACCGGCCTGGACGGTGAAGATGAGGTCGAGCCGGGTGGCGCCGCCGCTCTTGCGGGCGGTGATCTTGAGCGATTGCAGGCGGCCCGATCCGGCACCGTCCTGCAGGGCAGTCAGCGTGTTGGTCGCCTTGTCGATACGGATCGCGCCGAAGCCTTCAGCCGAGACGACGCGGGCGGCGGCGCTGATGGCCTTGGCGGGCGGGTTCTTGACGAGGTCCCAGCTGCGATAGCTGATCTCCGACAGCATCGGCACGCCGGCGCTGGTGAAATTGCTGGAGCAGGGCTGCGCCTGGGCTGTGTTCAGGCTGGCAAAAGAGGCGGATACGGCAATGGCGCACGGCAAAATCAGACGAATAAACATCATTATGCTCGCAATTGAGTAAGGGACATCGTCCGTTACCGAGCTTGCGGCATCCTGTCACCGTAACCCATCGTCACGCGCGGCTCCGGCTCGGCCGCCACGACCAGCACCCACCAGGCGCGGTAGCTGGTGCGCGGATCCTTGGAGAGGGCGATGCCGTAGCGCGTCGCTTCCTTCATGCGCAGGTTGGTGTCGTGGCCGGGCGATTTACGCCAGCCGTCGAAGGCTTCCTCGACCGAGAAATAGCCGCCGCCGAGATTTTCCGCGACGCGGGCGGAATCGAGGCCGGCCGCTTCGACGCGCGTGGCAAAGTTGCCGCCGGCATCGTGCGAGAGAGCGTTCTTGGCGACCATGGCATCGGCTTGGCGCTGGGCCATCGCCATCAGCCGCGGATCCGGCCTGACGGGGCCGAGGCCCTGGCTGGCGCGATAGGCATTGAGGATGCGCCCCGCCTGTGCGGGATCGAGTGTGACGGCGCTGAGCCTTTCGACCATGCGCGGATCGAGCGGCCCTTCGCGACGGGGTTCTCCGGCGCAGCCAGCCAGAAGGAAGGTGAGAGCCAGTAGAGGCAGAGTGAGTACAGTCTTCATCGATATCAGTTTGATTCGGGGCCCGTTGCGATGCCGTCAGATCAGGGCCTTTCTGCGGCCGCGGAGCGTCCGACTGGGAGCAGAGATCGCCGGGGAGGGCAAGTTGCCGGTAGGGCATCATGTTTCGAGGGGGGCCAAAATCGCCCGGCAATCTTGACTTTTGCCACAGTCTTCCGCTTTAAGGCCCCATCCGTTTCGCCGACATCGCCGAAACCGCATCCGCCGACCGGGCCGCTTCGCGGCTTTCACGAGCCCGGAGGTCAACGTCCGACAGCGCGGTTGCGCCCTCGGGCGCGAAACCGTTTGGCGGTGAGGTTGTGGCGGTGAAGGTTCCTTGAGGCAAGCAGGCAGGTCCGCATGTTCGGTACGCTGAGCGAAAGGCTCTCCGGCATCCTTTCGGGGCTGACCCGGAGGGGTTCGCTGACCGAGGAGGACGTCAACGCGGCTCTCCGCGAGGTGCGCCGCGCGCTCCTCGAGGCGGACGTCGCGCTCGAAGTCGTCCGCTCCTTCACCGACAAGGTGCGCGAGCGTGCCGTCGGCGCCGAGGTGCTGAAATCGGTCACGCCCGGCCAGCAGGTCATCAAGATCGTCAACGACGTCCTGATCGAGACGCTGGGCGGGGAGGGCGAGGGCATCGGCTTCGACGCCGTGCCGCCGGTGCCGATCCTGATGGTGGGTCTGCAGGGCTCGGGCAAGACCACCTCGACCGCCAAGATCGCCAAGCGCCTGACCGAGCGCAGCAAGAAGAAAGTGCTGATGGCGTCGCTCGATACGCGACGCCCGGCCGCCATGGAACAGCTCGCCGTGCTGGGCCAGCAGGTCGGCGTGCAGACGCTGCCGATCGTTGCCGGCCAGTCGGCGGTGCAGATTGCCAAGCGTGCGATCGAGGCGGCACGTCTCGGCGGCTACGACGTCGTCATGCTCGACACCGCCGGCCGCGTCACGCTCGACGACACGCTGATGGAAGAGGTCGCGCAGGTGAAGGCCGCGACCGGCCCGCACGAGGTGCTGCTCGTCGCAGACGCGCTGACCGGCCAGGACGCGGTCAATACGGCACGCGCCTTCGATGCCCGCGTCGGCCTCACCGGCATCGTGCTGACCCGCATGGACGGCGATTCGCGCGGTGGTGCCGCGCTCTCGATGCGCGCCGTCACCGGCAAGCCGATCAAGCTGGTCGGCACCGGCGAGAAGGTCGACGAACTCGACGACTTCCACCCCTCGCGCGTCGCCAACCGCATCCTCGGCATGGGGGACATCGTCTCGCTTGTCGAGAAGGCGGCGCAGACGGTCGATGCCGACAAGGCGCAGGCGCTGGCGCAGCGACTCGCCAAGGGTAATTTCGACCTCGATGACCTGCGCATGCAGCTCCAGCAGATGGAGAAGATGGGCGGTTTCGGCGGCGTGATGGGTCTGCTGCCCGGCATGGCACAGATGAAGAACCAGCTCGCGGCCGCCAAGGTCGACGACAAGATGATCGCCCGTCAGGTCGCGATCATCAACTCGATGACGCCGGCCGAGCGCAAGAATCCCGATCTGCTCAAGAACAGCCGCAAGAAGCGCATCGCCGCCGGCTCGGGCACCTCGCCGGAGGCGATCAACAAGCTGCTCAAGATGCATCGCGGCATGGCCGACATGATGAAGGCCATGCGCAAGCAGAAGGGCGGAATGCTCGGCAAGCTCGGCGGCATGTTCGGGCTCGGTGGCGGCATGCCGGCGGGCATGCCCGACCCCTCCCAGATGGATCCGGCCCAACTCGAGGCGCTGCAGAAGCAGCTCGGCGCGGGCGGCGGCCTTCCCCAGCTTCCGCCGGGCGGTTTCCCCGGATTGCCGAAGGGCGTTACTCCGCCGGCCGGCATGATGCCGAAACTGCCGGGTCTCGGCGGCGGCGGGCTGCCCGGTCTGGGCGGCAACCCGTTCGGCAAGAAGAAATAGCCTTCACCATTCAACCCGACGTCAAAGTCAAACCAAAGGAAAGACCCATGTCCCTCAAGATCCGCCTGACCCGCGGCGGCGCCAAGAAGCGCCCCTACTACCGCATCGTCGTTGCCGACTCGCGCTCGCCGCGCGATGGCCGCTTCATCGACAAGATCGGCTCCTACGATCCGATGAAGGCCAAGGACGCCGCCGACCGCGTCGTGCTCGACATCGAGAAGGTCCAGGCCTGGCTCGCCAAGGGCGCCCAGCCGACCGATCGCGTCCTGCGCTTCCTCGACGCTGCCGGCCTCGCCAAGCGCCCGGCCCGCAACAACCCGAACAAGGCTGTTCCGGGCGAGAAGGCCAAGGAGCGCGCCGAGAAGAAGGCCGAGAAGGCTGCCGCTCCGGCCGCCGAAGAAGCCGCCGCCGAGGCGTGAGCTTGACGGTCCGCATGTCGGCCTCGGGCGAAGCGCAGCTTCGACCCGAGAGCCTCCTGCAGGGGATGCTCGGGGCAGGCCCGAGCATGATGTGCTGACATGAGCGATCTCATCCTGCTCGGTGTCGTCGGCGCGCCGCATGGCGTGCGCGGCGAGGTCAGGATCAAGACCTTTACCGGCGATCCGCTTGCGATCGCCGATTACGGCCCGCTGACCGACAGCAAGGGCCGCAGCTTCGAGATCACCGATATCCGCCCTGCCAAGGAGGTGGTGGTCGCCCGGCTCAAGGGCGTCGCCACCCGCGAGGCGGCCGAGGCGCTGAACGGCGTCGAATTGTTCGTCGCCCGCGGCAAGCTGTCGGCGGGCGAGGACGAAGACGAATTCCTGCAGGCCGATCTGATCGGCTGCAGCGTGGTCGGTCCGGATGGCATCGTGCTCGGCACTGTCGCCACGGTCGAGAATTACGGTGCGGGCGACCTGCTCGACATCGAAACGCCGGATGGCCGCTCCGTCCTGATGCCCTTCACCAAGGCCTTCGCGCCGCGCATCGACATCGCTGCGCGCCGCATCGAGGCCGAGCCCCCGCTGGGATTGTTCGAGCCCGACGATGACAAGCGATAGGCCGGCCCGCGCCCTGATCTTCGACATGGACGGCACCATCGTCGACAACATGCGCTTCCATGACGATGCCTGGGAAAGCTGGCACGTCAGCAACCGGCTGCCGTTCGATCGCACGACCTTCGCGGCCCGGACGGCCGGCATGGCCGGCAACGAGATCATCTCCTCCTATTTCCCGCAGGCGGCCGTCGCCGAGCTCGATGCGATGAGCGACGCCAAGGAGGCGCTCTACCGCGAGGCCTACCTGCCGCATGTCGCCGCAAATGCCGGCTTTCTGGAGTTGATCGCGCGTGCGGAAGCGGCAGGCGTCCCGATGGCGGTCGCGACTGCCGCCCCGCCGGCCAATATCGAGGTGGTGCTCGATACGCTCGGTCTGCGCCAGCGCTTCGCCACCATCGTTTCTCCCTCGCAAGGCTTTCGTGGCAAGCCGCATCCGGACATGTTCCTGGCGGCGGCAGAACGCATGAAGGTCGCGCCCGCCGACTGCATCGTGTTCGAAGATGCACCGCTCGGTGTCGAGGCGGCGCGCCGTGCCGGCATGCGGGCGGTGGCGCTGCTGACCATGCTCGACGAGAGCGGTTTCGCCGGCTTCGACAACCTGATCGCCTCGGCGCGGGATTTCACGGCGCTGGACGGGCTGCCGGCGCTGCGCTTTGCTTGACGGCATGCCGTTTCGTGCCTCGATCCTGACGCTCTACCCCGAGATGTTTCCGGGGCCGCTCGGCATCTCGCTGGCCGGCGAGGGGCTGCGCAAGGGGCTCTGGTCGCTCGACACCCACCAGATCCGGGACCACGGCATTGGCCGCCATCGCAATGTCGACGACAACCCGGCCGGTGGCGGCGCCGGCATGGTGCTGCGCTGCGACGTGCTGGCGGCGGCGATCGATGCGGCGGTGCCGGCCGACGATGCACGGCCGCGCCTTCTGATGTCGCCGCGCGGGCGCCCGCTGCAGCAGAGTCAGGTGCGTGACTGGGCCGAGGGGCCAGGTCTCGTCATCGTCTGCGGCCGCTTCGAGGGCGTGGACGAGCGGGTGATCGAGGGGCGCGGCCTCGTCGAGGTCTCGATCGGCGACTACATTCTCTCCGGTGGGGAAATGGCGGCGCTGACGCTGCTCGACGCCTGCGTGCGTCTGATCCCCGGCGTGATGGGCAAGGTGGCCTCGGGCGAGGATGAGAGCTTCGAGAACGGGCTGCTCGAATATCCGCATTACACGCGGCCGCGCGAATGGGAGGGCCGGGGCCTGCCCGAGGCACTGCTCTCCGGCGACCACGCCCGCATCGCGAAATGGCGGCGTGAGCAGGCGGAGAAGATCACACGGGTGCGGCGGCCGGACCTGCTGAAGGATTCCTGATCTCGTTCAGGTGTCAGAGGCTCCTTCCCCCTGAATTTCCCAGGCTCACGCCTGGCTCGCCCGAGAATGACCGTGTCTGTCACGGATATGCTGTCACCGGCAGCTTCTCCGAGAGCCAGCCGCCCGGCCCGAGCACACCCCCGCGCACCGGTACGAGGTCGCGCCAGCCGCGCCCGCCGAGCTTCTGCACTGTGGCGATGGCCTGTGCGCCGGTGCGATCGATCAGAGCGATGCGCTTGCCGGGGTTGTCGAGCCGCAACCCCGCGAGGCGGACATCGAAGGCCGTCGCATCGATGTCGAGCGGCACGGCGCCTTGCGGCAGGCCGGTATCGGCCCATTCCGCGGCGCTGCGGATATCGACGAGGATGATTCGCTTCGTCTGCGCTGCCTCGTAGGCTTCGCGGGCCGATAGCGAGGGCAGGACCTGCCCGAAAACGAAAGAAGCCGGGAGCAGGAAGCTCCCGGCCAGAAGGATGCGGCGCGTTGCGGCGCCTGCGGTCATGATGCTCAGCGCAGCTCGGCGCAGAAGCGCTGGATGCGGCGGCAGGCCTCTTCCAGCTTCTCGTCCGACGTCGCGTAGGAGATGCGGAAGTTCGGGCCGAGGCCAAAGGAAGAGCCGTGCACGGCCGCGACCGCCTCGGCTTCGAGCAAGCCGATGACGAGATCCTCGTCCGTCTCGATCTTCTTGCCGTTCGGCATGGTCTTGCCGATCAGCTCCGAGCAGTCCGGATAGACGTAGAAGGCGCCTTCCGGCGTCGGGCATTTCAGACCACGGGTCTGGTTCAGCATCGAGACGACGAGGTCGCGACGACGCTCGAACGCCTTCCTGAAGACCGGGATGTGCTCCTGCGTGCCATCGAGCGCCTCGACGGCAGCCCACTGCGAAATCGCCGAAGTGCCCGAGGTCTGCTGGCCCTGGACGAGATCCATCGCCTTGATCAGATGGTCTGGGCCGGCAGCGTAGCCGATGCGCCAGCCGGTCATGGCATAGGACTTCGAGACGCCGTTCATGGTCAGCGTGCGCTGGTAGAGGGCGGGCTCGACCTGCGCCGGGGTGACGAAGGTGAAGTCGCCATAGACGAGGTGCTCGTACATGTCGTCGGTCAGCACCCAGACATGCGGATGGCGCATCAGCACATCCGTGAGCTTCTTCATCTCGGCGTGGCTGTAGGCGGCGCCGGAGGGGTTCGACGGAGAGTTCAGGATCACCCACTTGGTCTTGGGAGTGATCGCCTTCTCGAGATCTTCCGGCTGCAGCTTGAAGTCGTTCTTGAGATAGGTTTCGGCGAAGGTCGCCGTGCCGCCGCACAGCGCCACCATCTCGGGATAGCTGACCCAGTAGGGCGAGACGCAGATCACCTCGTCGCCCGGGTTCAGTGTGGCGAGCAGCGCGTTGTAGATGACGTGCTTGCCGCCGGTCGAAACGATGGTCTGGCTCGCCTTGTAGTCGAGGCCGTTCTCGCGCTTGAACTTGCGGGCGATCGCCTCGCGCAGCTGCGGAATGCCGGGGACCGGGGTGTACTTGGTCTCACCGCGGCGGATCGCGGCGATGGCCGCTTCCTTGATATTGTCCGGCGTGTCGAAATCGGGCTCGCCGACGGAGAGCGAAATCACGTCCTTGCCCTGGGCTTTCAGGTCCCGGGCCTTCTGCGTGATCGTGATGGTCGCTGAGGGCTTCACGCGCTTCAGGGCATCGGCAAGAAAGGCCATGGGACTGGTCTCCGGGGGGGCGGACGGGACGCGCCATGCTCGGCGCGCGCGTGGTTTATGACTCACTGGCAATGATCGCAAGCGCAACTGCTTGATGTTTTGCAGAAGCGTCATGAATTGGCGCGGATTTGCCTGTGCGTGCGGCGCATGCGATGGCCGGGGCATGACCAGCGCCAACGGACCGATCGCGATCTATGTCGATGCCGACGCCTGCCCGGTGAAGGACGAGGTCTATCGCGTCGCAGGCCGCAACGGGCTGCATGTCTTCGTCGTCTCCAACAGCTTCCTCAATGTGCCGCGCGAGCCCTGGATCGAGCGCGTCACCGTTCCCGGCAATTTCGATGCTGCCGACGACTGGATCGCCGAGCGCGTCTCGCGCGGCGCGATCGTCGTCACGGCCGACATTCCGCTGGCCGATCGCTGCATCAAGGCCGGGGCCGAGGTCATCGGTCCGACGGGCAAGCCCTTCACCGAGGCCTCGATCGGGATGGCACTGGCGACGCGCGACATGATGGAGGATCTGCGCGCCATGGGCGTGGCCAGCGGCGGCCCGAAGCCGTTCTCGCAGAAGGACCGTTCCGCCTTCCTGCAAGCGCTCGATCTTGCGATCCAGCGGCTGAAACGGGCCGGCTTCAGCAGCTAAGGGCTATGAGTTTCGCGCTGCTGGACGCTCGGCGCCAATACCCGTAAATCTCCCGGCCAAAGCAGGCCCGCCACCCAGGCGGGTGTCCGGGAGGAAATCCATGTCGTTGACCCGCCGTTCCACGCTCGGCCTGATGGCCGGCGCCGTCTTCGCTCCGTCCATCGTCCGGGCCGAAACCTTCCCGAGCAAGGTTCTCACCCTGGTCGTGCCCTATCCGGCGGGCGGCCCGACCGATGCTATCGCGCGTTTCGTTGCGCAGGATCTCGCCGTCGCCTTCGGTCATAATGTGGTGGTGGACAACCGGGCAGGCGCCTCGGGCGCCGTTGGCACTCGCGCCGTCGCCCATGCGCAGGCCGACGGCTACACCTTCGTCTTCGGCAACAACCAGACGCATGGCAACAACATGTTCCTGCTGAAGGATCCGGGCTACGACGCGGTGACGGATTTCGCGCCGCTCGCCGGCGTCGGAGCCTTCGAACATGCTTTCGTCGTCCGCAACGACCTGCCGGCCAAGACGATTCCCGAGTTGATCGCGCTGGCCAAGGCCGATCCGGGCAAGCTCAATTACGGCTCGACCGGCGTCGGCTCCGGCTCGCATCTGGCGATGGAGCTGTTCATGCAGCGCACCGGCATCAAGATGACGCATGTGCCCTTCCGCGGCGCCGCGCCACTGGTGCAGGAGATCGTCGCCGGGCGCATCGACATCGCCAATTCGACGCTGCCGAGCGTGCTGGAGCAGATCAATGGCGGTGCGCTGCGCGCGCTCGCCATCGCCAGCCCCGAGCGCAACCCGCAGGCGAAGAACATCCCGACCTTGCGCGAGCAGGGCGTGAGCAATGCGGACGCTGATTCCTGGGCGGCCTTCTTCGCCCCGGCGAAGACGCCCCAGCCGGTGCTCGACGTGCTCTCCAAGGCGATCATCGCCTCGCTCAACAAGCCGGCGACGCGCGATGCCATCATCAAGCTCGGCTTCACGCTCAAGGTGCGCGATCCCGAGGCCTTCCGCCCCTATCATCTCCAGGAGATCGCGACCTGGAAGCAGATCATCGCCGATGCCGGCGTGAAGGCGGAATAAGTCGATCTCAAGTAGCTTTCCCGGGCGGAGCGGAGCGCCGACCCGGGAATCTCTTCGAAGAGATGCCCGAGGGCAAACCGGGCATGACGGCGCTCCGGACGGAGTGAATCCATGAATCTGATGCCCAAGCTCGCCGCCCGCCGCGAGGCGGGGAAGCCCGTGCGCGCGGCGTTGATCGGCGCCGGCAAGTTCGGCTCGATGTTCCTGTCGCAGGTGCCGCATATCGAGGGGCTCGAGGTCGCGGTGATCGCCGATCTCGATCCCGAGCGCGCTCGGGCGGCCTGCCGCAACGTCGGCTGGGACGAGGCGCGCATCGCACGGACACGCTTCATCGATGACGGTGCCGCCGCGGCGCGCGCAGATGGAGTCGAGGTCGTGCTGGAGACGACAGGCCATCCCGCGGCCGGCGTGCGGCACGCGCTCGCTGCGATCGAGGCCGGGCGACATGTCGTCATGGTCAATGTCGAGGCCGACGTGCTGGTCGGGCCGGTGCTGGCCCGCAAGGCGCAAGCCGCCGGCGTCGTCTATTCGATGGCCTATGGCGACCAGCCGGCTCTGGTCAGCGAGATGGTCGATTGGGCGCGCGCGGCGGGCTTCATCGTTGCCGCCGCCGGCAAGGGCACCAAGTATCTGCCGGCCTATCACACCGTTACGCCCGACGATGTCTGGATGCATTACGGCCTGACGCCCGAGGCGGCGAAGGCGGCCGGCATGAACCCGCAGATGTTCAACTCCTTCCTGGACGGCACGAAGTCGGCGATCGAGATGGCGGCGATCGCCAATGCCTGTGAGCTCGACGTGCCGGAGGCTGGGCTCGCCTTTCCGCCCTGCGGCGTCGACGACCTGGCCCATGTGCTGCGCCCGCAGGCAGTCGGTGGGCAGCTGGAGCGGGACGGCATGGTCGAAGTCGTGTCCTCGCTGGAGCGCGACGGCCGGCCGGTCTTCCGCGACCTGCGTTGGGGCGTCTATGTCGTGCTCAAGGCGCCGAACGATTATGCCGCCGCCTGCTTCAAGCAGTACGGCCTGCCGACCGATGCGACCGGCCGCTATGCCGCGATGTACAAGCCCTTCCACCTGATCGGGCTCGAACTCTCGATCTCCGTGCTGAACGCGGCCCTGCGAGCCGAGCCGACCGGGGTGACGCGCGGTTGGCGAGGCGATGCCGTCGCCGTCGCCAAGCGGTCGCTCAAGGCCGGCGAGATGCTGGACGGCGAGGGTGGATATACCGTCTATGGCCGGTTGATGCCGGCTGCGGCGAGCAAGGCCTGCCGCGCCCTGCCGATCGGGCTGGCCCATGGCGTCAGGCTGACGCACGACGTCGCGGCCGGGCAGCCGGTGACCGAAGCCGATGTCACGCTCGACGAAAGCCAGCCGGTGGTTTCACTTCGTCGTGAGTTGCTCGCAACGGCTTGGTGATCGGCCGCGTTGCCTTCACTCTCCGGCGGAAGCAGGTGGTGGAGGCGGATGCGATGCGATGGCTTGGGATGGTTCTGGGATTGGGGGCGGGGCTGGCGCTCGCCGGCATGCTGACCCCTGCCGTCGCGCAGAAGCGTTACCCGTCGAGCGCGGGCAAGCTTGCGGTCGAGACGGTCGCAAGCGGGCTCGAACATCCCTGGGGCCTCGCCTTCCTGCCGGATGGGCGGATGCTGGTGACGGAGCGGCCGGGCCGGCTCAGGGTGGTGAGCGCCAGGGGTGAACTGTCCCGGCCGGTGACCGGCGTGCCGAACGTGATGGCGCGCGGGCAGGGCGGTCTGCTCGGCATCGCACTCGATCCGGATTTCGCGCAGAACCGGCTCGTCTATCTTTCCTTTTCCGAGCCGCGCACCGGCGGCAACGGTACCAGCGTCGCTCGCGGCAAGCTCAATGCGCAAGGTACGGCATTGACCGATGTCGCCTTGATCTTCCGGCAGATGCCGACGATCGCCTCCAACATGCATTTCGGCTCGCGGCTGGTCTTCGACCGAACCGGCGCGCTCTTCGTCACGGTCGGTGAACGCTATACGCAGCGCGACCAGGCGCAGAATCCGGCCAATCACCTCGGCAAGATCATCCGCATCCGCCCCGACGGCAATGTCCCGGCCGACAATCCGAAGAAGCCGGGCTGGGCGCCGGAGGTCTGGTCGATCGGGCACAGGAACGTGCAAGGCGCGGCGCTGCATCCCGATACAGGCCAGCTCTGGACGGCCGAACATGGCGCGCGCGGCGGCGACGAGATCAACACGCCGAAGGCCGGGCTGAACTATGGCTGGCCGGTCATCACCTACGGCGTCGATTATTCCGGCGTGAAGATCGGCGAGGGTACGGCCAAGCCCGGCATGGAGCAGCCGCTGTTCTACTGGGACCCCTCGATCGCGCCATCGGGAGCCGCGTTCTATACCGGCTCGGCTTGGCCGCAATGGAAGAACTCGCTCTTCGTCGGGGCGCTGGCCGGCAGCCTGCTGGCCAGGCTTTCCACCGAGGGCGAAAAGGTGACGGGTGAGGAGCGCCTGCTGACCGATATCGGCGCCCGCATCCGCGATGTCGTGCAGGGGCCGGACGGCTTCCTCTACCTGCTCACCGACGAGGAGGACGGCAAGCTGTTGCGGGTGCGGCCGGCGAAGTGACTCAGGTGCCTTACGGCCCGCAATCCCATTCGCTGTCGAGCGCGAAGACGTTGCGCGTCGCCAGCTTGCCATGGGTGTCGTAGAGATCGCCGACATAATAGGTCATGCCGGCGTCGTCGTGGTCCTCGCGCTTGACCTGCAGCGACCAGCCATAGCCAACCTTCCGGCTCTGCCAGGCGGGATGGATGTCGCCGATCGTGGGGGAGCCGAGGATCTGCGCCTTCGAATCGCTGGGGCTGCAGGTCGGGCCGGCCAAAGCGGGCAGGGTGCCGGCGACGAGGCAGGCGGCGATCAACACGGTCTTCAAGGGAACGTCCTTACGAATCGGAGGCAGGCGCGGCGAGCGATATCGATCGCGCCGCACAAAAGGCCAAGCGCTATCCGCGCGCAGCCGCGTTGCGCTGCAACCGGGACGGTTCAGCCCTTGGCGTGGAAGATGAAGAAGGCGCCGGCCGCGATCAGCGCGAAGCCGATGGCGTGGTTCCAGTTCAGCGATTCCTTGAGCCAGAACACCGAGAAGCCGGCGAAAACGGTGAGGGTGATCACCTCCTGCATCGTCTTGAGCTCGGCGGTCGAATAGACGGCGGAGCCGATGCGGTTGGCCGGCACGGCCAACATGTATTCGAAGAGGGCGATGGACCAGCTCGCGATGATCGCGATCCAGATCGCGGTGCTCTTGTAGCTGAGGTGTCCGTACCAGGCGAAGGTCATGAAGATGTTCGAGGCGAACAGCATCACGATCGGCAGGATGTGAGCGGTGGTGAGGGCTGGCATCGGGGGCCTTTGGGAGGTGGCGAGCGGCATCGCAGTTTCACGCCTGCGTCGCCAAATCAAGCATGGTTAACCTCCTTTAACGGCCACGCCGTAGTTTCGCGTCAATCCTGCGATTCGGTGGAGACCATGCGCGCATATCGACTGGCCATCCCGCTGGCCCTGCCTTTCATCCTTCTCGCCTCGGCGGCTTCGGCGCAGTCGGGCTTCCAGTCCTGCCTTTCCGGCTTGCGCTCTGCCGCCGCGGCCAAGGGCGTTTCGGGTGCGACGTTCGACCGGGCCATGGCCGGCGTCGAGCCGGACATGAAGATCATCGAGGCGATGAATAACCAGCCGGAGTTCAAGACCCCGATCTGGGACTATCTCGGCACGTTGGTCGATGACGAGAAGGTCGCCGAGGGGCGTAACATGCTGCGCCAGTACGCTTCCGTCTTCGCCGCCGCCGAGCGGCGCTTCGGCGTCGACCGCCACACGATCGCCGCGGTCTGGGGCGTCGAGAGCGATTTCGGCAAGGCGCGGGGCAAGTGGCCTCTGGTGCAGTCGCTGGCGACCGGTGCCTGCCTTGCGCCGCGCCGTAACGCCTTCTTCAAGGGCGAACTGATCGCGACGCTCCAGATCATCGAGCGCGGCGACGTGCGCCCCGAGCGGCTGTTCGGCTCCTGGGCCGGCGCCTTCGGCCACACCCAGTTCATCCCCTCGACCTATCTCCGGCTGGGTGTCGATGGCGATGGCGACGGACGGCGCGACCTTGTCGATTCGATTCCCGATGCGCTGCATTCCACGGCGAATTTCATGGACAAGGCCGGCTGGGTCACCGGTGCGACCTGGGGCTATGAGGTCCGAGTCCCGGACGGCTATCGCGGCGCGACCGGCCGCAATCCGAAGCGCCCGCTGTCGCATTGGGCGGCGCAGGGCATCGTAAAATACGATGGCTCACGGCTTGATGGCCATGGCAATGCCGGATTGCTGATGCCGGCCGGCCGCAACGGCCCGGCCTTCCTCGTCTTCAAGAACTATGACGCCGCCTACAGCTACAACGGCGCGGATTCCTACGCGCTCGCCATCTCGCTCCTGTCCGATCGCTTACGTGGCAAGCCCGGCGTGCAGGGGCAGTGGCCGACCGACGACCTGCCACTCTCGCGCGAGCAGCGGCGCGAGTTGCAACGCCTGCTGATCTCCCGCGGCTACAATGTCGGCGAACCGGACGGCGCGGTGGGTTCGCTCACGCGCGCGGCGATCAAGGAGATCGAGGCGAAGCTCGGCATGCAGCAGACCGGCCGGCCGGGCGAGAAGGTGCTGCGCGCGCTGAAGAGCGGGCGGGTCTGACCCGTCAGAAAACGGGTGGTGTCGAGAGTGATCTTCGGGGAGCATCGCGCCTCCGTTCCGGAGACCCGTCATGACACGCCGCCTGCTTTCCACCGGCTCGCCCTTCGAGCGCAATTTCGGTTATTCGCGCGCGGTCGTCGACGGCGATCTCGTCTTCGTCTCGGGCACGACCGGTTACGACTACGCCACCATGACCTTGCCGGATGATCCGGCTGCGCAGGCGCGCAACATCTTCAAAACGGTCGGCGCCGTGCTGGAGGAGGCGGGCTCCTCGCTCGCCCATGTGGTGAGGGCGCAGTATTTCGTCACCGACCGCAGCTATTGCGAGCCGGTGCTGGCGGTCTGCGGCGAGGTTTTCGGCGAGATCCGCCCGGCGGCCGGCATCTATGTCGTGGCGGGGCTGCTCAAGCCGGAGATGAAGCTCGAGATCGAGATCACGGCGCGGCTGCCGAAGACCTGAGCGGCACCGCTGCGGACAACACAGGGCTGCATCGCGGCGCTTGCGCGCGCCGCATTGCGCCCGTAATCACCCCGCCAACGCAAACACGCGACAAGGCGAGGCACGACCATGGCGACACACAAGCTCCTGCTGCTCCCCGGCGACGGCATCGGCCCCGAAGTGATGGGCCAGGTCGAGCAGATCGTCTCCTGGTTCGGAAAGCATGGGCTCGGTTCCTTCGAAATCGAGAAGGGGCTCGTCGGCGGCGCAGCCTATGACGCTCACAAGCAGGCAATCTCCGAAGGCGACATGAAGCTCGCTCAGGACGCCGATGCCGTGCTGTTCGGCGCGGTCGGCGGACCGAAATGGGCTGACGTGCCTTACCAGCATCGCCCCGAAGCCGGCCTGCTGCGCCTGCGCAAGGATCTCGGCCTGTTCGCCAACCTGCGCCCGGCGATCTGCTATCCGGCGCTGGCCTCGGCCTCCTCGCTGAAGCCCGAGGTCGTCGAGGGCCTCGACATCCTGATCGTGCGCGAGCTCACCGGCGGCGTGTATTTCGGCGAGCCGAAGGAGATCGTCACGCTGGAGGACGGCTCCAAGCGCGGCGTCGACACGCAGCTCTATACCACGCCGGAAATCGAGCGGATCTGCCGTGTCGCCTTCGAGCTGGCGCGCACCCGCCGTAACAAGGTCTCCTCGGCCGAGAAGCACAACGTGATGAAGACCGGCGTGCTCTGGAAGCAGACGGTCACGGCCCTGCACGCCGCCGAGTACAAGGATGTCGAGCTCGAGCATGTGCTGGCCGACAACTGCGCCATGCAGCTCGTGCGCTGGCCGAAGCAGTACGACGTCATCGTCTGCGACAACCTGTTCGGCGACATTCTCTCCGACGTGGCAGCGATGCTGACCGGCTCGCTCGGCATGCTGCCTTCGGCTTCGCTGGGCGCGGAAGACCCGGCGACCGGCAAGCGCAAGGCGCTCTATGAGCCGGTCCATGGCTCGGCTCCGGACATTGCCGGCAAGGGCCTCGCCAACCCGATCGCAATGATCGGCTCCTTCGCCATGGCGCTGCGCTATTCCTTCGGCGCCGGCGAGGCGGCCGATCGGCTGGAAGGGGCGATTGCCGACGTGCTCGGTTCGGGCACCCGCACCAAGGATATCGCGGCTCCGGGCGCCAATGCCGTCTCGACCAGCGAGATGGGCGCGGCGATCATCAAGGCGCTCGAAGCGCGGGGCTGATATTCGCAAGAATGGAGGGGTGCTTGTCGCGCCTCTCCCCCTCGTGAATTGCCGTGATTCCGCTTTCGTGGCCTAACAGCTGCCAACGAAAACGGAGTGTGTCCGTCATGCTGATCAAGCGCCGGGCCGGCTGGGAAATGCCGGAAAGCCAAGCCACGCCGGAGAGCGTGTTCCTCAATCGCCGCCAGCTGATGGCAGCGGGAGCGGGGCTGATCGCAGGCGCCGCGCTGCCAGGCATCGCAGCCGCGGATACGCCGGATCCCACGCTCGACCTCTACCCTGCCAAGCGCAATGAGGCCTACAAGCTCGACGTTCCGCTGACCAAGGCCGAGGACGCGGCGAACTACAACAATTTCTACGAGTTCGGCATGTCGAAGGACATCGTCGATGCTTCGCACCGGCTGGCGACGCGACCCTGGTCGATCCAGGTCGACGGCATGGTCGAAAAACCCTTCGAGATCGGCTTCGACGATCTGGTCCGCAAGCTGCCGCTGGAGGAGCGGCTCTACCGCTTCCGTTGCGTTGAAGCCTGGGCAATGGCGGTGCCGTGGACCGGCATCCCGCTCAAATCCTTCGTGGCGTTGGCCAAGCCGCTTTCGGGCGCGAAATACATCCGCCTCGAGACCTTCCTGAACCCGCGCGTCGCACCGGGGCAGAATCAGCGCTGGTACCCGTGGCCCTATGTGGAGGGGCTGACGATGGCCGAGGCGGCGAACGAGCTGCCGCTTCTCGTGACCGGCATCTACGGTAAACCGCTGCCGACGCAGCACGGTGCGCCGATCCGCCTGATCACGCCGTGGAAATACGGATTCAAATCGGTGAAATCGATCCGCAAGATCAGCTTCGTCGCCGAGCGGCCGAAGACCTTCTGGGAGGCGCTGCAGTCTTCCGAATACGGCTTCTGGGCCAATGTGAACCCGGCCGTGCCGCATCCACGCTGGAGTCAGGCGAGCGAGCAGGTGCTGGGCTCGCGCGACCGGCGCCCGACCCAGATCTACAATGGCTATGGCGAGCAGGTCGCCGGGCTCTACAAAGGGCTGGAGGGCGAAGCGCTGTTCATGTGAAGCGGCGGGGCTCTGCTGTCAGCTTTCGGGTGCCCTCGGCGCTATGAGGCGTGCTAGACCGGTCTGGTCCACGCAATGGCGCCGGGAGAGCGAAGATGGCCACCCAGCATTTCCATCTCTTCGAGACGGCGATCGGGGTCTGCGCGCTGGCCTGGGAAGGCGAGCGCTTCATCGGTGCGCAACTGCCAGAGGGCGACGAAGAGGGCGCGCGCAAGCGACTGGCGCGGCGTTTTCCGGAGGCTGAGGAAGCCGAGGCGCAGGGTTTCGTCGCAGAGGCCGTGGACGGCATTCGGGCGTTGTTCGAAGGGGAGAAGCGCGACCTGTCGCATCTGCCGCTCGCGCTGGAACGGGCCCCGGACTTCAACCGCAAGGTCTATGAGGTCGCCCTGTCGATTCCGCATGGGGAGACACTGACCTATGGCGAGGTGGCGCAGCGTATCGGCGAGCCCGGCGCAGCACGGGCGGTCGGTGTCGCACTCGGCCAAAATCTCTGGCCGATCATCGTGCCCTGCCATCGCGTGCTGGCCGCCGGAGGCAAGACTGGCGGCTTCTCGGCCGATGGCGGTGTCGAGACGAAACTTAGGATCCTGACGATCGAGAAGGCGCGAACCAGCGACGAGCCCAGCCTGTTCGATGCGCTGCCCCTGGCGGCCAGACCGCCGCGGGGCTGACGCTCCCATCGGCCCCGAATGCCGACCGCCGAACCTTGAAGCATTGCAACAATATGCTTGCAGCGCAGCCGCTTGCGCCACGCTTGCCGAGCCCTCTACTGTCGCGGCCTTTCTGCCCTGCAATGAGGAATTACCATGGCCAAACTGAAGCTCGCCATCGTCGTCGGCAGCAATCGTCGCGAGTCGATCAACCGCAAGCTGGCGCAGGCCCTGGCCAAGCTTGGAAGCGATGCTTTCGAGCCTTCCTTCGTGCAGATCGACGACCTGCCGATGTTCAACCAGGATCTCGAACCGAACCGGCCCGAATCGACGTTGCGGCTGAAGCGCGAGATCGAGGCGGCGGACGCCATCCTGATCGTCACGCCGGAGCACAATCGCTCGATTCCGGCCGTGCTCAAGAATGCGATCGACTGGGCCTCTCGCCCCTACGGCAAGAATTCCTGGGGCGGCAAGACCGTCGTCGTGACGGGCACGAGCGGCAGCGCGGTCGGCACGGCGGTTGCCCAGAACGAACTGCGGATGATCCTGACCAATCTCGCCGGCACCGTGGTCGGCAGCCAGGTCTTCATCACGTTCAAGGAAGGTCTGATCGACGCCGAGCATAATGTGACGGATGAGGGCACCCGCGGTTTCCTGAAGGGGTTCCTCGACAACGTCGCAAAGATCGCCGGCAAGCTGGCTGCCTGAGCGGCAGTCATCCGTCAGCGCCTTTCGAGGGCACCGCTCCGGCGGTGCCTTTTTTCATGGCTGATGGTCGGTCGGAGAACGGGACCTGCCGGGAGCAAGAGATTTGCCAAAGGCAAAAAAAGAGCCGGCATCCCCGAGGGGAGCCGGCTTTGTAAGTTTGAAACATCTGGCAAAATGCCAAACATCTCAGAGGGGAACGGCTGAAACGAACTCAACGCCGGGAGGAGATTGCGGAGCCCGTTCCGAACAACCGTGAGATCAATATTGGGCAGACTCTGCCGTTTTGCAATGCAGCATAGCTTGGAGCCGCCATGCGCAAGCTGCATATCTCATTCTCATATGCGACCAATTTAAGCCTAAATGATTGAGAAATATGCATTCACTGCAGATTGACGGCCGGTAAAATATCGCCGAAGGCGCATCGCAGCAGGTTTTACCCGCATCACGTGCGCGCGTTCGCCGAAGCCGTCATGCATTTGCCGGATTTCATATCGTGAGATTGCGCGGCGGCCTCCGAATCGAGCGGGGTCAGCGTACGGTGCAGGGACCAATCAAGCCGGGATCCGCGGCGAAACGGCCGAGAGGGCAGGGCAAGCGCCCCGCCTCCCGGATCGTTCCATTCCAACTGGACGGAAATCGGCCCGGCCGGATGCGGCTCGGGCGCAGGTTGGTGCGACGGTCAGTAGGTCCAGCGCTGGGCCTTCTGGATCAGGAAGTCGCGGAAGACCTGGACGCGGGCGACCGACTTCATCTCTTCCGGATAGACCAGATAGCTCTCCAACTGCGGCATCTCGGATTCGCGCATGAGCTGCACGAGCGGCGAGCCCGTCTCGATCAGATAGTCCGGCAGCACGGCGATGCCGGCGCCCGAGTCGACCGCGCGCTTCATCGCCGTGATGTTGTTGACGATGAGGTGGAGCGGGCGCGGGTTGCGCTGGTCGCGGCCGATCGTGCCGAGCCAGTGCACCGCCGTGAGGTAGGACGGAGAGGTGCCGCCGAAGGAGATCAGCCGGTGGTTGTCGAGATCCTCGTAGCTCTTCGGCTCGCCGAAGCGCTTCACATAGGCCGGCGAGGCGTAGACGTGATAGTGCACCGTGAAGAGCTTGCGCTGGATCAGGTCCGGCTGCTGCGGCTGGCGCAGGCGGATGGCGATATCCGCCTCGCGCATCGACAGGTCGAGCTCCTCATCGGTCAGGATGAGATCGACCTTGATATCCGGATAGAGATCGAGGAACTCGGCCAGGCGTGGCGTCAGCCAGTGCCCGCCGAGTCCGCGCGTCGCCGTGACCTTTAGCTCGCCTGACGGATGCTCGCGGGTTTCGGAGAGCTGCGAACGCGTGCGCTCCAGCCGCTGCGTCATCTCGCGCGCGGCGCGCCACAGCAACTCGCCCTGCTCGGTCAGGATCAGGCCGCGCGTATGCCGGTGGAACAGCGGCGCCCGGAGCTCACGCTCGAGCGCGCCGATCTGCCGGCTCACGGCGGATTGACTCAATCCCAGAACATCGCCAGCTTTGGTGAAACTGCCTGACTCTGCGACGGTATAAAAAATTCTAATGCGGTCCCAATCCACCGCGCTTCCCCCGCTATGCGTTTTGTGCATGATGGGGGATAAAGTCCTTGTGCGTCAATGCCTCGGCAGCAGAGATTGTCCTTTTTGGCACTGAATCTGGTGAGGGAATTCATCAAACTCGGTGATGAGTTCCCGAAAAGCCCCTATTCGGCCGCTTCCCGCTGGTCCAGCGTGCTCGCGAGCAGCCAGCGTTCGGCGTCGAGCGCGGCCATGCAGCCCATGCCGGCGGCGGTGACCGCCTGGCGATAGTGCTCGTCGGTGACGTCACCAGCGGCGAAGACGCCCGGAACATTGGTCTGAGTCGTACCGGCCTCGACCTCCAGATAGCCACTCTCGCGCATGTCGAGCTGGCCGACGAAGAGCTCGGTCGCCGGCTTGTGACCGATGGCGATGAAGACGCCATCGGTCTTCAGCTCGCTCTCCGCGCCGGTCTTGGTGTTCTTCAGGCGCAGATGCGTGACGTTGGGCGGGGTGGTGCCGCCGCAGATCTCGGCGATCTCGCTGTCCCAGATCACTTCGATCTTGGGATGCTTGAACAGCCGCTCCTGCATCACACGCTCGGCGCGCAGATGGTCGCGGCGGTGGATCAACGTGACCTTGCTGGCGAGGTTGGCGAGGTAGAGCGCTTCCTCGACGGCGGTATTGCCGCCGCCGACGACCGCGACCTCCTTGTTGCGGAAGAAGAAGCCGTCACAGGTGGCACAGGCCGAGACGCCGAAGCCCTGGAAGCTCTGCTCGGACGGGAGGCCCAGCCATTTCGCCTGGGCGCCGGTGGCGATGATCAGCGCGTCGCAGGAATAGGTCTCGCCGCCGTCGCCCCAGAGACGGAAAGGGCGCTGCGAGAGGTCGACGCGCGCGATGTGGTCGGAGACCATCTTCGTGCCCATGTGCTCGGCCTGGGCACGCATCTGCTCCATCAGCCAGGGGCCCTGGATGACGTCGGCGAAGCCGGGATAGTTCTCGACGTCGGTGGTGATCATGAGCTGGCCGCCGGCCTGCATGCCGGAGATCAGGACCGGCTCCAGCATGGCGCGGGCGGCGTAGATGGCGGCGGTGTAGCCGGCCGGGCCGGATCCGATGATCATCACGCGGGCGTGGGTGTGGGCCATCGTCTCGTTTCCTTTTCCGCGGCGCGCCGCGCTCGACTCCGACAGATACGGCGATGACGCGCCGAAACAAGAGCCTCTGCGCTTCAGGAGCCCGTGAGCCCGAGCGCGGCCCTATGGCGCAGCCAGCCTTCGCGTATCGCATCGGCTATGATCGGGGTGGAGTCTATCGGCTGGTAGCGCTCGCCATCAAGCTGTCCACGGAAAGGATGCACAGCGCCCTGGCGTGTCAGCGATGCGACCAGCGCCGCGATCTTGGCATGGCCGCCCTGCGGTTCGAAGACGAGGATCGGCACACCCGTCGCCGTGGCCTCGCCGATCATGTTGGTCGAGTCTGCGGTCACGACGACGGCATCGGCATTGGCGAGCAAGGCGAGATAGGGGTTGTCGCCGCTGCCATCCCACCACCAGCCACCATGGCGAGCGAAAACGGCGGCGACCGCGTGGGCAAGGGCGGGCGAGGTGCGGCGCGAGGGCGAGCCCATCAACTGCACCCCGGAGGCCGCGAGGGCGTCGAGTTGGCGCGCCAGGCGCTCGTTGTCGGCGGTGGAGAAACGATGGTGCCGGCTGTCGCCGCCGACCATCACCGCGACGCGCGGTGCCGTCAGCGCCGCGATCGGTGCCGGTGGCGCGGTGTGGGCGGCGGCGAGCTTCTCCGGCGTCAGCCGGTGCGGCGAGGTGGTGGTGACGAGGACGTTGCTGCCGCGCAGCCGGTCATGCTCCGAGACCCAGATCAGGTCCGCTGTGCCGGTCCCGATCCGCGGGTCCTTGAGGAAGACGGTGAAGGTGCGGCCGTTCGAGGCCTTCTTCACCGCCCGGAGATAGGGGACGGCCCGACGGCCCGAGGCGATGGCGATGTCGGGGAAGGGCGGGCGGATCGGGCTCCCCACCCGGTCCGGTGCCTCGCGCGGATCGATGGGGCCGCGCGGCATCAGCCAAGCGAAGGGCTTTCGCGGCGCGACGCGGCGGATCTCGGGCACGACGCCGAGGCGCTCGGCCACGCCCAGGCACTGCAGCTCGTCGCCGGCCTTGCCGTCGGTCAGAACCCAGATCGTCGGGACGGTTTTCTGTTGCAAGGTGGAGGGCGTCTGCGGCATGCGCCTTGTATCGCCTGCCGCCGCCGTCTACACCAGCGCCACCTGCCTCTGAGGACGTTCATTGCCGGCGAAACTCGACGATATCGACCTGCGCATCCTGCGCGAGCTCCAGGCCGATGGTCGCATGACCAATGTCGAGCTGGCGAGCCGTGTCGGCATCTCGCCGCCGCCTTGCCTTAGGCGCGTCCGGGCCCTGGAAGAGGCCGGGCTGATCCGGGGCTATCATGCCGATCTCGACGAGCGGAAGCTGGGCTACGAGGTGGTCTGCTTCGCCTTCGTACATCTGGCGAGCCAGGCGGAGGCGGATCTCGCGGCCTTCCAGACCCGGATCCGGGAATGGGCGACGGTGCGCGAGTGCTGGACGCTCTCCGGCGATATCGATTTCGCGCTGAAATGCGTCGCGCCCGATCTCAAGGCCTTTCAGGATTTCGTCGCGGACCTTACGGCCATGCCGAATGTCCGCAACGTTCGCACCGCGCTGACGCTCGACCGCGTCAAGGACGAGCCGATCGTTCCCTTCGGCTGAGGCGAGACTCAGCCTGCGACGTAGCGCTTGATCCACCAGGCATTGTTGCGCGCGAGCGCCTTCAGGCGGCGCTGGTCGACATCCGGCAGGTACCAGGCGCCGGCGCCGCCGGCGGATTCCGTCGACATGATCGGCCAGTTGTCGAGCTCGCGGCCGGAGCGGTCGTAGAGCGTGACGAGGCTCTCGAGATAGTCGTTGCTGCCGCCGCCATTCGCCATCCGGCTGCCGCCTCCGCCGGCGTAGCTCGCCAGCCAGAGGCTGTTGACGCTGACGACCAGGCGATTGCCGGCGCCGGGACGGAACGCCGGCCCGAGAATATCGACCAGGGTCCTCTGCAGCTCGGCTCCGACCAGCCTGACATGCTCGCCCCAGGCATCCGTGACCTTTCGGGCGAATACGATCTGGATCGAGCCGATGGGAGCGCCCTGTGCGGACGCTTGCTGCAAGC
Organism: Bosea sp. AS-1; assembly: GCF_002220095.1. Classification (GTDB taxonomy): domain Bacteria; phylum Pseudomonadota; class Alphaproteobacteria; order Rhizobiales; family Beijerinckiaceae; genus Allobosea. The sequence goes on from NZ_CP022372.1 coordinate 1,740,661, forward strand.
CGGCCGGAAGCAGGGCAAGCGCCCCCCCGGCAAGTGTCATTCCGACAAACTGGCGACGTGTCGTCATGGCGGTGTCTCCGAAGTCTTCGGAGACAATGTAGGAACTCCGGTGCCGGTTTTCACCGGCACGTTGGCACCTTGGTTAGCGGAAGGCGACGCCGACGATCTCGTAGGACTTGCCGCCGCCGGGCGTATTGACCTGCACCGAGTCGCCGACCTTCTTGCCGATCAGCGCGCGCGCAATCGGCGAGCCAATCGAGACCTTGCCGGATTTCACGTCGGATTCCGGCTCGCCGACGATCTGGTAGCTCTTCTCTTCCTCGGTGTCGTCGTCGATCAGCTTGACGGTCGCACCGAACTTCACCGTGTCGCCGCCGAGTTTGGAGACGTCGATGATGTCGGCGCGGCCGATCAGCGATTCGAGCTCCATGATGCGGCCTTCGTTCAACGACTGCGCTTCCTTCGCCGCGTGATATTCGGCGTTCTCGGAGAGGTCACCCAGCGCGCGCGCTTCGGAGATCGCCGTGATGATGCGTTGGCGCTCGACCTGCTGGCGGTGCTTCAGCTCCGTCTCCAAGGCGGCGAAGCCGCCCGCAGTCATTGGAACCTTTTCCATTCTATCCGTCCCATAAGCTTAGAAAGCGCGGGTGCCGTCGGCCGCATGGCCCCGGCATTGCCGCGCTTTCGCTCAATATCTGAACCCCGGAGCGGTAAGCTCCGTCAAGCCGCCCGCTCGAAATAGGATTGCAGCGACCGTACTTCGAGATCGCCGCTGCAATAGGCCTTGATGCCCTCCGCAGCAGCGATCGCGCCTGCCAAGGTGGTATAATAGGGCACCTTGTGCAAGAGGGCCGCGCGCCGGAGCGAACGGGAATCGGCGAGCGCCTGCGGGCCCTCGGTGGTGTTGAAGATCAGCTGGATCTCGCCGTTCTTGATGGCGTCGACGCAATGCGGGCGGCCTTCCAGGACCTTGTTGATCCGGGCGGCGTCGATGCCCTCCTCCTGCAGCAGCTTGAGCGTGCCGCCGGTGGCAAGGATGCGGAAGCCGAGGTCGGCGAGGATGCGCACCGCCGGCACGATGCGCGGCTTGTCGTCGTCACGCACTGAGACGAAGACCGTGCCCTTGGCCGGCACCTTGGAGCCGGCGCCGAGCTGGCTCTTGGCGAAGGCGACGTCGAAGGAGCGGTCGAGGCCGATGACCTCGCCGGTCGAGCGCATCTCGGGGCCGAGCAGCACGTCGACGCCGGGGAAGCGTGCGAAGGGGAAGACGGCTTCCTTGACGCCGACATGGCCGAGGCTCGCCGGCTTCAATCCGAAGCTGCCGAGTGCCTCGCCCGCCATGATCCGCGCGGCGATCTTGGCGATGGGCTGGCCGATCACCTTGGCGACGAAGGGCACCGTGCGCGAGGCCCGCGGGTTGACCTCCAGCACGTAGATCACGCCGTCCTTGATGGCGTATTGCACGTTCATCAGCCCGCCGACATTGAGCGCGAGCGCCATGGCCCGAGTCTGGCGCTCCAACTCGGCGATGGTCGCGGGCGAGAGCGAGCGTGGCGGTAACGAGCAGGCCGAATCGCCGGAGTGGATGCCTGCCTCCTCGATATGCTCCATGATGCCGGCGACGAAGACGTCGCGGCCGTCGCTCAGGCAGTCGACATCGACCTCGATGGCGTCGGACAGATAGCGATCGAACAGCAGCGGGTTCTTGCCGAGGACCGTGTTGATCTGGCCGGTCTTGTCGTTCGGGTACTTGGCCTTGACCTCGGAGGGGATCAGCGAGGGCAGGGTGCCGAGCAGGTAGTCCTCGAACTGGACCTCGTCGCGGATGATCGCCATGGCGCGGCCGCCGAGCACATAGGAGGGGCGCACGACGAAGGGCAGGCCGAGCTCGCCGGCGATGATGCGGGCCTGCTCGACCGAATAGGCGATACCGTTCTTCGGCTGCTTGAGCTGCAGCTTGTCGAGCAAACGCTTGAAGCGGTCGCGGTCCTCTGCGAGGTCGATCATGTCCGGCGAGGTGCCGAGGATCGGGATACCGGCTTCTTCCAGCGCATTCGCCAGCTTGAGCGGGGTTTGGCCGCCGAACTGAACGATGACGCCGTGCAGCGTGCCGTTCTGCTTCTCGGTCTGGAGGATCTCCAGCACATCCTCGACCGTCAGCGGCTCGAAATAGAGCCGGTCGGAGGTGTCGTAGTCGGTCGAGACCGTCTCCGGGTTGCAGTTGACCATGATGGTCTCGTAGCCGACGTCGCGCAGCGCGTAGCAGGCGTGGCAGCAGCAATAGTCGAACTCGATGCCCTGGCCGATGCGGTTCGGCCCGCCGCCGAGAATGACGACCTTCCGGCGGTCGGACGGGTTGGCCTCATCCGCGGCCTTGCCAGCGAAGGGCATGGCATAGGTCGAGTACATATAGGCGGTCGGCGAGGCGAATTCGGCGGCGCAGGTGTCGATGCGCTTGTAGACCGGGCGCACGTCGAGCGACCGGCGCAGGGCCCGGACCTCCGCCTCGTTCTGACCGGAGACGGCGGCGAGGCGCTTGTCGGAGAAGCCCATGGCCTTGATCTGCCGGAAGGCGCCGGGCGTCTGCGGCAGGCCGAACTTGCGAATCTTTTCCTCGGTCTCGACCAGCTCGCGCATCTGCTCGAGGAACCAGGGATCGATCTTGCAGCTCTCGTGGATTTCGGCATCGGTGAAGCCGAGGCGCATCGCCTGGGCGACATGCAGGATGCGGTCGGGCGTCGGCGTCGAGATCGCGGCCTTCACGGCATTGCGGTCGTCGCCAATGCCGAGCCCCTCGACCTCGATCTCGTCGAGCCCGTCGAGGCCGGTCTCCAGCGAGCGCAGGGCCTTCTGCAGCGATTCCTGGAAGGTGCGGCCGATCGCCATCGCCTCGCCGACCGACTTCATCGCCGTGGTCAGCGTCGGCTCGGAGCCGGGGAACTTCTCGAAGGCGAAGCGCGGGATCTTGGTGACGACGTAGTCGATCGTCGGCTCGAAGGAGGCAGGCGTCGCACCGCCGGTGATGTCGTTCTCGATCTCGTCGAGCGTATAGCCGACGGCGAGCCGCGCCGCGACCTTGGCGATCGGGAAGCCCGTCGCCTTCGAGGCGAGAGCGGAGGAGCGCGAGACGCGCGGGTTCATCTCGATGACGATCATCCGCCCCGTGGCGGGATCGACGGCGAACTGAACGTTGGAGCCGCCGGTCTCGACGCCGATCTCGCGCAGCACCGCCAGTGAGGCGTCGCGCATGATCTGGTATTCCTTGTCGGTCAGTGTCAGCGCCGGCGCCACCGTGATCGAATCGCCGGTGTGGACGCCCATCGGATCGAAGTTCTCGATCGAGCAGACGATGATGCAGTTGTCCTTCTTATCGCGGACGACCTCCATCTCGTATTCCTTCCAGCCGAGCACGCTCTCCTCGATGAGCACTTCGCTGGTGGGGGAGGCGTCGATGCCGCGCTCGACGATGTCGATGAACTCGCCCTTGTTGTAGGCGATGCCCCCGCCGGTGCCGCCCATGGTGAAGGAGGGACGGATGATGGCTGGCAGACCGATATCCTCGAGCGCGTCGAGCGCCTGGCCGAGCGTCTTGATGTGATGCGAGCGCGGGGTGGAGAGGCCGATCTTGGTCATCGCCTCGCGGAAGAGTTCACGATCCTCGGCCTTGTCGATGGCCTCGGCGGTGGCGCCGATCATCTCGACGTTGAACTTCTCGAGCACGCCCATCTTCTTGAGCGAGAGCGCGCAGTTCAGCGCCGTCTGGCCGCCCATGGTCGGCAGGAGGGCGTCGGGACGCTCCTTCTCGATGATCTTGGCGACGACCTCGGGCGTGATCGGCTCGACATAGGTCGCGTCGGCCAGCTCCGGATCGGTCATGATCGTCGCCGGGTTCGAGTTGACCAGGATGATGCGGTAGCCCTCAGCCTTCAGCGTCTTGCAGGCCTGGGTGCCGGAATAGTCGAACTCGCAGGCCTGTCCGATGATGATGGGGCCCGCGCCGATGATCAGGATGGACTTGATGTCTGTGCGCTTGGGCATGGTCTCGACCGATCTTGAGCAGGCGCGCGCAAGGCCGGTCCGATCAGGCGAGCGGAGCCGGGGCGAGCGTCTGAATGAATGCTAGGCGCTCGCTATAGACGGGCAGAGCCGCGGAAGGAAGCTAAAAGCGCTTCCTGTCCGCATCAACGCACAGGCCGCGGTGCCGGCAGCACCAGATCGACCTCGAGCGGCCGCGCCGTCCCGCGCTTGCGGCGCAACGCAATGAAGAGCAGCCCGAGCGCAACCAGCTCGCAAGCTGCGCCGACGAAGCCGAGCGGCCAGGTGCCGGCGTGGCGCATCACCTGCTGGCCGAGTGCCGCGCCGGCCGCGATGCCGAAATAGAGCGCCGAGGCATTGAGCGAGAGGGCGACGACGGCCGCGTCCGGCGCCATCGCAGCCAGCCGCGACATCTGCGCGGGGTGCCCGGCCCAGCCCGCGCCACTCCAGACCATGATGACGAGCGGCAGCAGATAGACCGCGATGGTGGGCGGCAAGGTCACGGCGACGAGCGAGGCCGCGACCAGCGAGGCTGCCAGCAACGTCAGCACGACGGAGAGCGACCGCTCGGGTCCGAAACGGTCACTCGCCATGCCCCCGAACTGGTTGCCGAGCGCCGAGCCGATGCCGGAAAGCACGAGCGTGGCGGCGAGCCAGGGGCCGGCGATGCCGGCGTGGTTGGTCAGGAAGGGGGCGATATAGGTGTAGAGGACGAAAGCGCCGGTCGTCCAAAACATCGTCGTGCCCAGCGCCAGCAGCACATCGCCGCGACCGGCGACCTGCAGGCGCTCGCGCAGCGTGTTGGTGGCATGCGGCAGGCCGGATGGCAGCCTCGCGAGAAGCCCCGTCAGCGACAACGCGCTCAAGGCGGCCACGATCAGGAAGGCGAGATACCAACCGCCAAAGCCGACGACGGCGGTGCCGATCGGGATACCGAGAATCAGCGAGACGGTCATGCCGCCCGTGACGAGCGCGATGGCGCGGCCGCGCCGCTCGGGCGGAGAGATCGCGACGGCGACGGCGTTGGCGGCGGGCATGAATACGCCGGCGGCGAGCGCCATGACGATGCGCGCCAGCACGACGACGGTGAAGTCGCTGGCGAAGGCGGCACCGAGATTGGCGAGGCCGAAGACCGTCATCGCACCGAGGAGGACGCGCTTGCGGTCGGCATCGCCCAACACGGTCGAAAGGATCGGGGAGCCGATCGCGTAGGCCAGCGCGAAGATCGAAATGAGCAGGCCGGCGGTGTCGATCGAGACGCCGAGGCCGGAGGCGAGATGGGGCAGGATGCCGGTGACGATCAGGCTGCCCGTGCCGATGGCGAAGGCGCCGCCGGCGAGCGAAAGGAGGCGGATGTCCATGAGGTCGATCCCTGCGTTCGAAGGAGATCTTCAAATTTCAATGATCGTTGAATTTTAAGATCGCCGAACCAAGGCCGCAAGCCTAATTTCAATGATTGTTGAATCTTGTCAGGAGCGATGGTTTCGCCTATCCCCCAGCTATGAAGCCGGTCTTCCATCCCGATATCGAGGACGTGGCGCCCGCCGATGTCTTCGCGGCGCTGGCCGATCCGATCCGGCTCGGCATCCTCGTCGCGTTGGCCGATGTCAGCGAGGTCGACAAGGCGCGCTGCAGTCATTTCACGGCGTTCGCCTCACCCTCGCTCCTGTCCTATCACTTCGCCAAGCTGCGCGAGGCGGGCATCACGCGGATGCGCGTCGAAGGCACGTCGCGCTATCTCAGCATCCGGCGCGAGGAGCTGAACCAGCGCTTCCCGGGACTGATCGACAGCGTGATCGAGACGGCGCGGCGCGACCCGAACCTGCCGCGGCTCGGCGCGGCATGGCTGTCGGATGGCGGTACCCCTTAAGAGACAGGTGGCCTGCCGTTGACAGGCTTACGTTGGGGTATAACGTTCGCATTTCCGCGATGGCGTCGAGCCGGATCGCGCGACCAAGCACCGGCCACGCCCGAACCTGAGGAGCATGGCCATGCGTGCAGCCGACCCTCAAAAACTCGATGTCCTGATGGGGCGTCTCGTCGGTGATGTCGGGGCTTCCGTCACCGGAGCCCTGATCGTGCTGGGCGATCAGCTCGGCCTCTACAAGGCGATGGCCGACGGCGAGCCCGTGACCTCGCAACAGATGGCCGCGAAGACGGGCTTCAAGGAACGCTATGTCCGCGAATGGCTCGCAGCGCAGGCCGCTGCCGGCTATGTCGACTATGACGAAGGCAGCGACAGCTTCAGCCTCTCGCCGGAGCAGGCTATGGCCTTCGCCGAAGAGGACAGCCCGGCCTTCTTCGCCGGAGCCTTCGAGGTCGTCCAGTCGATGTGGGTCGACGAGCCGAAGGTCGAGGAGGCCTTCAGGAGCGGCAAGGGGCTTGGCTGGCATGAGCACAGCCGCTGTCTGTTCCGTGGCACCGAGCGCTTTTTCCGGCCGGGCTACAACACGCATCTGACGACGGCCTGGATCCCGGCGCTGGACGGCGTCGAAGACAAGTTGTTGCAGGGCGCGACGGTGGCCGATATCGGCTGCGGGCACGGCTCCTCCACCATCCTGATGGCACGGGCCTACCCGAAATCGCGCTTCTTCGGCTTCGACTATCATGGCCCGTCGATCGATCGGGCGCGCGAGGCGGCAGCCGAAGCCGGCGTCGGTGATCGCATCGTCTTCGAGCAGGCTTCGGCCAAGGACTTTCCGGAGAAGAAATACGACCTCGTGACGATGTTCGACTGCCTGCACGACATGGGTGACCCCGTTGGGGCTGGACGTCATGTCAAGGAGGCGCTTGCAAAGGACGGGAGCTGGATGATCGTCGAGCCCTTTGCCCATGACAGCCTGCGGGAGAACCTCAATCCGGTCGGGCGGATCTACTACGGCGCATCGACCATGATTTGCACGCCGGCTTCGCTGTCGCAGGAGGTGGGACTTGGCCTCGGCGCGCAGGCGGGCGAGATGCGGCTGCGCAAGGTGGCGCTCGATGCGGGGTTCTCGCATTTCCATCGAGCCACCGAGACGCCCTTCAACATGGTGTTCGAGGTCAGGGCCTGACGCTCTCGGGATCGCCCGCGGGCCGAGCCGCGTCACGGATCGGCCTGCGATCCCGGTTCCGCCGGGAGTACCGTCGCTGCTTATGGAGGAGCGGAGATCGCGGGTTGCCTTCTGATGATATGAATGTAACGTTATATCATTGCATTTATATCGGAGCTTCCCGTGTTTTCATCTCGTCTTCCGATTGCCGGTCTTAGCCTCGCCGGCGGCTTGCTCGCTTCCGCGGCCCTCGCGCACGACCATGCGCCGCTGCGCGGCCGGCTCGTCTTCACCGACCACGAAAAGCCGGTGGTCCGCATCCTTGATCTCGACAGCGGGGAGGTGACGCACAGCTTCGACGTGCCGAAGGCGAATCCAGGTTTCGCCGGGGTTTCCGGCGGGCGCTATGTCGTGGTGAAGACGGGCGACGAGGCCGGCACGCTGCGCATCCTCGACACAGGGCTGATCGCCGAGTCGCATGGCGACCACGTCGATCTCGACAAGGCCACGCCGAGGTTCCTCGACTTTGCGACCAAGGGCGACAGGCCGGCGCATGTCATCTCGGGGCAGGGACAGCTCGCGCTGTTCTACGACGGCCTGCGTCCCTGGGAGGGCAAGAGCGAGCCCAAGGCGGTGTTGATCGCTATCGACAGTCTCGCCCAGGGCGAGCCGACCGTGGCGACATGGCCAAGCCCGGCGCCGCAACACGGCATCGCTGTGCCGCTTGGCGGGCGGCAATGGCTGATGTCAGTGCCCAATCCGGCCTACGCCAAGGGCGACGATCGCAGCGCCTCGCCGCGTCCGAACGGCTTCGAGATCCTGGAGCAGGGCGCCGGAAAGGAGGGAGGCTGGAAGCGCGTTGCCAACCTCAACGATCCGATGAGGGCCGATGCCTCCTGCAAGCTCTATCACGGCTACGCACCGGCACGCGGCGGGCGCCATCTCTTCGGCTGTGCCGAGGGTGAAGACGGTGGATTGCTGGTGCTCGCGCGGGCAGGCAAGGGCGTCGCGGTCGGCTGGAGCGCACGCAAGCTGGCCTATCCTGACGAGCGCCGTGTCAGCGCGCTCAAGTCCCGCGAGGGTGGGCGTCATCTCGTCGGCAACTACGGGCTCAAGGCGCCCTATGACGCGCTGCTGCGGATCGACCCCGGCGCCAAGGCATTGACGGCCGATGACGTGCTCGCGATTCCGGGCGGCCAGGCAGCCTGCCAGTTCGAGCTCAATGGCAATGCCAGCCGCCTCGCCAATCTGACACCGGATGGCAAGCTCAGGGTCTATGAAGTCGCGCCGGCCTGGAAGGAGCTCGCTGCCTTCGATGTGGTTGCGCCCTTCGATTGCGCCTATGGCGCCAAGACGCCGACCCCCAGCCTCGCAGTCATCGGCGCCAGCGCCTTCGTCAGTGATCCGGCGAACGGGCGCATCCGTGAATATCATCTCGATACGCTGAAGCAGGGGCTCGACCTGCCGGTCGGCGGCATGCCGGCCAATCTGGCCGGGAGCGACGCGGGCTGAGCGAGGCGCGCGGCCCAAGCAACATCCCGGATCTGGTGACGGCATCGCCGATTCGGGATGACAATGGCTTTCGAGAGCTCGAAGCATCGGCTAGGAAGCGCGAATGCCGCTTCGCCGTTATCCGCGACAGTTCCGCCAGCTCGTGACCTATGCCTTCGCCGGCGGGCTGACGGCGGTGGCGCATTACGGCGTGCTGATCGGGCTGGTCGAGGGCGTGAAGATCGATCCCGTGCCGGCGACGCTCGCCGGCTTCATCGTCGGAGCACTGGTCTCCTATGGCCTCAACCGCTGGATGACCTTCGATGCGACGCGCAGCCACGCCCAGGCCGGCTGGCGCTTCGCGCTGATCGCCGCCGGCGGTTTCGTGCTCACCGGCCTGCTGATGCATCTCTTCGTCACCCGGCTCGGGCTGCCCTATCTACCGATGCAGCTCGTCACCACGGGAATCGTGATGGTGTTCTCTTTCCTCGGCCACAAGTTCTTCAGCTTCGCCGATCGGGCAGCCTGACGCGGGTCGCCAGGCTGCCGAAGGCTCACTGCTGCGGCACGACGGTGAGGGTGAGCTGCCGGCGGCCGACGCGGCCTTCCCGGTCGGATGCCTCGATCTCGATGACATGCTTGCCGGTGGGGACGATCACGGAGGGGGCATCGATGCCCGCGGGCGTGATGAAGGGCTTGATGCGTTCGGTGATGTCGACGGGCGGCTGGCGCCGATAGAAGACGCGCACGGTCGCCGGGTCGACCGGTACCCCGTTGCTCGACATGAAGCGCACGGAGAGACGGAACGGCTTGCCGTCCACCCCCTTGTCGGGGGTCGACAGGGTGTCGATGCCCGGGCCGCGCGTCAGGTTGCGCGTGCTCGCCGTGGCGACGCCACCGGCGGGTAGGCCGGCTTCCTCGCGGGTGATGAGCTGAAGCGGTTCCGCGGCGAGTGCGGAGCCGAGAAAGGCGGAGCAGGCAAAGGCGGTAGGCAGCATGTGCCGGAGGACGGATTTGATCATCCTGTTCTATTTCACTCCCAGAATTCCGGCGACGAGGCCGGCAATGGCAGAGATCGCGGTGCTGGCCATCAGGATGGCGGTCTCGATGGTCTTGAGGGTATCCATCGGGATCTTTCCATGAACGGCCTGCAGCCCCTTGCGCAGTTCCGGCAGCGAGACGAGGCCGCGCGCGGTCAGCGCAGCCTGCGTCACGCGCAGCAACATCCCCGAGAAAAGGGAGGCACCGATGCTCAGCGCATAGAAGAACGTCTCGCGCCAAGCTGCCGAACCCTGCGGAAGGAGCGGTATATTGTCGTGCCAACCCAGCCACGCGTTCATGGTCGCGACGGAAAAAATTGCGAAGGCGACGACGACCGCAATGTCGAAGGCGATCAGGCGTGGTCGGATGCCGAAATAGATCAGGCCGGTGACGAACGGAATCGCGATCGAGGCGAGACGCAGCACCCAGAGCGGCAGGTCGAGCCAGAGCACGACCGAGCCATAGGCCCCGAGCAGCAAGAGGAAGCCGAGAGGCAGCACCCAGAAGCGTCGGCGCGACGCCATGTGGGGGACCGGCTCCTCGGCTGCGGGGAGGTCGTCGGATGGCGCGGCAGCTACCGTTTCAGCGCGCGGCGGCGGCATCGCGGCCTGTGCTGTCCGATCTTCCTCAGCTCTCTTCTCTAAGGCGGCGAGACGCTCCTCCAGCGCTTCGAGGCGGCTGAGGAGGGGCAGGACCGGCGTCAGGTCACGTCCGCAGCAGCGGCAGGACAGCACGCCCCGATTGAGCACCGCGTCGCAGTAAGGACAGGCGAATTGGTCCAGCACGGCCATCCCGGACTTCAAGGCAAGTCGCGCTCAAAGCCATATTCGCCGTTGCGAATCAAGTCATTCCGCAGGGTCCAGTTAGGGAAACTTGCAGAAATGCCTCCTGGAAGCCGCCGTGCCGGTGGATTCAGGCCGGCCTGACGGCCTTGAAGGTCATCCGGTGCGGATTGTGCCCGAAATTCGCGGGTCGCTGGATGTCGACGAAGCGGGCCTCGCGAAGGAGGTCTCCGATCGCCTCTGGCGTATAGGTCGAGAGGCCGTACTGCGCGCGCAGCTTGCGATAATCCGAGAAGACCGTGCAGACGAGCCCAGCCAGCGCGGCCAGGAAGAAGCCGCCGCGCCAGCCGAAGGCGAGGAGCTGCGTGGCGTCGGTCAACGGGCTGACATCGGGCGGGATGACGTCGGCGAGGACGAGGGCGGCGCCCGGCTTGAGTCGGCGGTGCCAGGTGGCCAGCAGATCCTTCAGCTCGTCGCGGGAGAGATACTGGATCAGCGAATTGGCGACGACGAGGTCGAACGTTGCGTCCGGCAGGGCCGCGACCTCTTCCGGGGATGCGATCATGACCGAATCGAGCCGGCCGAACTGGCCGCGCAGCTTGTCCCGGACGTTCGGCGCCGCCTCGCAGAGAAAGAGCTTGCCGCAGGCCGCAGCCACGCGGGCGGCATCGAGCGCCTCGCCGCAGCCATGGTCGAGCACGGTCGCCTCGGGCGAGGGAATATGGGCGATCAGGTCGGTTGCGATCTGCCGGTAGTGCAAGGTCTTGTGGCGCGGCGAGACATAGATCGCGTGTTCGCCGTTCCAGAAATCGCGCCAGGACATGGGTTCGGTCGATCCTCCGAGAGCATTGGCTCTAACCGGATGCGGGCGCACTCTGCAACTGCCGGGGTTTCGGGGCGCTGCCGTTTCCGCTTAACTCGCAGGCGTCGCTCCGAGGACCGGGGCGGGACGGAGACGCCGATGCTGCTGCTGCCGCGACTGCTCAGGAGATTCATCCGACAGGGTCGCCTGACCGTCGTCACGCCGGATGGCAAGCGGCACGTCTTCGGGCCAGGGCCGGCCGAGATGGTGTTCGCGGGCGTCACTAAGACGGCACCGGCCGTTACCGTCCGCTTCCATGACAACCGCATCGAGCGCGAGCTCTTCCTCAACCCCGAGCTCGCTTTGGCCGAAGGCTATATGGACGGGCGGATCGACTTCGAGGAAGGCACGATCCACGACCTGCTGACGCTGTTCTGGCTGCAACGCCGCGAGATGCGCAAGGACCCGCTGCAGCAAGCGATCCGAAAGGTGCGCTTCAAGATCCGGCGCTGGCGGATGCACAATCCGCTCGGCGTCGCCGGCAAGAAGGTCAAGCATCACTACGACATCCCGACCGATTTCTATCGGCTCTGGCTCGACGAGACGATGACCTATTCCTGCGCCTATTGGCACAGCCCCGACGTCGGGCTGGAGGCGGCGCAGAAGGCCAAGCTCCGGCATCTCGCCGCCAAGCTCAGGATCGAGCCCGGCATGACCGTGCTCGATATCGGTTCGGGCTGGGGTGAGCTTGCCATCTACCTTGCGAAGGCCTGCGGCGCGAAGGTGACCGGGCTCAACGTCTCGCCCGACCAGATGGCGGCTGCCCAGAAGCGGGCCGAGGCGGCCGGCGTCGGCGAGGCCGTGACTTTCATCAACAAGGATTATCGCGAGCTCGGAGGAACGTTCGACCGCATCGTCTCGGTCGGGATGATGGAGCATGTCGGCGTCGCGCATTACGGCGAGTATTTCGGCAAGATCCGCGAATTGCTGACGCCGGACGGCATCGCGCTCGTCCACTGCATCGGCCGTGTCGGCCCGCCTGGCTTCACCGGCCCCTTCTTCGACAAATACATCTTCCCCGGCGGCTATGCGCCCGCGCTCTCCGAAGTGTTCGCCGCGCAGGAGCAGACCGGACTCTGGGCTTCGGACTGCGAGTTCCTGCGGCGCCACTACCACTGGACGCTCGAGGCCTGGCGCGAGCGTTTCATGGCCCACCGTGCCGAGGTCGTCGACATGATGGGCGAACGCTTCGCGCGGATGTGGGAATTCTATCTCTGCGCCTGCTCGATCTCCTTCGACATCGGCGGCGACATGGTGTTCCAGCTCCTGCTCGGCCAGCACAAGAGCGCCGTCCCGGTCATCCGCGACTACATCGCGGATGACGAGAAGGCGCTTGCGGCGAAGGGCTTCTGATCAGCGCTTCAGGTTGACGACCACGACGCCGGCCAGTGCCATGGCGCCGCCGATCAGGCCGAAGAGTGTCGGCACTTCTCCGAGCCAGAGGAAGCCGATCAGCATCGCCATCGGCGGCACGGCGTATTGGAAGTTTGCGGCGCGGGCGGCAGGCAGGCGCGAGAGCGTGATCGCCCAGGTGCCATAGGCGATGAGACTCGGCACTGCAGCGAGATAAACCACCGACCAGAAGGAGATCGCGGGGGCGGCGTGGGCCTGCGCGATGGCGCCGGGCAGGAAGGGCAGCAGCACGAAGCCACCGATCGCCTGGTTCCACGCCGCGACATGGAGGGGCTTGTAGCGGCCGAAGAGCGGCTTCTGCACAACCGTGGTGATGGCGTTGCAGAAGGCGGCGCCGAGGATCAGCAGCACGCTCGTGCCGATCTCGACATCGAGCCCCTTGCCGAGCGCGATGACGCCGATGCCGGCGAAGGACAGCGCCGTGCCGAGCCAGGCCGTCATGCTGAAGCGTTCGCCCAGGATCATCATCGCGAGCACGGCGGTCATGATCGGGTTGGTGTTGATGATGAAGGCGGCGGGGCCCGCGGGCACCACGCGCTGGCCGAAATTGAGCAGCAGCGCGTAGCCGGCGATGAAGATCACGCCGCCGACGAGGAAGCGCCAGATATCGGCGCGCTCGGGCAGCTTCGCCCGAGTCGCGATGAGGAACAGCGCAGCCGGCCCGCCGGCGAGCGCGAAGCGCAGCGCCGCCATCTCGGCCGGACCGAAGCCGGCGAGTCCGGCACGGATCGCCGGGAAGGACGAGGCCCACGCCATCACGGTGAAGGTCACGGTGAAGACCAGCGTCGGGTCGAGGCGCTGTGGGCCGGAGGCGCTGAGGGTAGGCGAGGCGCAGGTTGAGGAAGACATGGCGTCAGTCCATCGGTGGCGAAAGTTGCGTCCGATAGACGCCTCGGCGAGCTGATTGACAAACGAACAATTCGCGCATGAGCTGTGAGGATGGATCACAGCTCCAACCTGCCGCCGCTCGATACTTTGCGTGCCTTCGAGGCGGCCGCCCGCACCGGCAGCTTCTCGGCTGCCGCCGAGGCGCTGAACCTGACCCATGGTGCCGTCAGCCGGCAGATCGCCAAGCTCGAGCACTGGCTCGGCCTGCGCGTCTTCCTGCGGCAGGCTCGCGGTGTGACGCTGACGCCGGAAGGCCAGCGCCTGCTCCAGCGCACGCAGGAAGCTTTCGCCCTGATCGCCGACACCTCGGAGCGCTGGCGCGAGGCGCGGGGTGCTTCGGTGGTGCGGGTCAGCGCGCCGCCATCTGTTTGCTCTTTGTGGCTGATGCCGCGATTGGCCGTTCTGGAAGCGGGCACGCCGCCGCTGCGGGTCGTGCTGCAGGTCGAGCATCGCAAGGTCGATTTCGAGGAGGAGGGTGTCGATATCGGCATCCGCTGCGGACGTGGCGGGGCGCCGGACCGGCTTTCGCTCAAGCTGTTCGAGGAATGGTGCTTCCCGATTGCCTCGCCGGAGCTTGCCGCGGCGATCGGCGATGGCGCGCCGGAGCGCCTGCTCGCCCGGCCGCTGATCCATGATTCCGATGCCGCCGGCTGGAAGGCCTGGTTCGCGGCGCAGGGGCTGGATTACCGCCCGCGTCCGCAGGATCGGCGGTTCGAGGATTACAACCTCGTGCTGGACGCCGCTGCCCACGGCCTCGGGATCGCGCTGGCCCGGCCGCCGCTGGCGCGCGAGCAACTGGCCGCGGGGCGGATCGTCAGGGTCGATGCGCGCGAGGCGCTGAATCCGGTGTCCTATTGGCTCGACCGGCCATTCGGCCTGCTCAGGCCCTCGGCGGCGGCCCTTGCCGGGCGAATCGCACGGGAAGCCGGGGTGGCGCCCGCCGAGGTCGAAGCCTTTCTGGGGCGCGAAGCGAGGGCGGCCTAGGTTCGGGTTTTCAGCGCAGGCTGTGCCGGGGCGCGGTGAATTCACCGCGCTGGCTGGCGCGGGCCATTTCGAAGCTGTCGGCGATGCGCCGTGCCCGGACGATGAAGGCGTCCGCGATGTCCGGTGGGCAGAGTTCCCTTGCCGTCGCCTCGAACAGGTCGAGCCAGCGGTCGAAATGCTTGCCTTCGAGCGGCAGGATCAAATGCGGGCGCATCGGCCGGCCGCTATAGCGCCCGGTGCGCAGCATCACGCCGCTCCAGAAATCGGTGATCTTGGCGATGTGGTCGTCCCAATCCTCGACCGCAGCCTCGAAGACGGGGCCGATCACGTCGTCCTGCCGCGCCCGCGCATAGAAGGTACGGACCAGCTCGGCGATCAGTGGCTCGCGCAGGTCGGGATGGGCTGCGCCGGGATAAATCAGGGGATTGTCGGTCATCGCAGGGGCATTCGCGTTTCTTGCATTGTCGTCGGAGCGGGCGGCGAAGGCTAGGCCCCAGCCCCCTCTGCGACCTTGTGAGGCAGGGCAGGCTCGGGAGAAGCCGCCTGCTGGTGGCCGTTCTCCAGGAACAGCCGCATCTCGTCGGCCAGCGCGAAGAAGCGATCGCGCACCGCCTTGGCGTGCGGGTTGGCGCGCTCGATCGCCATGAAGACGTTGGGGGCATCGTAGCGGACCATTTCGGTCGCCTGCATCAGCAGGTCGAAGCTCGCCGTGGTCATGGTGCGGGGCAGGGGCTCCATGCGGACCAGGATCTTGGCGATGAGATGGGTCAGACCCTGCACCATCGCAACTTCTCGGTCATGGGCGTCGGCGGTCGTCACGACGACCTTGAGCTTCAGCACATGGCGCAGGAAGGCGGCGATGCGTGGCGTGCTGCCGCCGCGGATTGGGCAGAGCGCGATCTTGAGGTCGGCGAGCCCGTTGCGGGCGCTCTGCGGGCCGAAGAGCGGGTGCGTGCCGATGATCTCGACATCCTCCGGCAGGCTCTCCTGCATGGCGCGGGCCGGGCCGATCTTGACCGAGCCGACATCGAGCACGACGGCGCCGGCCTTCAGATGCGGGCGCAACATGGCGGTTGCATCGGGGATCGCCGGGACCGGCACGGCGAGGATGACGAGATCGCAGGCGGCGACCTCTGCCACGTCGGCGGGCAGCAATCCCTTGCCCAGCGCGTCCGGCGTTGGTGGCTCGGCAGGATCGCAGATACGCAGCGCGAAATGAGGCTGGAGGTGGCGGGCCATCAGGCGCCCGAAAGCGCCGAAGCCCATGATGCCGATGGTCGAGACGGTTCTGATCTTGGAAGACATCGCTTTGATCCGGTGGGAGCCGCGATGTCGGATGAGAGCCTGAGATCAACCGCCAGCGCGGCGGTTGAGCATGGGAATGCCACCGCCTCTATGAGGACGGGGCGTAATAGCTGCGGAACGAGGCCATCAGGCTGGTCATGGCCTGCTTAAAGCGCGCGGGCGGCGCGCTGTCAATCGAGCTTCGGCGAGTAGTCGGTCGGAGTCAGGGTACGGTCCTCGATCGCGCCGACCATGTCGCCGTGCTCGATCCGGGTGACGCGCTTGATCTCGCTCCACTCCGGATCGGCCATGAAGCTTGTCCAGCTCCTGGTCTTCGTCTCGACGTCCGGCCAGGCGAGGATATAGGCGAATTCGGTGCGTCCGGCACTCGCCGTCTCCCACATCGCGACGATCCTGAAGCCGTGGCGGGCCATGATGCGGGCCGCGTGGTCGCGGAAGCGGGCATGGAAGGCCGCCTTGTTGCGCTCGAAGATCTCGTAGATGCGCAACTGGTGGATCATGTCCGCCTCCGGTCGTCGAGGCGGCCGTCAGGCCGCCTTCTTGCCCTTCTCTGCCGCCATCAGCTCGATGAAGCGGGTGAAGAGATAGTGGCTGTCCTGCGGACCGGGCGAGGCCTCCGGATGGTGCTGGACGCTGAAGGCCGGGCGGTCGGTCAGGGCAATGCCGCTGTTCGAGCCGTCGAAGAGCGAGACATGGGTCTCGACCGCGTTCTCCGGCAGCGTCGACGGGTCGACGGCGAAGCCGTGGTTCATCGAGACAATCTCGACCTTGCCGGTAGTCTTGTCCTGCACGGGGTGGTTGGCGCCGTGATGGCCCTGCTTCATCTTCATGGTCTGGCCGCCGATGGCGAGCGCCATCATCTGGTGGCCGAGGCAGATACCGAAGGTCGGCACCTTCCTGTCGAGCAATTCCTTGATCACCGGCACCGCGTATTCGCCGGTCGCGGCCGGGTCGCCCGGGCCGTTGGAGAGGAAGACGCCATCCGGATTCAGCGCAAGGATATCCTCTGCCGAGGCGGTCGAAGGCACCACCGTGACGTCGCAGCCGGCCTTTGCCAGCAGACGCAGGATGTTGCGCTTCACACCGTAGTCGATGGCGACGACCTTGTAGTTCGCCGCTTCGCGTTTGCCGTAGCCCGCCGGCCAGACCCAGGGGGTCTCGTCCCAGTCATAACGCTGCGCGGCAGTGACCAGCGGGACGAGATCGAGACCGGCCATGTCAGGCAGTTCGGCCGCCTGCTTCTTCAGCCGCTCGATGTCGAAGACGCCGTCGGGACTGTGGGCGAGGATGGCGTTGGGCATGCCCTTGTCGCGGATCAGCGCGGTCAGCGCGCGCGTGTCGACGCCGCAGATGCCGACGATGTTGCGCGCCTTCAACCAGGCATCGAAATGCCGGCCGGCGCGCCAGTTCGAGGGCTCGGTGATGGCGGCATGGAGCACGCAGCCGCGCACGCCGGAAGAGGCGGCGGCGTTCACCGTCTCGGTGTCCTCCTCGTTCACACCGACATTGCCGATATGCGGGAAGGTGAAGGTGATGATCTGCCCGGCATAGGACGGGTCGGTCAGGATTTCCTGATAGCCGGTCATCGCGGTGTTGAAGCAGACCTCGCCCGGCGCTTCGCCGACGGCGCCGAGGCCGAAGCCTTCCAGCACCGTGCCGTCCGCCAGCACGAGGAGTGCGGTCGCGCGCGGTTCGGTCCAGCCGCTGTCGGCGGGGTTTCCTTCGGTGGCGGTCATGTCTATGTCTCGGTCCAGGCCGCGCCAGCGGCAAAATGCGGAGGCGGGATTGTGGTAAACCACTCCGCCGGTCTGGAACGCGAGCCTTAAAGAGCCGGGCGCGGCCCGTCAATGAAGGTTGGCGCAGGCCGCACAGGACAAAGAAGCAAGAGAAAAGGACGATTACGATGACCAGCCTGCGCGAGCGCTTCACCGCCGACATGAAGGAAGCGATGAAGGCCGGCGAGAAAGCGAAGGTCGCGGCGATCCGCCTGATCAGCGCTGCGCTGAAGGAAAAGGACATCGAGGCCCGCGGCGCCGGCAAGGGCGAGGCCACGCCCGACGAGATTCTCGGCGTGCTGCAGAAGATGATCAAGCAGCGCCAGGAATCGATCGCGATCTACGACGCCAACGGCCGTCCCGAGCTCGCCGAGGGCGAGCGTGCCGAGGTTGCGGTGATCTCTTCCTATCTCCCGAAGCAGATGTCCGACGATGAGGTGAAGGCCGCGATCGACAAGGCCATCGCCGAGACTGGCGCGACCGCCGTCAAGGATATGGGCAAGGTCATCGGCGTGCTCCGCGCCGCCTATGCTGGCCAGATGGATTTCGGCAAGGCCAGCCCGATGGTGAAGGCGGCGCTCGGCGGTTGAGCAACGCGGGGACACCATCGCCCCAGCCTCTGTGAATCACAGTTGAAAGCCAGCCGCCAGCATGATCGGCGGTTGGCTTTCGGCCTTTGCAGGTCCACATAAGATCAATGAAGTTCCCGCCCTCCGTCCTTGAGGAAATCAAGGCGCGGCTGCCTGTCTCGGCGGTCGTGGGCAAACGCGTGCGCCTGCAGAAGGCTGGGCGCGAATGGAAGGGACTCTCGCCCTTCAACGCCGAAAAGACGGCTTCCTTCTTCGTCAACGACCAGAAGGCATCCTTCTTCGATTTCTCGTCCGGCAAGAACGGCGACATCTTCAAGTTCGTGATGGAGACCGAGGGGCTTTCCTTCCCCGAGGCGGTCGAGAAGCTCGCGGCGGAAGCCGGCGTGATGCTGCCGAGGATCACGCAGGAGGCGCAGGTCCAGGAAGAGAAGCGCAAGGGCCTGCACGAGGTCGTCGAGCTTGCCGCGAAATTCTTCGAGGCCGAGTTGATGGCTGAGCGCGGCGGGCCGGCGCGGCGTTATCTCGCCTCGCGCGGCCTCGACGGCGAGGCGCGCACGCGCTTCCGCCTCGGCTATGGCCCGGCTGATCGCTTCGCGCTACGCGACCATCTGGCGGGGAGGGGCGTCCCGGCCGAGCTGATGATGGAGGCGGGGCTTCTGGTGCATGGCGAGGAGATCGCCGTGCCCTATGACCGCTTCCGCGACCGCGTGATGTTCCCGATCCACGATGCGCGTGGCCGCGTCGTCGCCTTTGGCGGCCGGGCAATGAGTTCGGAGGTTGCGGCGAAGTATCTGAACTCGCCGGAGACGCCGCTCTTTCACAAGGGCCATCTGCTGTTCAACCACCACAATGCCCGCAAGGCCTCGCACGACACCGGGCAGGTGATCGTGGTGGAGGGCTATGTCGACGTCATCGCGATGTCGCTGTCCGGTTATCCCCAGACGGTGGCACCGCTTGGCACGGCCCTGACGGAAGACCAGCTCGGTTTGCTCTGGCGCATGGCCGACGAGCCGGTGATCTGCCTCGACGGCGACAAGGCGGGCCGCAAGGCGGCGAGCCGTGCCATCGATCTCGCTCTGCCGCTGCTGGAGCCGGGCAAGTCGCTTTCCTTCGCGCTGCTGCCCGACGGGCAGGACCCGGACGACCTCGCCCGCTCCGGTGGGCGGCAGGCGATCGCCGAGGTGGTCGCCGCGGCGCGCCCGCTGGTCGACATGCTCTGGCAGCGCGAGGTCGAGGCCGGCCCGCTCGATACACCGGAGCGCCGCGCCGCCTTCGAGCGGCGGTTGAAAGAGCCGCTCGGACAGATCCGGGACGAGACCACGCGCAAGCATTATCGCCGCGAGATGGACGAGCGGCTGGCGCAGCTTTTCGCCAGCTCCGCCCCGGCACGCTCGGAGCGTGGTGGCCGCGATGGCAATTTCCAGCGCGGGCGTGGCGGGGTGGGGCCGGGTCGCGGTGGTTTCCGGCAGGCTCCGCCCTGGCTCGCCGGCCCGCTCAGGGCGTCGAGCGCGCTGACCCAGTCACGGCTGGTGACGAAGCTGCGCGGAGAGGATGCTCGCGAGGCCTTCATCCTGCTGGCGCTGGCGAGCCATCCCGACCTCATTCTGCGCTGCGTCGACGAGATCGCGGAGTTGTCGCTCGATGGCCCGGCGGCGGAGCGCCTGCGGCAGGCCTTGCTCGATGCGGTGGAAGATGCACTCGACCGTGAGACGCTGGCGAATCGCCTCGCCCAGCCGCGGGTGCGGGAGGCGTATAACCAGCTCATGGCGGTGACGGGGCCTGCGGAGCGGCGCAAACTTGCGCAAGATGCTGATCCTGAATCGGTTTTCGACTCGATTCATCAGGCTCTCGTCTTGCATCATCGCGCGCGAACGCTAAATAGCGAGTTGAGAGCAGCCGAGCGCGCATTGGCTGACGAAGCGACCGAAGCCAATTTCGCCTGGATCAAGGACGTGAAGGCCCGCCTCGAGACCATCGAAGGCACTGAGGCCATGTCCGAGGATTGATAGCCCAGCGAATGGCGGGAGCCGTCCGATGCGCGCGCAAGCTGCAGGGTGGTTCACGATTCGTCAACGACGTTCGGTGCCATCTGCAGGTGAGTGATTTGGGTGGGTGAGCGCGCCGGGCCTGCGGTCGCGCCGCCCTTTTATGCGTCGGTATCAGGGGCTTTCGTGCCCCAGGACGACGCGCGAGTGCGGAGCGCTGATTGATGGCGACGAAAGCGAGCGAACGGGAAAAGACCGATCAGGTCGTGCCGGATGCCCCCCCGACTACTGACGGCCCGTTGCTCGACCTGACCGATCAGGCCGTAAGGCGGATGATCAAGCTCGCGAAGAAGCGCGGCTATGTCACCTATGACGAACTGAACGAGGTCCTGCCGTCGGAGGAGTTCTCCTCCGAGCAGATCGAGGACGTGCTCGGCCAGCTCAGCGAGCAGGGCATCAACGTCGTCGACAACGAGGACCCGGAGGCCGCCGGCGAAGAGCGCGCCAACCGCAAGGAAAACGGCGCCGCCGACGAGGACGAGGTCGAGGGCGGCGATCTGGTCGAGGCCTCGCGCCAGACCCTGCCGACCGAGACCAAGCGCAATCTCGAGCCGAGCGAGCGCACCGACGATCCGGTGCGGATGTATCTGCGCGAGATGGGCTCGGTGGAGCTTCTCTCCCGCGAGGGCGAAATCGCCATCGCCAAGCGGATCGAGGCCGGTCGCGAAGCGATGATTGCCGGGCTTTGCGAGAGCCCGCTGACCTTCCAGGCCATCATCATCTGGCGCGACGAGCTCGTCGACGGCAAGGTGCTGCTGCGCGACATCATCGACCTGGAAGCGACCTATGCCGGCCCCGACGGCAAGAACCCTGACGCGGTCGCCGGCGAGGAGGGAGCCGAGGAGGCCGAGCAGTCCGAGACTGCGGAGGGGGAGACCCCGCCGGACATGGACGATGACGACATGGAGAACAACGTGTCGCTCTCGGCCATGGAGTCCGAGCTGAAGCCGCGCGTGCTCGAAACCTTCAACGCCATCGCCGACGACTACAAGAAGCTGCGCCGCCTGCAGGACCAGGACATCGCCAACCGGCTGGAGAATACCAAGCTCTCGCCCTCGCAGGATCGCAAATACAAGAAGCTCAAGGACGACATCATCACCGCGGTGAAGTCGCTCTCGCTCAACAACAACCGCATCGAGGCGCTCGTCGAGCAGCTCTACGACATCAACAAGCGCCTGATCGGCCACGAGACGCGCCTGCTGCGTCTCGCCGAGAGCTATGGCGTGGCGCGCGACGACTTCCTCAAGCAGCATGTCGGCGGCGAGCTCGACCCGAAATGGGTTCTGCGCGTCTCCAAGCTCGGCTCGCGCGGCTGGAAGGAATTCGTCGCGGCGGAGCTGGAGCGGATCAAGCAGCTGCGCGAGGAGGTGCACACGCTCGCCTCCGAGACGGGCCTGGAGATCCAGGAATTCCGCAAGATCGTGCTGATGGTCCAGAAGGGCGAGCGCGAGGCACGGCAGGCGAAGAAGGAGATGATCGAGGCGAACCTGCGTCTCGTGATCTCGATCGCCAAGAAGTACACGAATCGCGGCCTGCAGTTCCTCGACCTGATCCAGGAAGGCAATATCGGCCTGATGAAGGCGGTCGACAAGTTCGAGTACCGTCGCGGCTACAAGTTCTCGACCTACGCGACCTGGTGGATCCGGCAGGCGATCACGCGCTCGATCGCCGACCAGGCCCGCACCATCCGCATCCCGGTCCACATGATCGAGACGATCAACAAGATCGTGCGGACCTCGCGCCAGATGCTGCACGAGATCGGCCGCGAACCGACCCCGGAGGAGCTTGCCGAGAAGCTGGCCATGCCGTTGGAGAAGGTTCGCAAGGTCCTGAAGATCGCGAAGGAGCCGATCTCGCTCGAGACGCCGATCGGCGACGAGGAAGATTCGCATCTCGGCGACTTCATCGAGGACAAGAACGCGATCCTGCCGATCGACGCGGCGATCCAGAGCAATCTTCGCGAAACGACGACGCGTGTGCTGGCTTCGCTCACGCCGCGCGAGGAGCGCGTGCTACGCATGCGCTTCGGCATTGGCATGAACACCGACCACACGCTCGAAGAGGTTGGCCAGCAGTTCAGCGTTACCCGCGAGCGCATCCGCCAGATCGAGGCGAAGGCGCTGCGCAAGCTGAAGCATCCGAGCCGCTCACGGAAGCTCAGGAGCTTCCTGGACAACTGAGATGAAAAGGGCGCTTCCGGCGCCCTTTTTTGTTGCTGCATGTTGCGCCCTGTGACGGGTGGCTCCGGCAGAAGCCGTCTTTCGGCGTTGGCGGCACGACCATCCCACGATCGGATGATGCTTCGGGCCTTCGGACCCGCCAGTTTCAGACTGGGGAGCCCGGCGCTCCAAGCCTCATGGTCTCTCGATCGTTCCGGAGATTTTTATGCTGCCTTTTGCCTATTCGGCGCTGGAGGAGCGCTTCGCCACCATTCGCCCCTGGGCCAAGACCGCGATCGGGGAGGCGACGAACCGCTGCGCCATCTGCATGGGCTACACCTTGCGGCTGACGCCGTCGGAGGACGATGCGACCGTCGCCAGCCTTACGGGCGCGAAGGCCTCGTTCTCGTCGGCCCCCGCTCTGCCTGGCGCTCCGGTTCCCGTCGCCTTCGGTGGCGCCCCGCGCACGCTCAGCGCGCAGTTCTTCATCCGGGCGTCGGAATTGCTGCCGCGTGTGCTGCGCGCCTATGGGAAGCCAGACGTACAGGGTGTGTCCAACCAGGTCGCCAAGTCGGTCATCGGCAAGAAGGGCGTGCTCTATCTGGAGAACTGCTACCAGACGCCCGGCGACAAGCGGTTCTCGTTTCCCTTCCTGCAAAGGACGACCGGTGACCATTGGGACCTGTTCAACGGGGCTGCCATGGTGGCGGAGGGATTGATGATCTCGGGCAACAACCATGAGGGACAGCTTTATTTCTGGCAGGCCCGCTAGCCGGCTGGAGGCCGCCACACTCCTGAAACGGGGAGCTTGATCTCGACGGTGGAAGCGGGCTTGCTGGATCGGCAAGCGGTTCGGGAGGCCTCCTCTTCATGTCGATCGAGTTCCTGCTCACCTCGCTCATCATCGTCGCTTCGCCGGGGACCGGCGCGCTCTACACCATCGCCGCAGGGCTGACGCGGGGCCCCCGGGCAAGCGTCATCGCGGCGCTCGCCTGCACGCTCGGCATCGTGCCGCATCTGATGGCGGCGTTGATGGGGATCGCGGCGGTGCTGCATGCCAGCGCGCTCGCCTTCGCCGTCGTGAAATATGCGGGCGTCGCCTATCTGCTCTTCATGGCCTGGCAGACGCTGAAGGAACATGGCGCGCTGAAGGTCGAGACCAAGGCGGATCCCCGCTCGGCCTGGCGCATGCTGCGCGACGGCATCGCCGTCAACCTGCTCAATCCGAAGCTCTCGATCTTCTTCGTCGCCTTCCTGCCGCAGTTCATCGCAGCGGAGGAGGCCCATCCGCTGGCGCGCATGCTGGAGCTATCAGGCGTGTTCATGGCGATGACCTTCATCGTCTTCGCGCTCTACGGGCTGTTCGCGGCGGCGATGCGCGACAAGGTCGTCAGCCGCCCGGCCGTGATGGCCTGGCTGAGGCGCAGCTTCGCGGCGGCCTTCGTGGCACTCGGCGCGAAGCTCGCACTGACCGAGCGCTGACGCGGCCATGCTGCGCCAGACGATCCTCACCATCGAGACGCGCGGACCGGGGCTCTACGAGTTCACGGACCGCGCCGCGGCCTTCGCCCGCGCTGGCGGCGAGCCGGAGGGGCTGCTGACGCTGTTCGTGCGGCACACCTCCTGCTCGCTGCTGATCCAGGAGAATGCCGACCCCGACGTGCAGCGCGACCTCGACGCGTTCTTCCGCCGGCTGGTGCCGTCCGCCGATGATTCGGCGATGGGCTACCTCGTCCATCGCGCCGAGGGGCCGGACGACATGCCGGCCCATATCAAGGCTGCGCTGACGCCGGTTTCACTGTCGATCCCGGTGATGGGCGGCCGGCTCGCGCTCGGCACCTGGCAAGGCATCTACCTGTTCGAGCATCGCCAGGCGCCGCATCGGCGCGAAGTGGTGGCGCATCTCGCCGCCTGAAGCTCAGGCGGGCGGGGCGACGAGGAGCGCGACCAGCCGCCGGACAAGCGGCAGGATCAGGATCAGCGTCGGAAAGGCGACGAGCCAGGACAGCGCCCAGGAGACGGGCCAGATCCGCAGCAGCTCGCCGTTGAGGCCGAGCGCCTTCACGGTCGAGATGCCCGAGACGACGAAGGTCATCATCACGGACAGGATGAACGGCATCACGACCGCGCCATAGCGGGCCGGGAGGCGGCGGAAAATGGAATTTGACATGGGAGTGCTTTCGTAAGCGGCAGGCCATCCGATGCGCATCCTGACGGCCGGGCCGGGGAGGATGCGTTGCCTGACGTGAGACGCTTACGAACGGGCTCGGCGCCCGATAGCAGCTGCATAATCGATCGCGCTGGCGTTGCCAAGCCGGCCTACCGCCCTGCGTAGGATTCCGGCGTCGGCAGCGGTTCCCAGGCCTCACCGGCACCGACGAGACAGCTCATGCCGCCCGGTGTCGTGGCGAGCAGCGTCCAAGAGCCGGAGGGCCCGACATAGAGCTCGAACAGCACGCCGCTCTCCGCCAGTCCACCGCCGACCACACGCTCGCCATAGCTCTCGTGGAGCCGTTCGGCGACATGAGAACGTTCGGCGCAGGGAGGGCCGCGCGGGGCAGGTTGCTGCGCGAAGACGGGGGCGGCCGGAAGCACGGCGGCCAGCCCCGCGACGACCAAAAATCTGGCGAAGACGAAACCGGCATGCGTCATGGCTACCTCCCTTTCCGGGGGCGGCCGCTGGGCGGGAACTCTAGGGAAGCCTTGCGGCCGCCCTGGATGTATTTGATGTGGGAAGCCCCAGGCGCGGTTCAAGCGGGGCATGAGAAGGAAGGCGGCTTCGCAACCGGCGCAAACAAGGTTCCCCTCGGCAGGGGAGCTGGCCTATATCAGGCGGGAGGAGCGCGGAGGTTTCATGTCTTTCTTCAAATCGCTGTTCGGTGGTGGCAAGCCGGCCGAGGACAAGCCGGCCGGGCCGGTCAAGAGCATCGAGCACAATGGCTTCACCATCCATGCCACGCCCTATCAGGAAGGCGGGCAATATCAGCTCTGCGGCATCATCGAGAAGGTGATCGACGGTGAGACGAAGAGCCATCGCTTCATCCGTGCCGACCGTTTCCCGGGGCAGGCGGAGGCCGCCGATTTCACCCTGACCAAGGGCCAGCAGATCGTCGACATGGAAGGCGAGCGCATCTTCCGCTGAGTGGCGCGCCGGACCCGCTTTTCGGCCCGAAGCTATCGCGACATCCGGGCCAGCCGATCAGAAGGCGGCGGCGCCCGTGACCGCGTGCAGTTCCGCGAGCAGGGCGTTCGCTGCCCATCGCCGCCTGGGCGTGGTTTTCTCTGCCATATGGACGAGGGCGCAGAGCTTCGCATTGACGGGAGCCTCGCCGCCGAGCCGGTTGGCGAGCCTGACGATCTCGCCATTGATCCAGTCGATCTCCGTCGGGCGTCCGGCGGCGAGATCGTCCGACATCGAGGATCGCGCCGCGGGGTCGATCGCGAGCATGCGTCCGGCCAGCGGCGAGAAGGCGGCGTCGGGCAGCGCGAGCAGCGCCGGAATCCAGCCGGCAGGCAACGGCGTCAAACGCGCCGGCGCGATGCCGGCACGCCGCATGACACGCAGAGCCTCGCGCTGCGCCAGCGCGAGGCAGCGACGGTAGCTACGCTCTGACAGCTCTTCCCGCAGCGGCTTGTCAGCGAGCGCATTGATCGCGTTGTTGAGGTTGAGGAGCAGTTTTGCCCATTGGACCGGAGCCATGTCGGCATGGCGTTCGAGCGGGAGCGCGGCCTGCTGAAATGCCGACAGGTCGGGCTCGCCGGGAGGGCTTGCCTGCAAGGCAAGGGTGCCTTCGGAAGCCTGGTGAAAGTGACCTGGTGCGGGGCTGATGATGTTGAACGGCACCATCCCGTCCAGCACCGTTTGTGTCAGCCCGGCGCGCAGAACATGACCGTTTCCGACGCCATTCTGGAAGCTGAGGACCGTGGCGTCGGTGCGCAGCAGGGGCGCAAGCTCGGCCGCGGCGGCGGCCGTGCCTCCCGACTTCACAGTGAGAAGAAGGAGATCGGCATCGGCCGCGGCGGCCGGGTCGGTCGCGAAGGCGATCGCCGCGGGCGGAATGGACCAGCGGTGGCCGTTGTAATGCGAGAGCGCAAGGCCGTGCTCGCGTAGCGCCGCGCCTACCGCAGCTCGGCCGACGAACCGGATGTCGGCACCCGCGGCGAGGAGGCGCCCGCCGATATAGCAGCCGACGGAGCCGGCCCCGTAGATGCAGATCCTCGTCATGAGCGGGCGCTCCCGAGCCCGTGGCATTCTCCGCCGCTGCCGGTGAGGGTCAAGCCGGGTGAGCGCAGCGCGTCTCCGGCGCCTTGCCGGTCCGTTGCCTGGCGCGCGGCGGGGCTGTGCCGTCTGCGCTTGTGCCAGGACCGGTTGCTGCTAATCCTGCCAGCAGGCCGCATCAGAACCGGCTATCGAGGACGCATGACCCAAGGTTCCCTTCGCGCCGCCGGCCGCTACGAGCCCGATTCCCCCTATGCCTGGCTGCGGCTGGCGGTTGCGCTGGTGGTCGGCACTGTCGCCTGCGTCGGCTCCTGGTCGGTGGTCGTGGTGCTGCCGGCGATGCAGGGCGAATTCGATACGCTGCGCTCCGGCGCCTCGCTGCCCTATACCTTCGCCATGCTGGGCTTCGGCGCCGGCAATATCGTGATGGGACGCATCGCCGATCGCTACGGCATCATGGTGCCGATCGTGATGGGTGCGCTGTTGCTTGCCGCCGGTTATGTCGCCGCCGGCCTGTCCCACTCGCTCTGGCAGTTCGCGCTGGCGCACGGCTTGTTGATCGGCTTCGGTACCGGCGCTGGTTTTTCGCCGCTGATTTCCGATCTCTCGCACTGGTTCCGCAAGCATCGCGGGCTTGCCGTGGTCTGCGGCGCGTCCGGCAGCTATCTCGCCGGCGTGGTCTGGCCGCAGATCATCACCTGGGGTCTCGCCCATCATGGCTGGCGCATGACCCATTTCGGCATTGCCGTCGTCGCGCTGGTCGTGATGCTGCCGCTGGCGCCGTTCTTCCGCCGCCAGCCGGCGGCGGCGGTGCTCGCCCATGCCGACAGCCACAGCGCCGGCGCGCGCAGCGATCTCGGCCTCAGCGCCAACCAGTTGCAAGCACTGCTCTGCGTCGCCGGTTTCGCCTGCTGCGTCGCGATGGCGATGCCGCAGGTCCACATCGTCGCCTATTGCGGCGACCTCGGCTATGGGGTGGCGCGTGGCGCCGAGATGCTCTCGCTGATGATGCTGCTCGGCATCGTCAGCCGCATCGGCTCCGGTTTCGTCGCCGACCGGATCGGCGGCACTGCCACGCTGCTGCTCGGCTCGCTGATGCAGGGTGTGGCGCTCTTCCTCTATCTCTGGTTCGACGGCCTCTCGTCGCTCTACATCGTCAGCGGCCTGTTCGGTCTGTTCCAGGGCGGCATCGTGCCGATGTATGCCGTCGTCATCCGCGAATATCTACCGGCGCGGCAGGCGGGGGTGCGGATCGGGCTCGTCATGTCCGTGACCGTGCTGGGCATGGCGGTCGGCGGCTATCTCTCCGGCGTGATCTTCGATTATTTCAGCTCCTACCGCATGGCCTTCCTCAACGGGCTCGCCTGGAACCTGATCAACATCAGCATCGTCTCCTGGCTGATGCTGCGGACGCGGGCGAAACCCGAGCAGGCGGTTCAGGTCGCCGGGCGATAGGTGCCGAAGCACCAGAGGTGGCCCTCGGGGTCGCGGCAGATGAAGTCGCGGCTGCCATAAGGCTGGTCGCGCGGCTCCATGCAGATCTCGGCGCCAGCCTTGCGTGCGCGTTCGCAGCGGGCGTCGATATCGTCGGTTGCGATATAGGGCGAGGCGGTGGTGCCGCCGAGCTCTGCCGGGCGCGAGACGAGCTTGCCGAACTCGTTGCCTTCGGACGAGCCGAGCATGACGAAGCAGTCGCCCATGCGCAGCTCGCCATGGAGCAGCGTCTTGCCGTTCTCCGAATAGTGGGCGGCATGCTTCTCGAAGCCGAAGGCCTCGACCAGCCAGTCAATCATGCGCGGGCCGTCGAGATAGCGCAGCGAGATGATGATCAGCGGCTTCTGGTTGGGCATGGCCATGCTCCGACACGAGATCGCGAGGGCATTCTCGCTGATTGCGGCACGATCGGCAAAGCATCTGCCGCTTGCCGGGTGCGACGACGCCCGCCATCATCGCGCTCGGATTCCTGCTCCGGAGGCGACGAGACGACCATGAGCCAAGAAGTCGATGCACCGGAAGAACAGCCGCGCGGCGAACTCACCGTGCGCACCAGCGCCATGCCCGGGGACACCAACGCCAATGGCGACATCTTCGGCGGCTGGGTGATGTCGCGGATGGACCAGGCCGGCGGCATCGCGGGGGTCGACCGGGCGCAGGGGCGCGTCGTCACCGTTGCGGTCGAGGCCATGAGCTTCATCCGCCCGGTCAAGGTCGGCGACGTGCTCAGCGTCTATACCGAGATCGAGTCGGTCGGCCGGACTTCGATGCGCATCCATGTCGAGGCCTGGGCCAAGCGCTTCCGCACGACGCTGCATGAGAAGGTCACGGAGGCGACCTTCGCGTTCGTGGCCATCGACGAGGAAGGGAGGCCGCGGCCAGTGCCGCGTCCGGCGGAAAATCCTAACGGCTGATGAAGCCACTTGCCCGCGCGGTGATTCAAAAGAATCCACTTTAAGCGTTCTTTAAAAGCACCCGGCGATAGTGCGCCCCGACAAGACCGGAAAACCGGTCCGGGGTGAACGCATGTCCGTCCGATTTCGCCAGGCCTACCTGCCAACAGGCCCCTCCGGCCGGGCGGGCAGGGGATTCTGTGCCGAATGCGCCGCGGCGACACCTGCCGGACCAGGCCTCCGTTTCTGAAATCCTTCTCCTGTGTTGCGTGTTTCCCGGAGTACGACTTCATGACGAAAGCCAGACCCGCGCGTGAGCGCAAGCCGAGGCGGATCGGCATCGCTGCCCGGATCTACGCGGCACTGGGCACGCTGACGGCGCTGACCCTGGTTTCATCCTCGGTCGCGTGGTTTTCGTATAACCGCGTCGATGCGACGGTAGGCGATCTCGTCACCCAGAAGATGCCGGT
Organism: Bosea sp. AS-1; assembly: GCF_002220095.1. Lineage (GTDB taxonomy): Bacteria > Pseudomonadota > Alphaproteobacteria > Rhizobiales > Beijerinckiaceae > Allobosea. The sequence continues at coordinate 1,770,139 of NZ_CP022372.1, forward strand.
GGTGGAGCTGGCGCTCGAGCTGTCGCAGGCGGCCACCCAGTCGACGGCGCTGGCCGCCCGCTTCAGCGAGATCGAGAACGTTCAGGAGCGCTCGGCGCTGACGGCCGATCTCGACAAGGTCGAGGGGCGGCAGATGGACCTGCTGCGGCGCATCAGCCAGCAGGGCAAGGTCGACCAGGCGAAGGCGCAGCAGGCGATCGACGGCCTCTCCCGTCAGATCAACGACATCAACGACCTGACTGGCGACCGGCTGCGCAACGCGGCCGAGCAGACCAAGGCGCTGGAGAAGCTGTCCAAGGCCCGGGAAGGTTTCACCGCACTCGCCGATTTCGAGACGGGCGACGCCCAGTTCAACGTCAAGATGAACATCGCCAGCGCGACCCAGCTCACCGGCAAGGAGGTCGAGGAGGCACTGGCCAATATCATCGACAAGGATCTGGCGGCGTTGCAGACCGCCCAGGCCCTGCAGCTTCAGATCAGCGAGATGGTCGGTCTGTTGCGCGAGATCTCGCAGATCGAGAACCGCGCCGCGCTCGACACCGGCAAGGCCCGCTTCGCCGCGACGCTCAGCCAGGTGCGCGGTTTCCTCGCGCAGGCGGAGAAGCTGCAGGCCAATCCGGCGCGCGTCGATGCGGTGAATGCCGTGATCGCGCTCGGCGAAGGCAATGACAGCCTGATCGCGATCCGCGACCGCGACCTGGCGACGCGGGCTGCGATCCAGGCCGGTCTCAAGGAGACGCAGCAAGCGGCCGACGCGGTGCGCCGCGAGGTGGGCGAGCTCGTCACCTCGGCGCGCACCGGGGCGGAAGCTGCCGGTGCCTCGACCACCACGCTGATCGAGCAGAGCCGGCTCTGGCTCGGCGGCATCGGTGCCGGCTCCCTGCTGATCGCGCTGGCGCTCGGCTTCTTCTACGTTCGGCCGATGATCGTGGGCCGCCTGAACCGGCTGTGGGCCGCGACGAAGGCGATCGCCGACGGCGCGCTCGAAACGACCGTCGATACCAAGGGCAATGACGAGATCTCGGACATCTCGAAGAGCGTGCTCCTGTTCCGCGACAACGCGGTTGCGCTGCGCGCCGCCGAGGAGGCCAAGGTCGAGGATCAGAAGCGGGCGCAGGAGCAGCGCCGCCAGATGATGCAGGAGCTGGGCGAGGCCTTCGGCGTCGTCGTGGCCGCCGCTGCCGCCGGCGATTTCACGCAGCGTGTCGCCGCGCAGTTCGCCGATGCCGAGCTCAATGCGCTGGCGGAATCGGTCAACACCCTGCTCGAGACCGTGCAGACCGGCCTGCTGGAGACCTGCGATGTGCTCGCCGAGCTCTCCGCCGGCCATCTCTCGGCCCGCATCGAGGGCATCTATCAGGGCGCCTTCGCCGAACTGAAGGACGGCACTAACGCGCTCGCCGACGAGTTCGAGGGCACGCTGGCGCGCCTCTCCGAGACCGTCTCGGCCGTACGCAGCGCCACCAGCGAGATCCTCGACGGCGTCACGGATCTCGCCGAGCGGACCAGCGAGGAGAGCAACGCCGTCTCGATGGCGACGAACCAGCTCGGCGCCTTCGCCGGCACGGTGAAGAAGACCGCGAGCGAGGCGGCGCAGGCGACCGGTATGGCGCAGGGCGCCGAGGAGCGTGCGCAGCAGGGCGAGAAGGTCGTCGCCTCCGCGCTGGAAGCGATGCAGCGCATCCGCCAGTCGTCCAGCAAGATCTCCGAGGTCATCGCGATGATCGACGAGATCGCCTTCCAGACCAATCTGCTGGCGCTCAACGCCGCGGTCGAGGCGGCGCGCGCCGGCGACGCCGGCAAGGGTTTCGCCGTGGTCGCGACCGAGGTGCGCAGCCTCGCCAAGCGCTCGGCCGATGCCTCCAACGACGTCAAGAAGCTGGTCGAGGCGGCGCATGGCGATGTCCGGGTCGGCGTCGGGCTGGTTGAGGAGACCTCGGCGATGTTCGGCGCGATCATGGGTTCGGTGAACGAATTGACCAAGCTGATGAATGGCATCGCCCAGACGGCGAAGAGCCAGGCCAGCGACGTCTCGACGATCAACACCGAGATCGACGGCATCGGCACCATGGCGCATCAGAATGCGGCGCTGGTGGAAGAGACGAACGCCGCGCTGGCGCTCACCGACGAGCAGACGCGCGCCCTGACCGAGCACATCGCCCGCTTCCAGTTCCGGGAAGGGCATGCCGGCGGCCATGGCGGGAAGCAGGCCTTCTCCGAAGCGGCCTGACGCAACTCCGATTTTAGACTGAACGAAGAGGCCCTGCGGTCATGCCGCGGGGCCTCTTTCCGTTTCGGATCGGAGTTTCGCGACGCTTGCCTGCCGGGGGATGGCGATGCTAGGCGAGGGGCGGGCCGGTAGCTCAATGGTTAGAGCTCGCTGCTCATAACAGCGCCGGTGCCGGTTCGAGTCCGGCCCGGCCCACCACTTCCGAACAGAACTGCGAACCGGCCCTCGGCCGGCGGCGTGGCTGCGCAAGTTCTTCTCGAAATTGTCGTTCTTGCCGATAACGCGGATGTTCCCAGGCTCGACTACGATGGCGTCGACGATGGCGCTGAGCCAGGCCTTGCGTCCTTCGATCGGCCCATCGGAGAGACGCTCGACGAGCGCCCGGCGGAAGGTTTCCACAATTTGAGAATCGAGAGCGGGTTGTTCGACCATAGTAGCCTTGGCGCGCTCGAGTGCGGCCGAGGCGAGGTCCCGCTTCTCCCGTAAGCTCCTCACACGGCTCTGAAGTGAAGGTTCGGTGGGATCGAGGATACTGGCTTCTATCGCGGCATAGACGTTTTGCAGCGCTTTCTCCGCCTCTGCGGCTTCCCGCTGCAGCTGAGCGATGCGCACGATGACCGATTGCTGTTTCGAGGCCTTGCGCTCATGCAGGGCAGCCAGAATGCCGGCGAGGCGATCCGGCGTGGTCAGCCATTGCACCAGCTCGCTCATGACGCGGGCTTCTGCCAAACCTCGCCCTACCGGCTTGTTCCTGCACGCTCCGGCCCCTTTGTTGATGGAGCCGGCGCATTTGTAATAGTAGTAGATCTTGCCATGACGCCCGGTGCCGCTGGACGGCGACATGGCCCTCTTGCAGCATCCGCAGTGGATCAGCCCGCCGAAGAGAGACGGGGCGCTGTCCAAACGGGGACCCCGGCGACTCGGTTGCCGCTCGCCCAGCTGAGCCTGCACGGCGTCGTAGGCTTCGCTATCGATGATCGCAGGCACCTTGTAATCGACGATCTCGCGATCAGGGTTCTGATTGCCATGCTTGTCGAAGACGTTCCAGGAACCGTCGCCGGCATAGGCTTTGCGAAGCAGCATCTCGTGAATGGTGCTGTGATAGAATTCGCCACCCCTGCGGGTGCGATATCCGGCAGCATTGAGGTACTGGACGATGTTGCGCACACCCATAGGGCCCGACGAGCCGTCGCCTTCGAGCGCGAGACGAAAGACGAGACGGACGATGTCCGCTTCGACGGGGTCGATCTCGAGCTTACGCTTTGTTGTCCGGCCGATCGTTTCGGCCGCGACGGAGCGATAACCGAACGGGGCGGTCCCTCCGTTCGAAAAGCCGAGTCTGGCGGTCGCGGACATGCCCCGCATGGTGCCGACATGAGCGTCATGGGATTTGAGTTCGTTCGCGAATCCCAGTGCCAGTCGCATCAGTTTGCCGCCATCGCGCGCAACGATGTTCTCGGTCATGGAGCGCGTGGCGATGCCGTGCGATTTGAGATCGAGCACGGTCCGCTCCTGGTCCAGGAGATTGCGGAACGCCCTCGATATCGAGTGCACCAGGACGGCGTCGATGGAGCGCGTCCCGTCCAGGCAGCGTGCCAGCATCTTCTGGAATTCGGGGCGCTGCAGAGAACTCGCGCTTTCCCCGGCATCGCAATAGAGCCCGACCACCGTCCAGCCCTGACGTTCGCAATGGTCGCGCATCTGGAGCTCCTGCTCCTCGAGCGAGAGCCGGTTCTCGGCCTGCTTGTCGGTGGAAACGCGAATATAGAGCACGACCCGGTCGGGGCCGCTCGGAGCGTCTTCTGAAGCAGTGCGTCGGCGGCGGGCCATGTTCGATCCTATCGGGTGTTCAGGGCATCTAATGTCGAATTCGCCGGGATAAAGCCTTGTTATGGGGTTAGATCATCGGCCGAGTACCTGCATGACGATGTCGCCGAAATACTGCTCGAGCGCGTCGAGCTCCTCCGTGCCGATGAAGCCGGCGTCTATCTTTTCGAGGATGATCTCCCGATCGGGGAGGGCCTCCCCAGCGATGAATGCGGGGGACAGCGAAGGGCGGCCGCCTGAACCTCTGGTCCGGACCTCCTTTCTCCGTCCTTTTTCACCCCGCTTGCCCACGTCCGCCGCTCCTGTCGAGGAGCGGGAGGCTGGCTGTTCGGCATCGCCGCCGACATGAATCTAATTGGGACCGGGCACTTCTCGCGACGTCAGGGTGCGAGAGGGGGCAAGCGAAAGGTCCTGCTCTCCCCCGGCCTGTCGCACAGGACCAGACTGCCGGTGAAAGCGGCGAGACCGTAGGTCTGATCGATCTGCGCACAAATCCATTCGATCGCGTCATGGACCAGGATGGTGTTGGGGAAGAGCAGAACCCTCCACCACCGCCGGATATTCGGATCGGTGCGATGGGCGAGAAAATATCGCACCAGATCCCCGGTAATTACGGCTGGCTCCCCGCGTGACAGCCGTCCGGCGAACACGGCGAGATCGAACACGCGATGGTAGTCGATCGTCGCCGGGGCGCCGTGATAGCACTGCCAGATGCGGGACGCGTTGATGCCGCTGCCAAAGGAAAACTGCGTCATCTCCGTGATAGAGAGACGCGGCAAGCGGTCCAGCACATCGCGAGAGATGGTCTCATCTGTCCGGCGCTTGTTTTTGTTGACCTCGACGAATGTCGTCCGCATGCCTTCTGCGGTCGCCTGAGCGGCATTTCGTGCTCGGCCGACGAGGTCGATGGCGGTGACATGGGACGAAACTAGAGCCCGCAGGCCATCGGCGTCATTCACCGCTGCGAGCCGTGCGGCTTTCATCGGAACCAGATAGCCCTGATAGGCCGGATGGTATCCTGCGTGACGCTGGCGGACAGACCGGCGCCCCTTCGTCAGTAACGTGCCGATAGAGGAGGGGCCCGGTGCTGCCGAATTCAGCACTTCTCCGAGAGTCCGTGGGGCTGCTTTGCGGTTCTTGTCGGCCTGCTGGCGCGCCTCGACGGCCTTGAGCGCCTTCACGACGCATTCCAGATCGGCGATCAGACAGGCCTGGACGTCGTCAAGCTCGTTCTCGAGCTTGGTCCTCGGTCTCTTGCCCGATCCGCCGCCGGCATAAGGATCCGGACTGGCTCGATCCGGCGGTTGGAAGTGGACCTTGACGAAATGCTCGACCTGGCCGGTTCTTCGCAGAAAATCCGGCGCTAGCCGAGGGATGGTTCCCCAGAACTCCAGTACGCCCATGACGCAACTCCACACACGAATCACACGCTGGATTCTACACGACGTTGGGATGAGCACGGAGATGCCTGCCGTTGCCGCTACGTTCGAGCGAGATCGTTTCAATTTGACCGAATATTCGGGCTCGATCTTCAGCGCTGCTCGGGATGCTCCTACTGAAGACTTGGGAGAGGCCGGCACGCATGACACAGTCGAAGGCAGGGGCCGGCCAGGGCCCCTTCAGTGCTCATGAACTTAAGGGGCGGGATTTCGCGCCGCTGCAGTTCATCGTCGATGGTCTCATTCCTCCGGGGCTGACGGTGCTGGCCGGCGCGCCGAAGGTGGGCAAGAGCTGGCTAAGCCTCGACATCGCGCTGTCGGTCGCGAGAGGCACCGCCGTTCTCGACGAAAATGCTCATCGCTGCGCGAAGGGCGCGGTTTTGTACCTTGCTCTTGAGGACAACGACCGGCGTCTTCGCGGCCGGCTCGAGCAGATGCTTGGGACCGGCCCAGCCTGGCCGGCCAACCTGTTTTTTGAGACGGGGCCGATGGGGATGGATTTCGACGGGCTCGGGCGACTGGACCGGTGGGTCGCGGCGACCGAGGGTGCTCGCCTGATCGTCATCGACGTCTTCCAGAAATTTCGCCCGATCGGCTCGCAGGCCGGCTATCAGCAGGATTATCGCGATCTGACCAAACTGCATGATCTCGCGCGCGACCGGCAGATCGGCATCATCCTGGTTCATCACCTGCGCAAATCCGGGGGCGGGGACCCGTTCGAGCGGATCACGGGCTCAGCCGGATTCCTCGGCGTGCCCGACACGAACATTGTCTTGGACAAGGGCCGTGGCGGCACGCGGCTTCTCGCCCAGGGACGCGATATCGAGGAAATCTCGCGCGAGATTGCGTTCGATCCTCTCGCGCGCGTCTGGCGCCTGGCCAAGCCGCGTGCGGTCGACAGGCATCCCGAACGGGACCGCATTCGCTCGATTCTGCAGGCAAGTCCGTCGCCTTTGGGCGCCATCGCGATTGCGGCCCAGACCGGCCAAACCGTCAATGCCGTCAGCAAGATGTTGGGCGAGATGTTCGGCAACGGTGAGGTCGTCAAGGCGGGGTGGGGATTATACGCCGATCCGGCACGGCTGGACGCAGCCAACGGTGGTGGGGATGCTCATGGCGCTCAGAACACTCCGAATGCTCAGAACGGTCAGAAGCCTCAGGATCGTCCGCGGTCGTCCTCGCCGAACGACTACAAGCGGATGATGGAGCGCGAGCGGAGGGAGAGGCTACGCCACTCGGGTCGCTGAGGAGCGCCTGGAGTACTGGCTACGGTCACGCCAGTTGCCGGGCGGGCGAGCGATCTTACCCATGACCCAGTCATGGATGATGCGTTCGAGGATGATGAGGAGCCTGTCGGAATCCTCGCCATCGGGACGGAAGATGTAGAGTTCCTCAGCCTTGTCGATGCGCGTGGTGCGACCGAAGCGGTAGTTCGTCCAGCGCTGCTGCTCCTCGGGCACGAGGCCGAGCGTGGCGCAGTGCTCACGCCCGGCCGGCGTCAGGAGGAAGCCGTTGAGGCTGGCGTTTCGCATCCGGTGATGCAGCAGCTTCTCGAAGACGCGTTTGCTCAGGTCGTGGGGGCGGCGCAGCGCGAAGAGGTGGCCGTCGAGGCTGACCGGCGAACCGGGGAGGGGCTCGCGGCGCGGCAGGAACTGCTGGAACGTCCAGTCCTGGAAGCCCGGCTCCCGTTCGTAGCCACCGGGTTTCAGGACATGGGAGGCGTAGCGCATCCGGTTCAGAGCGCCGAGCCTGCGGCGCGGATCGGCGAGCTCGGTCGCCGAGAGCTTGTAGATCGGCATGTGCAGGCTGTCGGCGACGCTCTTGAGACCGCTCGCCAGATCGGGCCTGTCGAAGTCGGCGCCGCAGCAGGCGAGATAGGGATAGATCCAGAGGCCGGGCTGATAGCGTTCGAGGAAGGCCGGGTCGGTGAAGGCGGTGTCGGGGAGCGGGCGGATGCCCGGGCCGCCGATCCGCGGCCACTGGGTCTTGAGGTAGCAGGTGACGGCAGCGGCGCTGCCGATGGGTTGGATCCTGCGGAGGGGCAGCATGGGCGGGCCCGGCATGGTGGTCGTCGTCATCGTCCTGGTCGTCTTCCTACCGTATTCTGTCATCCGAGGTTTCCCGGGGGGCATTCCCGTTCTCACCCTCGTTTCCCTTCGCCTCTCCGCTTTGGCCGGATGAACCCGATCGGCTCCCTCGCGCCCTGCTTGTCGGTAATGGCCTCCGCAGCAGTGACATCGGCGACGGTCAGATGCCGCCTCCCGTCTTGGGCGGCGAAGCCGAGCGCGAGGGTGACGAGCCGGCGGGTGCCGCGCGGGTTGGTGCCGGCGAGCCGCGCCAGGACGGCTTCGTCCGGTTGGGCGAAGGCATCGCCGTGGGCGGCGATGATCTCGGCGGCGATGCGGCCCGCGATCGCGCGCAGCATGGCGCCGTCGGGCGGCGTGATCGTCACGATCAGGAACCGGTCCTGGATGAAGCTTGGCAGCGCATCGAGATCGTTCGCCGTCGCCAGGACGAGGCAGCGCGAGAGATCGAACGGCACGCGCAGATATTCGTCGACGAGGGCGCAGGCGTTTTCCGGCTCGAGCAGGTTCAGAAGCGCGTTGTAGGGCTTTTCGCTCGAATGGGTCATGAACTTGTCGACCTCGTCGAGAACGATGAGCGGATTGCCGGTTTCTCCACCCAGGACCGCCTCGGTGAGCACGCCCATCCTTGCGCCGCGCCAGGTCGGCGGATGGCCGATGAGGAGGGCCTGTGCATCGGAGTTGGTCGCGCAGCTGAAGGTATGCTGCTCAACGCCGAGTGCGGCGGCGAGCCGGCGGCTGAAGTGGGTCTTGCCCAGGCCTGGCGGGCCGACGAGCAGGGTCGGCGGGAAGGCGATGCCGGTGCCGGCGATGGCGGAGAGTGCGGCGGCCCGTTCGACCAGGGCGATGACCTCCACAAAGCCAGGACACTCCTCGCGCAGCCGGCCGAGACGATCACGCGTACTGTCTTCGGCGACGACGAGGCGACGCAGCGCTTCCTCGTGCAGGAGCGTGCGCAATTGCTCCAGCCGCGTCTGCTCGTCGCTGGAGGCGGAGGGCGGGGACGGCCCACCCTCGACGAAGTCATCGCCAGGACGGGCGAGCCTGATCTGCACGAGCAGGGCGGCTCTGTCGAAGATCGCAACCGAGGGCCCGATCGGCGCGCCGGCCGGGGCCGGTTCATCGCGGGCAGGCTCAGCCTGCAGCTCGGGCATCCTCTGATCCGGACGCTGGTCCCGCAGATGATCGAGCAGGAACTGCAGGTTGAGCATGCGCCGGTGCTCGAGGAATTCGGCAGCGGGGGATGATATGTTCGTCATCACAACGCTCACAGCTCGACGCCGCCGAGAACGGTCACGAAGCGCCCGCTCTGCTTGGCGATGCGGCGCCCGACACTGAGCGCGATCTCGACCAGGGCCCGCATCGCGTTGGGGTCACCGGCACGCTCGGTGATCAGCCGCTCGACCTCCATCTTCACGATCAGATCGTCGGAACTGCGGGCTGGCCAGAGCCCGATCCGGCAGAGGCGTGCATAGGCGAGGATGAGGGCGCCGCGCCGGGCGCCGTACCAGAACGGAGATGGAGGCTCGGCCTGCGACCAAGCCTCGATGCTCGAGAGCAGGGTCCTCGTCTCGTCGAGCAGGAGAGCGAGATCAGGCGGATCGTCGAACCAGGTTTCCAGCGCCAGTCCATGTTCGAGATGATAGACGTCGGGGCCGCTGCCATCGCCGGCGCCCGGCTGCGGCAGCACGGCACCGCTGAAGCGCTGGGCGGCCTCCTCCATTCCAGGCGGAATGCACGATCCAATCACGAGACGCGGATGGCTGTCGGCGAAGGATCTCCGCAGCGCGCGCTCGATTAGCTTGGCATCATGGACACCGTCACCCTTGCGATACTGCTCGCCTCGCTCCTTCGCGAGCATGGCCCTGGCGAAGTGGTCCTCGGGCGAGCCCGGCGGGACGAGCAGCATCGCGATCTCGCCGGCATGCGCGAGGAGCGCGAGCGCATTGCCGATGTTGATCATGTACTCCAACGCCGAGGGATCTGCTTCGGCGAGGGTCAGGAAGCGCTGATAATCGCGGGCGTGGACGATTGCGCGGCCACGCAGGTCGAGGAGCGGCGGGAGCCGTTCGAGCAAGGTGGCGTGACGCTCAAGTTCGTCGGACATCTCCGGCAGAAGAGCGTCGAGCGCGGCGAGCTCGTCGATGACGGGCACGCTGTCGGTCGTGAAGACGAGGTCGCGCAGGGTCGGTGCGGTGGTATCGGTCATGGTCTTGAACCTGTTTCCCTGGGGTCGGCTCTTCCGCCCCTTCGCCTCTTCCCCTGTCGTCATGCCGAAAGGCGCGCCGGGGAGGCGCGCCCTTTCCGTTTTCGGGATTGGTATCTGGTACGATCAGGCGGGATCGCTGACCGTCTTGCCGAGATCGACGGCCCATTCGATCGCGGCGCGCATGGGATCGGGATCACGGGCGCGCGGCGCGATCAGGTCGAGGGTGGCTCGCTTGATGGCGAGGTCGTCGTCGTCGAGTGCCCGGCACACGCCGATCCGGGCAAGCCGAGAATAGGCGAGAAGCTCCGCCCCCCGGATGGCATCATCGAGAAGCGAAGAATCCGCAATCTTGCCCTGGAGGCGCCGCCAGACATCAACCTGCCGCAGCAGCGTGCGTGCACCGTCGAAGGCGTCGGCGAGGTCGACCGGCGTCGCGAGCCAAAGCTGCAGCGACCGGGCCATCGCGGCTGGATATACCGCCGGCTCGCCCGCCGCGGCGCTGAGGCAGTGTTCGGCCCGGATCTTCGGCAGCCTGGCCGGCCTCATCCCGTCCTCGCTGAGCGCGACGAAGTCGCCGCCGCACATCCGGCTGACGCGACAGGCGAGGTCAGGCTCGCCCGAACGGCGGGCCTGATGGCGCAAGGCGCGCCGCAGATCGGCGCGTGCGCGATAATCCCCATCGCCGCGCGGCGCGATCAGCATCGTCGCGATATTGCCCGCGTTGATCAGGATCGCCCAGGCCCGGACAGCATCGGATTTGAGGTCGTCGACCGTGACGGTGCCGTCGCGGAGGGCCGACAGGAGGTCCTCGATCTGCGCGGCATGAAAGCAGGCTCGCGCCCGGATCGGCAGCAACGACGGACGCTCGCGCCAAACGGAAGCGCACCGCCGAAGAAGAGATTGATCCTCGTCGCCAAGGAACTCGAGAGCCTCGAGTTCGTCGATAATGCCGACGAGCGGGGCGTCGGCAGCGGCCGAACGCCAGGCCGCTGCGATGTCGGCGGTTTTGCTGATTTTCACGGGAATGCTCTTTCATGAGGGGTGATCTGCTCTCTGCAGCGCCCTTCCTCCTGTCCCTCTTCCCCATTTGCCTGGACCAAACGCGAAAGGGGCGGCACCGCGCGGCGCCACCCCTTCCTCGGAAGACCTATGGTGTGGTCGCCTCGAACTGGCCTAGACGATCGGGATCCAGTCCGGCTCAGCCACGACCGTGGCGGTGGGGCGCCAGCCATGGGCCGGCCAGGCGGCTTCCGTGACGAGATGCCGGATAGCCGCCTGCATGTGCGCGGGATCGCCGCGGCTGGCGCGCGCGTTGATGACGGTGACGAGCCGTTCCTTCGCCTGCGCTTCCGGCGAGTGCTTCAGCGCCGGCCAGATCGCGATCTGCGCCGCGGCCATGTAGGCCAGGATGAGCGCGCCCTCGCAGGCCCAGCGGAGATCGCGCGCGCCATCTTCCGCCTGCCGCGCCAGGACCCGCAGGCGATCGGCAATCGCGAACATCTGCTCGACCCGTGCAAGCCGGCCCTCGAAGGACGGCTGCGCTTTCAGGAACAGGCCCCAACGGGCGACCTCCCGGGGCGAGAGCAGGATGTCTCCGGCCGAGGGCGGGGTCAGATCGGCGAGATCGAAGTGCCGGATCGGCCAGTGCGCCAGGCCCCGATCCCCCTGGGACGGGGCGGCGGGCCCCGGCGGCACCATCAGCGGATCGACCGCATAGGCTGCGCGCTGAATCCGGATCCGGGTCGCGCCCGTGACATCGAGCATAGCGGCCTCGCCACGCTCGGCATCGTCACCGTGGAGAACGCTGGCCTCTGCCAGCGCCATTTTGGCGTGCGCGTCGTGAACGGTGTCGCAGGGCCAGATCGCCACGATCGCGCTGCAGGAGAGCCCGGCGATGGCGAGCGCGACCCAGGCCCGGTTGTGCGGATCGGGGTGATGGCTGCCGGGCAGCAGCCTCCCGGCCTCATCGCCACAGCGCTTCGCGTCGATCGCGACAGCCTGAAGGTCAGGCGTGCTGCGCCGGAATGCGATCAGCTCCGCGACCGACGGATCGTCACTGATGCTCCCCGCGATCGCTGCCAGAGGATCACGGATGAGCTCGGCCGGACCATCCTGGCCACCATTTGCATTGTCGTGCGGCGCCAGCGGGCCGCGAGAATCGTTCCTGGTCATGTCTTGCTTTCCATGTGGGTCATAGCCCTGTCGGCTACGCCCTCGTCCGGCCTCTGGAATCGCGAAAGGGCACCGCGGTCCGCGGCGCCCTCCCGGCATGCTCCGAGCCTGATCCAGTCCGGATCAGAGCGGCTTGAACCGATCGGCCGTCTCCTGTTGCATGCGACGAAGCTCTCCGAGGCGATCGGCTGCCACGCCAGCGAAGATCACGATGTCCCGCAGCCGTTGTTCGACGAGGCGCAGCGACTGCTCCTCGTTCCGGCGCCGGACGGTTTGGTCCCCGGCCGTGACCGCGTCGATCAGGCAGGACCGCGCTAGATCGGCCGCCGCCAGCAGGTTCGCGCCGTGGCAGGCGCGCTGAAGCCGGTCGAGACGCTCGGGATCGAGATCGGCATCCTCCTCGATCGTCCGCGCGAAGCGGTTGGCGTCGTCGAGCTGCAAGGCCGCGCGCTCGACCAGGATCGCAGGCGAGGCCTGTTCGCGCAGGAAGGCCATCAGGCTGAGACCCTGCTCCAGGCCGAGGACAGTCGGGCGGCCATCACGCGTATCGTCCAGAGCGGGCACCGTCGCTGCATGGAATACCGTCTCGACCGCGGCGGGTTCGCCGATCTCGCCATAGACGAAGGCCTTACGAGCGATCTCCGCGAAGCCGGTATCGCCACCGACCGCCGCGATGACATCGCCGAGGACGCGTTGACGCGCGGCGAAGTCGGCCGGCAGGCGCGGTGGCGTGAGCGCGACGGTGATCATCGCGGCATTGTTGAGCAGCAGGAGCGCGACCAGCATGTCGAAGAAGTACGCGACCTGCGCCCTTTCGGACGTGCCGGCGAGCGCGAGGAAGCGGGTGATCTCGACAGCGTGGCCGATGGCGCGCTCGGTCATCTCGCCGACCGGGAAGGTCTCCGCGGCGAAGCTGGCGTAGCCCTTCTCCGCGCCCGCCGACAGCGACAGGCGGTCGGTGAAGGCGGAGAGGTCGTCGGTGACGCGTCGTAGCGGCAGCTCGAGCGCGATGTCGGCAAGCGAGGGCGTGGTGGTGGTCTTCATGTCAGTCGTCCCAGTTCCTTGGGGGTGACAGCCACGTGGCTGCGCGTTCCCTCGGTCCTGGAATCGAGAAAGGCGTCCGATCCCGGACGCCTCCCTCATGCTCTTCTCTTTGGCGTCCGGTCAGACCAGCTCGTTCCAGTCGAAGACGAGACGATCACGGGCGTCGTACGGCAGCGTCTTGATCCACGCCGCCTCGGCCGCGGCGTGCCGGACTGCCGACTGCATCGCCGGAGGGTCGCCAGCCTCGCCGCGCCTGTTGATCAGCGCGACGACCTGCTTCTTGGTTGCAAGCGCGTCCCTGTTGTGGACAGGCCAGATCATGACCTGGCAGGCGGCGAGGTATCCCATCAGCCGGGCGCCCTCGGCAGCCACCGTCAACTCTCTGGCGTTGGCAGGACCGCGCCCGGCGAGTTCGAGCAGGCGGTCACAGGTCTCGAACATTTTTGCCGCGCGCTGCAGAAGCGCATCGAGGTCGGGCGCGGATCGGGCGAAGCGGGACCATTCGAGCACCTGCCGGTCGGCGAAGGCAGGCGGTCCGCCGCGTCTCGGCAGATGCTCGACCAGGTCGAAGCGCTCCAGCGGCCAGGATGCGAGGCCACGATCATCCGACTGCGGCGCAGCCGGCGCCGGCGGCAGGATCAGCGACGGCACCGCGAAGGCGCCACGCCGCCAGCGGATCCGCCGGGCGGTGTTCGCGTCCATGCTGCTATCGAAGTCCTTCTCGCGCTTGTGCAACTGCACGCCGGTCCTCGCATCGAGCGCGAGCTTTGCTTCTGCCGCGTCGAGATCGTCGGCCGGCCAGAGCGCGACAAGCGCAATCAGGCTGATGCTCATGATCTCGAGCCCACCGCAGACGGCCTCGCCGACATCGTCGCCGCTCTCGCGCGAGAGCCAAACCCTGAACTCCTCCGAATGCAGGTTCTTGGCGTTCCGCGCTGCATTTTTGAGATCGAGCTGCTGGCGCCGGAAGGCGACCAGCTCGGCCACGCTCGGACCATCCCCGGCGGCAGTCTCCATCGCCACCGTGATGGGATCGTGCAGGGCGGTCTCCGCCTGCTCGTCGATCGCCTTGCTCGCGCGCGGGGCGAGCGAGCGGCCGCCCTCATTCATCTTCGTCATCTTCCGAACTTTCATTGGGGTTACAGCCATCCCGGCTGCGCTTCCCTCTCGATCCCAACATGGAAAAGGCGCCCGGTCGGGGCGCCTTCGTCGTCAGGGCAGATGGCTTCCGTCAGACCGCCAGCTGGAAGTACTGGCTGCGTTGGCGGAGCCACCGGTCGATTTCATCGAGATGGGCGCGGCGGCCGACCTCGTCCTCGGCAAGCCCGGCACGCAGCTCGCCGACCTGCCGCAGCGCCATCGGCAAGGTCAGCCACGGCACCGCGGCCTCGGTGGTCAGGCGCTCGCGCAGCCAGGCCTGCTCCTTCTGCCAGGCGACCGGGGACATGTCCTGCGACGCCTCCAGCAGCATCAACCGATTTGCAAAGGCTTTCAGCCGCTCGTCTCGAAACTGTGCCGCAATGGCCGGGCGATCCTGCCAGGGCGAAGCGTGCCAGCGGGCGCTCAGCCGGGCATCCTCGGTTGAGAGGAATCCGCCACCGTAGAGGCTCGCCTCCGGATAGGGCGACGGCTCGCGATCGGCGAAGCGATTTGCCATTGCGGCAGCGAGGCTGGACCGGAATCCGGCGTGGTCGCGGACATATGCCGCCCGCTCGTGGTAGAGTACGTCATCGCGGAGGTCCGGCGGCAGGGCGTGGCAGCCCTGCGCATAGGCCAGCAGGATCGGCTGGGCATTGGTCCGCACTAGCCTGACCGGGCGCGGGCCTGGGCCGGAGAGGAGCTTTGCGATCTCCTCCGCGCTGCCGTTGAGATAGCTTGCCGGGTCGATGGTCAGGTCTACCGTCGCCCAGGAGGTCGCGACCGTCGGGTTCGGCGTGATGCCGACGATCGGGCTCAGCTTCGAGGCGCCGCCAAGGAGCAGGACTTCGCCGCCGGCGAGCATCCGGTTCGGGGTGGCCTTGTCGGCGTTGTCGAGCATCATCGCGACCGCTGCGGGCGCGACCTGGCGCAGGTGCCGGAACAGGGCGAGCGTCGCTCGCGTATCCGCCAGGGCGTCATGCGCCTCATCCTCGGCCAGCGCGATGCCGTTCGACCTGCAGATATCGCCGAGCTTGAAGCTCGGCTTGCCGATCGGGTTTATGGGCACGGTGATGGCCTGGGGCTCCAGCATTGCTACCGCCCTGACCATGGTCAACAGGTCGGCCCGGCGATGACCGCCAAGCTGGGTCGCGTACGGCGGCAAGAGATGCGTGAAGAACGCGTGCCGCAGCATCTCCTCGTCGAACCGGATCGTGTTGTAGCCGATCACGGTCGACGGCGCCCAGGCAGACAGCGCCTTTGCGATGGCGATGAGCATTTCCGTGCTCGACATCGGCGCCTGCTCGAGCTGAGCCGGGCCGATGCCGGTGGTGAACAGCGCGCCCGGCGCCGGCACGATATGGGCCGGAAGCCGGCAGCGCAGCGAGAGCTCGCTGAGCGGCTGGAGGTTGTCGTCGCAGTGGATCAGCGCCGCCTGAAGCGGTACGTTCCACTGCGGCGCCAGGCCGGAGGTTTCGAGGTCGTAGACGATATAGGACATGGCCGCCTCTCAGTGCCGGCTCGTCGTGGCGGCATCGATCGGCAGCTTTCTGAGATTGATGCCGAGCCTGCGCGCGTCGACATGCATGGCGGTCTCGACCATGACCGCCGCATGCGAGCGGCGCATCTCGTCCTCCTGGAAGATCATTGCCTCATAGGTCGTGATCTTGCGCTCGAGGTCCTCCTCACTCCGGGCCGGCGGCTCGGCGACCATGAATGCGAAGAAGCGGGCCTGAGCCCTCGCGCCTTCGGCAAGCTGCCGGCCGTTGAGGCCGCCGAATTCGGGATGGATCCGATCGCCTTCCTGCTCCAGCAGCATCGCATGGGCCGTCGAGAGCTGCCACAGCATGAAGTAGCGGGCGCCGTTGTTGCCCAGTTGCGCATAGGTGCGCTCGTATCGTCCCAGATCCGCGGCCGTCGGCCGTGCCTCGTCGTCGGCGGCAAAAGTCGCTCCATTCATCCTGCTCATCAAATCACCCGTGCTGGAATGACCCGGAACGGCGCGTCGGCTCAGATTCCCGGGGGTTCCCAGACATGGGTTCCGAAATTCGCCTGTCTCCTCCTATATGGACTGATCTAAAGCTGCGCGTTCGGCTCAAGCGAAGGCGCTAACCTGGCCCTTAGCTGACATCTGGAAGGTCTGCTTCCGGGCAGCGCGATGTGGCCGGCAAGCGCATCATCTCGAATGAGCAAGGCTTGGGAACCATATGATCCGATTTCCCTGCAGCCGAAGCAAAATTTTCGGCATCAGGAAAGTACGTAGATCGCGAAACGAAAATAATATTCGGCCTCGCCTTTGCGAGATAAATAAACAGGATTATTTTCTAATTATATGATAGATTATTTCACGGGAGGCTTTTCTTCCGCAAACCGGAAGGATTTTCCATGAAAATCCCCTCTCAAACCAAACCTACCATCTGGGGCGCCGTTGGCGGCGCTGTTGCCCTTGCCGTTCTCGGCTTCACCTGGGGTGGGTGGTCCACCGCTTCGTCGAGCGAACGTGTCGCGAAGCTCCGGGCTGAGAATGCCGTTGTCGCGGCCTTGTCCCCGATCTGCGTGAGCAACTTTCAAAAGCAACCCAATGCCGATGCCGCCCTCGCCGAGCTGAAGAAGATCAGTTCGTGGAGCCAGGGCGATTTCATCGCCAAGGGCGGCTGGGCCACGATGATCGGCAGCACGTCGCCGGACTCGGCCGTCGCCAAGGCCTGCGCCGAAACGCTTGGCATGTCCAAGACCTGAGACGATCGCAACGGCGACAGCCGTACGCAGCGACATCGTCCGTCGATCATGAGCCATTCCGCGTGAGCAGCGTGGAAATGGTGGCGCTCATGTCGCCGCCCTGCTCGGCAAGAGGAGTTTCATATGGCCAAGGGACAGATGCGCGGCAACCGAGAGGCCAAGAAGCCCAAGAAGAAAAAGGAAGCGGCGGCAGTGCCCGTATCGGCGAAGGGTCTGCCGGTAGCGCTCGAACTTGCGGGAAAGCCGAAGAAGAAGAGCTGACGTGAACATTCGTAGCCGGGAAACCACGGTCACGTTCAGGAAGCCCTTCAGATTGAGCGCGATCGACCATATGCAGCCTGCCGGCACCTACCGCGTTGTGGTCGACGAGGAGGAGATTCGAGCCACCTCGTTCCTCGCTTACCGCCAGATCGCCACCATGCTGCACACGCCGTCGTTGTCTTCGTCTGGCAGTTCCCAGGTGTTCACGGTGAGCCCGGGCGAACTGGCCAGCGCGTTGGAGGCTGATATCAGCGCTTAGAACGACCTCGCGAGGAGGCCACGCGACGGCCTTCGCTGATCCAGCATGCTGTCGCGGCGGCGCATTTGACGCCTCATCTGAGCTCTGGCGCGTTTCGAGGCTGCGTCGAGCGGCCCGATCGTTCGGAAAATTGCTTCAAAACCGGGAGTGCGGCTGACGCCCTTCTGACGCGTGCCAACCAGCCGACGCAACTCGCGATACGCGATTGCGTGCGCCGGCGCCCCCACGAACCGCCGCTGCCCAAGGCCGGCGCGCGACGATCCGTCGGTCGATTTCCGGCCGTACGAACCAGGAGCCCTATAATGGCGCTCGAACAAGCCTGCATCGAGATGTTTTCCAAGCCCTGGGGATCGACTGACCTGCTTCCCTGGAGCGGAACAGGGCATTCCAGCGTTCCAATTGGCGAACTCTGGTTCCAGCGCTGCGACAAGCATGGGCCGGAGCCAGCCTTGCTGCTCAAGCTTCTGTTCACGCAGGAAGCTTTGTCGATCCAGGTGCATCCGAACGATGCCGCCGCCCATGGGATGGGTCTGCCGCGCGGCAAGACCGAAGCCTGGTACATCCTGTCCGCGGCCTCTGACGCCACGGTCGGAGTGGGACTCAAGGCAGTCGTTCCCCCGGAGCAATTGCGGGCGGCCATTGCCGATGGCTCGATCGCCCAGCTTGTCGCCTGGCATAAGCCGCATGCGGGGGAGGTCATCGCCGTCCCGGCCGGGACGATCCACGCGATTGGCGCAGGTCTCGTGCTCGTCGAGATCCAGCAGCGCAGCGACACGACGTTCCGGCTTTTCGACCACGGCCGGGCCCGCGAACTGCACATCGAGCAAGGCGTTGCGGTCGCTGATGCAGGCCCCACCAAACGAACCATACCGCCGCGGCGCCTGAATGACGTCCGGACCGTGCTCGTCGCAAACCCTCATTTCGTTTTCGAACGGGTTGATCTGCCTGCCGGATCGGTCTGGGAGCTCGATGTCCGATGCGAGACTTGGGTGCTCGCCATCGCCGGCGATGCCACGATCGGCGCGCTCCAAATCGGCGTCGGTCAGGGCTGCTTCATCGAGGCTCAGAGCGCTCGCATCGTGCCGGGCGAAGCCGGCATGTCCTGCCTCGTCGCCTATGACGAGGCGGCACCCAGCCGGGATCTCCTGCGCCGTGTCGACGGCGACGACATGCCCCGGTTCCGCGAGACGGTTTCACCGCCGACCGGGCCGCCTCAGGCCGTTTTGAATTCGCCAGTCCCGTCCAAGGAGGCACGATCATGAGCCCGACCAAACGTATCGCCTTCATCGGCAACTCGCTGCCCCGACGCTGCGGGATCGCGACCTTCACCACCGATCTACAGCAGGCGATCGCATCCTCCGATGTCGACACCTCCATCGTCGCCATGAATGACCATGCCGAGAGCTACGATTATCCGTTTTCCGTGCACTGCCAGATTTCCGACCAGCGGCTCGAAGACTATGCGCGTGCCGCCGACTTCTTGAACGAGGGCCGCTTCGACGTCGTCTCCCTCCAGCACGAATTCGGTATCTTCGGTGGCGAGGCCGGGAGCCACATCATGGCGCTACTGTCGCGCCTGACCATGCCCGTGGTCACGACACTGCACACGCTCCTGGCCGAACCCGATGCTGCGCAGCGCGACGTTATGGAACGGATCGTCGATGCCTCGGCTCGCGTGGTCGTCATGGCGGAGAAGGGGCGCGACCTGTTGCGGACCGTCTATCGATTGCCGGCGGATAAGATCGAGGTGATCGCGCACGGCATTCCCGAATTTGCCTTTGTCGAGCCCGATGAAGCCAAGGAAAGGCTGGGCTTCGGCGGCCACTCCGTCATCCTGACTTTCGGCCTGCTGTCGCCCAACAAGGGCATCGAGGTGATGATCGACGCGATGCCTTCGATCCTGAGGCGCCGCCCCGATGCAATGTATGTCGTTCTGGGCGCGACGCATCCTCATCTCGTCCGTGAGCATGGCGAGGCCTATCGCGAAAGCCTGATGGCGCGTGTGCGCGAGCTCGGGGTCGAGGACCACGTCGTCTTCCTTGACCAGTTCGTCGATCAGGCGACGCTGCTCGGCTTCATCTCGATGTGCGATGTCTATGTCACGCCTTATCTTAACGAGGCGCAGATGACGTCGGGCACGTTGTCTTACAGTTTCGGGCTGGGCAAGGCCGTGGTTTCGACGCCCTATTGGCACGCCAGGGAATTGCTTGCGGACGGGCGCGGCATCCTGGTGCCGTTCGGCGATGTCGTCGCCATCGGTAACGAGATTGCAGGCTTGCTGACCGATGCGCCCAGGCGCCAGGCTATGAGGCTGCGCGCCTATGCGAGCAGCCGTTCGATGACTTGGGAGCGGACCGCGAAACGCTATCTCGCCACCTTCGAGACGGCCCGCCGCGGTCGTGTGCTGAGCGCTGTTGCGGGCTCAAGCCAGCCGAGGGCCCTGCCGACAACGGTCCCGCCGCCGGAGATGCAGACCGGCCACCTTCTGTCCATGTGCGACGATACCGGGTTGTTCCAGCATGCCGTCCATTCCGTGCCGGACCGCTCGCATGGCTATTGCGTTGATGACAATGCTCGCGCTCTGCTCCTGGCCTGTGCCCTGAACGGCACCGGCGAGTCGCGCCTGCCGGACGCGCTCGCGGCGCGCTTCGCCTCATTCGTGCAGCACGCCTGGAATCCCGATCGGCAGCGCTTCCGCAATTTCATGAGCTTCGATCGGCGCTGGCTCGAGGAAGCCGGGTCGGAAGACAGCCACGGGCGCACACTCTGGGCGTTGGGTGTCTGCGCGCGCGATGATGCGAGCGCTTCGCGGCGGCGATGGGCGGCAGCCCTGTTCGCCGAAGCCTTGACAGCCATCGAGCGTTTCAGTTCCCCGCGCGCCTGGGCCTTTGCCTTGCTGGGCCTCGATGCCCATTGCACCACGGCGGCTGCCACCTCGCTCCGTACGCTTCTCGCCGACCGCCTGCTTGGCCTCCTCGCAGCGGCCGAAACGCCGGACTGGGTCTGGTTCGAGGACGGGCTCTCTTATGATAACGCGCGCCTGCCCCAAGCGCTGATCGCGACGGGGCTCGCGATAAAGGTGCCGGCCTATGTCGAGGCCGGGCTGCGCTCGCTGCGTTGGCTCACGCATCTCCAGACGACGCGGGCAGGCCTGTTCAGGCCGGTCGGCTCGGAGAGCTTTGGCGACAGGCGCAGCACGCCGAAGGCTTTCGACCAGCAGCCGCTGGAAGCGACGGCGGCGATTTCGGCCTGCCTCGCAGCCTGGCGCGCCGATGGCAATCCGCAATGGCGTAACGAAGCTGCGCGCGCTTTCGCCTGGTTCCTGGGCGACAATGACCTCTCCACGCCCCTGGTCGACCTGGATACCGGGGCCTGCCGCGACGGCCTCCATCGCGATCGGCCAAATGAGAACCGCGGCGGTGAATCCGTCGTATCGTACCTGCTCAGCCTCGCCGAGATTCGCCAGCTTGCCCGCGTCAGCGGGGATCGCCCGAAACTAACGCCACTTCGTATCTTGCACGCCTGAGCTTTCGGCGACCTTGCTCAAAACAGATCGGCGGACATCTTGTCCCAGCCCAGTTTCCTGAACCGGCAGACCCTGTACCTGCATCCCGACCCCTCCCGGGTCGTCGTGCGTCGGTTCGGCCCCGCGGGCGAGCCACGGGATTTCATTCCCGCCGAGAAGGCGAAGGCGAACCACATCGTCGACCGGGTTCTGTCGCTCGCCCCGGAGGAGGCGACGAACCTGCTTGCCGAGGTGCTGGAGAATTTCAACGGCCGGCACCGCAACCTGCTGGAGCGGTTCGAGACGCGTGCCGATGAGATGGAGGATGCCTTCGCCGCTCACGGCGCCTTCACCAAGGTCCAGCGCCAGCTGGTCGGGGCCTATTTCCTGCACGAGTATTCGTTCGAGGCGGCAGCGCTCTTCAACCCGAGCATTGTCGCGCATCCCGACCAGTCCGATGCTCCAGCCGGCGGGCTTCGCTTCATCCTCAGCGTTCGCGCGGTTGGCGAGGGGCACATCTCGTCCCTGACATTCCGCTCCGGATCGATCGCGGCCGGTGGTGGCGTCAGCATCGACCCAACCTCGCGCCTGGCGACGATCGCCACCCTGCACAACCGGATGGCGCGGCTCGATGGCGAGGACGTCGAGGTCGTCTTCGCGGCCGACAGCGACATCAGCGAGCGGGTGATCTTTCCCGTGACCGCGTCGCAGTCGAACGGCATCGAGGACGCGCGCTTCGTCGCGTTCGAGGAGGATGACGGCACCGTCTATCGTGCTACCTATACGGCCTATAACGGCCGGTCGATCCGCTCGGAGCTGATCGAGACCCGCGACTTCCTGTCGTTCCGGCTGTCTCCGCTGCGAGGCTCCGCCGCCGTGAACAAGGGCATGGCGTTGTTCCCGCGCAAGCTGGGCGGTCGCTACGCGATGATCTCCCGGCAGGACAATGAAAACCTCTACCTGATCTATTCGGACGACCTCCTGAGCTGGAACGGCGGCGTCGCGATCCTGAAGCCGCAATACCCGTGGGAGTTCGTGCAGATCGGCACCTGCGGCTCGCCGATCGAGCTCGACGAGGGCTGGCTGCTCCTGATCCACGGCGTCGGGGCGGTGCGAAAATACACGATCGGTGCGGTCCTGCTCGACAAGGCGGACCCTTCGAAAGCGCTGGGGCGCCTGCGCCAGCCTTTCGTCCAGCCCGAGTCCTCGGAACGGGAGGGCTACGTACCGAACGTCGTCTACACCTGCGGCGCGATACGCCACAGCGACATGATCGTCCTGCCATATGCGGTCTCGGACACCTTCTGCCATTTCGCCACGGTGAAGGTCGCAGCACTGCTGGAAGCGATGGAGCCGGGCTGCGCAATCACAAATGCGCCCGACAAAGACAAGCGGCTTTCCGCCGGACAGCCCGCTCTCGAAAGCGAAAAGCCATGACCGAACGTCCCATCAAGGTCGGCGACACCGTGCGCCTGTCGTTCGGCTTCGCCGATCGCTCTGGAGAGGGCGATTACGAGATTATTCGCGTGATGCCGGCGCGGGAGAGCGGTGAGCGTCATTATCGGGTTCGAGGCATCGACGGCCGCGAAAGGGCGATCGGGCACGACCAGATCATCGTTTCAAAAGCAAAGGCTAAATCGCCGGTACCCGGCTCTAGGGGATGATCCGGAGCGAGACCGGGCGGAGCGGCGGCTGTAGCCGCCCATCAGGAGGAAAGCAGAATGACCGAGCACTCAAAATCCCGGACCCAGGCGGAGGCTGCGTTCCTGAAGACGCAGACTCAATCGCTGTCGCGGAATCGCCTTCTGTCGGAGACTGAAAGCCTCAACCAGGAGCGCGACGCGAAGACGGCCCGGCTGAAGGAACAGCGGCTGCGCAAGGAGGCTGACGAGCGCTCAGATCGCGCGACGATCCCGTCGAAGAATCTACCGTGAAGCCGCTGGGCTCGCAGCGCGGCATGGTGGTATCGCGATCGTCGATCGTCAGCCGGAGCAGACCTGACTCCCGCTAAGCGGCTTGGTTGTTCAACAGGCGACGATAGTGATCGGCCTGCTGATAGAAGCGCTCGGCTTCAACTTTGTCGCCGATCATTTCCGACCCGCGTGCGAGGGTGAGCGTTCGCTCGTATCTGGCTTGAAGGTCGGGCGCTCGCGGTGCCTCGACCCGGCCACCTCGATTCTGAGGGCGTCGCTCGCGATGATTCAGATTCATGGTTCTTCTCCCCCTCAACCCAGGATCTCAGCGACGATCTCACGCAATTCAGCGCGCGAGAGACCGCCGGAAACGGGTTTGCAGATCGGCGAGGGGCGCGGAGACAAAGGTGCTGGCGCTGCCTTACCGATACCGTGTTCTTTTTTGTTCTTGTCGATGGTTTTGTTCATGTGAATCCCATAGCGCGCGGCTCGGCCACGCGACGTGTCAAACGGCCGGCATCATGCCGGCAGCGGATGCCGCAAAGCGGCGAGCGATGTCGAAAGAGAAAAGAAGTCGGGCAAACCGCGATTTCGCGATGCCAGATAAACGACTCCGTCGATCGTTTATTACTGGACGATCATTGTGGCCGTTTGACGTCCCTGTGATACCAAGTCGAACGGCAACGCGCTTCGGAGCAATCCAGCGACAAAGCTGACGCCGCTCGATCCACGATCTTCGTTCAAGCGACTTGATCGAACTCCGGTAACGGGCGCCCCACGACTGCCATATACTGGTCTGTCCAGTCGGTAACGGCGAGTTCAACCGCTATGCCACCTTCGCATTGAAGGAGAATTTTGTAGGAAAACTCGCTCGGATCGACAAATTCCGTATCGCAAATCAGATATCCGACCCAATGATGCTCCTGATGCGTGCCAAACTGATATTTGGCGGGCAGCCTTCGGCCACTGCGTAAAGCGACCGAGCCGGTTCCGTTGAGCATGGTTTGTGTCTCCGCTTGGTGGCGTCAGTGGCGCCACGACGGTCATTTCCAGAAGCGGTATGGAGACAACTGTAGCTGAACTGAGCGCTCTTTCGATGCGCGTCGCAAGTCACGTTTTAGGTATTGTGAGCTTCTGATTTTGCTGAAGGCGTCAGAGATTCAGCGAAATTTGCAGAATTATTTTACAACGCAAAAAAACGAAGCTTAAATCAAGTTTCGGTGAGTGCGTTTTACAAAAAACGCCGCGACGCCGTGCCAATAACTTGGCTGGTCGCCCGTATCACGACGTCACGTCCGATTTGCGTAGGGAGGTACATCGACGAGCGTCCCGATGAGGCGGAGCAAGGACTGTTGCTCGGGACGGTCCGACTTTCCTGAGACGAGGAAGGCTCCCAATTCGATATGCGACAGCTGGCCACCTCCCGGACCATTCGGTTGATGGATCACGAATGCTGAACCGCTCGTCGGCTCCCGCCCCAGAAACCAGCAGTCGCCGGTGGGACTGCGATATAGCTCTCGCCGTTCGCTCATGATGTCGCGCGCTCCTGCGATTGACGATGGCCGGACAAAGGCGAAGTCGCCATGTGAGGCAGGCCGAAACCCACCTGCCGCCCGCGCTGATCCGCTACGCGCGGCCGATAGCCTCCCGGCCCTTGCTAGCGGAAGGCGTCGGCCGAGAGCCGATGATAGCCCCCGCGCTTCTTCAGATAGGCGGAGCGAGCGGCCTGCAATATGGCTGAGCGATTGAGGTCGAATGCGACAAGGAACGAACCCTCGCTTCCGTCGATGACAGCGGGGCTTAAAGTCCGCAGAACGTCGAGCTCGATCTGGAACATGACTTCCAATGACGCTTCAGAGCCCCAGAAGCTTACGCAGCCCCGGCCAGGTTCGTAACGCCGGATCGAGTTGGGAAAGTCGATGCTCATGACCGGTGCCCCCCGCCAAGACGCACCAGCTCAGCCTGATAGGCCTCGACATGGCGCCGCTTCCGCTTCTTTCGTAGCCAGATGCCAACGGGAAACGCGATCAGCGAGCCGACAACAACCAACGACAAGTGGGGTATCAGCGGCAGGTCATAGAACCTGCCCGCTCCCCACATGCCGACGCTGAAGAGCGCCATGCCGATCATTCCATAGATCAGGGCCGAGGCCTCCGGCGCTGGAGCATAGCCTGCGGCTGCAAGCCGAGCCTTTTCCAGATGCGGTTCCATGGAAGGCATCATTTCAGCACGAGGGCGAAGACCAGTGCGAACGCGGCGATGAGGCCACCATGCGCGATCCAAACCAGATAGCGGTCTGCGGCCCAAACGCGATAAATGAACCAGTGGCCGGAAATATTTGTCATGGCCGGGCTCCGTTTTGCCCACATCGGGGCGCCTCGCGCAAATTCCCTGAAGTAAATTCCCGATGCGTTTCGAGATTGATTTAAAATGGTGTGCGTAAGATGGCTTTACAAGGCAAGGAGCTATGTAGTTTCATATTATTTCGAATCTGGCGATTATAATCGTATTTCATGAGTGTTAGATCGATTTTTTGATCGAACACTGTCACTTGATGTCTCAAATTGTCATGCGGGCTGGTGGCGAGCGCCGCCGGCAAAGATGGGCTCCAACTGAAGATCACTCCGTAGAATGCGGATGTCCGTATCGACCACAGCTCACGCAGCCGGCGCTATCGCGTACGCCCGAAACACAGCCCCATAGAAGCAGCCGGAAGCCACGAGGACGAAGCCGTGCCAGATCGCATTCTGGAACGGCAGGCTTTCCCAGATATGGAAGATGACGCCGATCGAATAGAGGATGCCGCCTGCGACGATCAGCCAGAGGGTCATCGCAGGCAGGAGGCTGACACTCTCCCAGATCAGGAGCCCGCTCCACCCGATCAAGAGATAGAGTGCAATCGACAGCCGGTCGAACCGGCCGGGCAAAGCCACTTTAATCGCGACGCCGACAGTGGCTGCTAGCCACACGATGGCGAGAAGAGCCTGGGCGACAATGCTCGCGCTCAGCTTCATCAGGAATGGGGTGTAGGTGCCGGCTATCAGCACGTAGATCGCCGAATGGTCGAAACGCCGGATGAACCATTTGTGCGGTGAGATCGGCCACATGTTGTAGGTGGCCGAGACGATCAGAACTGCGAGGAGCGCGGCGCCATAGATCGAAACGGGAAGCAGGTCGAACAGCGGCGCGCTGTTGGCGACCTGGACGATCAACGTCGCGACGGCCCCCAGCCCCAGGACAACACCGAGGACATGGATCACGCCGTCAGCCCAGAGCTCGGCGCGCTTGAAGACGAAGCGTCCTACGACGGGAACGTTCACAGCGTTTCCTAACGTGTCGGCGGGTAGAGTTGGTTTGGCACCTACCGCGAGCCTGTGTCATCTCAATGTCGGCGTGCGAGAGCGCGTTCTCCCGGATGTCCGCGGCGATGGGTCTGAAGAAGAAGTAGAACTTTTTTGAGACCGGCATCAGTGGGAGTAATTCGCCGAGGCCCACCCGAATGTCTGCTTGCGGGCCGACACTCAATGTCCGGAAGTGGCGCAAGCCTACCGTGCAATAGCTTAGTAATTCGGCCGATCAAAAGGGCTTGCTGGCCTGAGAACAACGCAAGCATGCGCGGCCTCAAGCAGGGAAGGCATTATCTCAACCCGCAGTTAGTATGCGACCTGCCGATACATACTCAGCTTTCCTCCCCACTCCTTCTTGTAGAGCTCGATCTTCGAAATGCGGCCGTGCTGGTCGGCGTCGCAAACGAAGAAGTAGGTGGACTTGTCAACGAGTAGGTCGGGGTTCAACGGCTTATCGTGCTCGTCCCATCGCCGAGCCCAGCCTTCGTTCTGCGTCGCCAGGACCAAGCGATAAACACCCGAGGCCTCACTCACCCGAATTTCACGCACGAGCTTAAAGGTATGCGCAGGTGCGTCGTCTAACGCCTTCGCGGAATCGGCACACGCCTTGAACGTCGAGGGCTGAACTGCTCCGTATTTTTCGGACGCCGCTACGATTGTAGGCTCAAGGTTGCGCAGCCGCTCGGTCGGAATCCAGAAATCGAGCTTCGGCGGTTCGCTTGACGCGTTTGCACGTGCAACCCGGCTCTTCTCGGATCTCGCGTCGACATCGTGAGCTCGTTGAGTGTCAATTAGGAAGCTGTAGTCGACGCTCCTGGCCTGCCCCCTGAAAAGTGGTCCTCCGTGAAGTAGGCTTTTTGAGCCTTGGAGGATGCCGCTATGGCGCAGAAGAAGCATAAGCCTGAAGAGATCGTCGCGAAGCTGCGGCAGGTCGACGTGTTGTTGTCGCAAGGTCGGCCGGTTGCCGAGGCGATCCGCACGCTCGGAGTGACGGCCTTCACCTATTATCGTTGGCGCAAGGAGTTCGGCGGCCTGAAGAGCGACCAGGTGAAGCGCTTGAAGGACCTCGAGAAGGAGAACGAGCGGTTGCGCAAGGCTGTCTCGGACCTGACGCTTGAGAAGCTGATCCTGGCCGAGGCTGCCCGGGGAAACTTCTGAGCCCCGCCCGGCGTCGTCGCTGTGTCGAGCATGTCGTGTTGAAGCTCCGGGTTTCGGAGCGACTGGCGTGCCGGGTCCTGGGGCAGCATCGTTCGACGCAGCGAAAGCAGCCGACCGGTCGATCCGACGGTCTTCGTGAACGTGACCACCGACATGGCGATCACACGCGAAGAGGTCTTCGGCCCCGTGGTCACGATCCAGGGTTACGAGGATGAGGACGAGGCGATCCGCCTCGCGAACGATACGGATCTCGGCCTCAGCGGGAGCATCTACGGCCGGGATGTGGAGCGCGCCTATGCGCTCGCTTGCCGGGTTCGAACCGGCCAGGTCGGCATCAATGGCGTCGAACTCGCGCCCTCCGTGCCGTTCGGTGGCCGCAAGTTCTCCGGCATCGGGCGCGAGGGCGGGCCGGAAGGCCTCGAGGGCTTCCTCGAGACCAAGGCCGTCTTCATGCCGGTGCCGGCCTGAGAACGCGCGGTCCAGAGGTACCTGAGGAACAACCCATGAAAAGAATGTCCAGGATCAAGACGATCTTTGTTGCCCTGGCGGTGACGGCGTTCGCCGCGGTTCCCTGCGCCTGGGACAGCCGCGACATCCACGATGCCTCGTGGCTCCCGGCGATCGTCTCCCTGCTGACCGGCACCGCGAATTGAGTTGTTGGCCGCAGAACGAAAGCCGGGCGTCGGCAAGCCGACACCCGGCGCTCATCGAGCCGAACGGTCGAACGGCCTGGCCGGGTGGCCGGCCCCGGATCATCGTCAGACGAGGTTCAGCTCGACATTGATGTTGCCCCTGGTGGCCTTCGAATAGGGGCAGGTCTGGTGCGCTTCGTCGACGAGGTTGCGCGCCAGCTCCGGGGCGAGGCCGGGGAGGCTGACATTGAGACGCGCCTGCAGGAAATAGGCGCCGTCGGTCATGCCGAGATCGACTTCGGTATCGACGGCGAGATCCGGCGGCAGGGCGAGCTTGCGCTTCGCGGCGGCGATGCCGATCGCGCCGATGAAACAGGCTGACCACCCGGCAGCGAAGAGCTGCTCGGGATTGGTCCCGGCGGCCGAACTGCCCGGAGGCGACAGCTTGATGTCGAGCCGGCCATCGGAACTGCGGGAGGCGCCGTCACGCCCTCCCGTCGTATGGGTCTTGCCGGTGTAGAGGACTTTCTCGATCTCGGTCATGGAGCGCTCCATCCTTGGCGCCGCAACAGGCAGCGGCTTGCGGCAGAGCCATTCCCAAGCCGACATGTCCGGCATGTTTGCGGAATGCACCGATACGCAAGGAAGCGTCCGTTTTCCGGGGCCGGATACATTGGCATACGATGACGCCCACCCTTCGCGAAGGCCGCCGTGAGGGCCCCCGCAGCAGGGAGCCGGGGCCGATTGTATCCTTGCGTATTCGGAGACCGCGATCCTACGCGGGCTTTCAATTCCGGCGCCCTGCGACACAGCCCGGATACAGCCGACAGGCTTCCTTTCCCCGCATTCAAGCAAAAGGGAACAGGGCCATGTCAGAGCAGATCGACCACCCGCGGCGGAGCTTCCTCGGCACCATGGCGCTCGGCACCGTCCTTGCGCAGTTCGGCACGATCGGCGCGGCCAGCGCCCAGACCCGCGCTTCCGTCCCAACGCCGGGCAGCGCCGGGCAGGGCGTCCATGCCTCCTTCGCTGCCGAGAAGCGGATCGAGGCCGGCGCGCTCGATGTCGGCTATGCCGAGGCCGGTCCGGCGGACGGGCCGCCGGTGCTGCTGCTGCATGGCTGGCCCTACGACATCCACAGCTATGTCGAGGTCGCGCCCCTTCTGGCGAAGGCCGGCTACCGGGTGATCGTGCCCCATCTGCGCGGCTATGGCTCGACCCGCTTCCTTTCGGCCGATACGCCGCGGAACGGCCAGCAGGCCGCGCTCGGAACCGATGTCATCGCGTTGATGGATGCGCTGAAGATCGAGAAGGCCGTCATCGCCGGCTATGACTGGGGCGCCCGGACCGCCAACATCGTCGCCGCGCTCTGGCCGGAACGCTGCAAGGCGATGGTCTCGGTCAGCGGCTACCTGATCGGCAGCCAGGAGGCGAACACGGCGCCGCTGCCGCCCAAGGCCGAGTTGCAGTGGTGGTACCAGTACTACTTCGCCACCGCGCGGGGAGAGGCCGGTTATGGCAAGTACACGCATGATTTCGCCCGCCTGATCTGGGAGCTGGCCTCGCCGAAATGGAAGCTTGACGACGCGACCTTCGCGCGTTCGGCCGCCTCGCTCGACAATCCAGACCATGTCGCCATTTCGATCCACAACTATCGCTGGCGCCTCGGCCTGGCGCAGGGCGAGGCGAAATATGACGAGATCGAGCGCAAGCTCGCGGCCTTCCCGAGCATCGGCGTGCCGACCGTCACCATCGAGGGCGACGCCAATGGCGCGCCTCATCCCGAGCCGGCCGCCTACAGGAAGCGCTTCACCGGCCGATACGAGCATCGGCTCTTCAAGGGCGGCATCGGCCACAACCCGCCGCAGGAGGCGCCACGGGAATTCGCCCAGGCGGTGATCGACGCCGACCGGCTCTGACGGTGGGAAGGGAGTTCTCCGATGAAAGCCCTTTCCGCGCTGCCCTATGCCGGCGCCGCGCTCGCCATGGCCGTCATCGGCGCCGTCTCCATCGCCAGAGGCGACGGGGACGGCAAGCCCGCCTCGCCGATCTACAGAGTCACGATACCCGACGGATACCGCAAATGGGAGCTGGTCGCGCCGGCGCTGGAGCATGAACCTCTCAACGAGCTTCGTGCCGTCGTCGGCAACCAGACGGCGATCGATGCCTACCGTGCCGGGGCGCTGCCCTTTCCGGACGGCACGGTGCTCGTGAAGCTCGCATGGAAGCACATCCAGTCGCCCGAGTTCGAATCCGCCCTCGTCCCCGGGGCCGCCACGACCGTGCAGGTGATGGTCAAGGATTCGCGGAAATACGCCGCCAGCGGCGGCTGGGGTTTCGGGCGCTTCATCGACGGCAAGCCGGTGGACGAGGCCCAGCACGAGACCTGCTTCGCCTGCCATGAATCGCGGGTGAAGGCGCGGGACTACGTCTTCACAAAATTCGCACCCTAGGTTGGAGCGAGGGCACGCCGCGCGGGGCGCCAGCTCGTTGGAGCGATGCCGGCCACGGCACGATCATCCGTGTGGCGCCCAAGCCGTCAGCTCCATTCGGCGGTTTCCCGTAATCCGGCGTCGGACGTGAATCGGGGGCCTCGGAGGACGAGCGGCATCGCGAACTCAAAGCCGTCATGAATCCAAATGGAGGATTCCGATCGATGACGATGCAAAGAACCTGGCTGGTCACCGGCACATCGCGGGGTCTTGGAAAAAGGATTGCCGAAGCGGTCCTGGAAGCTGGCGAAAACCTGGTCGCGACCGCACGTGACAGAGCCCAACTGAACGACCTGGTCGTGAAACATGGCAGCAGAATCAGGGCGGCTTCTCTTGATGTCACCGACGCGAAAGGCGCTCGTGATGCGGTGCAGGCGGCGGTTGAATCTTTCGGCCGCCTCGATGTGCTGGTCAACAACGCTGGCTATGCCGATGTCGCCTCTATCGAGGACATGACGGATGAGGCGTTTCGTGCCCAGATCGAGGCTAATTTCTTCGGTGTCGTTCACCTGACCAAAGCAGCGCTCCCCATCATGCGTGCTCGGGGTTCAGGTCATATCATTCAGGTTTCCTCGGTTGGGGGACGCGTCGGCGGCGCCGGACTGGGAGCCTACCAGGCTGCCAAATGGGCCGTCGGCGGCTTTTCGGAAGTCCTCGCGAAGGAGGTGGCCGGCTTCGGCATCAAGGTCACGGTGCTGGAACCGGGCGGCATGCGAACGAATTGGGCCGGTTCGTCGATGGCGACGCTCCATACCAGCGACGCTTACAGGCCCTTAATCGAACCCGTAATCGCTCGTTTACGCGGAGCGGATGGCAATCAACCGGGCGATCCGGAACGGGTCGCACAGGTCCTGATGGACGTCGTGGCGATGAGGGAGCCGCCCTTGCGCCTCCTGCTCGGGCGTGATGCTGTCGCCGTCGCCAGGATGGCGGCCGAGAATCTCGCTGAATCGGATGCAAGATGGCGGTCTCTCAGCGAGTCGATCTCGTATCCCGCATGATGCTCCGTAGGCGGCGAGGCACCCGGCCGTGGATCTTCAGCCATCCCGGCTGAAGATCCACGCGGAAAGGCCAACGTCCCGGCCTTGGTCAACCGAAGGTGAAGGCGAAAGCCTCGGCGCCTGCGTCGAGGAAGCGGAGCTCGAAGATGTGTTCCCCGATGTCGCCGGCCTGGCGGACGAGCTGGTAGAGCCGCGTCTCGGAGATCGTGCCGTTGCCTTCGGCATCGATGTCGGCGCCGTGGCTCGTGCCGGGCGCCACGCCGTCGATGGTGACGCGGAAGCGGACCGGCCTGCCCGCCGGGCCGGGACCCAGCACCAGATGCAGGTCCCTCGCGCTGAAGCGGAAGGCGATCCCGCCCTCCGGCTGATCGAGGACAGTGCTCTCGGCGCCGACCGTCCATCGGCCCGCGAGCCCCCATTGATTGAGCCGCAGCGTCCGCAGGCTGTAGTCGCGCGGCCGGTCGCCCGCGACACTCTCAGGCGAGGCGAAGCCGGAGGCCTTCCCATAGCCGAGATAGGTCTCGCCCGAGCGCGCGGGCCGGGCCGGATCCATCGGCGCCTGGGCGCCCTGCGCGCTCGGGACAACGGCCCCATCGGCGGCTCCGCGGCTGCCGGTCGCTTCCGCGAGGAGGTCCTGGATCACCCGCTCCGACTGCTTCTCGTCGCCCTCGCCGAAATGGCTGTGCCGGATCCGGCCCCGGGCATCGACGACATAGAGCGCCGGCCAGTAGCTGTTGCGGAAGGCGCGCCAGATCCTGAAGTCATTGTCGACCACGACCGGATAGGTGATGCCGAAACGCGCGATCGCCTGTCGGATGTTGCCGACATTCTTCTCGAAGGCGAATTCCGGGGTGTGGACGCCCACCACGACCAGCCCCTGGTCCTTGTACTTTTCCGCCCAGGCGCGGACGTAAGGCAGGGTGCGGATGCAGTTGATGCAGGAATAGGTCCAGAAATTGACCAGCACGACCTTGCCGCGCAGCTCCTCGGCCTTCAGCGGCCCGGAGTTGAGCCAGGTCACGGCGCCCTCGAAACCCGGGGCTGCTCCGCGATCCGGCAGCGGGCTGCGGTAGGGCTCGGCCGAAGCGCCGGCCGGGCGGAGCCCGCCATTCTCGGCGAGGCGCTGAGCGGCCGCTGTCGCGCCGTCGCCACCAAGTCCTGCCAGCAGCCTCTGCTCGATACCGGTGGTGCCGGCGAAGGACAGCCGCGTCAGAAGACCGGTATCGAGCCCGAGACCGATCGCCAGCACGCTCGCGAGCACCGCGACTCCGGCGCCTTGCCGGATCCGCTCGCCGACGCCGAGCGAACGCTTCATCGCCGTGAAGACCCGGCCGCCGGCCAGGACGGCCAGGGCGAGGGAGGTCGCCGCGCCGGCGGCATAGGCGGCCAGGAGCAGGGCCGTCCCGGCATCGGCACCGTGCAGCGCCGCGCCCGTCAGGACGAGCCCCAGGATCGGCCCCGCGCAGGGCGCCCAGAGCAGACCGATCGCAATGCCGAGCACCAACGAGCCGCCGATCGAGGGCGCCCCGGCCTCGGCGCCGCTCGCGAGCCGGTTGCCGAGCGCCACGATCGGACGGGTGAAGAAGGCCGCGGCGCGCGGCGAGACGAGGGTCATGCCGAACAGTGCGAGCAGCGCCAGCGCCGTCCAGCGACCGATCTCGTTGGCCTGCACGGCCCGGCTGCCGCCGATCGCGGCGAGGCTCGCGACGGCGGAGAAGGAGAGCGCCATGCCGATCAGCATCGGCAGGATGCCGCGCGCGAAGGGCTGCCCGGCCCGCGCGAAGACGAAGGGCAGGACCGGAACAATGCAGGGGCTGACGATGGTCAGCACGCCGGCCAGATAGAAGATGACGAACAGGATCATGGCGGTTCCTCGCGAGGGCGACGGAAGCCACCTGCCGGGTGGCCTCCATCGGATGCACGCCATTCGATCTCTCCGACGTATCTCCCATGTTTTCCCTGCGGGCCGCTCTGTAACGCTGTGTAGGAGGGGCCGGCTGCGAGGATCGGCACCACCCCCGACGCCTAGTTGGAGACGGCCCGGGCGGCCTCGACGATCAGCTCGGCGACCTCTGCGGGCTTCGAGGCATAGACGGCGTGGCTCGCAGCGACCTCGCGGACCTTGCTGCCCGCGCGGCGAGCCATCTCGCGTTCGAGCTCCGGGTTGATCGACCGATCATGGCTCGCAATGAGCGCCCAGCTCGGCTTGCTCTTCCAGGCGGGATCGCCGGCCTCGGCGGTAAATGCCGCCTTCGCCGCGAAGACCTGCGAGCGGGCCAGGAATGCCGCCCCGGCCTTGGGGAGATCGGCCGCGAAGGCGGCCGGGAAGGCCTTCGGATCGAGATAGAGATAGCCGTCCGCGGTTGCCTTGATCGCATCCGGCGGCGCGTTCGGAACCGGCTTGCGGCCGGCGAGCGTGCCCAGGCTCTCGCCCTTCTCCGGCTGAAACGCCGCGACATAGACCAGCCCCGCCACGCTGGCGTCATGGCCGGCCTCGGTGACGACCATGCCGCCATAGCTGTGTCCGACGAGGATCGCCGGGCCGTCCTGGAGCGCCAGCACGCGCCGGGTCGCCGCCACATCGTCCTGCAGGGAGGTCAGCGGCTCCTGCACGATCGTGACCTTGTAGCCCTTCGCGGTCAGGCGGTCGGACACCTTGCGCCAACCCGAGCCGTCGGCGAAGGCGCCGTGGACGATGACGATGTTGCGCACGCTCGCAGCCTGCGCCCCGGACCAGGCTCCGGCCAGGGACAGCAAGACTCCGCCGAGGGCGATCGAAACAATACGCGTGTGCATCGGAGCTTCCTTCCTGCTCGTTCCATGATGGGGATGCCGTGCAAGCGGGCCGAGCCGTCGCGGCCCTCATGCTGCTCCGCACCGTGCCGGAAGACGGCGGGGCGTTCGACGGGAAGATTGTCCGCGTCCGTGTCGGGCCGGGCGCGTGATACACGAGGCTACAAATCTCTCGCGGAACGCCGGATCGAGACAGCCCGGCCTCTGCTATGGCTCGGGAAACGAAAGCGGGAAGCCCTGCCGATGGACCACATCGACCACGTGCTCGTCGTCGACGACGATCGGGAGATCCGGGATCTCGTATCGAGCTATCTGAAGAAGAACGGCCTGCGGGTGACGACGGCAGCCGACGGACGGCAGATGCGCGCCTTCCTTGAGGCGGACCGGGTCGATCTCATCGTCCTCGACGTGATGATGCCGGGCGATGACGGCCTCGTGCTGTGCCGCGAGCTGCGGGCCGGGAAGCACAAGGCGACGCCGGTGCTGATGCTGACCGCCCGGACCGACGACACCGACCGGATCGTCGGGCTGGAGATGGGCGCCGACGACTATCTGGCGAAGCCCTTCGTCGCCCGCGAGCTGCTGGCGCGGATCAAGGCGGTGCTGCGCCGCACGCGGATGATGCCGCCGAACCTGCAGGTCACCGAGGCCGGCCAGTTGCTCGCCTTCGGGGATTGGCAGCTCGATACCGTCGCGCGCCACCTGCTCGACGGAGACGGCACCGCGGTGGCGCTGAGCGGCGCCGAATACCGCCTGCTGCGGGTCTTCCTCGATCATCCGCAGCGCGTGCTCTCGCGCGACCAGCTCCTGAATCTCACGCAGGGGCGCGAGGCCGAGCTGTTCGACCGCTCGATCGACCTGCTCGTCAGCCGTGTCCGCCAGCGCCTGCGCGACGATGCACGCGAGCCGGCCTATATCAAGACCGTTCGCAGCGAGGGCTATGTCCTCGCCATGCCGGTCGAGATCGTCACGGCCCGGCCATGAGCTTCGCCATCCGGATGCGCAGGTTCCTGCATCTGCCGCGCACCCTGCGCTCCCGCCTGTTCCTGATCCTGTTCGCCGGCCTCGCGGCGGCGCATATCCTGTCCTTCGCCGTGCTGTTCTACGAGCGCACCGTGAGCGCCAAGGCGACGATGTACACGACGCTGGAGAACGACGTCGCCACCTCGATCGCGCTGCTCGACCGCCTTCCGCCGCAGGAGCGCCCGCAATGGCTGTCCATGCTGGGCCGGCGGACCTATCGCTACGAGCTCGGGACGGGCCTGCCCGGCGTGCCGGAGCTGAGCCCGCGGGCGGCGGAGGTCGCGCAGACCATCAACCTCGCAGCCGGGCGGCGCTTTCCGGTCAAGGTCGAGAGCATTCCCGGAGAGCGCGAGCATCTCCAGGCCCATGTCACGCTCAGCGACGGCTCGCCCGTGACGATCGACGTCTTGCCGGCCTTGATGCCGCTCGCGACCTGGCTCCCCTATATGCTCGCCGCCCAGCTCGCCCTGCTCGTGCTCTGCACCTGGCTGGCGGTGCGGCTCGCGATCAGGCCGCTGCGACGCTTTGCCAATGCAGCCGAAACCCTCGATCCGAGCCGCAAGGCCATACGGCTCGAGGAGACAGGCCCGGCCGAGGTCGCCCATGCGGCGACGGCCTTCAACGCCATGCGGGACCGTATCGCGCATTATCTGCAGGAGCGCGTCCAGATCCTCGCCGCGATCTCCCACGACCTGCAGACGCCGATCACGCGCATGAAGCTGCGCGCGGAGATGGCCGAAGACGGTCCGGAAAAGGACAGGCTGATCAACGACCTCTCCGAGATCGAGCGACTGGTCCGCGAAGGCGTCGCCTATGCGAAGAGCGCCCATGGCGATACCGAGAAGCCGACGCGCATCGATATCGCCTCCTTCGTGGAGAGCATCGCCTTCGACTACCAGGATACCGGCAAGGCGGTGGCTGTTCCGGGCGCGATCCAGGGCATCGTCGTTACGCGGCCCCATGCCCTGCGGCGCATCCTGACCAATCTGATCGACAACGCGCTGAAATTCGCCGGCGCCGCCGAGATCCATGTCGACAAGGCGCCCGACGGCCGGCTCCGGATCACCGTTCTCGATCGCGGCCCCGGCATTCCGGCGGATCAGCTCGAAGCCGTCCTCCAGCCCTTCTACCGCGTCGAGCAGTCGCGCAGCCGCGACACCGGCGGAACCGGCCTCGGCCTCGCCATCGCCCAGCAGCTCTCGGCCGCGATCGGCGGCTCGCTTCGCCTGGCGAACCGGCCGGGAGGCGGCCTGGCCGCCGAAGTGACGCTGGGCTGAAACGGGCGGCGAGAAGCCTGTCTCAGCCGGTTCGGAAGGGCCGAAGCAAATGCCGCGGCATGATTTTGCCGCCGGTGGCTTGCGTTGCTCGTCAGCGCAGCGAACGGAACGCGGCCCGCACCTCCTGCGTGAAAAGCTCGGGCTGTTCCCAGGCCGCGAAATGCCCGCCATTCCCGGCCTCGCTGAAGTAGACGAGGTTCTTGTAGCAGCGCTGCGCCCAGCTCTTCGGCGCTCGATAAATCTCGCCGGGAAAGACCGTGACGGCAACGGGCAGTTCGGGAATCTCGACCGCGTTGAAGTTGTTGGAGTGGTCCTCCCAATAGATGCGGGCGGCCGAGGCGCCTGTCCCCGTCAACCAGTAGAGCGAGATGTCGTCGAGCATCTCGTCCTTCGTCAGTACTTTCTCGGGGTCGCCGCCGCTATAGGTCCAGGTAGCGAGCTTCTCGTAGATCCAGGCGGCGAGGCCGAGCGGCGAATCGACCAGCGAATAGCCGATGGTCTGGGGCCGTGTGACCATCATCGCGGCATAGGCCGAACTGTCCTTGTAGAAGGTATCGAGCGCATCGAACGCCCTGCGCTCGTCAGGCGACAGCTCTTCCGGGGCCGGACCGCCGGCCGCGAGGACCGCCGCGATCTCCTTCGGCACCGTGCCCGGCATGTTGACATGGATGCCGATCAGCCCGGGCACCTTCTGGAGCGCCATGCGATGGGAGATCACCGAGCCGCAATCCCCGCCCTGCGAAACATAGCGCTCATAGCCGAGCCGCCGCATCAGCACCGACCAGGCCCGCCCGATATGGTCGGATCCCCAGCCTGCCGTCGCCGGCTTGCCTGAGAAGCCGAAGCCCGGAATCGACGGCACCACCAGATGGAAGGCATCCGCGGCCGAGCCGCCATGATTTGTCGGATCGACGAGGGGGCCGACGACCTTCATGAACTCCAGGATCGAGCCCGGCCAGCCATGGGTCATGATCATCGGCAGGGCACTGGCATGCGGCGAGCGCAGATGGATGAAATGAATGTCCAGGCCGTCGATCTCGGTCACGAACATCGGCAGCGCATTGAGTTTCGCCTCGACCTTGCGCCAGTCATACCCGTCCGCCCAGTAGTCGACGAGCGGCTGCAGCCGCGCGAGCCGAACGCCCTGCGAGGCGTCCGAAACCGTCTCCCGCTCGGGCCAGCGCGCCGTGGCGAGGCGCAGCTTGAGATTGGTGACGGCCGCTTCGGGAATGGCGACCTTGAAGGGTCGGATGCCGCTCGGGGCGCCTTCCGCATGAAGGGCGGCGGGCATCAGGCCGACAGCCGTCGCCGCCGCGGCCGATGCGAGCAGGCGCCGCCGGGTGAGATCGAGTGCATCGCGTGACATGGGTAGGCTCCGTTTCAGGGCAGCCAGGATCGACCACCGACGGCGCATGTCTTGCTAGGCTGGGATGTGCCGGATGTTTCCGTCCCGGGCGTGATTTGTATCAGCACGTAGGTACGACGCCGGGCTGGAGACGGTTTCCGTCGCGCGCGTGGCTCAGCGCCCGAATGGAGGCTCGGGACGCGTCGTCCCGAAGGCGGCGACGAAGACCCTCCAGCGGCGCTCGAACAGGTCCTGCCGCTCCGCGTCCTCGACGGCCGCGGCACCGAGCCGGACGCGGTTATTGGCGCCTTCGAGAAGATCGACGAGCACGTCGCAGACCGCCTGGGGATCGCCGGGCTGCAGCGCCCCCGCCATCTGCGCCGCAGCAATCGCAGCGGCGAGCGGCTGCAAGGCGCTCTGCGACCACGCCGCCAAGCGCTCGCGCAGCGGCGCGGACAAGGCGGCCTCGGCACTGACCGAGAGATAGAACGCCGCATAGTCGCGCGATGAGCCGATCTCGACATAGCGCATCGCCATCCGGCGCAGCGCATTCAGGGCCCCGGACCCGTCCTTCGCCGCCGAGACCAGAGCGGTGCGGAAATCGCCGAGATCCCGCTCGACCACCGCCTCGAGCAGCGCCGCCTTGTTCGGAAAGCGCCGATAGATCGTGTGCTTTGAGACGCCGAGGCTGAGCGCGATCTCGTCGAGCGACGCGTTGGCGACGCCGCTGCGGCAGAAGGCCAGGCGCGCACCCTCGAGAATATGCCTATCGAGCATCGCCGTCTGCTCTCGTGTCGGCCGCCCACCCGGCTTTCGCATGAATGTCCCCGTGCCTTGATCTCGCATAAACAGCACGGAACCGTTGCGTTTCAAGTCCTCGAATGATAACGGCACGTTATCGTGCTGTTAATGCCGGACATCTGCTCGCATGCCATCGATCACCCTTTCAGGCCTTGCCTGGTCGACACCAGAGGGGCGCAGTGTCTTCGCCGGCCTCGATCTCGGTTTCGGCCGGGAGCGCGTCGGCCTCGTCGGACGCAACGGCATCGGCAAATCGACCCTGCTGAAACTCATCATGGGCGAATTGCGACCGCTGGCCGGGACGGTCGTCGTGAGCGGCACGCTCGGCGTCATGCGGCAGGCTGTTCAGAACGAACCGCATGAGACGATCGCCGATCTCCTCGGCGTCCGGGACGCCCTTTCGACCCTTTGCCGTGCGGAAGCCGGCGACGCCACGGTCGCGGAACTGGCGGAGGCCGACTGGACGCTGGAGGGGCGGATCGCGGCGGCGCTCGCCCGCCTCGGCCTGGATGCAGACCCGAATGTGAAACTGTCGGAGCTCTCGGGCGGACAGCGAACGCGAGCCGGTCTCGCGGCCGCGACCTTCCGGGGCCCCGACTTCCTCCTGCTGGACGAGCCGACCAACAATCTCGACCGGGCCGGACGCGAGGCGGTGATCTCCCTGCTCGCCGGCTGGCGCGCCGGCGCCATCGTGGTCAGCCATGATCGCGAACTGCTCGGCCGGATGGACGCCATCGTCGAGATGACCTCGCTCGGCGCCGCGCGCTACGGCGGCAACTGGGAGGCCTATCATGCACGCAAGGCGATCGAGCTGGAGGCGGCCGAGCACGACCTCACCGATGCGCGGAAGCAGGTCGCCGAGACCGAGCGCAAGGCCCGGCTCGCATCAGAACGGCAGGACCGGCGCGATGGCGCCGGAGCCCGGAAAGGCACCCGGGGCGATCTCCCGCGAATCCTGCTCGGTGCCCGCAAGAACGCTGCCGAAACGAGCCGGGGCGATGGTGCGCGGCGCGCCGAACGGCAGCGCAGCGAGGCGCGGCAGGCCGAGGTGGAAGCCAGGGCGCGTGTCGAGGTCCTGCAGCGCCTGTCGATCGTGCTGCCACCCACAGGACTTTCGCCGCATCGGCAGGTGCTGAAGCTCGATGCGGTCACGGCTGGCTATAGCGACGATATCCCGCCGATCCGCGACCTTTCCTTTTTTATGTCCGGGCCGGGCCGTCTCGCGGTCGTCGGGCCGAACGGCTCCGGCAAGACGACCCTGCTGAAGCTGATCGCCGGGGAAATGGCCCCCATCGCCGGCGCCGTCTCCGTCTTCGTCGCCCTCGCGATGCTCGACCAGAGCGTGAGCATCCTCGATCCGCGGACCTCCATCCTGAACAATTTCAAGCGGCTGAACCCCGGCTCGGACGAGAACGCCTGCCGTGCCGCGCTTGCCGGCTTCCTGTTCCGGGCAGATGCCGCCCTCCAGATCGCCGGCACGCTCAGCGGCGGTCAGATGCTCCGGGCCGGGCTCGCCTGTGTCCTGGGCGGGCCCCGCCCGCCCGCGCTGCTGCTGCTCGACGAGCCAACCAACCATCTCGACATCGCCTCGGTCGAGGCGATCGAGGCAGGGCTTGCCGCCTATGACGGTGCGCTCGTCGCCGTGAGCCACGATGAGCGGTTCCTGATGAATATCGGCATCAATCAGCAGGTCGAGCTGGCCGGTCCGCGCCAAAAGTTGGCCTAGGTAAATCGCCAACGTCTGCTTTGCGGGGGCCTCTCAACGTCAGGTCATGGCGCATGTCGCCAGAACCAGCGTCCGACGATCCTGCCCGAAATCAGTGGAACGCCCGCCGGTCGATGCCATCGCGGAATGACGTTAAAACCCGCTATGGCACCAGTAACAACTTGCCCACCGACGAGCGTGATTCCATTGCCGAGTGTGCCGCGGCCGCTTCGGCGAGCGGAAACATTCTTGGGCTATCCACCCGCAGGTTGCCACTGCGGATCCATCCGAACAGCCGCCTGGCGCGTTCCTGCAACAGCTCCGGCGTCGGAATGTGATCCATGAATACCGCGTAGCCGATTTTGACGCTTTTCGGCAGAGACATCATCGAGAGGTTCGTATCCGCACCC
This sequence comes from Bosea sp. AS-1, assembly GCF_002220095.1. Lineage (GTDB taxonomy): Bacteria > Pseudomonadota > Alphaproteobacteria > Rhizobiales > Beijerinckiaceae > Allobosea. Next base: position 1,810,942 of record NZ_CP022372.1, read on the forward strand.
AGGACCGGCCCGTACCAGCAGAAGGTTCCAGTCCGACGCAGAGCGGTCAGGGACCCCTCGAAGGTCACCGGCCCCGATCCATCGAAGACGACATCCACTCCCTCGCTGCCGGTCAGCCCCAAGACCTCATCCGCAAAGCCTGTTCCGTCATCGACGATGACGTGATCGGCGCCGGCCTCGGCAGCCGCTTCGACCTTGTCAGCTCGGGATACGCGGCCAATCACTTTGCCGCCCTGCATCTTGACGATCTGCGTGAGCAATTGCCCCAGACCGCCGGCTGCCGCATGAACCAAGGCCCAGTTGCCAGACCTGACTTGGTAGAACTCGGTCGCGAAATGACTCTCGGTCCCGCACGCTCTGGCTGAGCGGAGACACCGAGGGCGCGAAGGCCGTTGCTTGGCAGTCGGTCCGCGATGCATCCCGGCTCAACCACCCGGTCACCAGATGCATCGCGTTGATCTGGGCACTCGACGTCTATCTCTGGGCTGGGGACTTGGAGGCGGCCGAAGAGGCGCTCGCGGCTTTCGGGGAGTGCGCCGAAGCCAATGCCCTCGACCCCTATATCGCGGCGGCGGACGGCTATCGTGGCGCGATCGACATCGAACAGGGCCGGGCCACGGATGCTGCCCTCGACCTCGTATCGCAGAGTCTGACGCGCCTTCACGCGACGCGCTACGAGCTGCTGACGACACTGTTCTCGATCATGCTCGTGCGCGGCCTGATCCTGCGCGGCCGCTTTGGCGAAGCCCGGACGCTCGTCGAAACGACGATTGCGCGCGTCGAAGCCAATGGTGAGTCGTTCGCGTATCCCGAACTCCTTCGGCTAAAGGCTAGGATCCTGCACCATGCCGATGGCGACACCGCCGGCAGCGTGCAGATTCTTGGAACAGCTAGCCGGCTTGCGGAACGGCAAGGTGCCTTGGCCTGGCTTTCGCTGATCGAGCTTGATCGCGCGGCTCCCGCCGTCTCAGTCTAGTGGTCAGCCCTCGTCGACCGTGAGGCTGACACCCGTCACGTAGCCCGCTTCTTCGCAAGCCAAATAGGGGATCAAACCGCTGATCTCATCGGGATTGGCAAAGCGCTGCAGCGGCCTCATCTGAGCAAGATGGTCTGAGGGAGTGTCCTGGGTTTCATTGAGAAATGTCCGGGCTTTTGGGGCGAGAACAGTTGGGGGGCCGTGACATGTGGCGCGCCTGTCACCTATTCGATCTCCTGATCCGATGGGCGACGTGGCCTCTGGTGGGCAGGTCTGCTGCCCGATTCCGATGCTCGAGGTCTCGGAGCCGCCTGACCATTTGCGCTTGCTGGCGATGCCGGTTTCGGCCGGAGTAGGCCGAACTCCTCTTTCTCCGTGAACGCGGGAACATCGAACGTGACATTGTTTCGGATATTTTTCCGCGTGGATTGCGTTGCGCTCTTCGAAACGCCTGCCGAAGCTGCGATCGGAATGTGCGGATTCCGCGACCGCGCGACAGGCTGGTGCTGCGGGGCTGCCGCAGCCGTTCTGGCCACCGACCGTTCCGGCTGTCGGGGAGACGGACGGCTCCAATCCGAAGAGACGATGTTCGGCGTCAATGTCGTCGTCGCGTTATGCCGGCGCAGGTTCGGCCCGCCGTCTAGCCATTGCGTCAATTCCTCCGCGACCTCGCCGGCCTGCCGCGCGTGGAGGTGATCGAGAGTGTGACGGAAGCTCTGCGCGACCGCTGCCGTCGCCTGCAATCTCACCATGGCGTTGTCTATTGGGATTGCATCGAGAGCAGCGAGTTCGAGCATCGCTTGAGCGGCGATCTTCTGCCGTTCAAGGCGATGGCGCTCGAGTCGCTCCCGCAAAGCCTCCATCGCCTTGCTGAAATGGGCCCCGAGCCTGAGCGTGAACGCGACCAGCGCGTCATGAACAACAGCCGATTGCATCGCTGCATATCCGAGTTTCTTCTCCATGCGCTTGAGAAAGCGGCGTTCGCGACGCTTCATCTCGTCAGCGAACTGCGCGGCCATCGCCTGAGCCGCGTTCGCGTCGTCATGGCCTCTCTCAATTTGCGAGCACTCAGTTTCGAGGGCTTGGCGCGCCCGGATTGCCATCGAACCCGCGACATTCTCCCGCGAAGATGCGCTGCCGCGCCGGCGGGTCTGCGCTCGCCTTTCAGAAGGCGAGGCGACGATCGCGGTGACGGGCTCCTCCTTCTGTTCAAGCGTGATCTCCGCCACGCGGGAGAGGGCGCCGAGCGCGACGACCGGATTGATCCGGCCAAGGTGGTTGATCGCCTCTCGCATGATCCGGTGCTGTGACGAAGAAGCCGATACTGCGGCAGCAATGTCATCTCCGTGCTGAGCAAAGAGCTTCGACATGATGCCGGCGCCGGCATTCTGGCGCGGGCGCTTGCGTTGCCTGTCTGAAGCATCCGTGGTGCTGATCACGGTTGATGCGGTAGAGGCAGGTGCAGTTTCGGGCACCTCCCGCGCGTCGACAGATGCCAGTATCTGGCTGCCAGCCGCAAGCGCGAGGAGCGGTGATATCTCCGCGAGGCGGGGGAGGGCGGCGGCGCGCCCTGACGAGACGGGAGCATTCTGATGCTCCAGTTCCTGACAGATCGATCGCAGACCGATCTCGACGACACGGGGAGCACGCGCAGGCGCGCGTCGAGCGCGTTGACGGGGCTCCGTATCTGGTACTTTCCTCAAGAGGGAGGATGCCACCTGTCGGCTGGCCAATTGCGAGGCCCGTTCGGCGCGCCAGCCCCGCCCGGCAGTGCCGCGCCTCGCTTGTCGTTTCTCATATTCGATCTGGCCGCGGGGAACATAGATCACCGGTTCGAGATCGAGACCGCGGCGTTCGAAAGAACGATGATCCACCACATATCCGAGTTCGGCCGAGAGAAGGCCGGCCCAACGCGTCCTCATGGTTTCGATGGTGGATGAGATTGTCTTCTCGCGCCCATCCGCGCGGGTATAGCGAACCTCGGCGGCGGTGCCAGCTTCGCGCTTGCGCATCGCGATCCCGTCCAGCTCGCGCACCTTCTTGCCGAAATTCGCAGGGGCGAGCGAACGGGTCGTCATCAGGAAATGAGCGTGATCCCAATCGTGCTCAGGCTTGTTATGCACCGCGAACTGAACGCCGAGCCCGAGTTCCTCGGTCAGAAACCGCGCGAAGGCGATGGTGACGCGCTCGGCCGCTTCCGGCGAAAGCGCCCAGGGCAATGAGCAGCGCATATGCGAAGCCAGTCTCGGCAACTCGCGCGAACGCATCTGGTATTCGCCGTCTTTCCGGCGTTCCTTGCGATCCACCCAGTGCCAGAGTTCATGCGGCGTCATCACGCTTCCGGCCGGCAGCGACAGGCCGGTCATCGCAATCTCGTGCCGCCGATGGGGGTTATTGACGCGATGACCATCGAAGGAATGGCCACCAGTGATGTAGGCGCTGACCAGACCGGCGCTGGCGGGACCGAGGTGGGTCTTCGCGCGCACCCAACTGGTCGAGAGATGCATAGTCCGGTCGAACATCGTGAAACCCGGCCTTCCTCTCTCAAAAAGCACCGCAGGGACCGCGCAGTCCGACTTTTCGGACTGCTATAGCGGGCCCAAGGGGCTGACGCCCCCTGGGAACCCCCGGCCGTTTGATGGCTCGCGTTAATATGAATGCGTATATATGCTATTGCAAGAATCAGATTTATGGGTTTCAATTGTGTCGTCGCATTAACCCATAGGAGGTGACATTGGACGACATGTTGAAGCTGATGGATAAGTTCGCGAAGGCGAGGGCGCGTCAGCACGCCAACCGCGCGAAGCTGTTCCGCGTGGCGCAGAAGGTGTGGGAGACGACGAACAACCCGCATGCGATGTCCGGCCTGTTCAACGCCGCGAAGGCGCATTCGCCTGCGCTGGCGAAGGAATTGATCGTGGCCGGTGCCTCGACCGATTACACCTTCCCGGCCAGCGAGTTCGCCAACGAGGTGACTCGACAGCGCGCCGACGCGAAGGTCAAAGCTGCGGCCGCGGCGGCGGGGCAGGGTGCGAACCAGCAGGAGAAGAGCCAGTGACTTCCGACGAGCTGACCAAGCGCGCCTGCGCCCTGCTCGAGGCCTCGGTTCACAACGGTACGCCGCGCCTGGCGCCGACGACCTGCGTCAGGCTTGTCGCGACCATCGAGTCCGTTGCAGACACCCCCTGGGTCGAGGCGATCAAGCAGCGGGCCAAGGCGAATGCCGAGCAGGCGCTGCGCGAACTCGAGGCTGCTGTGGCCCGGGACGAGGCTCTTCGGGTCAAGGCGGAAACCGAAGCGACCCGCGAACAAGCCGGCATCGTCGGAGCTGCGTTTCACAAGCCGCAGTGATCCGATCGACAGGCTAACAAAAGGCCCGGCGTAGGCCGGGCCTTTTCATGTCCAGACTTCGCGCATGACGCGTTCGAGCTCGACAACGCGGCAATCGTCGATGCCGATCTCGGCGATCCAGTCGGTATAGCCATCGAGAACAGAGCCCTTGGGCCCTGCGATGATCGTCGCGATGCCCATCTGGTGGGCGAGCAGGATCAGGCCGGCGTCGCTGGCGAACCTCGCCTTCTGATCGTTCGTGCCGAGGCGCGGCGGCAAGACGATCACGCCGAGTTCGTGATCGCCTTCGCCCTGAAAGAACAGGTCGAATTTGCCGAAAGGCGGAAGCGATCGGGGCGTCGATTGAAGCCCTCGTATCCAGGGTTCGATGTCCTCGATCTTCCCGCGCACGGCGTCGAGGTAGTCCGGCGTCGGTGGAGCGCTCACTTTCGATCCGCCATGATGCTGCGAGGATTCGTAGCCGGCCCGGATCTGGGCGAGCGTGAGGTTGCCGGCATGGTATTGTTTGGCTGCTTCTGATGCCGCGTGGCGATCGCGTGGATGCCAGCGCGAGATCACGTCGGTGACGTTATAAGAGCTTCTCTCCAAACATTTCGCCAGTTCGCTGTCGTCGGCACGAACGGATTGGATGAAGCGCCAGCCGTGAACGAGGCGCCGGACATGCTGCTCTGTGGTGCCGCGCTCCTGCGCTACATCCCATAGCGCCGCTGTACGGTCAGTCCCTGTTCCTGTCTGGAGCGCTCGCTCCGCCGCGTTCGCGATGCCGATCCAGTCTGCGACAACATTTGGGTTCAGGCGCTTGCGTGCCACGTCGGTTCCGTCCGATATCTTGCTTAATATGGGCGCTTTAAATCGCAACAAACTACACATATGACAAGGGCGCTTTAGCCCGCGCTCTCTGCAAGAGGACCAAATTCCCGAAATCCGAGAGTAAGCTGACCCGCAATTAAGGCACCGCCGAAACCGAGGGCAAAAAAGCCAGCGTTTCAAAGGGTCGCGGGTGAAACTTCGCCAGGCCATCGCGAACTGAGCGCCGAAATCGCTCCGACGCAGCACCCTAAACAGCTCACGGGGGAGATTCCGGCATGACCGATTGGGCTCAGGTCGGCTAACCTTCTTCGCTCTTGGAGAACTGCGTGATTTCAAAGGTCCGGTTCAGCGAGATGGCCGGCTGCGGCCCGCGATGGCGGATCAACTGTCCCGTCTCGGTGGTCGCTTGTTGAACCGGACGAGCGCGATCTTAACAGCGACGAGTACCGGAACTGCGGCCACAAATAGTAAAGCCACTGCGATGAAGGCCGTGTTGAATGCGATCACGGTTGATTGCACTGCGACTGCCTTACCCAACAGGCTTCTGGCGCCTTGGACGGCAGCCGCAGTGTCCAGCCCCTTCCCGGAGAGCATGGTCGCCACGGCTGTCAGCCGCTCGTTTACCGCTAGGCTCCCCGAACTGATATGAGCATTGAGCACAGTGGCATTGGCGACAAGGTTCCGGTCGATCAGCGTCTGGAGCGCGGCGACGCCTATCAGGCCGCCGACCTGTCGGCCCATATTGAAGATGCCGATGCCGGAAGCGAGGGCATGGCGACCGAGATTGCCGAAGGCGATCAGCGTGATCGACAGGAAAAGAAAGCCAAGACCGAAGCCGCGCAGCAGAACCGCCGACATCATATCGGCGGTGCCACTTTCGCTGGTCGAACCGGACAGCATCCACATTGCCGTCATGACCATGAGGATTCCGAATGGCACGGTGGCGATCGGCGGAATTCGGCGGAACTGCATGAGCACGGCCGCAACGAGAAGCGCGGCGATGAAGGGCGCGCCGCTCGGCAGCAGGAGTTGCCCCGCAGCTGTCGGCGTGAACCCCAGGACGGACGCTGCGAAAGCGGGAATGAGATAAGCGCTTCCGAAAAGCGCCGCCCCGGCCACGAAGCTGACGATGAAGGCGAAAAGAAAATCCTGGGATCGAAAACAGGTGAAGGTGAGTAGCCCTCTATCCTTCGCCGCCGCCTGCTGCAGGATGAAACCGACAAAGGCCACCGCACCGAGCCCACTCAGCCATCCTATCCTCGGTTCTTCGAACCAGTTCCAGCGACTACCCTGGCTAAGAACGTAGGAGAAGCAGAATTGGGCAGTGGAAATAAGAACGATGCCAAGCCAATCGAAAGGGCGTTTGGCGCCGCCAGTGCTCTGGGGGCTTTCCGCGAGCATGAGGATACCGGCTCCCGCCAGGGCGAACGGTACGGCACAGAAGAAAACCCAGCTCCACGATTGAATGTCGAGCAACCAGCCCTGAAGAGCGGGCGCCGCCGTAGCAGGCGCGACGACCGCTCCCATGGCAAACAGAGCCTGCAGGATGGGCTGAAAGCGGCGCGGATACGCGATGAAAAGGAGCGTTTGTCCCGCGACGAGCAGAGTGCCGCCTGAAAAGCCCTGCGCGATCCGTAGTGCTATCAGAAGGTCCAGGCGGGTGGTGGCGGGGGCGACGGCGCAGGCGAGCCCCATCAGCAGGCTCGCCCCTACCAGCAGGCGACGCACCTCGATCCGGCTGGACAGCGCATGGGCGGTCGTGAAGGCGATCAGCTTTGATGTCGTGTAGCCAACATCGAGCCACGCGAACTCGTCGGGCGTCGCATGAATGTCTCCGATGATATTGTTGCGCCCCAGCGAGAGAATCGTGCCCGTGATTGCTTCTGCCAGCGTCGTCAGCAAGATGCCCGCAACCATCAACGTGCCGGACACGACGTGGTTGCGATCGGAGATGATCCTGGGAAGGAGCACGGTCATCTCGCGTCCGACAAATCAATCGAGACGCGAGCCGAGAGGCCGGGGACGAGGCGGCCGGCTGGCGGATAGTCGATAAAGCGAATCTTGACCGGTACCCGTTGCACGACGCGGACGAAATTCCCGGTAGCGTTGTCAGCGGGCAGAAGGCTGAAGGAGGAGCCGCTGCCGGGGGCAAAGCTGTCAACGGTGCCCTGGAAAACTTCGTCAGGATAGCCGTCGACCGTGATATGCAACCGCTGCCCCGTCTGGATGTGCGCGATCTGCGTCTCCTTGAAATTCGCCACGATCCATAAATCGGTCACCGGAACCAGATCCAGAAGCGCTACTCCGGGGGCGACGAGCCTTCCGACACGGATCTGGCGATTGCCGACCACGCCATCGATCGGCGCACGGACAACAGTGTTGTCGAGATCGATCTGCGCCAGCTCACGCGCCGCCTGCGCCTGCGCTACGGAGGCTGTTGCGGCCTCGCGCTGAGCGGCCAGAACAACCAGACGCTGCCGCTGCGCCTCCGTCGTCGCGGTGCCCGCCGACACACCTGCTTCGGCTCGCGATCGTGCGGCTTCAGCCTCGTCGAGTTGCGCCTGGCTGACAGCTCCACGTTGAACGAGCTCGCTGCGGCGATCCCAGCCTCGCCGCGCCAGGCTCAGTTCCGCCTCAGCCGATCGATAATGCGCCTCAGCCTGTCGAATGAGAGCATGCTGGAGCTGGATTTCGGCATCGACATTGGTAACGCGGGCCTGCGCGGCCTCGACATTGGCGACAGCTTGCGCCAGCCGCGCGCGATAATCCCGGTCGTCTATCCGGAACAGTATTTCGCCCCTGCGGACGGCCTGATTGTCTTCCACCTCGACGATCGTGACATAGCCGGCGACCTTCGGCGCAAGCGATGTCACGTCTCCCCTAACATAAGCATTGTCCGTGAAGATTTTTTCGCTCGAGCTCCGTGCCCAGCCGCCCGCGACCGCTGCCACGGCAGCAAAGCATAGCGACAGTCCGGCGATTTTCTTCCTGGGCAGGGTCACGGCGCAGCCTTTGGTAATTATCGTTACCGTTGACTGTTATGGTAATCAGAATTACCGGTCAACGGCGTGTTTCTGGAAAGGACCGAGACGTCCGGTGAATGCATCGAAAGAAGAGCAATCGAGCGTGCGCCGGGAGGCGCTGCTCAGGGCAGCGGCCGAGGAGTTCTTCGAGCGCGGGTACGTCGCGACGAGCATCGACGCGATCATAATGCGCGCTGGCGGATCGAAACGTAATATCTACAACGAGTTCGGCAACAAGGAGGGGCTCTTTCTGGCCCTCGTGCAGGAGAATGCGGATGCAGCGCTCTCCTCTTTGGAGTTTGACGAAATCGATAGCCCCGATCTGCGTGAAACATTGATCAGGTTCGGCCGGAACCTGCTGGCCGTCTACATGTCGCCTACCCTGATCGGCATCTACCGCACCATCGTCACGGAGGCCAACCGCTTCCCTGATCTTGCCAGATCCTTCTACGAGCGCGGCCCGGACCGCGCTACACGGCGACTTGCGGGCGTCCTCGAGGCCGCGAAGCAGCGGGGAGAGATCGAATCGGACGACACCCTGCAGCTGGCGGGCCATTTTGTCGGGATGATCCGCGACAATCTGCATCTGCAGGTCATTCTCGGCCTGCGCTCCCCGCCATCGGTCGACGAAGCTCGGCAGGCCGTGATCTCGGCCGTCGAAGTCTTCCTGCACGGTGTGTTTCGGCGGAACTCTGCGCAGATGGCCGATCGTGCCGATACGCCTCTCGGCATTGGTGATGCCGGATAGGCGGATCGATGATCGGCCATTCGCATGCTCTTTGCTGGCACGAAAAGCATTGCGAATCTCGTGCTCGCTCAAGTTGTCCCGCTTCATCACCATTTGGATGAGCGTGTCAGCCAAAAGCTCTTCAAGCGTAGGTTCGAGTACCTCGCACATATCTTCCCCGATCATGATATTGAGGTGCCGAAGCGGCTAGTGAAAGCCGCTTCGGACAATCAACTCATAGAGCGGCCGCCGTCATTTGAACGGAGCAGGGCGCGCGCTGCGAGAGGACATGATTTGAGACGCCGCGATTACCGCGACGGAGAGCCCCAACCCGACATGCAGCCACATTGGAGTTGCTATGGCGCCAAATCCCAGCGCCAAAGGAGCAACTACCGCCCAGGAGCCTAGGATGAGATTATAGCGGGCGGCGCTACTCTGGTTTCGATAGAGTGCGATCGCCGAAAAACATATGATCAATCCGCCGGTGACGGCCGCATTCCACGCAGCCAGCTGTGATCCGGCGTTCATAATTGAGGCGCAAGCCAGAACGGCTCCGAGGACCAAGTTAATCCACTCCGGGCCCTTGCTCAGTTCTTTGTTTCTCATGCCAAAATCCTATTTTCGGAATTGGAACGTCTCTTGATTTGCAGGAGTTCCAATACGAACATAGTTCTTGTATTTGTGTACGATTTTATACTATCGTTTTGATAAATTCCCTGAGCGAAAAGGCGGGATGGATATTATATGCGTTCGGGTTTACCTAATCTATTGATTAGGGGAGGCGCTATTTTCAGATACCTGCGCAAAATGTGTGGCGCGTTCTCATCCGGCGGTATCGTGGACCTACCGCAACCCTGACGCTGAGCCTTGCCGACCAATTCTCACATGACGGGTTGCCAGCATTCCGGTTGAATAGGGGGGCTTTGAAGGCGCCTAGACGCGCCGTTAGAGATCGAGCGCTTCGTCAACGGCTGCTGTGCCGTTGCGCGGCGGGCCGTGCGCCAGGAGAAGAGCGAGCCGCTCCTCGATGAAATTCAGTCTTGGCTGCTGCGCGAGCGCGAAACCATTTCGCGGCCCCTGAGGCTCCCGGTTACACACCTCGTCTTGTTCGAAGCGGCGTCGTTCCCATCGTCCGCTGAAAGGCGTAAGTGAACGAGCTCTGAGAACTATAGCCCGCTTGCGCAGCTACGGTTGCGATGGCGGAACCTGGGTCCTTCAGTGCCTTCTGCGCCAGTGCCATGCGCCAGTGTCTGACATATTCCATCGGTGCGCGGCCCAGGGACGAACGGAAACGAGCGGAAAACTGAGCCCGTGAAAGGTGGCTGATGGTCGCGAGGTCCGCCAGTCGCCAGTTGCGCCCGGGATCCTGGTGTATCGCTCTCAAGGCCATCCCGATTTTGGGATCGGATAAGGCCGCGAGCCAATGGCCGATCGGGCCGTCCGGTGCATTTCGCAGCACCTCGATGAAAATTATCTGCATGATCTGCTTCGCCATTGCCGCCGCGCCGGGAGTATCGGAAAGAAGCTCTTCCTCGAGCGTTTCGACGAGCCAGCGCAGGCGCCCCGCGGCTTGGTGGCCCGCGCGGATGATGACGACCGGTGGCAGCGCCTCTCGCAGGAACGCAATACCGGAAAGCATCAAACGACCGCTGAGGCACCGAAATATGGGGCCGGCTCCCGAAAGCAGTTGGGCATATGTGCGCTTGGCTGAGCCCCCGAAGATATCGGCCGCGGGTCTGGGCAGGACGCCGCGTTCGCTTGCGATAACGAACGCCAGGTTGGGGCCAACCAGAAAGCAGTCGCCGGCCCCCAGCTCCCATTGCTGGTCACCAATTTGAAGGAGACAGCGGCCCTCCTTGACGATGTTGCACTTGAGCGCGCGCGTTGGAAGGACATCGATGGCCCAGCGGCCTTGTGCCACGAGGCCCGTCGACATCGCTGCGTGGGCATCGACCACGTCCAGGAGTTGAGAAAGGGGGTCTTCGACGAGCGACATAAGACGATCTCGATATTATTCAGGATAATCATATATGGGGCGTCTTGCGTGTGAGGCCCATCTCTTCTGTATGTCTCAACAGGAGAAGACCATGCCTTGCCTCCAGAAGCCCCTCGGCACCCCGTTCAATGCCTTCACGAAAGCTGAAGAGGTTGCGCGCGATCACGACCTCTCCGGAAAGACCGCCATCGTGACCGGAGGCGCGTCGAATCTGGGCCGCGAGACGGTGCGGGTTCTCGCGTCGAAAGGAGCGAGTGTCATTGTCCCCGCCCGCGATCAGGGGGCTGCACGACGCGATTTGTCAGGTATTCCGCGGGTGGAAATCATGCCCTTGGACCTGCTCGATCCGAGGTCGATACGGGACTTTGCCGCAGCTTTCCTCGGCCGGAAGACTGCCCTTGACCTGCTCATTCTCAGCGCCGGTGTCATGGCTACACCGTTGTTCCGGGACGACAACGGGCATGAGGGACAATTGGCCACCAACCATATCGGCCATTTTCGCCTGACGACGGCGTTGTGGCCCGCCTTGCGCTCGGCCAATGGCGCCCGTGTCGTCGTACTATCGTCGCGCGGGCACCAACTCGGGGGCCTCGATCTCGGTGATCTCGATTTCGAGCACCGTCCTTACGATAAGTGGCTCGCCTATGGTCAGGCGAAAACGGCAAACGCGCTTTTTGCGGTCTCCCTCGATCTGCGCGGGCTCAACCATGGTGTCAGGGTGTTCTCTGTCCATCCCGGATCGATCCTCGGACCGCTGGCGCGGCATCTGACCCGCGAGGAGATCGACTCCTTCGGAGCGTTGAACAAGGACGGCACTGCCGTGGTCGATCCCGCCCGGGACATGAAGACCGCGGAACAGGGAGCGGCGACGACGATCTGGTGTGCCACCGCGTCAGAGCTGGCGGGCTTTGGGGGTGTGTATTGTGAGGACTGCGACATTGCCCCGCTTGAGGAAGATGCCCGTTTCGGCGTGCGCCCCTTTGCCGTCGATCCGGCTGCCGCCGAAGCTCTGTGGGCTCGCACAAGGCTATGGACGGGCAGTGACTTGCCTGCCTGATCGTGGGTGAAAGCTGCATGCGTCGGCCGGTTGCAGGCATCAGGATGCATGCTGTGAGCGCATCGCAACACCTGGAGTCGATGACGGGTGCGAACTCCAGGTGCCTTGTCGTCCAACCCGGCGGCCCAGTGCGAACAGGCGTTGCATGTACTCCCGATCAAACTCCGAGTTCGCGATTGCAGAAAACTCGCGCGGGATCGCCGTGAAACGCAGCTGAGCTCCGGCTGCTCTTGCCTGGGCGTCGAGGCGCGTCAGATCCGCGATCGACTGGTATTTCACGATCGTTGCGATAGCCCGTCGGGCGATTTTCAGCGCGCTCTCCTCCGTGACCGCAAAATCCGGTGCCAGCTTTCCATTGAGAATGACGAAGAGGCGCCGGTCGCGCACGCGTCCGAAATGACGTCGTTCGAACGCATTGAGACCGACGCCGGGCGGAGCAAATAAGAGCTGCGAGACGGTGCCGCCATCGATATGGAGTTCCTGCGTCGTCCTGCCTAATGCCTCAACATCGATCCGAACGGGCGGAAAGACCGCGGGAATGGCGGCGGAGGCCAGCAGAACGTCGATCATGATCTCTCTGCGATCCGGGCGTTCGCTCGCAGCTATGGCCGAAATATCCCAGATGACCGGGCGCTGCGCATCGATGTTCGTGGTCTGGATCAGCAGCCGGCGACCGATCCGATATTCGGCAGCGATTGCGTCGACCACATGTTCGGTCAGATATCGTCCGATCAACGAGCGCAGCGGCTTGCTGTCGTACAGACTCCGCCCGACGACGCCGATCAGACCGAGATTGGTATAGATGTCACCGTCGCCGTAGAGCGTAAAAATCTGCTCCAGTTGCCCGTCGTATCGAGACCCGAGAAACGCGAATGGCGCCGCAAGGGCTCCGGTGCTGACCCCGGTGACGACCTCGAAATGGGGACGGTCCCCCTTCTCAGTCCAGCCGACCAGAACGCCTGCGGCGTAAGCGCCGTCCGAACCTCCTCCTGAGATTGCGAGGAAATCGGCCCTGCGACGGGAAGCCCGAGGGAATTGCGGGGACTGCATCGCGGATTTCAGGCTGTCATATTGGTGGTCGATGAGAGCCCGTGCCTCCGGCGTGAATTGGTCTCCCCAGGTGCGCGCCAACTTGACCTGTCCGATCTGTGCCGACGCGGCCAGCCCGGCGGGAACAGGTGCACGATCATGCGTGAGAACGCATCCGGACAGTGTGGAGCCGATCAGAATGATGGTGGCGGCCACCCTCCAGTCCGCACTACGAAAAGGCCCGGTCTTGTTCGGCTCCATGACATGCTACCTCGGAGAAGGAAGTATCCGATCGAGAGACGTGCAATACTCGTCTTCGCGCATCATGCGGCTCGAGGCTTCCGGATAAATCGGCATGAAGAATAGCTGCGCTTGCGATTGGCAGAGGCCGGATCAGTAGAAGCTCCAGCCAAAGCAGTGCTCGGGTATAGGAGCAAATATTCAGCCCGTAGGATTCGTCGGCATCGGGCAGCGCTGGCACCGTATTTCCGCAGCTCACCGGTCAGCGGAATTAAGACCTTCGATCAGGGTCTGTTCGACGCCCGGACAGTTCCTGCAAGGGTGTGCATGAAGCAACGTCGATACCGCTCTGCACGCATCTGCCCAGCAACAACGCTTGCAAATGTGCCGCGAGTGACACGGGCGTCGGGCAGTCTGCTCGGATCTTGGGACGCCGCCGATGGGAAAGCAGGAAGGCGCTGCAATGGCTGAGCAGGATCAAGGAATGCGCGCTGCCGGGCGAGATGACCACGGTGTCGATCGGCAACGGCGGGGCTGCCTGGGCGTTGCCGCGCTGGCCGCAGCATCTCCGTTCGCGCTTCTCGGCGAGCCTCTGGCGCAAACGACGTCCTCATCCGACTCGCGAACCGTGGCCTCCAGCACGGGCGCTCCGGCGCTGGGGCCTTTGAAGCACGTTCCGGCCGGGGTTCTCAGCGTCGGCTACGCCGAACTCGGGCCTAGTGACGGGACGCCTGTCCTCCTGCTGCACGGCTGGCCCTACGACATCGACAGCTACGCCGAGGTCGCGCCCATTCTGGCCGCGGCAGGTTATCGCGCGATCGTGCCGTATCTGCGTGGGCATGGAGCGACCCGGTTCCTGTCGGCTGACACACCGCGCAACGGCCAGCAGGCCGCGCTGGCATACGACATCCTGGCCTTCATGGACTCGCTGGGAATCGAGGAGGCCGTTCTCGCGGGCTATGACTGGGGCGGAAGGATCGCCAACGTCATCGCTGCCCTGTGGCCCGGGCGTTGCAAGGCTATGGTCGTCGCAAGCGGTTATCTGATCGGCAGCCAGGAGCTCGGGAAGGTGCCGCTGTCTCCCCGTGCCGAACTCCAGTGGTGGTATCAGCACTACTTCGCTACTCCGCGCGGCGAGGCCGGATATGCGAAGAACACCGCCGAGTTCGCCCGGCTGATCTGGCAACTGGCGTCTCCGCGCTGGTCGTTCGATGCATCGACCTTCGCGCCCTCCTTGCCGGCGTTCGACAATCCAGACCACGTCGCCATCACGATACACAACTACCGCTGGCGCCTGGGTCTCGCTTCGGGCGAGCCGGTCTATGACGGCATTGAAAGCATGCTGGCCGCATTTCCGGCGATTGCCGTGCCGTCGATCTCCGTTGAGGGCGATGCCAACGGCGCCCCACATCCCGATCCCGCGACCCATGCGAAGCGGTTCACCGGCCGATACGAGCACCGGCTGCTTGCCGGAGGCATCGGCCACAATCCGTCGCAGGAGGCGCCCGCGGCTTTTGCGCGGGCCATCCTCGATGCGGATCGACTTTGAGAGGATTCGTCGCTCCCTCAAGCAAAAACCCAGGAAGGCTCCGATGCCCCTTCGTCTCGACTACTTTCAGGCCTCTCCGCACCTCGGCAGGAAATTCGCGGAGCTGAACCAACTCATCAACGCGAGCCCATCGCTCAAGGACATTGGCCATCTGGCGGCACTGCGCGCCTCGCAGATCAACGGGTGCCCCTTCTGCGTCGATTTCCACGTCAAGGAAGGGCGGCTCCAAGGTGAGGGAGAGCTTCGCCTGCATCACGTGCTGATCTGGCGAGAATCGCCGCTCTTCTCGGAAAAGGAGCGGGCCGCTTTCGCATGGACCGAAGCGCTGACCAGGCTGGAAGGCCAGGACGTCCCGGACGCGACTTTCGATGCCGCCTGCTCGCTCTTTTCGGATCAGGAACTCGCAGATCTTTCCTTCCTGATCTTTTTCGTCAATGGCTGGAACCGGTTGGGGATCGCCTTCAAAACCGTGCCCGGCTCCGCTGACAAGCTGTTCGGTCTCGACAGGGCCGAGATGAGCTGAATGAGCCGGCGAGAGGAGGCGGCCGAGGTCCAAGAGGCCCGCGCGGCACGAGGCCTTGCGCCTACACCTGCCTATGCCGGGGTACAGGCTGACCTGGCGCTTCGTGGAAGGCGGATACCGATCGGTCTGATGGCGGCCCAGGCTCCCAGCTCGAATAATTCCTCTGATTTCCCAGTGCTGCCCACCTGTCCGGCGCTCTGAACGGGCTTGCATGACGGCAGCCCCATTCTACGAGAGGCAAGCAATGAAGTATTCCCTCATTGACGAGGCGAAGCTGCCTCGAAACCGGGTGGCTGCCGCGACAGTCGTCATCATGGTGGCCTTCAACGGCATCTTCCTGTCCTTGAACGGCCTCTTCATGCTGATCGAACCGCTGGCCTGGTACGAGCTGGTGCCGGGCGTGACGGACACCGGCTTCTTCAACCAGCATTTCATCCGTGATATCGGGATGATTCAATTGTTTCTCGGCGTGGCGTTCGGTGTCGGTCTGTTCGTGCCGGAGCGCCGTGTCGGGCTGTGGATGGCCGCCACGTCCTGGCTTTGCGCCCATGCTCTCTTCCATTTCTGGGAGGTCGCGGTCGGGATCTGTTCGCCCGCCGTCATCCCCCGGGATTTTCCGGCCGTGACGCTGCCCGCCCTTCTCGGCCTGGCATTGAGTTTCTGGGCGATGCGGCGTGCCAGGCAGGCTGATGGGCAGTTTGGGGCGAAAGGTTCCCAGCCGGTCGGCGAGCGGGTCTGTCCCTGTGCTCGGCCCCGCGTCTCGCGAACCTAGACCTCCGGACCGGTTGGCTATCCTCGCTGGCAGATAGTCGCTCTCGCGAGCCGAGCGCATGGTTGTCTGCAACCCACTGGCATCCTGGAGAATGCAAATGAGAACGAGCACTTTTGCCGTTGCCCTCACCGCTGTCTTGACCGGCGCGATGGCACTGCCGGCGCAATCTGCGCCGCAAGCGAAGCCGACCATCATTCTAGTGCACGGAGCCTTCGCGGAATCCGCGAGCTGGAACCCGGTGATCGCTCGGCTGAATAACGCCGGCTACCGCACCATCGCGGCGGCCAACCCACTTCGCGGCGTGAAGGGGGACGCGGCGCAAGTGGCGAGCGTCATCCGGTCGACGCCCGGACCCGTCGTGTTGGTCGGCCATTCCTATGGCGGACCGGTCATCACGGAAGCCGCCAACGGGCAGGCGAACGTCAAGGCCCTGGTTTATGTCGCCGGGTTCGCGCCCGAAGCAGGGGAATCCAGTCTCATTCTCTCCAGCAAGTTTCCGGGCAGCACGCTGGGAGACGCACTCCAGCCCGTCACTCGGGCGGGCGGGGAGCGCGATCTCTATATCCGGCCGGATCGGTTCCGCGCCCAGTTCGCGGCGGACGTTTCGAGCAAGCAGGCCGCTCTGATGGCGGCCACGCAACGCCCTGTCGCGGAAGCCGCCTTGGTGGAGCCGTCCGGCGCGCCTTCCTGGAAGGCCCTGCCGTCCTACATGATCTACGGCACGGGTGACCGGAACATTCCGCCTGCGGTGATGGACTTCATGGCGCAGCGCGCGCGTGCGGTGAAGACCGTGGTCATCAAGGGAGCTTCGCACGCCCTGATGGTCTCGCATCCCGCCGAGGTCGCTTCCCTCATCGAACTGGCGGCCTCACCGCGATGAACCAACGGCTGCGGGCGGGATGCCCGCAACCGTTCCTCTTCCGGAACCTGATGATGGACGCGTGCTCCCCACTGTCAGGGTTGCGCGTCGGTGGCAGCCAGGCTCAGCCCACCAAACACCCGCCGCGCGCCAAGCAATGTGTGCGCGGCTGTCTTGTGTTGTAATATCTGTGTTTTTCTGCCGTCTTGATACAATTTGCTTTGTATTGTTGCTGCGGAATATATCTATAATATGCTATACTATAGTGCAGCATATCCTGTCTGCAGTGACGGTCGACTAAAAAATACTTGAGTTCTAGCGTCTTCGTTGCCGCGCACAAAGTGGCGATCATCAGGAGACGAACATGAGCCAGGATACCCTTTCCCAGTCCAGGCGGCCGGCGCCCGAAGAGCTCGTCCCGTCGCGATATGCGGTGCAGATCGGCGATATCGACGTGCTGGTGGTCAGCGATGGCGTGCTGCCGCTTCCGACCAAGATGCTGGGCCACAACGCGGACTCGGCCGTGCGTGCGGCCTGGATGACCAACATGTTCCTGCCCGCTGACAGTTTCGACTGGTCTCTGAACGTGGTGGTGGTGCGCAGCGGCGACCAGACCGTGCTCATCGATGCCGGGCTGGGGCTGGATCCGAACCTGAATCTTCCTCGGGCCGGGCAACTGGTCAGGCGGCTGGAAGCCGCCGGCATCGATCTCGGTTCGGTGACGGATGTGGTGCTGACCCACATGCACATGGACCATATCGGCGGGCTGCTCGTCGAGGGCGTGAAGGAGCGGCTCCGTCCGGACCTGCGGATCCATGTCGCCGCCGCCGAAGTTGCGTTCTGGGAGGCGCCGGACTTCACTCATGCGGTCATGCCGGAGGGCTTCCCCGATGCGCTTCGGGCGACCGCCAAGCGTTTCGCGAAGGAATATCGCAGCCATCTGCGGCTGTTCGACGAGACGCATGAGGTCGCTCCCGGCGTCGTCGCCCATCGCACCGGCGGACATACCCCCGGCCACTGCGTGGTTCGGATGGCATCCGGCAACGACCGGCTGACCTTCGCAGGCGACGCCGTGTTTGCCGTCGGCTTCGACCATCCCGACTGGCACAACGGGTTCGAGCATGATCCCGAGGAGGCCGCGCGCGTTCGTATCCGCCTCCTGACGGAGCTGGCGGAAACCGGGGAGATGCTCGTGGCCACACACCTGCCTTTCCCGTCGGTCGGTCGGGTCGCGGCAGACGGCGGCGCCTTCCGCTGGGTCCCTGTCTTCTGGGACTACTGAACTCCATCGGGTGGCGCGCGCCGGAATACCCGGCCGCGCGGCCCGCAAATCCGTCCTTAGGCGAGGCCGGTCTTCGTCACAATCCATCGAACGGCGTGTCACATGGCTGGCCGCAAACGGAGGCATCTCATGAAAGTCGTCATCATCGGCGGAACCGGGCTAATCGGCTCCAAGACCGCGGAGCGCCTGCGCAAGCAGGGACACGAGGTCATCGCCGCCGCTCCGAACACGGGCGTCAACACGATCACGGGCGAAGGCCTGGCGGAAGCCCTCCAGAACGCCGCCGTCGTGATCGACCTGTCGAACTCGCCGTCCTTCGAGGACAAGGCCGTCCTCGAATTCTTCCAGACATCGGGCCGGAATCTGATCGCGGCGGAGAAGGCAGCCGGCGTGAAACACCACGTCGCGCTCTCCATCGTCGGGACGGATCGCCTGCCGGATAGCGGCTATCTGCGCGCCAAGGTGGCGCAGGAGAAGATCATCCGGGAAGCCGGTATTCCCTTTACGATCTTGCGTTCGACGCAGTTCATGGAGTTCCTCGGTGGCATTGCTCAGGCCGGCACGACCGGCGATACCACCCGTCTCTCGACGGGCTACCTGCAACCGATCGCGTCGGACGACGTCGCCGACTTCGTGACGGAAGCTGCCCTGGCTGCCCCTGCCAACGGCATCATCGAAATCTCCGGTCCCGAGCGCGCCCGTCTGTGCGATTTCGTCGCGCGCTACCTCAAGGCGATCGGGGACACGCGCTCCGTCGTCGCGGATCCGGATGCCCACTACTTCGGCACCCGCCTGGAAGACGGCTCTCTCGTTTCCGACGACAAGCCGCGCCTCGGCCGCATCGGCTTCGACGAGTGGTTCACGACCACGCCGCGACGATAGTCGGGCGACGCGGGCTCAAAAAGGGCGGCTTCCCGTCCTCGTCCCTCACGTCCGCCGGGTCGAGATCGTCCCGGTGGACGTCCTTCCACGGAAGCAGAATTCCGCACGCATCGCATGCCGTTGCCGGGTCTTCCCGACCCGTTGCCAGTGGATTCTTCCATGTCCAGCGACGACCACGTTCTTACGCTCATTCTGATCAACGCCTTGGGCCTCGTTGGCATCGTCGTCTGGCATCTTCAGGGACGCGGCCGCCCGACCGGTCGCCTGAGCATCCAGATCCTGTTCTTCAGCGCCATGAGCCTAGCCCTTTACATCGGCGGCATCGCTCCGGACCGGCCCGACGACTTTGCCCTACAAGGCTTCGCCGCCCTGCTTTTCAAGTCGGCCCTGATCCTGTGGTGGATGCACCTCGCATGGACGATCATCGGCCTGATGCACATCTATGTGCGTTTCAGTCGCAAGCCTCGGGAAGCACATCTGATCCTGGATATGGCCATCGCCATCATCTATCTCGGGGTGGCGCTGTCGGTTCTCGGGTTCGTCTTCGGGATGCCGATCGCCACGCTGGTCACCACCTCGGGCGTCGTTGCCGTCATTCTGGGTTTGGCGTTGCAGAACACGCTTGGCGACGTCTTTTCCGGCATCGCCCTGTCGCTCGGAAGGTCCTATGCGATCGGAGACTGGGTCCAACTGAGCGACGGCACTGCGGGCCGCGTCACCGAGACCAATTGGCGTTCCACGAACCTGTTGACCGCGACGAACAACATCGTCGTCCTGCCGAACAGCATGCTGGCGAAACAGAGCCTGACCAGTCTGAGTCGCCCCGATGAAACGCATCAGATCACCTTCGGCATACGCTTCGCCGCCGGGCACAGGCCGCGTATGGTCGAGGACGTGATGCGGTCCGTTCTCGAAGCCAGTACGCGGATCGTGAAGAAGCCGGCTCCGGCCGTGGTACTAAAGGCGATCGACGCGACAGCGATCGAGGTGGAATTGCAATTTCATGTCGCGAGCCTCGCCACAGGGGTCTCTGCCAAGAATGAGATCATCGATCTCATCCATGACCAATGCGAGGCGAGTGGCCTTTCGCTGGCCGCGCCGGCCTAGGCTTCGCCCTGGTCAATAGCAATATCCGGCGACCGATATTGCATTCCGGATGCCGAGGCCGCGCGTCGCTCGGCTCGGGTTCCGCCCGAAAAATCCTGGAGGACCTGCGTGATCCGGCTGCGCCGCAAGGGTCGGGGAGGGTCTGGCACGCTCCGTCGCTCCAGCAGTCAACTTCCTTGCAAGTCATGGATTTCCATAAGTGCAGTGGAAGCCTTCCGGCGTTAATTTTCGGGTGAATCAGTCGGCCGGTTCGTCGGCGAATAGTTGCCGACAAAGCCGTGACGGTTTCCAGGCATTCCGTCTCCGAAAGGAGCAGCCCGATCATGATCGCAGCGCTTCGTCGAACGCCGCCCGCCCTGCTGTCCGTCACGCTGGTCGTCGGTCTCGCGGCCTGTTGGTTGACCAATAGCCCTTTCGGCCTCGCGGCGCCCGTCGGTGCTCTTTTCCTCTATGTTCGGGGATATATGCTCCGGTCCCTTTGGGTCGGGCTACTGATCGTCTTTGTAGGGGCGGCCTGCTCGGCACTGTTCTATCCCGCCACCCGGGAGGTCGCGATTGGGCTCGGCGCGTTCATCGCCGTAGCCGCTTGTATAGGCCTGCTCCTTGTGCCCGATCCCGATCCGTCCTGTCGCGGCAGTTGGCTCGGAGCCCCGGATCGGCAAGCGCCCGGACCGACGAACAGGCTAGATGTCGCCCCTGACGGCGCGCGCCACGGCTGGGTCCATCCGGATGACCGGCCTGCGATCGCACAAGCCGCAGCCTACGCATTCTGGACAGGCGTACCGCAGGTGACGAGCTATCGGGTGCTCCAACCGGACGGCAGCTACCGCTGGACCGAGCTGCGCGCCGAGCCGGGCTATGGCGTCAGCGTCGATGTGGATGCCATGGTCGCCAAGCCGGGCGATCGCTGGACGGTCGCGGAATCGCTCGGTGAGACCGTGGAGGCGGTGGAGGCAGCCAAGGTGATCGAAAGCCTGCACGGCAAGGCTTGGGCCTTCGACGCGGCGGGGAGGTTCACCTATGTCACGCCCGCCGCCCAGATCGTCATCGACATGGCGCTAGAGGACCTCAACCGCTGTCTCGACGATCGTGAATTCATCGATGGCGGCGAGGTCGGCTGGATGCGCGGTGTGCATCCGGACGATGTCGGCCGGGCCGCCTCGACGCTGCGCCATTGCCTGAAGACGGGCGAGCCGTGGAACATCGAGTACCGCATGCTGCGCGCGACGGGCTACTATGTCTGGCACCGCATCTCGGCGCGGCCGACACGGGACGGCGCGGGGCGCATCACGGGCTGGTTCGGCACCTCGATCGACATCGACGTCTACAAGAAGACCGAGGCCGCCCTGAGGGCCAGGGAACAGCATCTGGAGCAGTTGATCGACACGGTTCCAGCCATGATCTGGAGCATGACGGCCGAAGGACATCCCGCTTATCTCAACAAACGGATGACGGAGGTGACCGGCGCAACGCTTGAGACCGTTACCGCCCCAGACGGTTCTCTATCGTTGAAGGAGATAATTCATCCCGATTTTATGGATGTGGCGGGGGAGGCATTCGCCAAATCCGTGGTGACGGCAACTCCGTACAACATCAAATATCTTCAGCATCGCGCCGACGGCAGCTATCGCTGGACCGAGACGCGTGCTGAAGCTCTGCGGAACGAGGCGGGCGAGATCGTCCGGTGGTATGGGGTCTCCGTCGACATCCATGATCTGATCACCACGCAGACGGAGCTGCACTTCCGCAAGCAGGAGCTGACACGGCTGGTCGATTTGGTACCGAGCTATCTCTGGCAGTTGACGCCGGCCGGCGAGCCGAATTTCTTCAACCGCCGCCTCATCGATTTCCTGGGCGTCGAGGAAAGCGATCCGGAAGAACCGGCGACAGAGCAATATGCGGCGGCGCTGAGGGCTGCCATTCATCCGGACGATGCCGAGCACCTGTGGGCCGAGCTGAAGCATTGCCTGCTCAGTGGTCAGCCTTTCGCGATGCGCTATCGCCTGCGCCGCCACGACGGCATCTATCGCTGGATGGACGGGCGCGCGGAGCCACTGCGCGATGAAGGCGGCACCATCATTCAGTGGTACGGACTGTCCCACGACATCGACGATCAGCTCCGGGTGGAGGAGGCGCTCAGGGAGAGTGAACGCTCGCTGCGCCAACTGGTTGAGACGTTGCCTGCGCTGATCTACTGCGCCACGCCGGACGGGGAGCCGATCTACCGCAGCGAGAAGCTGCGCGCGTTCCTCGGCTTCGGGCTCGAGGACAAGGACGAGGAGGGTAGAGCGCGCCTGACCGGCACCCTCGATGCGATCATCCACCCCGACGACCTCCCCATCGTCAAGGAGAGATATGCGTCCTCGCTGGCGACGGGGTCCCCCTACGCGATGAAGCACCGGCTGCGGCGGGCGGATGGCGCATATCGCTGGGTCGAGACGCGCGCCGCGGCCATGCGGAACGTCGAGGGGGAGATCGTCCAGTGGAACGGCATCTGCTTCGACATCGAAGATCAGGTGCGGGCGCAGGAAACGCTGACCCTGACGCAGGAGCGGCTGGCGCGTGCGGCGCAGGCGGCGAGCCTCGCGGAGCTCTCCGCATCGATCGCCCATGAGGTCAACCAGCCGCTCGCCGCCGTGGTCGCTAACTCGCATGCCTGTCAGCGCTGGCTCACGTCGGACCCGCCCAATCTTGAACGGGCGCAGAAGACGGTCGAACGCATCATCCGCGACGCGAATTCCGCCGCCGACGTCGTCGGCCGGGTCCGCGCGCTGTTCAGGCAGACGGTCGAGGCGCGAAGCCTTTGCCAGCTCGACACCATTATTGGCGAGGCGCGGGATCTGATGGCGGAGGAAGTGACCCGGCGCCGCATCCGCATCGCGCTGGACGTCGAGGCCGGGCTTCCGCCACTGGCCCTGGACCGGATCCAGCTTCAGCAGGTGCTCGTCAACCTGATCCGCAACGGAATGGAGGCGATGGAGTCTGCACCGCGTGGAGTGCTTCAGATCCGATCCATGCGCGCCGGCGACCTCGTCAGGACGGAGGTGCGGGATACAGGTGAGGGCATCGGCGCTCCGGAGAAAGTCTTCGAGCCCTTCTTCTCGACCAAATCCAACGGAATGGGCATGGGGCTGGCGATATCGCGTACGATCATCGAATCCCATGGCGGGCATCTCTGGGCCGAGAACAATCAGCCTTGTGGGGCGACGTTCATCTTCACCTTGCCTGTTGAAAGCGAAAGCAAATCATGACCGTTGACGACGCCATCGTGTTCGTCGTCGACGACGACGAGGCTCTCAGGGAAGCGCTAGGCGAGCTGCTGGCGGCAAACGGGGTCCAGTCTGCCTTGTTCCCGTCGGCTGGCGACTATATCCGCGCGGACAAGCCCGACCTCCCGGCCTGCCTCATCCTCGATGTCGAGCTTCCCGATATCAACGGCCTCGAGCTGCAACGGCAGATCGCGCAGGGAGACTATCCGCCGATCGTGTTCATCACGGGACATGGCGACATTCCTTCGTCGGTCCGCGCCATCAAGCATGGTGCCGTTGACTTCCTGACCAAGCCTTTCAGCGATACGGCGCTGCTGGGAGCAATCCGCTCAGCGATCGCGCAGGATCGGGAGACAAGGATAAGGCGCGCCGAGCTCGCGCTGTTGAGACAACGCTATTGCGAACTCTCGCCGCGGGAGCGTGAAGTCCTTCCCCTGGTGGTGAGCGGGCTCCTCAACAAGCAGGCCGCCGCCGAGCTCGGCATCAGCGAAGTCACTCTCCAGATCCATAGAAGAAGCGTCATGCGGAAAATGGCGGCGTCATCGCTCGCCGACCTGGTGCGTATCGCAGAGCGATTGGAAATCCCGATCCAGCATTCGCGCCGGATGGGAGGAAACTGAGTTTGGACAAGCATAAACACGTCGTGGCTGTCGTCGATGACGATCCGAGATTGCTCGAATCGCTGGAGGACCTGCTCGAATCGGCCGGCTATGCGGTCCGCAGTTTCTCCTCCGCGATGGCACTGATCCGGTCCGGTATCTCCGGTCTGCACCTTCTGATCACGGATATCGGCATGCCCGGCATGGATGGATTTGAGTTGCGCGACTTCGTGAACAGGGAGCGCCCGGAATTGCCGGTCTTCCTGCTTACTGGCCGCCACGAAATCGCGGAGCAGATCAGGGCCAAGGCTGTGAAAACGTTCTTCTGCAAGCCGTTCGACGGCCAGACACTGCTCGCAGCAATTGCAAACGCACTGAACAAAGGAGAGGTGGACAATGAATGCGATCGCTGACCGATCACTCTCTTGGAGGTTGGAGCCATCCGCCGCGCACCGCAACGGCGGAACAGGCCACCCTCTCGTGATCATTGTCGATGACGACGCCTCGGTGTGCGAAGCGTTATCCGAACTGATGCTGTCCGCCGGTTTCGAGGCGGTTTCCTTTAGCTCGACACAAGCGTTGCTTCAGACGAACGTGCTCGAAAACCCCGGATGCCTCATCCTCGACGTGCGTATGCCTGGATCGAGCGGCCTGGATCTCCAGCATCATCTGACGAGCCGGGGAAATCCCAAGCCGATCATCTTCCTAACTGCGCATGGCGACATACCCATGACCGTTCAGGCCATGAAGGCCGGCGCCGTCGATTTCCTGACGAAGCCGGTTCGCGATCAGACCCTTCTGGATGCCGTCGGAACGGCGATAGCGCTCGACGCGGCCCGAAGGATCGAAGCGGCCAGGGTCAAATGCTATCTTGAGCGTCTGCGGACGCTGACGCCGCGAGAACGAGAAGTCCTGTACGAAGTGGCGCGGGGACGCCTCAACAAGCAAATCGCCTACGATCTCGGTATCAGCGAGGTAACGGTCAAGCTGCACAGAGGCAACCTCATGAGGAAAATGGAAGTTGCCTCCATCGGAGAACTCATACGCGCGTGGGAAGCCTTGCCGGTCACCGAGAAGGAGGCCAATGCAGCCTGACCGCATGCGCGAACCGGGCGACGGCGCAATGATGATGCGCCCCCTTTTCCAGGGGGCGCGAGGTTTCGTCAGGCGGCGTGCTGGCGCTTCGGCAGGAAGTCGTCGGCATCCTCGGCATGGGGAAAAGCAGTGACAGTCTCTCCCGCGATCTGCCAGCTTCCGGCTTCCTTGCGCAGCCGTAGCTCATAGAGCGCAGGCGGCGCGTGCGGGCTCATTCGCCGGTACAGCAGTGCCGTTGCGTGGTCGCCCTGCTGCTCGACATGCAGGACCCGATGCTCGGTCGACAGCGGCGCGTCGCCGGCGGCACCGCGAGCGGCAAATTCCGCCATCACCGCGGCACGCGGGGCGCGCTCGACATGCCCCTTGCCGCTGACGAAGAGGATCGACTGATCGCTCGTATAGAGGGCTTCCATTCTGTCGGTCTGGTAGTGGCTACCGTATTCGACCACCTTCCCGATGAACACGTCGATTTCAGGATCATATTTTGCGGTCATGATTGATGGCTTTCTTTCTTGAGGGACCGGCCCGTTCAGATCAGGGTGATCCCGCCGTCCACGGCGAGGTTGACGCCTGTGATGAAGGCGCTTTCGTCGGAGCAGAGGAAAAGGGCTGCCCGCGCCAGATCCTCGGCGTCCCCAATCCGGCCGAACGGAATCATCCGGGCTGCCTGTTCCTCGACCTCGGGCCGCGCGTCGGGCGACAGGCCGAGCTTTTCCAGGATCGGGGTGTTCGTCGGGCCGGGACTGAGCACATTCACGCGAATGCGCCGGTCCTTGAATTCGAGCGCCCAGTTCCGGGCAAATGCCTCGATCGCAGCCTTGCTGCCGGCGTAGACGGCGTGGCCGTCCAGGACTTTGTGCGTGGCAATCGAGCTTGTCAGGAGGATTGCTCCGCCCTCGCGCAGCAAAGGCGTGATCTTCTGCACGCCGAAAAAGGTGCCGCGAGCGTTGGCGGAGAACTGCGCATCATAGTCTCCGGGCGCGACGTCTGCGCTTTGCTGGATACGGATTCCGCCCGCATTCGCCACATAGATGTCGGCACGTCCGAAACGTTCCTCGATGAACGCGGCGACACGTTCATGCGTGGTGAGATCTGCGATGTCGCCGGTCAGCCCCGTTGCCTGCCGCCCCAATCTGTTCACGGCCTCGTCGACAGCATCTCGCCGTCGACCGACGATCAGAACGCGGGCGCCTTCGGCGATGAACAGGCTCGCAGTCGCGAAGCCGATGCCGCTGTTGCCGCCGGTGATGACGGCGACCTTGTTTGTCAATCTTGTCATATGGACCTCCGTTGGATGGTCCATGACGTGATGATGGCCGGGCCGATTGCCCAGCACTCCATGCGTCCTTTCAGTTGTTCCATGGTGTCCGAGCCATGCAGGGCCTGAGCATTTTCGTGCGTGTCGTGGAAGCTGGGTCATTCACTGCCGGTGCGCGTGTGATGCGCACGAGCCCTTCCGCCGTATCCAAGAGCATGGCCAGATTGGAACGGCGGCTTGGTGCGCGGCTCTTCCTCCGTTCCACCCGGGCCTTCGGGCTGACGCCGGAGGGCGAAGCCTATTTCGAGCGGATCGCGCCTCTGGTCCGGGCGCTCGATGAAGCGACGGAGAGCCTACGCTCCGGTTCCGGCCCGGCCGGACGATTGCGCGTCAGCGTTCCCGCCGATTTCGGCCGCTTCATCGTCGAGGCTTTGACCGAGCGCTTCCGGCAGCAACATCCGGGCGTGACGCTCGACATCAGCATGAGCGATCGCCGCGTCGACCTGATCCGCGAGGGATACGATGCGGCGATCAGGATCGGCCAGGTCCCCGATAGCGGCCTGATCGCCCGGCCGCTCGGCCGCTTGCCGATGATCCTCGTGGCCTCCCCATCATATCTCGCCGCGCGCGGCGTTCCTGAGACGGTCGCTTCGCTCTCGGATCACGACCATGTCCGCTACCTGTTGCACGGACGGCCCTTTCCCATTGCGTTTGCAAGCGGCGAGCAGATCACACCTCAAGGGACATTCGACACCGATAGCGGCGAGGCGATGCGGATCGCGGCGCGTAACGGGTTGGGGATCGCACAGTTGCTGCGCGCTTCGGTGACGGCCGAACTGGAGGCGGGTCAACTCATTCCAGTCCTGGCAGACCAGCCCTTGCCGTCGGTCCGGGTTCAAATTCTCCATGCTTTCGCCAGGTCGGTTCCAGCACGCGCCGCAGCCTTGTTCCGTTTCCTGGAATCCGAGGTGCCACGCTGGCGGTAGGCACGTCGCGCGGGCAAGCCCGGAGCCGTCGGGGCGGGCCATCGTGGTCGCGCCGGGGAGCGCCCCATTTGTATCGCTATCGATTCTCGCGCTGGCAGGAAACAGAGCCTGTTTTGCTGAGCAGCATGATCCAACGGGAAAATGTGCGCAAGCATAGGTATCTATATACCTAATTGTATTTTTGCCTGCCTCTTCCTGTAGGTCTGATCTACAATTAGATTATTGAAGTAAAGTCGAGAATTTACGAGTGTTTGCAGGCCTTCCGATTTCACGGGGCGATCTTCAATCCGTGAATTCCAAGGCCGAAACTTACGGCGAGCGCCTCATTCGCCCCGCATCCCGTCCGATCGAGAACCTCGATTGGGGGGAAGAGGCGTCCATCAGGTGAAGCGTTCTCGCGAGCTTCGCATCGTCAACCATCCCTCCTCAGGAAGCTCCGATGCCGAACAACGAATTTGTCGGTTCGACTGGCATCAGCCGGCGGGTCCTCATGCATGCCGGCGCCAGCGCGGCGGCTGCGCTTTCCTTTCCGGCCTCGATACGGCCTGCCATTCCCGCCACGCCCTTTCAGGACAGTAGAAGGACTAAACGCATGAACTACGTGACGACCAAAGACGGGGTCGAGATCTTTTACAAGGACTGGGGGCCGAAATCGGCCCAGCCGCTCGTCTTCCATCACGGGTGGCCGTTGAGCTCCGACGACTGGGACGCCCAGATGCTCTTCTTCCTGGCACAGGGTTTTCGCGTCGTCGCTCATGATCGGCGTGGGCATGGCCGTTCGAGCCAGGTTGGGGACGGTCATGACATGGATCACTACGCCGCTGACGCCGCTGCCGTCGTCGACCATCTCGACCTGCGCAATGCCGTCCATATCGGCCACTCGACCGGCGGGGGCGAGGCTACGCGCTATGTCGCTCGTCACGGGAAGGGGCGCACGACAAAGCTCGTTCTCATCGGCGCCGTGCCTCCGCTCATGCTCAAGACGGACAGAAATCCGGGTGGGTTGCCCATCGAGGTCTTCGATGGCTTCAGGAAGAGCCTCGCCGCCAACCGCAGCCAGTTCTATGTCGACGTCGCCGCGGGGCCGTTCTACGGGTTCAATCGCCCGGGCGCGGACGTCAAAACCAGCCTGGTCCAGAACTGGTGGCGACAGGGCATGACGGGGAGCGCGAAGGCGCAATACGACGGGATCAAGGCCTTTTCCGAGACCGACTTCACCGAGGACCTCAAGCTCGTCGATGTGCCGACGCTCATCATGCATGGCGACGACGATCAGGTGGTTCCGATCCAGGATAGCGCCCCTCTTTCGGCCAAGCTGCTGAAGAAGGCGACGCTCAAGGTGTATAGCGGCTATCCCCATGGAATGGCGACCACTCACGCCGACGTGATCAATCGGGATTTGCTGTCTTTCATCCACAGCTAAGGTAACGTTGAAGGGAGCTGGTCAATATGACCGCTCCCTTCAAGTTCGAGAGCGCCAACCTCAAGTGGCTGCTGACTTTGTGGGCAGCCTTTTTGGTGGCCGCAGCTGAAAAAATTATAACGCAATTTCAATTATATACGTGTTCGTAGATATGTCCGGCCCGGCCCACCATTCTCCGACATCTCCGCTAGGCCGCGATCTTGATCCGCCCCTTCATGTTGGGGTGGAACCGGCAATAGTATTCGACCGTGTCCCCGGCGGTTGCGACATGCATTGCCGTCTTGCCGGGCGGGATCAGGACGTCCCAGCCGCCCTTGACGGTTGCCGTGTGGGCGAACGGGTCCTTGTTGATCCATTCGATGGTCTCGCCGGCCTTCACCTCGATCTCGGCCGGCATGAAGACGAGCTTGTCGATCGTGACATGCACCTTCCCGTCATGAGCGCTGGCGAAACGGCCGCCAGCGAGAACGGCGGCGCCCACGGCGAGAGCCTGCCGCCGGTTGAGAGTGCCACCCGTCATTTCAGCTCTGCCGCGACATGTTCGGCGTGCTGCTGGTGGCCCTGGAACAGCTTCAGCCCGGTTTCCAGCAGGCCCTTCAGCTCGGGGTTCTGAGCCGACGGGATGAGCAGGGTCTCGAGGGCGCCGTTGACCTGCTTGTGGAAGGCCACCTCGTTGGCGATGTAGGCCTTGTCGAAGGCGGCGCCCTTGAGCTTGCGGAGCTGGGCAGCCTTCTGCTTGGCGGCCTTGGCCAGCGCCTGGCTCGTCGGGTTGTCCTCCGGCTTCACATGCAGCTTCTTGACCAGGGCGAGTGCCATGTCGTTGACGGCCTCGTGGTCCTTCCGCATCGACTGGGCAAAGGATTTGACCTCGGCGTTCCTCGTCTTCGACAGGGCGAGCTTCGCCGCCTGCACGTCGATGACGCCGGCGCTGTAGGCGATATGCGCGATCTGCGGGTCCGTCGGCTTGTCGGCGGCGCTGGCGGGCCCGGCGGCGACGGCAAGCGCGAGCCAGGCCGCACCGAACGTGGAAAGAGCGGTTTTCATCGAAGCCTCCATGGCAACCGGCGGGTGGCCTGCCGGTTTGGGTTGACACCAGCATTCGATGCCGGCGTCCCGTGGAGGTTCCCGCTAGGAGCCGAGGCCGAGCTTCGCGATGACGGCTTCCGTCAGCCGGTCGCAGCGTGTTCCGGCGAAGGGAAAGGCGTCGATCATCACAGGCCCGATCTGCGCTTCGAGCCGGGTGCGGATCAGCTTGCGGGCGCGATGAAGCCGCGTCTTCACCGTCGCGGGCGGCAGGTCGAGCAGCGCCGCCGTCTCCTCCAGACTCAGGCCTTCGATGATGCGCGCGACGAAAACGAGGCGGAAGGATTCCGGAAGCGCGTCGGTCGCTTCCTCGACCAGCTGGAGGAGCTGTCGCTGCGCCATGATGCGCTCCGGGTCGATCGTGGAAGAGGAGAGCGGAAAGGGAATGATCTCCGCCTCCGTGAGACTGGGTTCGGGTGCGCGCTTCTGCCGCTTCCGCGCGCGCAGCCGCATCAATGCGGCGTTGAGCGCGATCCGCGACAACCAGGTCGCCAGAGAGGACTCCCCGCTGAAGCCGGCGAGATGGGTGAAGGCCTTGAGATAGGCCTCCTGCAACACCTCCTCCGCATCCGCATTGTTGCGCAGGACCGCCCGGACGAGTCGGTAGAGGCGCTGGTTGTGCGCCTTGATGATCAGCCGTACGGCCTGCGCGTCGCCGGCCGCGGCGCGGCCGACGAGCGCCGCCTCGTCTTGGACGAGAGCGGAAAGAGGTATGTCCGGCGCGGTTGGCATCGCTGTTCTCCTGTCGAGCGAGGATTGGATGCCATCCCGCTCGCGAGGTTCCCGATGTCGGCGGATCGCCTGCGTGCTGCGCCAGTCAGCAGCCGTCGGCTCTGGTCAGGCTCCGCCGGCGTCACCTCCGGCCGGAGAGGGGGCTGCGGGCTCGGCGGGAGCAGCGCGGCGACGGATGCCGAGCTTGCTCATCCAGAGATAGATGATCGGCGTGGTGTAGAGCGTCAGGATCTGGCTGAGGATCAGGCCGCCGACGATGGTGATGCCAAGCGGGCGGCGCAGTTCCGCACCCGGCCCGGTCGCGATCATCAGCGGGACGGCGCCCAGCATGGCCGAGAGCGTCGTCATCAGGATCGGCCGAAAGCGCTCCAGGCAGGCCGCGAAGATCGCCTCGCGCGAGGACATCGCCCGCTGCCGCTCGGCGCTGATGGCGAAGTCGACCAGCATGATGCCGTTCTTCTTGACGATGCCGATCAGCAGGATGATGCCGATGAAGGCGATGATGGTGAGGTCCGCGCCTGCGATGCGCAGCGCGATCAGCGCGCCCAGCCCCGCCGAGGGCAGGGTCGAGAGGATCGTCACCGGATGGATCAGGCTCTCGTAGAGCACGCCGAGAATGATGTAGACGGCGAGAATCGCGACCAGGATCATCATGCCCTGGCTGCCGGCCCCCTGCGCGAAGGCTTTGGCATCGCCGGCAAACTCGGCCCTGAGCGACGCCGGCATGTGCAGGCCTTCGACGGCGGCGACGAGGGCGTCGCTCGCCTCCTGCAGGCCGACGCCGGGAGCAAGGTCGTAGGTGATGGTCACGGCCGGGAACTGACCCTGGTGGTTGATGACGAGCGGGGCCGTGCCGCGTTCGACCTTGACCAGGCTGCGTAGCGGAACCTGCGTGCCGTTGCGGCCGGGCACGTAGAGATCGAGGATGTCGTTCGGGTCGCGGCTGCGCGAGGGGGCGACCTCGATCACCACGCGATACTGGTTGCGCGCACCGTAGATCGTCGAGATCTGGCGCTGGCTGAAGGCGTCGGACAGGACATTGTCGATGGCCTGGATCGCGACGCCGAGCTGCGAGGCCTTGTTGCGGTCGATCACGACCTGCGCCTCGAGCCCGCCCTGCTCGCGGTCGGTGGAGACGTCGACCAGCTCGGGCAGGGTGCGCAGGCGCTCCAGCACCTTGGGTACCCACTCCTCCAGCTCGGGCAGGTTCGGGTCCCAGAGCGTGAACTGGTATTGCGAGCGGCCCTGCCGCCCGCCGGCGCGCACGTCCTGCACCGGCGTCAGGAAGATACGCAGGCCGGGGATGGAGCCGAGGCGCCCGCGCAAACGGTTGACCACCTGGGCGGAACTCAGGCCGCGCTCCTCCAGCGGCTTCAGGCTGACGAAGAAGCGCCCGGTATTCACCGAGCCGCTGCCGCCGCCGATGAAGGAGGCGACGCCGAGGACCGCAGGGTCGCTCGAGACGATGGCCGCCCCGCGTTGCTGGAGCTGCGCCATGGCCGGGAAGGAGATATCGGTCGAGGCCTGGGTGAAGCCGATGATCAGCCCGGTATCGTCCTGCGGGAAATAGCCCTTCGGCGCGCTGCGAAACATCTGCACGGTCAGCGCCACCGTCGCGATCATCACGATCAGCATCAGCCAGCTGTGCCGCAGGACGACCCCAAGCGTGCGGGCATAGAAGCCCGTCATCCCCGCCAGCACGCGCTCGACGATGCGGTCGAAGCGGCTGGGGGCGTGAGGCCCGCCCCTGAGGAAATGGGCGCAGACCATCGGCGTGACGCTGAGCGAGACCGCCGTCGAGACCAGGATGGCGAAAGTCAGCGTCAGGGTGAATTCGCGGAAGAAGCGACCCGCCACCCCATCCATGAAGAAGAGCGGGATGAAGGCGGCGATCAGCGAAAGGCTGATCGAGACGACCGTGAAACCGATCTGGCCGGCGCCGAGCAGGGCGGCGCGCAGCGGCGAGATGCCGCGCGCGACGTTGCGCTCGATGTTCTCGATCATGACGATGGCGTCGTCGACGACGAAGCCGACCGAGATCGTCACCGCCATCAACGAGAGATTGTCGAGCGTGAAACCGGCGGCCCACATCGCGGCGAAGGTGCCGGCGATGGAGAGCGGTACGGTGACGCCGGCCGCGATCGTCAGCGTCGTGCGGCGCAGGAACAGGAAGACGACCAGCATCACCAGCGCGATGGAGATCAGGAGCGTATGCTGGATGTCGGCGATCGAGGCGCGGATCGTGACGGTGCGGTCCGACATGATCGAGACGTCGATCCCGGCCGGCACCCAGCGCTCGACTTCGGGCAGCAGCGCCTTCACCCGGTCGACCGTGTCGATGACGTTGGCGTCGGCCTGCTTGGTGATGGTGATCAGGATCGCCGGCTTGCCGTTGTACCAGCCGGCGGCGCGGCTGTTGCGCACGCCACGCTCGACGGTCGCGACATCGGCGAGCCTCACCACGGTGCCCTTGGCCGAGCGAACGACGATGTTGCCGTAGTCTTCCGGCTGGCGGATCTGGTTGTTGGCCGAGAGGGTCTCGCTCAGCCGCTCGCCGTCGAAGGAGCCGACCGCGGAGACCGTGTTGGCGTTGACGATGGCGGTACGGATGGTGTCGAGGCTCAGGCCCATGGCAGCGAGCTGGGCAGGGTCGACGCGGACGCGGATCGCCGGCTGTTCGGCGCCGTTGACCGTGACCTCTCCGACGCCTTCGATCTGCGCGATGCGCTGGGCGATCACGGTGTCGGCCGCGTCGTACATCGCGCTCGGCGTCAGCGTGTCCGAGGTCAGGGCGAGGATCAGGACCGGCGCGGCGTTGGGGTTGGCCTTGCGGAACTGCGGCAGGGTCGGCAGGTCGCCGGGCAGATCCGTGGCGGCGGCGTTGAGGGCGGCCTGCACGTCGCGGGCGGCGCTGTCGGCGCTCCGCGTCAGGTCGAACTGCAGCACGATCGAGGTTGAGCCGAGCGAACTCCGGGAGGTGATCTCGGTGACGCCGGGGATCGAGCCGAGCCGCCGTTCGAGCGGCGCGGCGACGCTGCCGGCCATGGTCGCGGGGTCGGCTCCGGGCCGGCTGGCGAAGACGCGGATCGTCGGGAAGTCGACGCTCGGCAGGCTCGCCACCGGCAGGAACATGTAGGCGACCATGCCGACGAGAAAGAGGCCGATCGCCATCAGCGTGGTGCCGACGGGGCGCAGGATGAAGGCGTCCGACAGGCCCCGAACCGTCTTCCAGCCCTTGTCCTCGCCGGGGGCGTCGCTCATTCGGCTGCCTCCGGATCCGGATAGGGCACGACGCCGTCGGGGCCGCCGCCGAGACGCCGGCGGATCTTCTCGAGCGCGAGATAGATCACCGGCGTGGTATAGAGCGTCAGAAGCTGGCTGAGCAGCAGGCCGCCGATGATGGTGATGCCGAGCGGCTGGCGCAATTCGCTGCCGGTGCCGGTCGCCAGCGCCAGCGGCAGGGCGCCGAGCAGTGCCGCGAGTGTCGTCATCATGATCGGCCGGAAACGCAGCAGGCAGGCCTTGACGATGGCCTCCTCCGGCGAAAGGCCCTCATGCCGCTCGGCCTCCAGCGCGAAGTCGATCATCATGATCGCGTTCTTCTTGACGATGCCCATCAGCAGGATGATGCCGATCAGCGCCACGATCGAGAGCTCGCGGCCGGTCAGCACGAGCGCGAGCAGCGCGCCGACGCCGGCGGAGGGGAGCGTCGTCAGGATCGTGAAGGGGTGGACATAGCTCTCGTAGAGGATGCCGAGCACGAGATAGATCGTCACCACCGCGGCGAGGATCAGCCAGGGCTGATTGGCGAGCGATCGGTTGAACTCTGCCGCATCGGCGCTGAAGGCGCCGGAGATCGTGCTAGGCATGCCAATCTCGCGTTCGACCGCCGCGATCATCTTGACGGCGTCGCCCAGCGCCTCGCCCGGAGCGAGATCGAAGCTGATCGTAGCGGCCGGGAACTGCTCCTGATGCGCGATCGAGAGCGGAGCGGTCTCGCGGATCAGCCGGGTGAAGGAGGAGAGCGGCACCTGCACGCTGTTCTGCGTCACCGTGACGGTACCAGCCGCATTGGTCTGGCCCTGCGTGTTGGTATTGCCGGTGACGTAGAGCTTCGAGAGTGCGGACGGGTCGCGCAGATATTGCGGCGCCGCTTCCAGGATCACGCGATACTGGTTCGACTGCTCGTAGATCGTGGCGATCTGGCGCTGGCCGAAGGCGTCGTAGAGCGTGTCGTCGACGGCTTGGATCGAGATGCCGAGTCGGCCGGCCTTGGCCCGGTCGATCTCGACATGGGCGCGCAATCCGCCATCCTGCGTCTCGTTGGCGACGTTGCGAACGACCGGCTCGCGCCGCAGCGCCTCCGAGAGCCTACGCGCCCATTCCATCACCGCCGCCTGGTCGGCGCCGGTCAGCGTGTACTGGTATTGCGAGCGGCTGGCGCGGGTGGTGATCTGGATGTCCTGCACCGGCTGGACATAGGTGACGGCACCCGGGATCGCGGCGGCGACGGCGCGCAGCCGTTCCGCGATCGTGACCGCGTCGTCGCGGCGCTCGTCCTTGGGCCTGAGCGTCACCGTCATGCGGGCGGTGTTGAGCGTCGCATTCGCCTGGCCGATGCCGAGCACCGAAACGACGCCGGTGACGTCTCCATCCTGTTCGAAGGCCTGCGTCACCTTCTCCTGCAGCCGCTTCATCTCGTTGAAGGAGACGTCCGGCGAGGATTCGAGCACGACGTTGAGCAGGCCGGTATCCTGGCTCGGCAGGAAGCCCTTGGGAATGACGACGTACATCCACACCGTCAGCACCAGCGTGGCGAGCGTGGCGAGCAGCACGAGGCCGCGCGCCTTCAGTGCCCAGCCTAGCGTAACCTCGTAGGCACGCGCCATCGCGGAGACTGGCCATTCCGCCAGCCGCATCAGCCAGTTCTCGCGCTCATGGCCGCCGTGGCGCAACAACCGCGCGCACATCATCGGCGTCAAGGTGAGGGACACCACTGCCGAGACCACCACCGCGATGGTCAGGGTCAGGGCGAATTCGCGGAACATGCGGCCGACGAGACCGGTCATGAACAGCAGTGGGATGAAGACCGCGACCAGCGAGACCGTCAGCGAGATCACTGTGAAGCCGATCTCGCGGGCGCCGTCATAGGCGGCTCTCAGCGGTTTCTTGCCCTGCTCCATGTTGCGCACGATGTTCTCGATCATCACGATCGCATCGTCGACGACGAAGCCGGTGCCGATGGTCAGCGCCATCAGCGAGAGATTGTCGAGGCTGAAGCCGGCGAGCCACATCACCGCGAAGGTCGCGATCAGCGAGAGCGGCAGCGCGACGCCTGCGATGATCGTGGCGCGCACCGTGCGCAGGAAGAGCAGCACCACCAGCACGACCAGGGCGCAGGCGAGGATCAGCGTGAACTGCACGTCCGCGATCGAGGCGCGGATCGTCTCGGTGCGGTCGCTGACCACCTGCAGTTCGACGCCCGCCGGCATGCCGTTGCGCAGGCGCGGGATTTCTTCCTTCACCTGGGCAACCGTGGTGACGATGTTGGCGCCCGGCTGGCGCATCACGTCGAGGACGACGGCGGTCTTGCCCTTGAACCAGGCGCCGACGCGGCTGTTTTCGAGGTCTTCCAGCACCACCGCGACGTCGCGCAGGAAGACCGGGGCGCCGCTGCGATAGGCGACGACGATGTCGCGATAGGCCGAAGCGCTGCCGATCTGGTCGTTGGCGCTGATCGTGTAGGCCTGATGGTTCCCGTCGAGCGCGCCCTTGGAGCCTGCGACATTGGCGTTGACGATGGCGGTACGCAGATCCTCCATGCCGAGCCCGTAGGCGGCGAGCCGGGCGAGATCGGCCTGGATGCGGATCGCTGGCCTGACGCCGCCCTCGATCGAAACATGGCCGACGCCGGAAACCTCCGAGAGGCGTGGCGAGAGCAGCGTGTCGGCGAGGTCGCTGAGCTGGCGCAGCGAGACCGTGTCCGAGGTCAGCGCCAGCACCATGATCGGCGCGTCGGCCGGGTTGATCTTCGCATAGGTCGGCGGATAGGGCAGGGTGCGCGGCAGCGTCGAGCCGGCCGCGTTGATCGCCGACTGTACATCCTGCGCGGCAGCATCGATGTTGCGGTCGAGGTCGAACTGCAGCGTGATCTGGCTGAGGCCGAAGGAGCTCTGCGAATACATCGTCGAGAGCGAGGGGATCTGCCCGAATTGCCGCTCCAACGGCGCCGTCACCAGCGAGGCGATCGTCTCAGGGTTCGCGCCCGGCAACTGCGTGGTGATCTGGATGGTCGGGAAGTCGACCTGCGGCAGGGCCGAGACCGGCAGGCGCAGATAGCCGAGGATGCCGCAGAGCAGCACCGCGATGCCGAGCAGCGAGGTCGCGATGGGCCGGCTGATGAAAGGCGCGGACACGCTCATCGCGGCTGCCCCATCATGGCTGTGCTTGCGGTCTTTGTGCACCCGATCCGCCGGCAGGGGAACCCTGCGAACCGGGGGCGGCTCCCTCGGACGGGGCGGGGCCGTTGCGGCGCGGCCGGTTCTGACGGGTACCGTCGGTGCCGGCGGGCGGTCCGGAAGGCGCTTCCTGCGCCGGGGCGGCGGAGCCCGCTCCGGAGGCGTTGCCGCCGCTCTGCTGGTCGCGCCGCCGACCTTGACCCTGACCCTGGCCGGGCTCGCGCGTGCCGCGACGGCCGGGCGCGGCGGCCGGGGGCTGAGCGGCTTCCTCCGGCGTCGAGACGCGGACCTTCGCCTTGTCGGTCAGGCGGGCGAAGCCGGTGGTGACGAGCTTGGCCGGCGGTTCGATGCCCGTGGTGATCACCGCCGTCGTCTCGTCCTGCTGGCCGACGGTGACATTGACCAGGCTCACCGTCTCGTCGTCGTTGACGGCGAAGACATAGGCGCCGTTCGGCCCGCGCTGGATGGCGGCGGTGGGCGCGACGACCACATGCTTCAGCACGTCGACGAAGACGCGGACATTGACGAACTGGCCCGGCCAGAGCTGCAGCCGTTCATTGGGGAAACGGGCCTTGACCTTGATCGTGCCGGTGGCCTGGTCGACGACGTTGTCGATGACCTCGACGACACCCCTGTCGATGATCGTCGTGCCGTCGGAATCGAGCGCGTCGACCTCGACCGGGCCACGGGCCACCGCCGCGCTGACGGCGCGGAGCTGCTGCTGCGGCAGGTTGAAGACCATGGCGATCGGCCTGAGCTGGGTGATGACGACGAGGCCGTTCGAATCGGAGGCGCGGACGATGTTGCCCTGGTCGACCTGCCGGATGCCGAGGCGGCCGTCGATCGGCGCGCGGATCGTGGTGTAGTCGAGATAGGCCTTGGCGTTGTCGATCGCGCCCTGGTCGGAGCGGATCTGCGCCTCGAGCTGCGCCACCGTGGCGCGCTGGGTGTCGGCCTGCTGACGCGAGCCGTAATCGGTCTGGGCGAGCTTGGCGTAGCGCTCGAGGTCGGCGCGAGCATTGGCAAGCAGAGCTTCATCCTGCGCCTTCTTGGCCATCGCCTGGTCGTATTGCGCCTGGTAGGTCGCGGGATCGATCTTGGCGAGCACATCGCCCTTCTTGACGTCCTGTCCGTCCTTGAATGCGATTTCGAGCAGCCGGCCGTCGACCTGCGTGCGCACCGTCACGGTGTTCAGCGCCTGGATCGTGCCGACGGCATCGGCGGTTACCGGCACGTCGTCATAGCGCGCCGGCGTCGCGATCACCGGAATCGCTCCCTCGTTGTTGCCGAAGCGGGCACGGCGCCCGCCTCGCCCGCCGCCCTGCTGGGCGGTGGCGACGCCGTCGCCGCCGGGCATCCAGCCGCCATTGTAGCTGTGCCAACCCCAGGCGGCGGCGCCGAGCAGTACGAGGATGAACAAAAAGCGCTTCATTCCGCTGCCTCGGTCGCGGTGATGGCAGCGCGGCGGTCGGCCTCGGTCCAGCCGCCGCCCAGCGCCTTGAACAGGTCGACATAGGCGGTCAGCTTCTGGAGCTTGATCTGCGAGAGCTGGTCCTGCGCCTGGAACAGGGTCTGCTGGGTGTTGAGCAGCGTCACGATGTCGATGGTGCCCTCGCGCAGACGTTGCTCGGTGATGGCGTAGGCACGCCGCGCCGAGGCCACCGTCTCGGCCTGCAGGCGCTCGTGGCGGGTGTTTTCCTGGATCGCGATCAACGCGTTCTCCACATCGGCGAAGGCGCTGACGATGGTCTTGCGGTAGGTCGCAATCAACTCGTCGGCGGTGCCACGCTCGAGTTCGACCCTGGCCCGGAGGTTGCCTCCGTCGAGGATGGGCTGGACGAGCCCTGCCGCCGCCGAAGCGAAGGCAGCGTCCGGCCGCAGCAGGTTCTTCAGCACGGCGCTCTCGAGACCGCCCTGGCCGGTCAGGCTGATACTTGGGAACAGCGCAGCGCGGGCGGCATAGAGCGTCGCCTCCTGCGAGGTGAGGCGCGCCTCGGCCTCGGCGATGTCGGGCCGGCGCTGCAGCAGTTGCGAGGGCAGGCCGGCGCGCACGGACGGCACGGCGATGGCGTTCAGGCTGCCACCCTTGATCGCGACGGCGGCCGGCGTCTCGCCGACGAGAACGGCGAGCGTGACCTTGGCCTGGCGTAGCGAGAGTTCGAGGGCCGGCACAGAGGCCTTTTGCTGCGCCACCACGCTTTCCTGCTGCGCGATGTCGAGCTGGGTTGCTGTGCCGACCGAGAGGCGGGCCTGGATCACCTTGAGCGTCCGTTCCGCCACCGCGATGTTCTCGCGAGCGATGCGCAGGCGGTCCTGCGCCGCTAGGACCTGGAAATAGGTACCGGCCACGCTGGAGACGGCGGTGAGCGCGACCACGTCGCGGTCGAAGCGCGTGGCCTCCGCGGCGAAGCGCCCGGCATCGGCCGCCGCACGGTTCTTGCCCCAGAAGTCGAGCTCGTAGCTTGCCGAGAGGCCGAGGCTGAACTGGTTGCCGACGCTTTCGCTGAACGGGCCGCGCTTGGAGCCCAGCGTGCCGGGTCTGAGGCTGCGGGAAGCGTCGGTCGAGCCACTCAGCGTCGGGTAGAGCGCGGCCGACGAGATGCGCGACTGCGCGTCGGCCTGCCGGATCCGCGTCATGGCGATGGCGATGTCGAAATTCTCGCCGACCGTTCGCTCGACCAGCCGATTCAGCTCCGGCGATCGGAACAGCCGCGGCCAGTCCGGCGAGACGGGAGGCGCGGCGCGGCGTTCGCCGGCGCCGAAGCTGCGTGTCACTGCGACGCCGAGATCGGGCCGCTGGTCGGCCGGCAGGCAGGCGCCGAGGCCGGCGGCAACAGCGACAGCGGAAGAAAGGCGGAAGAGCGAATGCCCGAATGCGTGTCTTGTCAGATCACGCCTGTAGCCCGGCATCATTCCGCTCTTCTCCAGCCTCGATTCAAAAGAACGCGGAACACGACGCGACAGAAGCCGCTTCTAAAGTGAATGGCAGGGGAGAGAAAGTGAATTTCTCTTCATGTTTGCGGCCAGGCCCTTGCCGGGCAATTGCCGAGTGGACGGCCTTCGACGGCATGGCGAATCGCGCCATCGACCTACAGTTTGCCGTTGCGATGGGGCTGAAAATAGGCCCTTCTTGCCAGATGCCCGGGTTGCCTGAGAGCCCATGCCGCGGGCACGTGGCGAGGCGATGCGAAATGCGGAACCGAAGTCGAAGACCCTGGTCGAAGGCGCCGTGCATTTCCGGCCTCCGGACCCGTCATACCCCCTGCCTGCCTTTCCGGAGTAGCCTGTGAGAAGTCCGTATGAGGTCCTCGGTGTTGCCGCGACGGCTTCCGCCGCCGAGATCCAGAGTGCCTATCGCAAGCTCGCCAAGAAACTGCATCCCGACCTCAACCCCGGCGACAAAGCCGCGGAGGAGAAGTTCAAGGAGGTCGCCGGCGCCTATGACCTGCTGAGCGATGCCGACAAGCGCAAGCGCTTCGATGCCGGCGAGATCGATGCCTCCGGCGCCGAGCGGCCACAGCAGCACTATTATCGCGACTATGCCGGCGGCAATCACGGCAACCCTTATGCCGATGCGTCCGGCTATGCCGATTTCATGGATGAGGACGACAGCTTCGCCGAGCTGCTCCGGCGCAGCCAGCGCGCGCGGGCGAACCGGCGCGGACAGGACCTGCACTACCAGCTCGCCGTCGATTTCGTCGATTCGATCACCGGCGCGACGAAGCGGCTGAACCTGCCGGATGGCAGCACGATCGACGTGACGATCCCGCCCGGGCTGATCGATGGCCAGACGCTGAGGCTCAAGGGCAAGGGCGCACCGGGAGCGGGCAAGGGCGGTCCGGGTGATGCGCTGATCGAGGTCGAGGTTCGGCCCGACCCGCGCTTCACCCGGGAGGGCGACGATATCACCATCGAGCTCCCGATCTCGCTCACCGAAGCCGTCCTCGGTGGCGAGGTTCGGGTGCCGACGCCGACGGGCGCCGTCAGCATGACCGTGCCGAAGGGCGCCAACACCGGCACGAAGCTGCGCTTGCGCGGCAAGGGCGCCCCACGGCGCGGCGGCGGGCAGGGCGATCAGTTCGTCCGGCTCAAGGTGGTGCTGCCGAAGGCGCCCGATCCCGAGCTCGAGGCCTTCGTCTCGAGCTGGAAGGACAAGGACTACGATCCGCGCGAGGGCCGGACGTCATGACGATGACCAAGCAGGAATTCCTGACCTCGTCAGGGCTCAAGGTGAAGGTGCTGGAGTTCTGGCTGGAGCAGCGCTGGCTGGTGCCTGAGGAGGCGGCGGGCGAGCCGCGCTTCCGCGAGATCGACATCGCGCGTGCCCATCTCATCCGCCAGCTCAAGGACGATTTCGGCGCCAATGATGCGGGTATCGACGTGATCCTGCATCTGATGGACCAGCTTCATGGCATGCGCCGGGCGCTCGCGGAGCTGCGCGAGGAGGCGCGGAAGGACCGGGCCTAGGCTGGGGGCATGCGGTTACCGGGCAGGGGGAAGGCCGAACCAGGGAGAAAGACCATGAATGATGCGTTGACGGGGCAGGGGCGCGGTAACATCGACGGGCTCGTCCTGCGGATGCTGGTCCGCAAGCTCGTCGCGAAAGGCGTGCTGACCCAGGACGATGTCCGCGCGCTGCTGTTCGAGGCGGCGAAGCGGATGGACGAGGTCGGCAGCGAGCAGACCGATCAGGCGGCCTGGAGCATGGTCAACGAGGATCTGGCGCCGAGCTTTCTCGGAGGAAGCTGACCCTGGTGAGGGCCGGGAACAGGCTCCTGCGCCCGGCGTTAGGGTTCCTGTCTGTCGCGGCCGTGCCGCATGGCGGACGAATGGTCTCGACAGCCGTTGAGCTTCAACCCGGGAGGGCTTCAGGATGCAGGACAAGGTCAGGGAGAACATGGAGGTCATCGGGGCGGACGGGGTCCATGTCGGGACGGTCGACCGGGTCGAGGGCGGCCGCATCAAGCTCAAGAAGAGCGACGCCTATGGCCGGCATGAAGGTCATCATCATTACATCGAGCTCGGCTTCGTTGCCGGCGTCGAAGGCGACAAGGTGCGGCTCTCCGCCAATGCCGACATCGCCGTGACGCTGGAGGAGGAGCCGTCCGGCAAGCCGGTCAGCCTGTGATGCCCTCGGCCGCGGTGGCCCGCCCGGGTGATCGCGGTCCTTATCGTTGCGGGAGGACCGGTGCGATGCAGCAATACGACCTCTATCTCAATGCGAAGAAGCCGGCGATCGGCCTTTATGTCGCCAGCGGTGCGAAGCTCCCGGATTTCGCTGATCCGAAGGAGTGGATCTTCGGCGGAACCGCTGCGGCGGATTTGCTGCCGCCGAGCGTGATCGAAGGCGTCGCCAGCGCCGGCCACGCCTTCCGCGACATGGATTGAAACCACCCCGGCGCCAGCTCCCGGGGGCAGGGGCAAGCCATCGAGCTCCTTGCCGCGCGGCCTGGCCGCCCAGTCCGCAACCGGCCACAGCCGCTGGCGGCATGACATTGAACCATCGCTGTTAAGGGTCAAAAACGGGTCGTCCATGGATAGAGGTCTGCCATCCGTGATTTCGCAGCCGGTCATGGCGACGCTGACGCGTTCGGCGCTGTTCCTGGTCGTGACGATCGATCCGGGCCGCGGCCCCGAGGCGACGGTGCGGGAGCTGTGCGCCGACCTGTCGTCGCTGCTGCGGGCGGTCGGCTTCCGCGATCTCCAGGGCAATCTGTCCTGCGTCATGGCCTTCGGCTCGGAAGCCTGGGACCGGCTGTTCGACGGGCCGCGGCCGCAGGAGCTGCATCCGTTCCAGGAGATCCGCGGCGTGCATCACGCCGTCTCGACCCCGGGCGACATCCTGTTCCACATCCGCGCGACCAGGCGGATGGACCTGTGCTTCGAGCTGGCCAAGGAGATCATGGCCCGGCTCGACGGCGCGGTGACCACCGTCGACGAGGTCCACGGCTTCAACTATTTCGACGACCGCGACCTGATCGGCTTCGTCGACGGCACCGAGAACCCGGCCGGGCCGGACGCCATCCGCGCCACCCTGATCGACGCGGAGGACCCGGCCTTCGCCGGCGGCAGCTACGTCATCGTCCAGAAGTACCTGCACGACCTTCCCGGCTGGAACCGGGTGCCGGTCGAGGAGCAGGAGAACATCATCGGCCGCTACAAGCTCTCCGACATCGAGCAGGCGGACGCGGTCAAGAAGCCCTATGCCCACAATGTCCTGACCAGCCTCACCGAGGATGGCGAGCCGGTCGACATCCTGCGCGACAACATGCCCTTCGGCAAAGTCGGCAGCGCCGAGTTCGGCACCTATTTCATCGGCTATTGCCGCACGCCGCGCCGGATCGAGCGCATGCTGGAGAACATGTTCGTCGGCTCGCCGCCGGGCAATTACGACCGGCTGCTCGATTTCAGCCGCGCGGTCACCGGCTCGCTGTTCTTCGTGCCGACCGCGACCTTCCTCGACGCCGTCACGCCGGAGATGGCCGCGCCGGAGACCGCCGCGCCGGCCCCTGACGCGTCCGCGCCGGCGCCGGCGGCTTCCCCATCCAGATCGTCCGGCGACGGCTCGCTCGGCATCGGCTCCCTGAAGGAAGAGGCAGGCCATGAATAATCTGCACCGGGAGCTCGCTCCCATCTCGGATGCCGCCTGGGCGCAGATCGAGGACGAGGCCTCGCGCACGCTGAAGCGCTATCTGGCGGCGCGGCGCGTCGTCGACGTGGTCGGGCCGAAGGGGCCGGCCTATGCCGCGGCCGGGACGGGCCATACCAGGCCGATCGAGGCGCCGGGCGCGGGCATCCGCTCGCTGCTGCGCGAGGCGCAAGCCCTGGTCGAGCTGCGCGTGCCCTTCACGCTGACGCGGCAGGCGGTCGACGATGTCGAGCGCGGCGCGAACGACTCGAACTGGCAGCCGGTGAAGGATGCCGCCAGGACGATCGCCTTCGCCGAGGACCGGGCGGTGTTCGAGGGCTATGCCGCGGCCGGGATCGGCGGCATCCGCGCCGGCAGCAGCAATGCCGCGGTGGCGCTGCCGGCCAAGCTCGACGCCTATCCGGAGGCGGTCGCCCGGGCGCTGAGCGAACTCAAGCTCGCCGGCTGCAACGGGCCCTATGCGCTGGTGCTGGGCGGCGAGGCCTATCGGGCCGCGAGCGGCGGCAGCGACGACGGCTACCCGATCTTCCACCATGTCGAGCGCATCGTCGATGGCGGGGTGATCTGGGCGCCGGCGATCCAGGGCGGCTTCGTGCTGACCACGCGCGGCGGCGATTTCGAGCTCGATCTCGGCCAGGACATCTCGATCGGCTATCTCAGCCACAGCGCCACGACGGTCGAGCTCTACCTGCAGGAGAGCTTCACCTTCCGCATGCTCACCTCGGAAGCCGCCGTCGCCCTCGCGGCGCAAGGCAAGTAGCAAGGCCAAGCCCCGTCCGCACAGCCCAGCGAAGACAGGGCCGCAAGGGGTCGCGGATCGGGCAGGGGAGAGGAGGCTGGCGATGGCGGAAAGCTTCAAGGTCGGCGACCATGTCGGCTGGAACTCCGAGGCCGGCCATGTCTCGGGCGTGATCATCGCGATCCGCACGGCCGATTTCGATTACAAGGGTCACACTCACCGGGCCTCGCCGGACGAGCCACAATACCTGATCAAGAGCGACAAGACCGACCATGTCGCGGCCCACAAGGGCAGTGCCCTTCGGACAATCCGCTAAGGTGGAGGGAGGGTGAATCTCCCCTTCT
This sequence comes from Bosea sp. AS-1, assembly GCF_002220095.1. Lineage (GTDB taxonomy): Bacteria > Pseudomonadota > Alphaproteobacteria > Rhizobiales > Beijerinckiaceae > Allobosea. The sequence goes on from NZ_CP022372.1 coordinate 1,855,760, forward strand.
TCACGATCGGCCATTCCGACCGCAGCATCGAGGAATTCACCTATTTGCTGGCCGGGGCCGATATCGCGCTCGTGGCGGATATCCGGAAGATTCCGAAGTCGCGGGCCAATCCGCAGTTTAACGCGGCGGCGCTGGCGCCGGCCTTGGAGGCGAGTGGCATCGGCTATGAGCGTGTGGCCGAGCTGGGTGGCCTGCGCGGCAAGACGAGAGCCGTGCCGCCTGAACTGAACGGCTTCTGGACGAACAAGAGCTTCCACAACTATGCCGACTACGCGCTCTCGGACCAGTTTCGCACCGGGCTCGATCGCCTGGTTCGCGACGGGCGGGAACGGCGCTGCGCGACGATGTGCTCGGAGGCGGTGTGGTGGCGTTGCCACCGGCGCATCGTCAGTGATTATCTGATTGCGCGCGGAGAGACGGTCTTCAACATCATGGGGCAGGGGCGTCTGGAACCCGCCCGTCTGACGGAAGGTGCCGTCATCCGTGACGATGGCAGCGTGATCTATCCCGCTCGGGAGCGGTTCGACTCATGAGCAGCAGTGCCGAACACCATGTCGTCATCGTCGGTGCCGGCTTCGGCGGCCTGGAAGCGGCGCGTAATCTCGCGCGGGCGCCGGTCCGGATCACGATGATCGACCGACGCAACCACCATCTGTTCCAGCCGTTGCTCTATCAGGTCGCCACGGCCTCGCTGCCGACCTCGGAGATCGCCTGGCCGATCCGCTTCCTGCTGCGCAGCCACAAGAACGTCACGACCCTGCTCGGCACCGTCGTGGGCGTCGATCGCGAGACGAAGCAGGTGCTGCTCGAGGGCGAGCCGCCGATCACCTTCGACACGCTGATCCTCGCGACCGGGGCGCGCCACGCCTATTTCGGCCATGACGAATGGGAGCCCTATGCGCCCGGTGTGAAGACGCTCGAGGATGCGACCCGCATCCGGCGGCGCATTCTCTCGGCCTTCGAGCAGGCGGAGTGGGAGACGGACGAAGCGCGGCGGGCGGAATGGCTCACCTTCGTGATCATCGGGGCAGGGCCGACCGGGGTGGAGCTCGCCGGCACCATTGCCGAGCTGGCGCATGACACGCTGCGCGGCGATTTTCGCCATTTCGACACGCGCAGTGCGCGCGTGATCCTGGTCGAGGCAGGGCCGCGCATCCTGGCCGGCTTCACCGAAGATCTCTCGGCCTATGCCGAGCGTGCGCTGAACCGTCTCGGGGTCGAGGTCAAGCTGGGGCAGCCGGTCTCGGAATGCCGGGAAAGCGGTATCGAGCTCGGCGGCGCCTTCCTGCCGGCGCGGACCATCCTGTGGGCGGCGGGCGTCGCGGCTTCACCGGCGGCAGAGTGGCTGGAGGCACCGGCCGACCGGGCCGGGCGGGTTCGTGTGGAACCTGATCTCTCGGTGCCGGGCGAGCCCGACATCTTCGTCATCGGCGATACCGCCTTCGTCGCCGGCGCTGACGGCAAGCCGGTTCCGGGGGTGGCACCGGCGGCCAAGCAGGAGGGCAGCTATGTCGCGCAGGTGATCAGGGAGCGGCTGCAGGGCAAGTTGGCTCCGGGGCCCTTCATCTACAAGAATGCCGGCAATCTCGCGACCATCGGCAAGCGTGCGGCCATCGTCGATTTCGGTTGGATCAAGCTGCGCGGGCGGCTGGCCTGGTGGATCTGGGGCATCGCCCACATCTTCTTCCTGATCGGCCTGCGCAATCGCCTCGCCGTCGCGCTCAACTGGCTGTGGATCTATGTCAGCGGCCATCGCAGCGCCCGGCTCATCACCCAGGGCAATGTCGGATCGGCCCGCAAGGCGGAGTGATACCCCGCGGGCCGGATGGTTCTGGCTTCAGCGCTTGATCGCCGGGCAGGTGCTTTCGCTCAACGGGCGGAAGGCCTGGTCGCCCGGGATCGTGGCGACGAGGTCATAGAGGTCCCACTCGCTCTTCGACTCGGAAGGCTGCTTGGCGCGGAAGACGTAGAAGTCGTGGACCATGCGGCCGTCGGCGCGCAGCTTGGCGTTGCGAACGACGTCGTCCTCGATCGGCAATTCGCGCATCTTGGCGATCACGGTCTTGGCATCGTCCGACTTCGCGGCGGCGACCGCTTTCAGATAGTGCCGGACGGAGGAATAGATGCCGGCCTGGATCGCCGAGGGCACGGCGCCATGCGTGGCCTTGAAACGCTCCGAGAAGGCGCGGGTGCGGTCGTCGAGGTTCCAGTAGAAGCCTTCGGTCAGCACCGTGCCCTGCGCTGCGGCAAGGCCAACGCTCTTCACGTCCATCGCGGTGAGGAAGAAGGCGACGAGCTTCTGCTTGTCCTGGCCGATGCCGAAATCGCGCGCCGTCTTGATGCCGGCCACCGTGTCCCCGCCGGCATTGGCGAGCGCGATATAGTCGGCACCCGAGCCTTGCGCCGTCAGAAGCTGCGAGGAGAGGTCGACGGCCGGAAAGGCATGGCGAACGGAGCCGACATAGGTGCCGCCCTTGGCCGTGACCAGCGTCTTGGCGTCGGCCTCAAGCTGGTGGCCGAGCGCGTAGTCGGCGGTGACGAGATACCATTTCGTGCCGGGCTTGGTCAGATAGTTGGCGATGCCGGCGACCTGGACATAAGTGTCCCACATCCACTGGACAATGTGGTCGGGCTGGCAGGCATCGCCGGTCAGCCGCGCCGTGCCGCCAGGAAACAGGCCGACGCGGTTCTTCTCCTTGAGCAGCGGTGGGATGGCGAGCTGCAGCGAGGCGTTCGACATGTCGGCGAGGACGTCGACACCCTGCCGGTCGATCCATTCGCGCGCGATGGTCGAGCCGACATCCGGCTTGTTCTGGTGGTCGGCCGAGACGACCTCGATCTTCATGCCCGCGCATTCGGCCTTCAGGCAATCGTCGACCGCCATCTGCGTGGCGACGATCGAGCCCTTGCCGGTGATGTCGGAATAGACGCCGGACATGTCGGTCAGCACGCCGATCTTGACGGTGCCACCGGAGATTTCGGCCTGCGCTGCGGTCGCGAGACACAGTGCGGAGACGCCGGCGAGTGCGAAGATGATGCGTTTCATGGGTTCCTCCCGAATTCTGTTCTGCGAATTCTGTTCTGATTGAAGCGTGGTGTCGTGACGCTGCGCCGGCTCTACCAATGCGCCATCGGCAGGCCGGCAACGGGTGAGCGGAAATAGGGAATGCGGGTGCCCTTCAGGCTGCCGACATAGACCGTCCGGAGGTCCGGACCGCCGAAGGTGATGCTGGCGCACCAGGGCGCGATCGTGCCGCCGCAGGCGAGCATCAGCTCCGGCGTCGCCTCGTCGCGAGCAAAGGCTGCGAGGAAAGCCTGCCCAGCCGCGCTGCCGCGGTCGTCGTCGAACAGGATGCGCAAGTCACCCTTCGGCGTGATCGCGAAGATCCGGTCGGTGAAGACATGGGTGCCCCAGAGATTGCCGTGGGCGTCGAAGGCGATGCCGTCGATGCAGGCGCCATGATCCTCCGGACCGAAGGTCTCGCGATCGGTCAGGCTGCCATCGGGCAGGACGCGCAGCCGCGTCACTTTCCGCGCGCAGGTCTCGGCGACGTAGAGCCATTCCTCGGCGGCATCGAGCCTGATCTCGTTGGTGAAGGCGAAGCCATCGGCGACGATGCGCAGGCGCCCGCCGTCATAGAGCGCGACATAGCCATCGCGGACATGCGGGCTGATCGCCTTCATCCAGTTCTTCGTACGGGTCGAGATCGTCAGCCAGATGCGGTCCTTGCTGTCGCGCAGGACGAAATTGACCTTGCCGATCGGCGCGCCGTCGATGCTGTCGACCAGCACGCGGGTCTCGCCGTCCCGCGTCATGATCTCCAGCCGGTCGGTGCCGAAATTGGAGATCAGGATGTCGCCGTTGCCGGCGAAGGCGAGGCCGTTCGGCAGCGTGCCGGAGACGAAGCGCGCCTCCTCGTCCGCGGCCTCGGCGAAGCCGCGGCTCGCGGTCTGGGTGATCAGCCGCTGCGAGCCGTCCGGCCGGATATGGACGACGCCACCGCGCGCATCGGCGCTCCAGAGCGAGCCGTCGCGCTCGGCCAGGATGCACTCCGGCCTTTGCAGCCCTTCGCCGACGTAGCGGATTGCGGCGGGATCGACGGTGAAGCCGTCGAGCGGGTTGGGGCGAGACGACATGCCGTGCGCCTCAGAAATTCACCCGGTCGCCGCCCTTGAGGCCGAGCGTGGCGCGGGCCTCGTCCGGGGTGGCGATCTCGTAGCCTAGCTCTTCGATGATGCGGCGGATCTTGGCGACCTGCTCGGCATTGGACGTCGCGAGCTTGCCGCGGCCGATGAACAGGCTGTCCTCCAGCCCGACGCGGACATTGCCGCCCATCATCGCGGCCTGGGTGCAGAAGGCCATCTGGTGGCGTCCGGCGGCGAGCACAGACCAGTGATAATCCTTGCCGAACAGCTTGTCGGCGGTGCGCTTCATGAACATCAGGTTGTCGAGATCGGCGCCGATGCCGCCGAGAATCCCGAAGATCAGCTGCAGGAAGACGGGCGGCTTGAACCAGCCGCGATCGAGGCAATGCGCCAGGTTGTAGAGATGGCCGACATCGTAGCATTCGTGCTCGAACTTGGTGCCGTGCCCCTCGCCGAGCATCTTGTAGATGCGCTCGATGTCGCCGAAGGTGTTGCGGAAGATGAAGTCCTTGGTGCCGGCGAGATAGGGCTGCTCCCAGGGATGCTTCCAGTCGCTGTATTTCTCCGCCAGCGGATGCAGCGCGAAGTTCATCGAGCCCATGTTGAGCGAGCACATCTCGGGCGCAGCCTTGAGCGGCGCGGCGAGGCGCTCCTCCACGCTCATGTTGAGGCCGCCGCCGGTGGTGATGTTTACCACCGCGTCGGTCGCCTGCTTGATGCGCGGCAGGAACTCCATGAACACGGCCGGGTCCGGCGTCGGGCGGCCGTCCTTCGGGTCACGGGCGTGGAGATGCAGGATCGCGGCGCCGGCTTCTGCCGCGGCGATGGCCTGTTCCGCGATCTGATCGGGGGTGATCGGCAGATGATCGGACATGGTCGGCGTATGGATGCCGCCGGTGATCGCGCAGGTGATGATGACCTTGCTCATGCGCTTCTCCCTTGATGGTCGGTTCAGGCTGGCAGGATGGCGACGGCCCGCGTCCAGCCGGCGGAGCCGTTTTTCACCTTCACCGGCAGGCAGCTGATCATGAAGCCGGTCGCCGGCAGGGCTTCGAGATTGTGCAGCTTCTCGATTTGGCAGTAACCGGCCTCGCGACCGGCCTTGTGGCCCTCCCAGATCAGGGAGGCGTCGCCGGTCTCGGCGAAGCGGCGGGCGGTATGGCTGAAGGGCGCATCCCAGCTCCAGCCGTCGGTGCCGACGACCTTGATGCCCTGGCGGACGAGATGCAGCGTCGCCTCGCGACCAAAGCCGCAGCCTGAATCGATGTAGTCGGCCTCGCCGTAGCGGCTGCCCGCGCGGGTGTTGGCGACGACGATTTCGAGCGGGCTCAGGCGATGGCCGATGCGTTCCAGCTCGGCGTCGATCTCGGCTGGCGTGACGACATGCCCGTCGGGCAGATGGCGGAAATCGAGCTTCACGCCCGGCTGCAGGAACCATTCGAGCGGGCACTCGTCGATCTTGAGAGCCGGCGCCCCGCCATCCTGCGTCGGATGATAATGCCAGGGCGCGTCGACATGGGTGCCGTTATGGGTCGAGATCGTCGCGAGCTCGACCGCCCAGCCCATGCCGTCCGGCAGTTGCTCAGGCTTCAGGCCGGGGAAGGCGGCGGCGATGTCCTTCGCGGTTCCCTCATGGGTGCGGTAGTCGATCCGGACCTTCTGGAAGGGCGGGTCGGCGGGCACGTCGTTTTCGAGCGGGATCGAGAGATCGACGATGCGCCCGGTCGGCATCATGCTGGTTTCCTCCTGCCGTCTCGCTATGCTCTGTCGGCATGAATTTGGACGAACGTCCGACCAATAGCGTAGAATGCGCTTTCTGGTAAGAGCCAAATCACGCAGGGCGGGGGCGCTGCGAAGGAGGGATTCGATGGCCGGGGCGCCGACGCGCGAGCGCATTCTCGACGCAGCCGAGCGGACATTCGCCGAGCGGGGCGGTGCCGACGGCGCCTCGATGCGCGATCTCGCCGCAGCGGCGGGAGTGCGGCTGTCGCAGCTCAGCTATTATTTCGGCTCGAAGGAAGCGCTCTACCGCGCCGTCTTCGCCCGCAGGGCGGATGCGCTGGCGCTGGCGCGCGGCACCGCGCTCGCGGAGGCCATGGCTGTACCCGCACCGGATATCCACGCCGTAGTCGAGGCCTTCATCGGCCCCTCGGTGCGGCAGCGTTTCGCGGAAGGCGTGCAGGGTGCGGCCTTCGCGATGATGACGGCGCGGGAGGCGGTCGATCCGCGCGAGTCCGCGCGCGGCGTGCTCGCCGAGCATTTCGACCCGACCGCGACGGAATTTCTGGCGGCGTTCGCCAAGCTCTACCCCCAGGCGTCGCGGGGAGCGATGGTCGACGCCTATCTGTTCATGGTCGGAGCGCTGGTCATGACGATGGCTGCAGGCGACCGCGCGGCGCGCCTCGACGATGAGCGCGGCGCCCTGTCTGCATCCGGCCATGCCGAGACCCTGCTGGGGCGCCTGACGCCGTTCTGTGCCGCCGGCATCGAGGGGCTGTTGACCGGTTGAGGACTCAGCCGCGCAGTCCGTCGACCACCGGCTGGCGATAGGAGAGGGCGGCCGGCACCAGCGCAAACAGGCTGCCGATCAGGGCGAGGCCGAGCGCCGGCAGCACCTCGCCGAGCCCGATGGCAGGAGAGAGCAGGAGCCCTGTCCGCTCCGCGACGAGCCCGGAGACGGCCTGCGTGCCCAGTGCTCCAAGACCCAGACCGAGCAGGCAGCCGAGCGCGATCAGCGCGACCATGCCGAGCCAGACGACGAGCATGACATAGGCCCGCGGCGCGCCGAGCGCCCGCAGAACGGCATAGCGCCGGCGCCTCAAGCCGGCGACGGCGAGCAGGAGCAGCAGCACGGAAGCCAGGATCAGCACCGTGTTCAGCGCGGAGGCGACGACGAGGATGTCGCGGATGTCGCCGAGCGCGCCATAGAGCGAGACCAGAACCTCGGCCGGGAAGAAGGCCATGGTGCCGCCCTGGCGGTATTGTCCACGCAAGGCATAGGCACCGGCGACGCTTTTCGGCTTGACGACGATCGCCGGCACGCCGGGGACGCGCTTGCCCTCGAAGGGCAGGCCGATCCCGTCTTCCGTTGCGACAGGGCCGGTGCCAGTCGTCGAACCCTGTTTCCAGAACGGCGAGTCGCTCTTCTCCTCGTCTGAAGCGTGACCGTTGCCGAGGCCGTGGACCTCCCAGACGCTCTCGATCGGTACGAGGATGGCGCGATCCCAGGACGAGCCGAGGCGCGGCAGCCGGCCGACGACGGTGTAGCCATGGCCTTCATGCTTGTGCCCGTCCTCCTCCGCATCGGCCTGGCCGGGCTTCGCGGTGTGGCCGGCGACGCCATGGGACGGCGTGATGGTGTCGCTCATCTGGTAGAGGACATCGGCGCCGAGCACGGCTTCGCCCTCCGCCGCGAAGAGGCGGCCCTCGCTCGGTTTGATCCGATCCCAGCGACTAGCGAAGGCTGCCGTCGTGCCGACGATCGGATAGCCGCGGCTGACGTCGCCGAAGGCGATCGGCGCTACCTGCGCGACGCGCTCGTCCTTGAACAGGGTGTTGAGCAGGCGCCCATCGATCAGCGGCAGCGCGTCGGGCTGGAGATAGACCGCCGACATCAGGAGCTGGGTCTGGCTGCCGGGCGCGCCGATGATCAGGTCGAAATCATTGGCGGCGGTGGCGGAGCCATGACGCAGCGCCCGTTCCTGCGCGCCAATGGCGACGCCTGTCGCGATGGCGAGCGCAACCAGCAGGACGATCGCCGGAGCGGTCCAGCGCAACGCGCGTAGATCGGCCAGCACCATGGGAAATGGATTCATCAGGCGGCCCGACGCTGCGCGGTCAGGGTCAGGTCGAGGCGCTGGCCGAAGCGGGCAAGCAGCGCCGGATCATGCGTGGCGCAGATCAGCGTGGCGCCGCTTTCCGCAGCGGTTTCGAGCAGGAGATCGGCGACCTCGATGGCGTGGCCGGTATCGAGGCTGGCGGTCGGCTCGTCAGCCAGGATCAGCCTGGGCCGGGTGAAGAGGGCCCGCGCGATGGCGACGCGCTGTTGCTCGCCGCGGGAGAGCATGGCGGCGCGACGGCGCGGATCGGGCAGGCCCATGCGGCGGGCGAGGGCCGCGGCGCGTTCTTTCTCGGCGGCACTCAGGCGCCAGGCGGAGAAGCGTGCCGGCAGCGCGACGTTGGCGGCGATGTCGAGCTCGGGGATCAGGTGGAAATCCTGGAAGACGAAGCCGATGGTTTCGCGGCGCCAGCGGTCGCGGCCGGATTCTGAGAGTTCCGAGACGGCGCGGTCATTCCACAGGATGCGGCCCTGCGACGGCCGCAGCAGCCCGGCCACGAGATGCAGCAGCGAGCTCTTGCCGCAGCCGGAGGGGCCGCTGACGCCGAAGCGGCTGCCCGGTTCGATGGCGAGCAGGGGGATGTCGATCAGGCGGAAGGGCTTTCCGTCAGCGTCGCGGTGGTCGAGCGCCAGCTTGTCCAGCGTCAGACGGCCGGCGGTCTGCTCAGGCGAGGGTGAAGCCGGCATCGACGATCCTGATCTGGCTGACGAAACCGGTCTCGGCGTCGGTGGCGGAGCCGATTTCGAGCCGGCCGGTGACCGCGACCTTGCGGCCGGCGCTGACCATCGCGGTCTCGTTCTTCATGAAGACGACGACGATATCGACAGGCCAGTCGGCATCGGACTGACAGAAGGGGCAGATCGCCAGCGGCTCGCGGGTCAGCACGAAGAAGCGGCTTTCCGGCTTCAGCGGCGGTGCCATGTAGCCGAGCATGCGCACGCTTTGCCCGCGCAGGGCGGTGACGCGGTCGGAGAACTGAAAGCCCAGCACGCCGAAGGATTTGTAGAGCCCGTCGAAGGCGATCGTCTCGTCGGTCGCGGCATGGGCCTGCCCGCAAAGGCCAGCCGCCGCGAGGCCGAGCAGGGCTTCGCGGCGGGAGATCGACAGAAGGGAGGGGATGCGCTGCATCGCGGCCTCGTCTGGCTTCCGTGGCATGGTCGCTGAGACCATACCACGCCGGTGTGACAATGCGGCGGGCCTTACTTGCCGCCGAGCGCCAGCGATTCCGCCATGACGCGGAAGACGTAGGTGTTCGGCTTGTGGCCGCGGAACTTCTCCGCGCCCGGGCCCATCGCCGTCAGGATGACGTCATCGGCGGAATGCACGCCGCTATTGGCGTCGAAGGGCAGGTTGCCGGTCTTGCGCGTGGCGAGCGGGCCGGAGCAATCCTTCTCGTTGGCGACGTTGGTCTTGCCGTCGGCGCTCTTCACGGCCGGGACGCGCTCGCCCTCCATGGCGGGGCGGCCGGTGTCGCACGTGTCGGGGTACGAGCCGTAGGCCACCGCGAGGCGGCGCGAGGTGTCGACATTGGTGGGATAGCCCTCGGCATCGACCGGGCCGTAGTTCGGCACCTTCGAGTCCTGGTAGACGCCGAGCTTGTCGCGCAGGAGCTGACCTGGGCGCTCGTCGTCATAGGTGCCGATGATCGAGATCGGGTGCGCATGGTCCGGCACGACGATGATCAGCGTGTCGTTGCGGTCGCCGGCGAAGTCCTTGGCGACCTTGACGGCGTTGTCGAGCATGATCGTGTCGAAGACCGAGCGCTCCCAGTCGAGCGAGTGGCTGTACTTGTCGATGCGGGCGGATTCGACCATCAGCAGGAAGCCTTCGGAATTGCCCTTCAGCATGTCGATGGCGGCCTTGGTCTGCTCGACGACGTCGGGCTGGTCCGGGAACTTGGAGATCGTGCCCTTCTTGGCGAGGCGCAGGTCGAAGGCGCCGTCGATGTTGCCGGTGTTGTAGAGGCCGAGCAGCTTCTTCGAGCCACCGGTGACGGCGGCGTTCATCTCGGTCTTGGTGGTGGCCAGCGTGTAGCCCGCCTCCTTGAACTTCGCGATGAAGTCCTCGCCGTCCGTGCGCTTGGAGCCCGGCGTGGTCTTGGCGAGGAAGTTCGGCGAGCCGCCGCCCATGATCACGTCCGGCTTCACGTCGAAGAACATCTTGACGATGTCGTTGAAGTCGGAGCGGCGGCGGGTGTGCGCGACCATCGAGGCCGGGGTCGCGTCCTCGATCTCGGAGTTGGTGACGACGCCGACGGCCATGCCGGTCTTGCGCTTCACCAGCTCGGCGATGGTCTCGACCTTCGGGTGGTCGAGAGTCAGCGCATTCTTGGCGCAGTAGACGCCGAGCGCGTTGACGCAGGATTTGTGACCGGTGGTGTAGGCGTGGGCGGCGTTGGCGCTGTCGGTGACAACCGAGTCCGTGCCGGAGGTCGAGATCAGCGCCATGTTGGACATGTCGTCCATGGCGAGCTCGCCATTGTAGCGGCCTTCGACCAGGCCCTTCGACAGGATGCGGGCCGCGGTGCGGTTGGCGACCGACATGCCGTCGCCGATGAAGAGGATGACGTTCTTGGCGCGGCGCGGCTCGGCAGTGGCGAAGACCTCCCACTTCACGGTGGCCTTCCTGTCGGCGCCTTGAGTGGCCTCGACGGTGTAGCTGCCGGCCGGCAGGCTGGCGCCACGCAGCCACAGCGCCGAATGCTTCTGGCCTTCCTCGTTCTGCGCGAAGGTCGTGGGCTTGCCGAAAACCTCGTCGGCGGGCTTGCCGTTGATCGTCACCTTGACGTCGGCGGAGACCGGGGCGTCGGGGAACTCGACCTTGAAGTCGAAATGCGAGCCTTCAAGGATCTCGGCGCGGTTGATCGGGTAGATGGTCTGGGCCGCCGCCGGCGCGGCCGCGGCGAGCGAGCCCGCCACCGTCATCATCAGCAATCGTTGCGCCTGCATAGGTATCTCCGCCGTAGCGTCAGGTGAAAGAGGGCGATCCGTGCTTAGGCAGCGTGAATGACAGTACGATTACCGGCTGAAATACTGTGAATTGTTATGTTATTATATTGCGAGTTGAGGTAGGCGGTACGTGTTGCCGTATCGTCCGCCGGTACAAGCCGCGTGCAGCGTGCATGGCGGCTTCCCTCCCGGCGTGGGGCGCCCAAATTGTCGCAGGGAGCGGGATCGTCTACTAGGCTTCATAAGCCAGCTTCCTAATGCCAGAATCAGCCAGACATTCCCGATGACAGCCGCGGCCCCGGTTTCGACAGCACAGCGCGCGATGATGCCCGTGCTGATCGCTCTCAGCTTCACGCATCTGCTCAACGACATGATCCAGTCGCTGATCCCGGCGATCTACCCGATCATCAAGGAATCATACCGGCTGGATTTCGGGCAAATCGGCCTGATCACGCTGACCTTCCAGGTCTCGGCCTCGCTGCTGCAGCCGGCGGTCGGGCTCTACACAGACAAGCATCCGATGCCCTATTCGATGGTCGTCGGCATGGGCTTCACGCTCTCGGGGCTGATCGGCCTCGCCTATGCCGGCAGCTACGGGCTCCTGCTGCTCTCAGCGGCCTGCGTCGGCATCGGCTCCTCGATCTTCCACCCGGAGGCGACGCGCATGGCGCGTAACGCGTCCGGCGGGCAGCATGGCCTGGCGCAAGGCATTTTCCAGGTCGGCGGGCAGACGGGCGGGGCGCTCGGGCCGCTGCTGGCAGCCTTCGTCATCGTGCCGCGCGGGCAGGGCAGCCTCGCCTGGTTCTCGGTCGCCGCGCTCGTCGCGATGATGCTGATGGTCTGGACGGCGGCGAGCTATGCCAGGCTCGACCGGGCGCGGCCGCCGAGGCCTGCCGGAGTGGCCAAGGCGGCGGCGCGGCCGGGCAAGGGTTCGGTGGCCTTCGCGATCACCATCCTGATCGTGCTGCTGTTCTCGAAGAACGCCTACACCGCGAGCTTCACCTCGTTCTACACCTTCTATCTGATGGGCAAGTTCGGCGTCTCGATCCAGCATTCGCAGGAGATGCTGTTCCTGTTCCTGGCCTCCTCGGCGGCCGGCGCGCTCGGTGGCGGCATGCTGGGCGACCGCATCGGCCGCAACAAGATCATCTGGTTCTCGATCCTGGGCGCGCTGCCCTTCACGCTGGTCCTGCCCTATGCCGACCTGTTCTGGACCGGCGTGCTGACGATCGTCATCAACGTCATTATGTCGAGCGCCTTCGCCGCGATCCTGATCTATGCGCTCGAATTGCTGCCGGGCCGGGTCGGACTGGTCGGCGGCTTCTTCTACGGGCTGTCCTTCGGACTGGGCGGCCTCGCGGCGGCGCTGCTCGGCGAGTTCGCCGACATCCTCGGCATCGAGATGGTCTACAAGATCTGCTCGTTCATCCCGCTGGTCGGGTTGCTCGCCTGGTTTCTGCCGCGCATCAGCGAGGGAACCCGCGGCGCCAAGGTCGGGCATTAGCCGAACTCGGCACCCTCACGGCCATCCCGGGTCTTCGCTCCGACCGGGATGGCCCGTGCCTTCTCGTGCCGCTTAGATCGTGAGCTTGCCGGCCTTCGCGGCCGCGTAGCGTTCCTCGACCTTGGGCCAGTTCACCACGTTCCACCACGCCTTGAGATAGTCGGCGCGGCGGTTCTGGTATTTCAGGTAATAGGCGTGTTCCCAGACGTCGTTGCCGAACAGCACCTTGTGCCCGGCCATGATCGGGCTGTCCTGGTTGGGCTGCGGCAGCAAAGCGAGCGTGCCGGCCTCGTCGACCGTGACGAAGACCCAGCCGGAGCCGAAGACCTTCAAGCCCGCCGCTTCGAAATCGGCCTTGAACTTGTCGAAGCCGCCGAGATCGCGCGTGATCGCGGCCGCGACCTCGCCGCCCGGCGCGCCGCCCGTACCGGGACCCATCACCTCCCAGAACATCGTGTGGTTGGCGTGGCCGCCGCCATTGTTGCGAACCAGCGTGCGCAGGTTTTCGGGCAATTGGTTGAGTTCGCCCAGCAGCTTGTCGACCGTCGCCTTGGCGATCACGCCGTTGTCCTTCGCCGCGCCGTTGAGGGCCGCTACATAGGCCGCGTGGTGGCGCTTGTAGTGGATGTCCATCGTCGTGGCGTCGATATGCGGCTCGAGGGCGTTGGCCTCGTAGGCGCGCTTCGGCAACGAGAACGGGCCGGTCGGCGCCGCGGGCGCGGCGGCCTGTGCCCAGACCTTCGGGGCCGAGGCGACGAGGGTGGCACTTGCGCCCAGGATGAAAAGGCTGCGGCGCGAGATGGTGGAAGCTGCTGTCATGACGGCTCTCTCCTGCAGGCTCGGTTTCATGGTGGGCTTTGGCGTTCAGGCCTCGCCATATTGGATTGTCATGATGACGACTTGCCGGAGCGACGGATGTTCCCGCTGCATCCGCTATTCCCCCGGTACGGATTCGCCCTGTCGCTCCAGCGGGAGGCCGATTGGCGGCTCGAGCCGGATACAGGCACCTTTAACTGCCAGTTTACCGCGTTTGGCTACGTTCCGGAAGGAATCCAGCCAGGGATCGCGCCATGCAGGCACAGGCTCTCAAGGTCGAAGGACTGCTGTCCCAGTCCGCGCCGGCCGTTTCCGCGCCGGCTGCGATCCGGCCGGCCAATGAGGATGCGCCGACCGAGACCGGCGCAGCCCGCGCCGTCCGCGAGATCGCAGAACGCTTCGGCAAGCTCGGTGCCGAGATCACCGATGTCGCCGGACGCATCGTCGATGTCAGCCAGCAGCTCGAGGGGCAGACGGCGGGGCTCCGCCGCGTCGTCGGCGCGGTGGACCAGGTCTCGCATGCCAACAACGCGATCCGGCAGGCGGCGGAAAGTGCCCAGGCCGAGGCCTCCGCCGTGCGCAGCGGGCTCGAGCGCGTCACCGGCTCGGTCAAGCTCGGGCTGAATGCGGCGCAGAACGATATCGAGACCTTGTCGCAAGAGGCGCAGTCGATGTCGCAGGCGCTGGCCCAGGCGGTCAGCGATGCGCATAAGGCCCGTGCTTCCAGCGATGCGATCCAGGCGATCACACGCGAAATCCAGCTCCTGGCGATCAATGCCGGCGTCGAGGCGGCTCGCAGCGGCGAGGCCGGCCGCGGCTTCGCCGTGATCGCTGCAGCGGTGAAGGCGCTGGCCGAGCAGACGCGCGAGGCGACGGCGGCGAGCGCTAGCCAGCTCGACCTGCTGGTGAAGGCCGTCGACATGCTCTCCAGGCGCAGCGAGGAGAACGCGCAGACGGCGCGGCGCGCCATCGAAGGCAGCCGGACGATCTCGTCGCAGATCGGAGAACTCGACAGCTTCGGCCGTTCCGTCGTGCAGCTCATCGGCGGCATCGAGGCGATCTCGGAGCCGACGCGGGAGAATGCCATCGCCTGCGCCAAGGCCGGACAGGATCTGTCGGGACTGGTCGCCGGCGTCGACCAGTCGACCGAGAGCCTGGAGCGGGCGGCGCAGCGCACCGATGCGCTGGTGGCGATCAGCGAGGGCATTCTCGGCTCGATCGCGGCATCCGGCGTCCGCACGGCGCAGTCGGAATTGATCGCGACGGCAATCGAGACGGCAGGCGCCATCGCCGAGCTGTTCGAGCAGGCCCTGGCGCGCGGCGAGATCGGCATGGCCGAGCTGTTCGACGAAAGCTATGCGCCGGTGCGGGGTTCCGATCCGCAGCAATACCTGACCCGCTTCGTCGCGCTGACCGATCGGCTGCTGCCGCCGCTGCAGGAGAAACTGCTGGCCTCGAACGGCCGCATCGTCTTCTGCGCCGCGGTCGATCGCAACGGCTTCCTGCCGACGCATAACCGCAAATATGCGCAGGCTCAGGGCCGCGATCCGGTGTGGAACAACGCCAATTGCCGCAATCGCCGCATCTTCGACGACCGCACCGGTCTTGCGGCGGCGCGCAACCGCAAGCCCTTCCTGTTGCAGAGCTATCGGCGCGATATGGGCGGCGGCGAGTTCCTGGTGATGGAGGATCTGTCGGCGCCGATCCTGGTCAGGGGCCGGCATTGGGGTGGCTTCCGCATCGGGCTCAAGGTGTAGCGCATCGCCGATGCCGTTTCGTCGAGTTGAGTGAGCGAGTTTCGAGTCAGCGCCATGCACATTGCGCCGTCCTTTCCCAACCTCTCCGTGCTGGTGGTCGACGCCAGCCCGCATTACCGGCGCATCATCCGCACGATGCTGTACCAAGCGCAGCTGCACCGCATCTTCGAGGCCGCCGACCTGCCGTCTGCAGCGGCGATCTTCATCCAGAAGCAGCCGAACATCGTCATCCTCGACTGGGACTTGCCCGATGGCGGCGGGGCGAAATGCCTCGCGGCGATCCGCTCGCAGAAGACCTCGCCCTTCGCCAAGGCTCCCGTGCTGGTGATGATGGAGCGGGCGGACAAGCGCTCGGTCGTCCAGGCGGCGAAGCTCGGCGCGCATGAGATCATCGTCAAGCCGATCTCGCCGAACAACCTCTGGCTGCATCTGTCCGGCATCATCAACGTGCCGCGCAAATACCGCGAGACGAACGGAGTGGTGACGCTGGTGCCGCGCGCCATCAGCAACGCCATCTTCTGACGAGGCCGGACCTGCCGCCAAATTGCCCGAATGATTGACGCGCGGCCCGGCGTTTAGCGAAATTTTTACCAGTCTGGCGCGATGCTGGCCGGCATCATCCAGGGTCGCGCCTTCATGGTCATCACCGTCTCGCTCCCGCCCTTCCTCGGACGTTCCGAGGCGGCTGCGTTCCGCAATCAGCTTCTGGTCGCTCTCGAGCAGAACGAAAGCATCGCCGTCGAATGCGCCGGGGCCGGACCCTTGCCGAGCCTCTGGATCCAGCTGCTCCACTCCGCAGCCGTCAGCGCCGTTGCGCGCGGGCTTTCGGTCACGCTCAAGGCGGCATCGTCGGAATGCCGCGAATCCTTGCGGGCGATCGGCTTCGACGCCGCTCGAAGCCCCCTCGTTCTGGAGTGACTGGCATGAAGATCCTGGCCATCGACGACACCAAGACGCTGCTCAGCCTGCTCAGCCTGACCTTGCGGAATGCCGGCCACGAGGTCGCCGAAGCCGAGAACGGCGAGGATGGGCTCACCAAGTTCGAGCAGTTCAAGCCCGATCTCGTCATCACCGACCTGAACATGCCGATCATGGACGGCATCGAGTTCACGCGCGCCTGCCGCTCGCGTCCGCTCGGGCAGAACACCCCGATCATCGTGCTGACCACCGAGAACGGCGCCGAGATCAAGGCGGAAGGCCGCCGTGCCGGCGCCAGCGCCTGGATGGTCAAGCCCTTCGAACCCAACACCCTGCTCGGCCTCGTCGCCCGCTACCAGAACTGAAGGCCGGCCGATGGATCCGTTGGCAGAACTCAAGCAGACCTTTTTCCAGGAATGCGATGAACTCCTTGGGGCGCTGGAGCAGAAGCTCCAGGCGCTCGACGAGGGTTCGAACGATTCCGAGGATGTCAACGCGGCCTTCCGCGCCATCCATTCGATCAAGGGAGGGGCGGGGGCCTTCGGCTGCACCGAGCTCGTCGCCTTCGCCCACGTGTTCGAGGCTTCGCTCGACCATCTGCGGTCCGGCCGCGTCGCGATCGAGGATGCGCCCTTCACGCTGTTCCTCCGCTGCTCCGACGCTGTCGCCGACCTGGTCGCTGCCGCGCGCAACGACGAGCCGGCGGTCGAGCGGCCCGATCTTCTCGCCGCGCTGGAGCAGGTCGGTCAGGAGCCGCAGGTTCAGGCCCCGGTTGCTGCCGTTGCGCCCGAGCCTGCGCCCGCCGCAGCTTCCTCTGCCGAGACGGATGCGCCTCCCGGTATCGCTGCACTCGGCAATCTGCTCGCCATGGTCGAGGCCAAGACCGGTGTGGTGTCGCCCAAGGCCGATGACGGCTGGGATGATGACGAGCCTGCAGCTCTCGCTCCGGAGCCGGCTGTAGCCAAACCAGGCCGCGACGTGCGGCTGCGCATTGCGCCGGAGGCCGATCTCTTCCGCCGCGTCATCGAGCCGCGTGTCGTGCTCGGTTCCCTGCCGGCCGACGACATCGTCGCGATCCGCTGCGACTTGAGCCAGGTTCCGGCCCTGGAAAGCCTCGACGTCACCGATTGCTGGATGCGCTTCGATGTCGAATTGCGCACCGAATTGTCGATCGAGGAGCTGCACGGCCGCTTCGACTTCAGCCTCGCCAACGAGGAGTTCGAGATCGCGGTGTCCGAGGAGCCGTCGGTTCCCGAGGAGGCTCCCGCCGCTCCGAGCCCTGAGCCCGAGGTTCCCAGCTCCGTTGCCGCGGACCTCTCCGCCATCCTGGCCAAGCTCGGTCCCGCGCCCGAGGCGCAGGCACAGCCCGATATCCAGCCCGAGCCGGTCGCCGTCCCGGTGGTTGCTCCCGCGCCGGTCGCGGAGGCTGCGCCCGTCCTGCGCACCCCGCCGCGCGCGCCGGCCAACGACCCGGCGGCCGCGCGCCAGCGCCAGGCCGTCAGCGTCCGTGTCGATCTCGACCGTATCGACAAGCTGATGAACCTTGTCGGCGAGATCGTCATCACCCAGTCGATGCTGGTCGAATGCGTCCGCTCGCTGCCTTATGACGTCCACGCCAAGACGGCCGAGGGCATGCTGACCCTCTCGCGCCAGACGCGTGAATTGCAGGACCATGTCATGGCGGTGCGCGCGCAGCCGGTGAAGGCTGTGTTCCAGCGCATGCCGCGCCTGGTGCGCGAGCTCGCCCAGACGCTCGGCAAGGAAGTGCGCCTCGTGCTCGAAGGCGAGAACACCGAGGTGGACAAGACCATCATCGAGGAGCTCGCCGATCCGCTGACCCACATGATCCGCAATTCGATGGATCACGGGCTGGAGACGCCGGACGAGCGCGCCGAGGCGGGCAAGCCGCGCGAGGGCACGATCAGACTGATCGCCGAGCATCGCGCCGGCCGCATCGTCATCTCCGTCACCGATGATGGACGTGGCATCAACCGCGAACGGCTGCTGGCCAAGGCCCGTTCGCGCGGTCTCGTCGGCGCCGATGAGCGCCTGCAGCCGGAGGAGATCGACCAGCTCATCTTCGCGGCCGGCCTGTCGACGGCGGAAGCGGTCAGCGACATCTCGGGTCGCGGCGTCGGCATGGATGTGGTGCGCCGCAACGTCGAGTCGCTCGGTGGGCGCATCAGCGTCGATTCCGAGCCGGGACGGGGCTGCAAGTTCACGCTCGCCCTGCCGCTGACGCTCGCGGTGCTCGAAGGCATGGTGATCCGCTGCGGCGACGACCGCTACGTCATCCCGATCGCCTCGGTGATCGAGACGCAGCATCTGGCCTCGACGCCGATCGAGCGGCTGCCTTTCGGCCAGGAGGTGCTGCGCTGGCGCGGCGAGGTGACGCCGCTCTATCGCCTCGGCGACGTGATGGGCTCGATGGGTACCACCAACGAGAACATCGTCATCATCGCGGAGACCGAGCGCGGCAACAATGTCGGCATCGCGGTTGACGAGATCGTCGGCCAGCAGCAGGTGGTCGTGAAGAGCCTCGAGGCGAATTACGGCACGGTCAACGGCGCTTCGGCGGCGACCATCCTCGGCGACGGCCTCGTCGCCCTGATCCTCGATATCGATTCCATGCTGCGGCTCGCCGCTTCTGGCGACCGGACCCCTCAATCTGACCTCAAGATGGCTGGATGACCATGAGCCTCCAACTCGGCGAAAAGCACTTCTCTTCGGCGCAGCCGGAAGCGGCGGCGCGTCGGATCGTCACCTTCAAGGTCGGCGACCGCACTTTCGGCATCGATGTCGGCATGGTCCGCGAGATCAAGGGCTGGCAGGCGACGACGCCGCTGCCGCATGCAGCCCCACATGTGCGCGGCGTGCTCAACCTGCGCGGTGTCATCCTCGCGGTCTACGATCTGCGCACGGCGATCGGCATGGGCGTCACCGACGCCACCGCGACCCATGTCATCGTCGTCGTCGATGTCGAGGACAAGACGGCGGGCCTGCTGGTCGACTCGGTTTCGGACATCGTGGATGTGCCGGTTTCCGCGGTTCGCCCTGCTCCAGACCTGGAGCGTGACGAGCATGGGCTGATCGAGGGGCTCGTCCTGCTCGATACCGATATCGTCGCGCTGCTCGATCTCGCCGCAGTGATCCGCGACGGCGGGGCCGAGGCCCAGACCAAGGCCAACCGCGCCGCCTGACAATCCAGCGACCAGCCCGGCGTAGCGTGAGAGAGCGGGCCAGACCAAGAAACGACCTGACTGCATGGGCAACGCCCTCGGCCCTCTCTCGCATCTGACGATCAGCCAGCCGCTGACCGCCGCCGGCTCGGCGCTGCTGGCCGGAGGCTGCGGCTATGCGGCGGCCTCGTCCGGCTTGCCGGTCGCCGCCATCGGCGCCGTCTCCGCCGTCGCACTGCTCGCCGGCCTTGCCTCGTGGGGCGCGACCCGTTCGCTCGGGCCGGTTCGCGAAGCTCTGTCGCGGCTGCTCGCCGGGCGCGGGGAAACGGCACCGGCGCGTGCTGCCCGGGAGATCAGCCTCGCTGATGCGCTCGATGGCGTTCACGACGGCATGCTGGAGGCCGGCCGCATCCGCACGGCTCTCGACCACGCCGGGTCCAAGCTGATGATCTGCGACGGTGATGGCCGCGTCGTCTATGTCAACAAGGCGCTGCTGCGCTTCTTCTGCGAGGCGCAGGAGGATTTCCGCGTCGCCTTTCCCGGCTGCTCGGCCAAGGACATGCTCAGTCGCGTGATGGAGCGCGTGCAGGGCGAGCAGGGCTATGGCGCCTCCGGCCTGCCGGTCGAGATGGCGCTGGGGCGGCGCAGCATCCGGTTCACGCTGACGCCTGTTGCCGCATCGGGCACCACCGAGGCCGGCACGGCCGTGGAATGGCAGGAGCTGAGCGAGGCCTTCGCCACGACCGCAGCGGTGAAGGATGCCGTTGCCGCCGCGCTGGAAGGCGACTTCTCCCATCGAATCGCCATCGATGCGAAATCTGGTGCGTTGGCCGAGGTCGTCGCGGGGATGAACAGTGTCGGCGCCGTGGCTGAAGAGACCTTCGAGGATGTCGCCGAAGTGGTCGGCGCTCTGGCGCAGGGCGACCTGTCGCGGCGCATGACCGGACGTTACCGCGGTCGCCTCGCGGCGCTGCAGCACGATTTCAACGATGCGCTGGACTGGCTCGGCGAGACGGTGCGCACGATCCAGTCGACGGCCGGGCAGGCCGGGCGGGTCGCCGAGGAGATCGCCGCGGCGACGGGGGACCTCGCGGCGCGCACCGAGCGCTCCGCGAGCGATCTTGGCGAGGCCTCCGCCGCGGCCGACCAGATCGCGGCCTCCGCCCGCCAGAGCACGGTCCGCTCGCGCGAAGCCACCGATCTCGCGGGCGAGACGATGGGCGTGGCGCAGGACGGGCAGATCGTGGTCGGCCAGGCGGTCGGCGCGATCGAGCGGATCGAGACGTCCTCGACGCGGATCGCCGATATCGTCGGCGTCATCGACGAGATCGCCTTCCAGACCAATCTCCTGGCGCTCAACGCCGCAGTAGAGGCGGCGCGCGCCGGGGATGCCGGCAAGGGCTTTGCCGTCGTCGCATCGGAAGTCCGGGCGCTGGCACAGCGCTCGGCCCAGGCAGCCAAGGATATCAAGGGCTTGATCGCGACGTCCAACGGGCAGGTGGCGGAAGGCGTCCGTTGCGTGCGCGGCACGGGCGAGGCGCTCGGGCGCATCGTCGCAGCGGCCGGAAAGGTCTCAGCGACGGTCGCTGGCATCGCGACCGAAGCCGCCGAGCAGACCAAGGGCGTCGAGGCGATGAGCCGGAGCGTCGGCCAGATCGATGGCGGTATCCGCCAGTACGGCGCCCTGGCGCAGCGCTCGGCCGCGGCTGCCGGCGAACTCGTCGGGCAGGTCGCGGCGTTGGGCGATCTCGTCGCCGGCCTCCGGACCGGAGCGATGTCGCCTGTGCAGGCGCAGCCCGTGCGCCGTGCGCCGGCCTCCGAATTCGTGCCGGCCTCGGCCGCCGCGCGGCGGCCGGTCTCCGCCGGGCCGTCGCTTGGCCGGCGGGCGGGAGCCTAACCATGTCCCGGTCCAACCTCTTTCCAGCCATGCCGCCTGCGCCGGTGATCGGCACCGACGTGACGCTGACGCGCGACGACATGAAGTTCATCGCCGCGTTGGTCTATGAGCAGGCCGGCATCGTCATCCGCGAGCATAAGGAGGCGATGACGCGCGGGCGCCTGGCACGGCGCGTCAAGGCGCTCGGCATGGGCTCGGTCGCGGAATACTGCGCCTTCCTGAAGACGCCGCAGGCAGCGGGCGAGCTGCCCGAGCTGATCAATGCGGTGACGACGAACCACACCGCCTTCTTCCGCGAGCGCCACCATTTCGACCATCTGCGCCGGGATGTGATGCCGCGCCTTGTCCAGGAGCGTGCGGGCCGGCGCGGGCGCATCCGGATCTGGTCCTCGGCCTGCTCCTCCGGCGAGGAGGCCTATTCGATCGCCGCCTCCTGCCGCGAGGTGATCGGCTCGCGCAGCGATCTCGACTTCAGGATCCTGGCGACGGATATCGACACCGACATCCTGGCGCGGGCCGAGGCCGGCATCTATCCGGCGGAGCTGTTCGAGCGGCTGCCGGCCGATGTGAAGCCGCTGATGCGACTGGAGCCCGCGCCCGAGCGGGGCGAGGCGCGCGTCGCCGAGGAGCTGCGCCGGCTGATCGCCTTCAAGCAGCTCAACCTGATCCAGGCATGGCCGATGAAGGGGCCGTTCGACGTCGTCTTCTGCCGCAACGTCTTCATCTATTTCGACACGCAGACCAAGGCCTCGATCCTCGACCGTTTCGTGACGCTGCTGGCGCCCGGCGGCTTCCTCTATCTCGGCCATTCGGAATCGCTGCCGCAGCCGCATCCGAAGCTGCGCCTGATCGGCCGCACCATCTACGAGAGGACAGCATGAGCGTCTCCCGGTCCTCCCGTCGCTATTTCGATCCGCGCTTCGCGGCGACGATCATCACCGTCGCGCCGGGCGAGCACGAGATCACCTCGGCCAAGGACGAGATCGTCGCGACCGTGCTCGGCTCCTGCGTCTCGGTCTGCATGCGTGATCCCACCGCCGGTGTCGGCGGGCTCAATCATTTCCTGCTGCCGAAGAACAACGGCAGTGCCGATGCCAGCGCCGGCGAACGCTATGGCGACACGGCGATGGAGGTGCTGATCAACGGCCTCATCAAGCGCGGCGCCCGGCGCCAGAACCTGGAGGCCAAGGTTTTCGGCGGGGCGCGCGTGCTCTCGGGTGCGACGATGCTGGCGATCGGCGACAACAATATCGCCTTCGTCAACGAGTTCCTGAAGGTCGAGGGCATTCCTGTCGTCTCGCGCGACGTCGGCGGCACGCGCTCGCGGCGCATCCATTACCAGCCCGCGACGGGCAGGGCCTGGGTCCAGCATGTCCAGCCGACGGCGCGCGATAGCGGCCACGAGCAGGAGCTCGCCTATCTCAATCGGCTCAAGAGCCAGCCTGTGGCCGGCGAGGTGGAGGTGTGGTGATGAGCGTCGCAACGCCCGCCGGTGCCCCGGTCAAGGTCCTGGTCGTCGACGATTCCGTGCTGATGCAGAAGCTGATGACGCAGATCATCAACGGCGCGCCGGGCTTCGAGGTGATCGGCGTCGCCGGCAGCGCTGAGGAGGGCTGGGATGCGATCCAGGAATTGCGGCCCGATGTCGTCACGCTCGATCTTGAGCTGCCGGGGCGCCATGGCCTCAAGCTGCTGGCGCGCGTGCTGAAGCAGGACCCGCTGCCGGTGCTGATCGTCTCGGCCTTTGGCGGGCCCGGTGCCGACAACACGATCCAGGCACTGGAACTCGGCGCCATCGACTTCATCGAGAAGCCGGACGGCACGACCCACACGCTCGAAGGCTTCATGAAGCATCTCGTCGCGGCTCTGCAGCGTGCCGCGGCCAGCCGCAAGATGATCGCCGCCGCCCGGCAGATGGCGCAGGCAGCAGCGCCGGCGCGCCCAGCCGCGCCACCGCGGGAGCCGGCGCGCGCTGGCAAGACCTCGCTGATCGCGATCGGCGCCTCCACCGGCGGTGTGCCGGCCGTCCAGACCGTGATGCGCGATCTCGCCCATCTCCGGCTTCCGGTCGTGGTCGTGCAGCATATGCCGCCGGGCTATACCGCCAAATTCGCGACCCGGCTGGCGACCGCGACAGGGCTGGACGTGCACGAGGCGATGGATGGCGAGCGCCTGCGGCCCGGCATGGCCGTGGTGGCGCCGGGCGGACCGCGCCATCTCGAGATCGAGGAGCGGCGCGGGGAGCTGGTCTGCATCCTGAAAGAGGGGCCGCTGGTCAGCGGGCACTCGCCTTCGGTCGATGTGATGTTTCATTCGGTGGCGCGCAGCGCGGGAGCGCACGCCATCGGCATTCTGCTCACCGGCATGGGGCGCGATGGCGCTGACGGTTTGTTAGCCATGCGCAAAGCCGGGGCCGAAACGTTAATCCAAAGCGGGGAGACCTGCGTGGTAAACGGGATGCCGAAAGCGGCCTTCGAGCTCGGAGCCGCCGACAGGGTGGTTCCGCTCGGCCAGATCGGCGCGGCGGTCGGCCAGCTGATCGGCGAGCGGCCGGGCCTGCGGACCGCGTAAGGAGAATCAGATGTCAAAGGCCAGAAGCGAGTTCCGCATCCTGGTGGTCGACGACCAGAAGAGCATGCGCGGCCTGGCGACCTATTTCCTGAAGCAGATCGAATTTCAGGATATCGACGAAGCGGAAAACGCGCGCGAGGCGCTGATGAAGATGCAGCAGAAGCGCTACGACCTGCTTCTGCTCGACTGGAACATGGAGGGCATGAGCGGCATCGACCTGCTGCGCGCCATCCGCTCGGTGCCCGAGCTCAACCAGATCAAGATCATCATGGCGACCTCGGAGCGCTCGGTCGACAAGATGGACGAGGCGACCAGTAACGGCGCCGATCATTACGTCGTGAAGCCCTACGAGCTGCGCGACCTCGAGGTGCGGGTGAAGAAGGTCCTCGCCTGCTGAGGCCACCGGTCTCGTCATCGTGAATGCGAGCCCCGCAGCTTTCAGGCTGCGGGGCTTTTCGCTTTCGGGCAGGATGCGCGGTACTGCAGAACCCGCGGGAGGGAGCCATGTTGTCGCGCCGGGATGTCGTGAGCCTCGTCGCTGCCGGTGCCTTCGCGGGCGGTACGGTTGAGAACGCATTGGCTCAGACCGTGGATGCCTATGGCTTCGGCTTCGACCGGCCGGGCGGCGGCAAGCTCGCCTTCTCCGACTATCGCGGCCGGCCGATCCTCGTCGTCAATACGGCGACGCGCTGCGGCTATGCCGGGCAGATGGCGACGCTGGAGCAGCTCTGGCAGCGCTACGAGTCGCGCGGATTGATGCTCGTCGCCGTGCCGAGCAATGATTTCGGCGGGCAGGAGCCGCTGGAAGGTGCCGCCATCGCCGAGGCCGCGCATGACAGTTACGGCGCCACCTACACCTTCGTCGAGAAGACGGTGGTGAAGGGGCCGCAGGCGCATCCGTTCTATCGCTGGGCCGCGGCACAGAAGCCGGCGGAAACCCCGCGCTGGAACTTCCACAAATACCTGATCGGCCATGGCGGCGAGTTGATCGGGGGCTATCCGGCCGGGACCGATCCGCTCTCGCCGCAGCTCGTGCAGGCGATCGGGCGGGAGCTGCAGGCGGGGTAGCGATCCCGCACTATGTCTTCGGCCGGAACGCTGCAATCACGGCCGGATCGGTTTCCAGCCGGGGACCTTCGATCAGGTCGATGCAGTAGGGGATCGCCGGCATCACCGCGTCGAGGCATTCGGCGATGGCGCGGGGCCGGCCGGGAAGGTTGACGATCAGCGCCTTGCCACGGATGCCCGCCGTCTGGCGCGAGAGGATCGCCGTCGGGACCTTGGCGAGGCTGACCTGCCGCATCAATTCGCCGAAACCGGGCATCGGCTTCTCGATCACGTCTTCCGTCGCTTCCGGAGTGACGTCGCGCGGCGCCGGGCCGGTGCCACCGGTGGTGACGATGAGGCAGCAGTTCTCGCGATCGGCGAGCTCGATCAGCGTCTCGGCGATCAGCTTGCGGTCGTCGGGAATGATGCGGGCGACCGCCTCCCAGGGCGAAGTCAGCACCTTGGCAAAATAATCGCGGATCGCCGGCCCGCCCTCATCGGCATAGACGCCTGCCGAGGCGCGGTCGGAAACCGTAACGATACCGATCCGTGCTGTCTCGCTCATGCCGCTGCCTCCGCTTTGTCCGTTGCTGTTAGGGGCAAGCGAAAAGGCCGGTCAAGCAGGCTCGCCAGTGCCGAGCCGATCTGCTAGCGCAGCACCATGCGGATTGCACTCCCCACGGCCCGGCCGGCCCATGCCGGCGGCTTCGCGCCCGCCTTTATCGGCACGGTGGCGCTGTTCGTCGCCGTGCTGGCGATCGTCACTGTCTGGCGCGATCCCTACTGGATCTTCCGCGACAATCCGCCGTGGACGCGGAACGGGGCCGGTGCGAGCCGGCTGCTCGACGTCGAGATGCGGCTGGTCAAGCCGCTGCAGATCGCGCGGCTGAAGCCAGAGACACTGCTGATCGGCTCTTCGGTGGTCTATCGCGGTTTCGATCCGCGCGATGTCGCGGCGAGTGCGGGCCGCGTCTACAACGCCGGCTTCTCTTCGCTGATGGCCAACGAACTGCCGACGCTGGCCGCGCTCGCGGTCGATATCGGTAGCGTGAAGCGTGTCGTCATCGAACTCGACTACTTCATGTTCACGGCTCTGCCGCCACCGCCCGCCATCAAGTCGCAGCTGGCGAAGGCGTCGGGCCGGATCGAGGCGGCAGTAGCAACGATCCTCAATCCCGAGGCCCCGAACCATCTGATCGGGGGCCAGCTCAAGCGGACCGAGCCTGGCCTCTGGCATGGCGATGGCTACAAGGCGACGCCCGATTTCGATGCGGAGCTGACACGACTGGTCACGCGGGAGCAGAAGATCGCCGCCATGGTCTATCGACCCGGAGATCTCGCCCATCTCGACCGCGCGCTCGATCTGTTGCGCGGACGTGCTGTCATCCTGGTCCTTTCTCCAATGAGCGGTGCGCAGAGGGAGCTTGTCCGGGCGGGCGGACGTGCAGAAGAACTCGCAACCTGGCAGCGCGACATTGCCGCGCTGGCGATGCGCCGCGGCGTGCGGTTCCATGATCTCGTCTCCGATCATCCCTTCGACGATTTCGATCCGGAGCGGGGATCGTCGCCCCACTGGATCGATACGATGCACTTCAAGCCGGTGCTCGGCCGCTGGGTGCTGTCGCGGATCGGTCTTGCCGGCGTCGACGCAGGCGCCGCAGCCACATCCGGCTGAGGGCCGCCATCCGCGGCAGCCCGATGCGCTGGCGGCCGAGGCCGATCAGGGCATTGCCCATCTCGCGCCGCTCGCCCCAGACATAGGTCCCGGCATCGACGCCGTCGCCGGCACCGCTGTCGAAGAACTCGGGTGGCGTACCGCCGAAGTCGGCGCGCAGCATCGCGACGGTCAGCGTGCGGCCAGGCGAATGGCGCGCTTGCGTCTCGTCATAGGCGATCTTGAGGAAGTGCCGCCGCCCGGCGCTCTCGATCAGAAGCCCCATCGCCAGTACCTGCCCATCGAGCAGGAGGGTGTCGATCTGCAATCCATCCTCGGCGGCGAACAGAGCCGCGAGGCGACGGAAATAGGCGGTGTCCTCGGGGATGCAGGCAATAGCCGTGCCAGCCTGGCCCTTCCAGCCGGCGGCCTCAAGCGTCAGGAATGAGTCGAGCGCGTCGATCGCGGCTTGGCCGCGGCTGCGGCGGAAGGTCAAGGCGCCGCTCTTGATGACGGCGCGGAATTGTTGCATCCGCTTCTTGTAAGCGGAGCCGAGCGCGCGGCGCAGATAGCGCTCGGGATCGTCGCCCGGGCGCGGAATCATCACCGGCCGCGACCAGCGTTCCGCGATCGCGATCGTGCTGCCGGTACTGCGACAGGCTTCGACCAGCGCCGCGTAGCCTGGGCCGTCCAGAGGCAGCAGCGGCAAGGCGAGCGTGTGTGGCAGGTCGCTCGAGGCCAGCACATAGCGCAGCAGCGCACGCGAAGCCTCGACGGCATGGTCGCGGTCGACCACCGGCAGCGAGGAGACCTCGTAGAGCGGGAGGACCGGCGCGAGCAGGACGGGGGCGAATCCACTGCGCCAGCCACGTTCGTGCCGCAGCGCCCAAACCCCGACCAGCTGCTCGAAATCAAGCGCCTCGCTGTACCAGGCGCAGAGCACGACGATGTCGCTCGCCTCCACCAGATCGGTGGCGGCGGTGACGGCAGCCGGCGCCATATGCGGATTGGGCTCGAGCGCATGCCGGGCGAGCTCCGCAAAGACCGGCCCCAGCGCCTCATAGGCGGCCGGGCCGATGCGCCTGACGACGATGCCGCTCACGTCCTGAGGCCGTCCCGGTTGCGGCGGCCGAGCTCGCCGCGCAGCGACAACACGAAGGCGATGACCTGTGCCGTGGCGCGGTAGAGCTCTTCCGGGATCTCGTCGTCGAGCTCGACGGCCGAAAGCGCCTGCGCCAGCACGGCATTCTGCTCGACCGTGACATTGTGCTCGCGGCCGGTCTCGACGATGCGCTCGGCCAGCTCGCCGCGGCCCTTGGCGGTGACGCGAGGTGCGCCTTGCCCGTCATATTCGAGCGCGACGGCGATGCGGGGCGGCTTCGGCGCGCTCATGACAGGCGGTCCAGGAACTGGCCGGCGGTCGGCTGCGCCACGCGGGGCTGGCCGGTATGGATGTCGACGGCTCCCGTGGCGAAATCGGCATCGTGCAGCGCGGTTTCGAGGCCGGGCGCGGCGCCGCGCAGCAGCTTGCTGGTCTCCTCGCGCTCCGCCCAGAGCGTGACGCCAACCTCGCGACCCTGCAGGGTCACGACGCCCTGCAGCGGCCCCATCGGCTCGACATCGAGCGCGAAGCGGATGCGCCAGAGCGGCGGGGAAACGCCTTGCGCCTCGCGCCGGGGCGGATCCTTCTCGACCTGGAGCGGCAGGATTGCGGTGCCGTGCTGGAAGGCGAGCGGGATCTCCGCCAGCCAGCGCTGTGGCTGAGGCTGAGCGGGATCCGGGCGCGTAGCGTCGAGCGGTAGCGAGGCGTATTGCGACAGCTTGATCCGGTCGAGCGCGGCATCGGTCTGGGCGAGCAGCGTGGTGGCGATGGCAAGCGGCTTCTCGCCCGGATGCAGCGTCGGCTCCGAGACCGGTTGCTGGGGAAGCGGGCCGTCACGCCGCGGTGGAGCGACGGAGCCGGCGCCGTCCGACGCCGGCTCGGGCAGAGCCGGAGAGCGGTCCGCTCTGGCTGTTGGCGGCTGAGGCGACAGGCTGTCGATGATCGGCAGGAGGGCTTCGCGCAGGGCCAGCAAACCCGCCTTGAGATCGCTGTGTGGTGTTGGGTTCTGGCCGGCGGCGGCGCGCGCTTCCATGAACAGTCCCGAGCCCTGCAGCGCATCCTGCAGCCGCGGGCCGGTCATGATCTGGCGCTCGGCCGGGAACGCTTGCTGCAGCACCCGGTCGACGGCGCCGAGCAGCGGCCTCGGCAGGGTGAGGGCGACAGTGCCATCGGCGAGGCCGCGCAGATTGGCGAAAAGCGGAGCGAGGCCGCCTTGCCGCATCAGTGCAGCGCCCAGCGTCGGACCGATGGCGGCGCGCGGCGAGATCGGCGGCGGGACGGTTGTCTGGCCGGCTTCGGCCGGTGCCGCCGGCCGGGTCGGTGTCGGTCCGCTGGAGGGTTTTGAAACGGCCCCCGCGTGTTCGAGCGGACTCTGGCCCGGTGCCGGCGAGGCCGTGAACGGGGAGGTGCGGCCGCCGGGGGCGATTTCCGTAGCAGACCGGGCGACAGGCTCGAGCAGGGGGCCGGCCACTGGGGGGGAGGACGGCTTGGCCTGCGCGGGCGGCTGACCGGCTGGCAGTGCGTTCGGAAGCGGTGTCGAGGTGGCGCTACCGCCCGGGGCCGGGAGGGGAGAGGCAGGCCCGCCGGAAGATGGCAGCGTCGAAGCGGGTGCCTCCGTCGCGGCGGGAAGCTGCGTCGGCGCCAACGAGCCCGCCGGTGGCGGGTTGCCTGTTGACGGACGGATGTCGACGAGGGTCGCGCGCAGGTCGCCGCCCGGCTGCTCCGGGGCTTCGAGGTGCAGGACCAGCGTGGCGCCGGGTTGCAGCGCCGCCTGCTTCGCCTGCGGACCGGCGAGCACGAGCGTGATCCTGGCATCGCCGATCGCGGCGGTGGCGAAGCCGTCCGCATCCAGCGAGAGCAGGCGCGCCTGCACCGTCTTGCCGGCCGTCAGCTCGTTGCCGGCGTCGAGCGCCTGCAGCAGTCTGGCAAAGTTCTGGCTCTGTATGAGCTGGGCGAGGTTCATCGGGCGACCATGAATCGGTGCCCTAAGCTCTCAGGAAAGATTAAGGATTTTGTTGCTGCCCGGAGCTTGCAAGGCCGTCGCGCGTCGGCCGCGCTGGCGCGGTGGGATCCGCTGACGCAAGCTTGTGGCCTCTTTCCCAAGGATGATTGCCATGGACTATCGCCGCCTCGGCCGTTCCGGCCTCCGCGTCTCCCCGCTTTGCCTCGGCACGATGATGTTCGGCGGGGCCACGGACGAGGCGCAGTCGCGCCGGATCATCGATCACGCCCATGATGCCGGCATCAATTTCATCGATACCGCCGACGTCTACAACGAAGGCCGTTCGGAGGAGGTCACCGGGCGCGCGATCGCGGCGCATCGGCAGGATTGGGTGCTGGCGACGAAGGTCGCCAATCCGATGGGCACCGGCCCAAATCGCAGCGGGCTCTCGCGCCGGTGGGTGATGCAGGCCTGCGAGGACAGCCTGCGCCGGCTCGGCACGGAGGTCGTCGACATCTACTACCTGCACAAAGAAGACCACCAGACGCCGCTGGAGGAGACCGTGAACGCCATCGCCGACCTCGTTCGGCAGGGCAAGATCCGGCATTTCGGCGTCTCGAACCACCGCTCCTGGCGCGTGGCCGAGATCTGCCGGCTCTGCGACGAGATCGGCATCGACCGGCCGGTCGTCAGCCAGCCTTACTACAACGCGATGAACCGCATGCCCGAAGTCGAACATCTGCCGGCCTGCGGTTATTTCGGGCTCGGCGTCGCCTCCTATTCGCCGCTGGCGCGCGGCGTGCTGACGGCGAAATACGCGCCTGGCCAGGCACCGGCCGAGGGCACGCGCGCCGGGCGCGGTGACAAGCGAATGATGCAGGCCGAATGGCGCGAGGAGAGCCTCGTCATTGCGCAGACGATCAAGGAACATGCCGCGAAGCGCGGGTTGACGCCGATCCAGTTCGCGGTGCGCTGGGTGCTGAACAATGGCTTGGTCACGGCGGCCATCGCCGGGCCGCGTACCTTCGAGCAGTGGCAGGCCTATCTCTCGGCGCTCGATGCCGATTTCACGAAGGAGGACGAGGCGCTGGTGGATTCGCTCGTGCCGGCCGGCCATCCTTCGACGCCGGGCTACAGTGACCCCGCCTATCCGCTGGAGGGGCGCGTCAGCCGGGTCTGACGCCGCTCAGTTCATCATGCAGAAGCCGCCGACGACGACCTGCGTGCGGCACCAGGGCTGCTGGTTTTCGTCATTCGTGCTCAGGCGCAGCAGCACCGGCTTGTCGGGATCGGCGCTGGATGGCGGGAAGGGCACGCGCTCGGGCTTGTCGTCGGCGCTGACCGCCTGAGAACGGCTCGCCGCGGCTGCGCCCGGGATGACGACGAGGCCGCGGCTGGTCTTGACCGCGGGAGCGCTGCTGCGCCCGCCAAGGCGGAAGCGTGCGGCTTCCGCCTGCAGAGGCAGGAGCGCGGCTGCGGCGAGGAGGCAGGCGAGGGCGGCGGTGCGGCGCATCGGGTGGATCTCCGGGAGCCGCCATGATGCCGCGTCTTGCCGCTACGGCAAGGAAAGCCGGGGATCAGCCTGAGCGAGGCGTTAACGAAAAGGGTCAGGCGGCAGCGTCGCGCGGCAGGACAAGGGAATCCCAGGCCGCCATTGCCGCATGTGCGATCGCCTCGAGCACGGCCCGCGAAGCGCCGTCGCGGGCCTGGATCGACATGCCCTGCTGGACAGTGACGTAGTAGCTCGCCACCGAGCGCGGGTCGAGCGAGGCGGGCAGCTCACCCTCCGCCATCGCGCGTTGCAGGCGTTCCTCGATCATCGCGACGCTGCCCGCCCGCATCTCACGGAGGATGCGGCCGGTCCCCTCGCCAACGCCGACGGCGTTCACGGCCGACATCACGACCATGCAGCCTGGCGGCCGGCCCGGGCGCGTGAAGGTCGCGGCGCTGGCCATCAGATAGCCTTCGATTGCGGCGCGCGCCGTGGCGGCTTCAAGCAGGGGAGCGAGGATGGCGTCGCTCTCGGTTGCCGCGAAGTGAGCGATGGCCTCCCGGTAGAGCTCCTCCTTGCTGCCGAAAGCGGCGTAGAGGCTGGGCGAATTGATTCCCATCGCCTCGGTGAGATCAGTCATCGAGGCGGCCTGGTAGCCGCGCTCCCAGAACACCTCCATCGCCCGCTCCAGCGCCGCCTGCCGGTCGAAACGGCGCGGACGGCCACGTTCCGCCATCTCCGCGATCTCCACGAAATTTTTGTACCGATCGATATATATTTCTCTTGACGACGCAGGGCAAGCGCGTCACCTATTTATGTATCGTTCAATACATAAATGGAGTTCCCCATGTCCCGCCTTGCCGGAAAGCGCGCGCTCGTCACTGGAGCCAGCCGCGGAATCGGCGCCGCCATCGCCCGGCGGCTCGCCGCCGAAGGAGCCGATGTCGCCATCACCTATGAGCGTTCCGCCGAGAAGGCGGCCGGAGTCGTCAAGGCCATCGAGGCGCTCGGCCGGAAGGGCGTCGCCATCGCGGCCGACAGCGCCGATCCGGAGGCCGTGAAGCGCTCGGTCGACGAGGCGGCGCGGGCGCTCGGCGGGCTCGACATCCTCGTCAACAATGCCGGCATCTTCCGTGGCGGGGCGGTGGCGGACTGGAGCCTCGCCGATATCGACGCGACCATCGCGGTCAACATCCGCGCCGTCGTGTTGGCCTCGCAGGCGGCCGCGGCCCATCTCGGACAGGGCGGGCGGATCATCTCGATCGGCTCCTGCCTGGCCGACCGGGTGGTCGAGCCGAATATCGCGCTCTATGCGATGAGCAAGGCGGCGCTGATCGGCTTCACCAAGGGGCTGGCGCGCGATCTCGGCCCGCGCGGCATCACCGTCAACATCGTCCATCCCGGCTCGACCGATACCGACATGAATCCGGCGAACGGTCCCGGCGCCGAAGCACAGCTCGCGCGCATGGCGATCCCTGCCTATGGCAAGCCGGAGGACATCGCCGCGGCGGTCGCCTATCTCGCCAGCGATGAGGCCCGCTTCGTCACGGGCACGGGCCTCGCCGTTGATGGCGGCGTCAACACCTGACGATGGGCCGCCGGTCAGTGGCCGGGCAGGACGATCACGGTGGGCTTGGCAGGCAGCGCCGCCTTGCTCAGTGTGATCGAAGGCTCGCCGTGGCGCTCCACCGGCCAGAGGTCCCGCGTGCGGGAGAGGAAGCGCTCCAGCGTGCCGCCGCCGAAGAAGTGCATCGGGATCATCACGCGGGCCTGAAGCGACTTCAGCACCTCCAGCATGCCTTCCTGGTCGAGGGTATAGCTGCCGTCGACCGGGAAGAGCACGATGTCGACCCGGCCAAGCGCGCGCAGATGGCCGGGCTCCAGCGGGTGATGAAGATGGCCGAGATGGGCGATGCAGAGATCGCCGATCTCGAAGACGAAGATCGAGTTGCCGTCGTAGTCGGTGCCGCCGTCATAGGTGCGGATATTGGTCGGCACGTTGCGTATGCGCACGTCGCCCAGCGTGAGGTCGTGATGGGCGGCGCCCTTGCCCTCCGGGTCCCAGCCGCGCAGCACCTGCTTGATCGCCGGGTCGGGGCGGTTGGAGTAATGCGTCGAATGCGCCTTGTTCATCGTGGCGATGTCGGGCGTCACCGGCGGGCGGACATAGTCGTTGTAGTCGGTCGCGATCTTCACGCCGCCGGGCGTCTCGATCAAGAAGGTGGCGTGGCCGATGAAGGTGAGCCGGACTTCGTCCTTCGCCAGTTGGACCCGCTGGATCGGCAGGCGATAGCTTGCCATTTCGGGCCGGCAGGCGGGCTCGCTTGACTGGGCGAAGGCGGGGAGGGCGCCGATCGCGGCAAAGGAGACGAGCAGACACAGGAAGCGCAAGGCTATCCGCAGCAAGCTCATCGGCAGGCTCCATGCGATTTCGGCGGTGATGACGAGTTTCGGGCAAAAGCCGGACCCGGGAAAGACCGCGTGAGGCGCGCTACCGGTTTCGTGAAGCGGAGGGCGCTGGGCCGAGGCCGAGCGACGGGCGTCCCGGTTGCGGCAGCGGGCGCGGCTCGCTACATAGCGGCCAGATTTCCCGACATCCCCGTGTCGCAGCCCCGAAAGCGGAGCCCGCTCGCCTCATGTCCCGTCAGTTCATCTACCATATGCGCGGCCTGTCCAAGACCTATCCGGGCGGCAAGCAGGTCCTGAACAACATCCACCTCTCCTTCTATCCGGACGCCAAGATCGGCGTGCTCGGCGTCAACGGCGCCGGCAAGTCGACCCTGCTCAAGATCATGGCCGGCATGGACAAGGAATGGACCGGCGAGGCCTGGGTCGCGGAGGGGGCGCGTGTCGGCTACCTGCCGCAGGAGCCGAAGCTCGATGAGAGCCTGACCGTGCGCGAGAACGTCATGCTCGGCGTCGCGCCGCAGAAGGCGATCCTCGACCGCTACAACGAGCTCGCCATGAACTATTCGGACGAGACCGCCGACGAGATGACCAATCTCCAGGACGAGATCGAGGCCAAGGGGCTGTGGGATCTCGATTCCAAGGTCGACCAGGCGATGGACGCGCTGCGCTGCCCGCCCGACGACTGGGCCGTCGACAAGCTCTCGGGCGGCGAGCGTCGCCGCGTCGCCATGTGCAAGCTCCTGCTGGAGCAGCCCGAGCTGCTGCTGCTCGACGAGCCGACCAACCATCTCGACGCCGAGACCACCGCCTGGCTGGAAGGGCACCTGCGGACCTATCCGGGCGCGATCCTGATCGTCACCCACGACCGCTACTTCCTCGACAATGTCACGAGCTGGATCCTCGAGCTCGATCGCGGCCAGGGCATCCCCTACGAGGGCAACTACTCGTCCTGGCTGGTGCAGAAGCAGAAGCGGCTGGAGCAGGAGGGCCGCGAGGACGCCTCCCGCCAGAAGACGCTCGCCCGCGAGCAGGAATGGGTCAATGCATCGCCCAAGGCGCGCCAGGCCAAGAACAAGGCCCGTATCCAGCGCTATGATGAGCTCGTCCAGAAGGCCTCGCAGAAGGGGCCGGACACCGCGCAGATCATCATCCCGATCGCCGAGCGGCTGGGTAACAACGTCATCGACTTCGAGGGGCTGTCCAAGGGCTTCCAGGACAAGCTCTTGATCGACGACCTCTCCTTCAAGCTGCCGCCGGGCGGCATCGTCGGCGTGATCGGCCCCAACGGCGCCGGCAAGACGACGCTGTTCCGCATGATCACCGGGCAGGAGCAGCCCGATGCCGGCAAGATCACGGTCGGCGAGAGCGTCCAGCTCGGCTATGTCGACCAGAGCCGCGACTCGCTCGACGACAAGAAGAACGTCTGGGAGGAGATCTCGGGCGGCAATGACGTGCTCTATCTCGGCAAGCGCGAGATCAACTCGCGCGCCTATTGCTCGGCCTTCAACTTCAAGGGCGGCGACCAGCAGAAGAAGGTCGGCATGCTCTCGGGCGGTGAGCGCAATCGCGTCCACCTCGCCAAGATGCTGAAGAGCGGCGCCAACGTCCTGCTGCTCGACGAGCCGACCAACGACCTCGACGTCGACACGCTGCGGGCGCTGGAAGAGGCGCTGGAGGATTATGCCGGCTGCGCCGTCATCATCAGCCACGATCGCTGGTTCCTCGACCGCATCGCGACCCATATCCTCGCCTTCGAAGGCGACAGCCATGTCGAGTGGTTCGAGGGCAACTTCGAGGAGTACGAGGAGGACAAGAAGCGCCGCCTCGGCATCGACTCCACGATCCCGAAGCGCATCCAGTACAAGAAGTTCTCGCGCTGAGCCGTTGATTTCAGATTCGAAATGAGCCCCGCGGCGTTCTGCGTCGCGGGGCTTTTTTCTTGGATCGGATGGGTGATGGCCGGCCAGGATGTGCCCGGAGACGATTACGCCTCGGAGCGGCTCTTGCCTTCGCGATCGCGCTCGTAGCGCTTCTTGACTGGAAATGGCGGAAGCCAGGATTCGCGGCGGATGGTCCAGAGCTCGTAGGTCGGCACGAACTGGTCCGGAGCGTCCAGCGAACCCAGATTCACTTCGATCTCGTCTCCGGTGCGCGAGAAGACGGAGGAGCCGCAACTGGGGCAGAAATGCCGTCCGGCATAGTCGCGCGTCTCGCCTTCGATCGTTACCGCGGTCTCGGGGAAGATCGCGGAAGCGTGGAACAGGGCGCCGTGGTGCTTGCGGCAGTCCAGGCAGTGACAGAGACCGACCCGGTAGGGCCGACCCGACGCCGTGATCCGGACCTTGCCGCACAAGCAGCCGCCAGTGAAACGATCCATGACGTGCTTTCGTGAAATCGAGGCGAGATGCTTACAGACAGGCTTGTCCGTCGTCCATGACCGAGAGGCTCCGGGCTTTCCGCCGGCCGTCGGCGCGGCATTCGACCGGAGCGGATCGGCGCGGCAGTTCAGGTGCGGCTAGCCTGCCGCATCACACGGTCAACCTGATCCGATTCAGGTCTGTTGACGTAAGGAGATTCTTGGCATTGTGATGGTGCGTAAGGACAGTTCGCACGGACAGCTCGGACCCCGTTCGAACAGGAGATTTCAACTCCGCGCCTTTCGCGATAGGGAGCTGACATGACCCCTACGATCAATCCCGCCGCCCCCCACGATCTGCCCTCTTTCATTACCGCGCCGGGAGGGACGGATTACCTGCTCATCTTCTCGGCCTTGTTCCTCGTCGCAGCCGTGCTGGCCGTCGGTCTTCTCTTCCTGCGCCTGCACACCTTGCCCGAGCGCATGGCGCACCGGGCCCACAAGCTCCAGTTCGAGATCGTCGCGGTGCTCGGGCTGCTCGCTCTCTTCACCCATATCCACCTCTTCTGGGTCGCCGGGCTCCTGCTCGCCCTGGTCGATCTCCCGGATTTTTCCGGCATGTTCGGCCGAATGGCGGCGGCTCAGGAAAAGCTCGCCGGGATTGCCCCCAGCGAGGATGCGGAGATCGTCGCGCCAGTGGAGGTCGCGGTGGTGGAGCCCGGCATAGCCCCGGAAGCGCCGCGCGGAGAGACCCATCAGGCTGCGGGCACCGAGGACAAGAACCATGCTTGAGCTCCTCGTCTGCTCCCTGCTGACCATTCTTCCTGATTACCTGTATCGCCGCTTCGTCCAGGGGAAGCGGTTCGGCCGCGAGATCACGTTCTTCTCCGTCTGGTTCGAATTGCGCTGGGGCATCGTGACCTGCGCGATGCTGACGGTCGGCCTGATCACCGTGATCTTCTACAACCACCCGTCCACGACCAACGCGACTGTCTTCTTCCGGACCGTTCCGATCGTGCCGGAGGTCAATGGCCGCGTTGCCGAGGTCCATGTCGGCGTCAGCCAGTCGGTTGCCAAGGGGGACCTTCTTTTCACCCTGGACAACACGACCCAGAAAGCCGCCGTCGAAACGGCACGCCGCAAGATCGCCGAGGCGGACGCCGCGATCATCGTCGCAAAGGCGGACATCATTACCGACGAGGGCAAGATCCAGGAGGCGAAGAGCGCCCTGCAGCAGGCGCAGGATGAACTGGACACCAAGACCGAGCTGAGGCGGCGCAATGACGCCGTCGTCGCGGCACGCGAGATCGAGAGGCTCGAGAATATCGTCGCGGGTAGGGAAGCCGCTCTTCTGGCCGTCACCGCTGCCAAGGACACCGCCCAGGCGAAAATTGTCTCGCTGCTTCCCGCCGAACGCGCCAGCGCGGAAGCTGCGCTGACACAGGCCGAAGCCGAGCTACGCAAGACCGAGGTGCGCGCCGGTTTCGCCGGCCGTGTGGAGCAGTTCACCTTGCGGGTCGGCGATATCGTCAATCCGTTCGTACGGGCCGCCGGTGTCATCATCCCCGAAGAAGCGGGCCGGGGGAGGCTGCAGGCGGGCTTCAGCCAGATCGAGGCGCAGGTGCTGAAGGTCGGCATGGTGGCTGAGGTGACTTGCATCTCGAAGCCATGGGTCATCATTCCGATGGTGGTGACGGGCGTGCAGGACTTCATTGCCGCCGGTCAGCTCAGGAGCGGCGAGCAGCTGGTCGACGCGCGGCAGGTGATGCAGCCCGGAACGATCCTGACATTCCTTGAGCCGCTTTATCAG
Source organism: Bosea sp. AS-1 (assembly GCF_002220095.1). Lineage (GTDB taxonomy): Bacteria > Pseudomonadota > Alphaproteobacteria > Rhizobiales > Beijerinckiaceae > Allobosea. The sequence continues at coordinate 1,893,147 of NZ_CP022372.1, forward strand.
GGTGGGCTCGACGGGGTAACGCCCGGCAGCAGCTGCGTCGCCAACGCCTACAGCAGCAATCACGACGAGATTGTCGCGAAGGACACCGGAACGATGCGGCGGATCGCCTTGCACGCTGTCGACGCCGTCGGCCTGGTTCATGCCATGCTCCTGCGGATCCAGGCGCTGGTGCTGCCGGTGAGGACGCTCGTGTTCAGCGGGCATTGAGAGTTCACGGCCTTCGCTATCGGCAAGGGCGGTTCGGGACCCGGCGGGCTTGTCTGGCCGGGTCCGGACTGGCCGGCGCTTCCGTCCGGCCGCGAGCCGCCCTCCGCGAATGCCGGGCATGAGCAGCAAGCGCGCCGCCTTTGCCTCGCTTTAAGGCAGACTAAACCGGTAGCTCCTACGAGGGGAGCCGCGGCCTGGGCATGCAGTCCCGGCCCAAGTCACTATGGCTCGATCCGGTCCATTTTACCGATCAGCATCTTGCCGATGTCATGCGAAGGTCAGTTATGGGTAGTCAGTATATCCAGGATATGGTGCAGAATCTGAAGGAAGGGCGCGTATCGCGGCGCTCTTTTATTCAGAAATTGGCGGCGCTGGGCATCACCGCGCCGATCGCGAGCCAGATCCTGGCCTGGAACGACGTTGCGATGGCTAACGCCACGCTCGAATACAAGCCGACCAAGGCTGGCGGCGGTGGCCCGCTGAAGATGCTGCTGTGGCAGGCGCCGACCTTGCTCAATCCGCATTTTGCCTCGGGCACCAAGGACCAGATCGCCTCGCGCATCTTCTACGAGCCGCTCGCCGGCTGGGACAAGGAAGGCAACCTCGTCCCGCAGCTCGCTGCCGAGGTCCCCAGCAAGGCCAATGGCGGCCTGTCCGAGGATGGCAAGACTGTCACCTGGAAGCTGAAGCAGGGCGTGAAGTGGCATGACGGCAAGGCGTTCACGGCCGACGACGTCGTCTTCACCTGGGAATATGCCGCCGACCCCGCGACGGCCGCCTATACCACCGGCGCCTATGCCAACATCAAGGTCGAGAAGGTCGACGATTTCACCGTCAAGGTGATCTTCAAGGAGCCGACCCCGTTCTGGGCCGATCCCTTTGTCGGCGTCGCCGGCATGATCATCCCGAAGCATCATTTCGGCGAGTACAAGGGCGCGAAGTCGCGCGAGGCTCCGGCCAACCTCAAGCCCGTCGGGACCGGCCCGTACAAGTTCGTCGAGTTCAAGCCGGGCGACATCATCCGCACCGAGCGCAACACCGAGTATCACGTCGCCAACCAGCCGTTCTTCGACACCTTCGAGGTCAAGGGTGGCGGTGACGCGGTCTCGGCGGCGCGCGCCGTGCTGCAGACCGGCGAATACGACTACGCCTGGGACTCGCTGGTCGAAGAGGATGTGCTCAAGCGCATGGAAACCGGCGGACGCGGCAAGGTCAGCGTCGCGGTGGCCGGCGACATCGAGTTCATCACGCTCAACACCACGGATCCGTGGACCGAGGTCGATGGCGAGCGCTCAAGCAAGAAGACCAAGCATCCGACGCTGTCGGACCCGGCCGTGCGCCAGGCGATCAACCTGCTGATCGACCGCGACTCGATCCAGAAGTTCATCTATGGCCGCGCCGGCATCCCGACCGCGAGCTTCGTCAACCAGCCGAAGCAGTTCAAGTCGGAGAAGCTGAAATACGAGTTCAGCATCGCCAAGGCGAACCAGATCCTGGATGAGGCGGGCTGGAAGAAGGGCTCCGACGGCATCCGGGAGAAGGACGGCAAGAAGCTCAAATACGTCTTCCAGACCTCGATCAATGCGCCACGCCAGAAGGTGCAGGCGATCATCAAGCAGGCCTGCCAGAAGGCGGGTATCGAGCTCGAACTGAAGTCGGTGACGGCCTCGGTGTTCTTCTCGTCGGACGTCGCCAACCCCGACACCTACACCAAGCTCTATACCGACATCGAGATGTACACGACGACGCAGCCGCAGCCCGATCCGGAGCGCTTCCTCAACCAGTTCACCTCCTGGGAAGTCGCCAGCAAGGAGAACAAGTGGCTGGGCCGCAACGTTTCGCGCTACACCGATCCGGAAGCCGACAAGGCCTATCGGGAGGCTCAGAAGGAGCTCGACCCGGCCAAGCGGGCCGCGCTGCTGATCAAGGTCAACGAGATCTTCTGCGAGGCCAACGTCATCCTGCCGATCCTGTCGCGCACGAAGGTCGTCTCCGCGGCGCAGAACCTCGCGCACGACCATTCGGGCTGGGACGTCGATACCTGGAACCTGGCTGCCTGGTATCGCACCTGATCCAAAAGCGAACCCCTCGCCGGGCGAGATCCGGCGAGGGGCTCATACTACCTGGATCGCCATGCCTCCGCCGGAGGCATGGCGATCTGCTTTTCAGGGTTTGGCGGGAGCGATCAGCTCGCCAGCCGCTTGATCGCGCCCTCGCGGCCACCGACGAGAATGTTCTCGTCGACTTGCCTGATGTCACGCAGGCCACAGAGCGCCATGGTGACGTCCATCTCCTTGCGGATGATGTCGAGCGCGGCGGTGACGCCCTGCTCGCCCATGGCGCCGAGCCCGTAGAGGAAGGCGCGGCCGATGAAGGTGCCCTTGGCGCCGAGCGCGATCGCCTTGAGGACGTCCTGGCCCGAGCGGATGCCGCCGTCGAACAGCACCTCGATGCGGTTGCCGACCTGCTCGACGATGCCGGGCAGAGCTTCGATCGAGGACAGCGCCCCGTCGAGCTGACGACCGCCATGGTTGGAGACGATCAAGGCATCGGCGCCGCTTTTCGCCGCCATTTCAGCGTCTTCCGGATCGAGGATGCCCTTCAGGATCAGCTTGCCGCCCCACTGGTCCTTGATCCACTTGATGTCGTCCCAGTTGAGCTGCGGATCGAACTGGCTGGAGGTCCAGTTCGAGAGCGACGACATGTCGGCGACGCCGGTGACATGGCCGACGATGTTGCCGAACTGCCGGCGCGGCGTGTCCAGCATCTTCAGGCACCAGCGCGGCTTGAAGGCAAGATTGATCAGGTTGGCGATGGTCGGCTTCGGCGGCGCGGAGAGGCCGTTGCGGATGTCCTTGTGGCGCTGGCCGAGGATCTGCAGGTCGAGCGTCAGCACCAGGGCCGAGCAGCCGGCCGCCTTGGCGCGCTGGATCAGCCGCGAGATGAAGTCGCGATCCTTCATCACATAGAGCTGGAACCAGAACGGCGCCTGGGTGTGGTTCGCCACGTCCTCGATCGAGCAGATGCTCATGGTCGAGAGGGTGAAGGGCACGCCGGCCTTGGCGGCGGCACGGGCGGCGAGGATCTCGCCATCGGCGTGCTGCATGCCGGTGAGGCCGGTGGGGGCGAGCGCGACCGGCATCGAGACCGGCTGGCCAACCATCTCCGATGCCAGCGTGCGGTTGGTCATGTCGACGGCGACACGCTGGCGCAGCTTGATCTTGGCGAAGTCGGTCTCGTTCGAGCGGTAGGTGCCCTCGGTCCAGGCGCCGGAGTCGGCGTAGTCGTAGAACATGCGCGGCACGCGGCGCTTCGCCATTAGGCGCAGGTCTTCGATGGTCAGGGGCTGGGCCATGGGCTTCGCGGCTCCGCATTCCTCTCGGCATTGCCGTTACGGAAACCGGTTTCCGCTTGTCGCGCAATGCTCTGGACAGTCGAGACCTGCTCGGTTGCACAGATGGTCCCGGCAGGCAACAGGGCGGGCCGGATGGCGGCTGCGCGTGGCGCTGCGGGGGAGCACTTCCCTGACGCTGGGTGATCTTGGCGAAGACTTAAAACGTCGACGATTTGTCAGCTCAAGCTTTGGTCTCGACAAGGTCCGATTTTCGGACAATTCTTCCGTTGCCGGCTTGCGGATTGTGGTCTGCGGGCCTGCGGGCGCGGCTTCGAGGGTGTGGCTATGTCGACCGGAACCGTTAAATGGTTCAATACTGAGAAAGGATACGGCTTCATTCAACCGGCGGATGGCGGCAAGGATGTGTTCGTGCACATCACTGCCGTAAAGGAAGCTGGGCTGATGACGCTGACGGAAGGGCAGAAAGTCTCGTTCGAGCTCAAGACGGAACGCGGCAAGACTGCTGCAGGGGACCTCAAGGTTCTCTGACCCGGCCGATCTCGTAGGGTCCTGCGAAGCGCCGTCCCCAGGCCGGGGCGGTGGGCTCGTGGGCTTGTAGCGTCAGGTAGAGGACGGCCTTCGGTGCGACCGGGGTTTGCCCTCCGCTTCTGGATTTGCCGGTAGGTGATGGCGTCCCGGGGAAGACCGAAAGTGGCGCCCCTTCAGCGCGCTGCCGTTCAGGGGCTGGGCCCTGCGGCGGATGTTTTCCATTGTCTGAATGCCGACCGTTGGAGCCTTGCTTGCCTTCTTCGTGGTTGCGCGAGGCGGGACGAGCGCTGGTTCCGTGCCAATGCCTCGCCGGGATGGTCAAGGCTCGGTTGTGTCGGGTTATCCGCACCGAAAGCCCCGTCCAGGCCGAAGCCACGGGATAAGTTGGAGTGGGAACCGGCTTCTTCCTTCGCTGCCGAGGCAGGAGAGCAGGTCCCCTGTCCTGTTTTCCGCACGATAATTCGCTTGCACGAACGACGCTTCCGATATAAAGATATCTTTATATCTTTTTTCCTGCGGTGGGGAGTGCGAGCGCGTGCGGCAGCCGACGACATTGTCCTCCGATGTGCTTCTGGCGAGCCTGCGGGCGGCCGGCGAGGAGACGCGGCTGCGCATCCTGGCGTTGCTCTCCGAGGGCGAGCTGTCCGTCTCCGACCTCACCGACATTCTCGGCCAGTCGCAACCGCGGATCTCGCGCCATCTCAAGCTCCTGGCCGAGGCGGGACTCGTCCGACGCTCGCGCGAGGGCGCCTGGGCCTTCTTCCGGCTCGACGAGACCGGGCCTGGCGGAGCATTCGCCGCTTCGCTCGCCGCCTGGCTCGACCTGAGTGATCCGGTGCTCGCCGCCGATCGTGAAAGGCTCGCTGCCGTCCGGGCAAGCCGTGCCGAGGCCGCGCAGAATTATTTCGCCAGCGTCGCGCGCGACTGGGACCGCCTGCGCACGCTGCATGTGCCCGACCATGCCGTCGAGGCGGCGGTCGAGGCTGCGGTGGGCGAGGGCACGCCCGGCGCGATGCTGGATCTCGGCACCGGCACGGGCCGAATGCTGGAGCGGATCGCTCCGAAATTCGGTCGCGCTGTCGGCGTCGATGCCAACCATGCGATGCTGGCAGTGGCACGCGCCAATCTGGAGCAGGCCGGGCTGTCGCGCGTCGAACTCCGGCAGGGCGACATCTATGCGCTGCCCTTCGCGCGCGGCTCCTTCGACCTCGTCGTCGTCCACCAGGTGCTGCACTTCCTCGACGACCCGGGCCGGGCCGTGCGCGAGGCGGCCGCGATGCTGGCGCCCGGCGGACGGCTGATCGTCGTCGATTTTGCGCCGCACGAGATGGAATTCCTCCGGACCGAGCATGCGCATCGCCGGCTCGGCTTCTCGCGGCAGCAGATCGCCGGCTGGTTCGCCGAGGCCGGGCTCGCCTGCGACCTGTCGCAGGAGGTGACGCTCGCCGATGGCGGCTCCGGCCAGTTGCCGGTGATGCTCTGGCGCGGCCGTGACCGGCGCGTCCAGGCCGACCCACCGGCCCGCAAGATCAATCTCGAGGTTGCGTGATGAATGCCTTCCGCCCCAGCCGCCACGGCTCGCGCCGTCCCCGCGTCTCCTTCGAGTTCTTCCCGCCGAAGACGGAGGAGATGGAGGTGGCGCTGTGGGAGTCCGTGCGCCGGCTCGAGCCGCTTGGCCCCAACTTTGTCTCGGTGACCTATGGCGCCGGCGGTTCGACCCGCGAGCGCACCCACGCCACCGTCAAGCGCATGGTCGAGGAGACCGCGCTGAAGCCGGCCGCGCATCTCACCTGCGTCTCGGCCTCGAAGGCCGAGGTCGACGAGGTCATCCGCTCCTATTGGGAAGCCGGCGTGCGCCACGTCGTGGCCCTGCGCGGCGATCCGGCTGGAGGTCTCGGCACGGCCTATGAACCGCATCCGGACGGGTATCACCAGACCTCGGACCTCGTGGCTGGCTTGAAGCGGATCGGCGATTTCGAGGTGACGGTCTCGGCTTATCCCGAGAAGCACCCGGAAGCCGCCTCGCTCGATGCCGATATCGATGCGCTGAAGAAGAAGGTCGATGCCGGCGCGACGCGGGCGATCACCCAGTTCTTCTTCGATAACGACGTCTATTTCCGCTATCTCGACAAGGTGCGTGCGCGGGGCATCGAGATCCCGATCCTGCCCGGCATCGTCCCCGTGCAGAACTTCAAGCAGACCGCCAACTTCGCCCGCAAGACCGGGGCGAGCGTGCCGCAATGGCTGGCCGATCGTTTCGAGGGGCTGGAGGAAGATGTGGCGACGCGCCGCCTCGTCGCGGCGGCAGTCTGCGCCGAGCAGGTGCTCGATCTGATCGATCGTGGCGCCACCGACCTGCATTTCTACACGATGAACAAGGCCGACCTCGTCTACGCCATCTGCCATCTCGTGGGGTTGAAGCCCGAGAAGCCGGCGGCGCAGGCGGTGGCGGCGGAGTAAGCCTGATGTCCGACTTCATTCCCGCTCCCGTCGACGGCGCCGAGATCGAGCGCTCGCTGCGGCAGGCCGCTGCCAAGCGCATCCTCGTGCTCGACGGCGCGATGGGCACGCAGATCCAGGACCTGAAGCTCTCCGAGGCGGATTTCCGCGGCGAGCGCTTCAAGGGCTGGAACCGCGACCTCAAGGGCAATAACGACATCATCGCCCTGACCCAGCCCGAGGCGCTGCGCGACATCCATCTCGCCTATTTCCGGGCGGGCGCCGATATCATCGAGACCAACACCTTCTCCGGCACCGCGATCGCCCAGGCCGATTACGGCATGGAGGAGTTCGTCTACGAGCTGAACGTCGCCTGCGCGCGCCTCGCCCGCGAGGCGGCGATGCTGGCGCAGAAGGAGGATGGCCGGCGCCGCTATGTCGCCGGTGCGATCGGCCCGACCAACCGCACGCTCTCGATTTCGCCCGACGTCAACAACCCCGGCTTCCGCGCCGTGACCTTCGACCAAGTCCGCGATTCCTATGCCGAGCAGGTGAGGGGGCTGGTCGATGGCGGTTCCGAACTGCTGCTGATCGAGACGATCTTCGACACGCTCAACGCCAAGGCCGCGATCGTTGCGATCGAGCAGGTCTATCGCGAGAAGGGCATTCGCCTGCCGGTGATGATCTCCGGCACGATCACCGACCTTTCGGGCCGCACGTTGTCGGGCCAGACGGTCGAGGCTTTCTGGAACGCGGTGCGCCACGCTGCGCCGCTGACGGTCGGCCTCAACTGCGCGCTCGGCGCGCGCGAGATGCGGGCGCATATCAAGGACATGTCCCGCGTCGCCGACACGCTGGTCTGCGCCTACCCGAATGCCGGCCTGCCCAACGAATTCGGCCTCTATGACGAACGGCCGGAAGCGACCGCCAAGATGCTGGCCGAGTTCGCCGATGCCGGCTTCGTCAATGTCGTCGGCGGCTGCTGCGGCACCACGCCCGGCCATATCGCGGCGATCGCCGAGGCTGTCGCCGGCAAGGCGCCGCGCCAGATCCCCGAGGCGAAGCCCTATCTGCGCCTCGCCGGGCTGGAGCCTTTCACCCTCGACGAGACGATCCCCTTCGTGAATGTGGGCGAGCGCACCAACGTCACCGGCTCGGCCAAGTTCCGCAAGCTCATCACCAATGGCGACTATGCCGCCGCGCTCGATGTGGCGCGCGACCAGGTCGCCAACGGCGCGCAGGTCATCGACATCAACATGGATGAGGGCCTGCTCGACTCCGAGAAGGCGATGACCGAGTTCTGCAATCTGATCGCCTCGGAGCCGGATATCAGCCGCGTGCCGATCATGGTGGACTCATCCAAGTTCCCGGTGATCGAGGCGGGCCTCAAGACGATCCAGGGCAAGCCGATCGTCAACTCGATCTCGATGAAGGAGGGCGAGGAAAGCTTCCTCGAGCATGCCCGGATTTGCCGGCAGTACGGCGCGGCCGTCGTCGTCATGGCCTTCGACGAGGTCGGGCAGGCCGACACGTTCCAGCGCAAGATCGAGATCTGCACGCGCGCCTACAAGCTGCTGACGGAGAAGCTGAACTTCCCGCCGCAGGACATCATCTTCGACCCGAACATCTTCGCGGTGGCGACGGGCATCGAGGAGCACGACAACTACGGCAACGACTTCATCGAGGCGACCAAGGCGATCCGCGAGAGCCTGCCGCATGCCCATATCTCGGGCGGCGTCTCGAACCTGTCCTTCTCCTTCCGCGGCAACGAGAAGGTGCGCGAGGCGATGCACTCCGTGTTCCTCTACCACGCCATCAAGGCGGGGATGGACATGGGCATCGTCAATGCCGGCCAGCTCGGCTCCTATGACGACCTCGATCCCGAATTGCGCGAGCTCTGCGAGGATGTCGTCCTCAACCGCCGCAAGGATTCGACCGAGCGTCTGCTGGAGGCCGCGCCGCGCTTCAAGGGCGACGGTGCCGCGGCCAGCGCGGGCAAGGACCTTGCCTGGCGGGAGCTGCCGGTCGAGAAGCGGCTGGAGCATGCGCTGGTCGCCGGCATCACCGAGTTCATCGAGGCGGACACCGAAGAGGCGCGGCAGAACGCCGAGAAGCCGCTGCACGTCATCGAGGGCCCGCTAATGGCCGGCATGAACGTGGTCGGCGACCTGTTCGGCTCGGGCAAGATGTTCCTGCCGCAGGTGGTGAAGTCCGCCCGCGTGATGAAGCAGGCGGTCGCCTATCTCATGCCCTATATGGAGGAGGAGAAGCGCCTCAACGGCGGCTCCGAGCGCGCGGCGGCCGGCAAGGTGCTGATGGCGACGGTGAAGGGCGATGTCCACGACATCGGCAAGAACATCGTCGGCGTCGTGCTCCAGTGCAACAATTACGAGGTGATCGACCTCGGCGTGATGGTGCCGAGCCAGAAGATCCTGGAGACGGCGCGCAAGGAAAACGTCGACATCATCGGCCTTTCCGGGCTGATCACGCCTTCGCTGGACGAGATGGTGACGGTCGCCTCCGAGATGGAGCGCGAGGGCTTCGATATCCCGCTGCTGATCGGCGGGGCGACGACGAGCCGCGTCCACACCGCGGTGAAGATCCATCCGGCGTACAACGCCGGCCAGACGGTCTACGTCAACGACGCCTCGCGCGCCGTCGGCGTGGTGTCGAGCCTGCTCTCGCAGGAGCAGAAGCCGGCCTATGTCGAGGGTATCAAGGCGGAATATGCCAAGGTTGCCGACGCGCATCGCCGCTCGGAGGCCGAGAAGCAGCGCCTGCCGCTGGCCAAGGCCCGCGCCAATGCCTTCAAGCCGGACTGGGCGAACTATACCCCGCCGAAGCCGAGTTTCCTCGGCACGCGCGTCTTCCGGACCTACGACATTGCCGATCTGGTGCCGGTGATCGACTGGACTCCCTTCTTCCAGACCTGGGAGCTGAAGGGCCGCTTTCCTGCGATCCTGGAGGATGAAAAGCAGGGCGAGGCAGCGCGCGCGCTCTGGGACGATGCCCAGTCGATGCTGAAGCGCGTCGTCGAAGAGCGCTGGTTCAACCCGAAGGCGGTCATCGGCTTCTGGCCGGCGAACACCGTCGGCGACGATATCCGCCTCTATACCGGCGAGAGCCGGCAGGAAGAGCTCGCAACCTTCCACGGCCTGCGCCAGCAGCTCCTGCGGCGGGACGGCAAGCCCAATCTCTGCCTCTCGGACTTCGTCGCGCCGGAAGGCGTGGCGCCCGACTATATCGGCGCTTTCGTGGTCTCCTCCGGGGCGGAAGAGGAGCGCATCTCCGAGAAGTTCGCGCGCGACAACGACGACTACCGCTCGATCATGGTCAAGGCGCTGGCCGACCGCTTCGCGGAAGCCTTCGCCGAACGGATGCACCAGCTCGTTCGCAAGGAGTTCTGGGGCTATGCGCCGGACGAGGCCTTCAGCAATGACGAGCTGATCCGCGAGGAGTATCGCGGCATCCGCCCGGCGCCGGGCTATCCGGCCCAGCCCGATCATACCGAGAAGGAGACTCTGTTCCGGCTGCTGGAGGCGGAGCGCCGCGTCGGCGTGAAGCTGACCGAGAGCTATGCGATGTGGCCGGGTTCATCGGTCTCGGGCCTCTATTTCTCGCACCCGGAGGCCTATTACTTCGGCGTCGCCAAGGTCGAGCGCGACCAAGTCGAGGATTATGCCCAGCGCAAGGGCATGAGCATCGAGGAGGTCGAGCGCTGGCTGATGCCGATCCTCAACTACGACACCGCGGCCTATCGGCTGCAGGCGGCGGAGTAGGAGGCTCCGGTCGGCGGCGCGTCTCGGCGTGCCGCTTGCGACGGCGATGGCCGAATTATACAGATCTGGCTTGTTGAATTATCCGGCCGGCTCGGCTAACCCGATCCGGCCGGGATGTCCGGCGGCGACGAGACGGGCAGGACGGTCATGGCCGGCGACGACGACGATTACGTCTATGACGAGGCGACGGGCGAGTGGCGTCCGGCTTCCGAGGTGGCGGCTGCTGCAGCCGCGGCAGCCCGCGTCGAAGTGCGCGATTCCGCCGGCAACGTCCTGGCGGACGGCGACTCGGTGGTGTTGATCAAGGACCTCAAGGTGAAGGGCGCTGGCCAGACCCTGAAGCAGGGCACGGTGATCCGTTCGATCAAGCTGACCGACGACCCAGACGAGATCGACTGCCGCCACGATACGATCAAGGGACTCGTGCTGCGCACCGAATTCGTGCGCAAGCGCTGACGTTCCTGGTGCGATGATCCGCAAGGCCACCCTCGCCGACCAGCCGCGCGTCCACGCGATCCGCATGGGTGTGCGTGAGAACGTCCTGAGCAACCCCGCTCTGGTGACGGCCGAGGAGGTCGACTGGTATCGCGACCATGCGATCTTCCTCGTTTGTGAAAGCGCCGGCGACATCGCCGGCTTCGCCTGCGCCAACCATCAGACCGGGCTGGTCTGGGCCCTGTTCGTCGATCCCGAGCAGGAAGGTCGCGGCCATGGCCGGGCGCTGCTCGACGAGACGCTGAAGCAGCTCAAGGCCGCCGGCCATGCCCAGGCCTGGCTGACGACGGGCGCGGGCACCCGCGCCGAGCGCGTCTATCGCCGCCATGGCTGGCGCGAGATGGGCCGCTCGCTCGACGGACAGATCGTCTTCATCCGTACATTGTAGAGGCCTGTGTGCCGGGCCGGCGCACAGCTTCGTTCACCTGACGTGCAGGTTCCCGGCGCCGTTCGCGAACGGCCTGTCGAACATGCGCAACGTGTTGCCCCCTGCCATGCTGGCGACGTGGAGGGCGGCCTGGGCCTCGGCGAAGAGGGCGGTGGGATCGCGATGGCGATCGCCTTCGAGCGCGACGGCACCGATCGAGATCGTGAAGTCGATCACCAGGTTGTTGCGCGAGACAGGGCGGCACAAGAGGTGGCGGGCGTTGTCGAGGCTGACGGTGAGGCGGCGCTGCCCGGCCGGCATCCGCAGCAACAGGGCGAATTCGCTGTCGCCGATACGGCCGCTCGCAAGCGCGTCGGGGAAAAGCCGCTTGAGACGCTCGTCGAAACGGCTCAGCAATTCGTCGCTGGCGGCGCGTCCGAAGGTGTCGACGATATCGTGAAAATCATCGACGTCGAAGACGATCAGCGCGAAGGAATCTCCATCGAAACGCGGATCGAGCAGCGCCTGGCCGAGGCGGTTCTCGAAATCGTGCCGGGTCGACGCCTCGATGATCGGCTCCTGGCGCGCCAGCGTGGCAAGCCCGTTCCACAGGCCCTTCTCAGCCGTGACATCCTGCTTCGAGCCGAAGATGCGGATCGGCCGGCCGTTCTGATGGCCGACGCCGACGATCAGCCGCATCCAGCGCTTCTCGTTGCTCGCCGTGCGGATGCGGCAATCGAGCGAGAACGCCCCGCCGTTGCGGATGACGTTGCCGCGCATGCGGTTCATCTCGCTGCGCGACACCTCCTCGTAGAGATCGAGGATCGACGAGCGCTGGATCGTGGAGCCGCGCTGCAGGCCGAACAGGTCGTAGACCCCGTCGGTCCAACTCAGGGCCTCGTTGGCGAGATTGCACTCCCACGCGCCGATGGCAGCCGGTTTGCCCGACAGCCGGCAGAGCTCGGTGGCAAGGTGTTGCTGCTGGATGTTCAAGGCTGCCCCCTCCGGTCTGCCTTGCCGGGAAAACTACACTAGAACAGGGGGGTTAAGCGAGCCTTGCGAAGCTGCTGCCGCCGTGCGGATCCCATCACGGAATTGCGATCAGGCGGTGCGCGAAGTCTGCGTGGCGGCGAGCAGGTCGCGCAGGGTCGTGATCGTGGACGAATCGGCGACGCCGTCGACCTTCTCCGGGCGCCAGTGACGCTGGAAAGCCGCGACCACGGCCTCCAGCTTTTCGTCGAACATGCCGTCGACGGGGACACCATAACCGAGCATGGCGAACATGGCCTGCAGCGCCTCGACCGGTTGGCCGGCATCGCCGCGGGCGAAGTATCGCCCTCCGCGGATCGGGGCGGGCTCGACCCAGAGACCGACGCCGCCTTCGGCGAAGCGCCGCCAGGGAAACTTCTCGCCGGGATCGATCTTGCGGCCGGGCGCGATGTCGGAATGGGCGAGCACGCGCTCGGGCGGGATCGACCAGCGCTCACAGATGTCGCGGCAGAGGTCGAGCGTCGCCGCGATCTGCGCCTCGGGATAGTCGGGGAGGCCGCCGGGATGGCCGGGATTGGCGATCTCGATGCCGATAGAGCAGGAGTTGATGTCGGTCTCGCCGGCCCAGTGCGAGGCGCCGGCATGCCAGGCGCGGCGCCCCTCGGGCACGAGCTGCAGCGTGTGACCGTTCTCGAAGACGAAGTAGTGCGAGGAGACCTGCGAGACCGGGTTGCACAGCCACTGCAGCGCCTCGCCCGCGACGGGCATGCCCGTGTAGTGTAGGATCAGCATGTCCGGCCGCCGGCCCGGTGTGCCGTCGCTCAACTTGCGTTCGCCATGATTGGGCGAGGGGAAGATCTTTGTGGCGAAGCGGCTGTCCGGCTTCGCCGTCGCGTCGATGGTTTCGGTCATGGCTCGTCAGGCGGGCTGGTGCGAAAGCCGGCGATGGAGGCCGCGCTCACGCTCGATCGCGTCCCAGGCGGCATTGATGGCGGCGAGCCGCCTGGTCGCGATCGCGATCGCCTCGGCGGGAAGACCGCGTGCGATCTCGCGATCGGGGTGGGTCTCGGCAACGAGGCGGCGATAGTGCCGCTTCAGCTCGTCGTCGGCCATCTCGCGGCTGGCGCCGATGACGAGATAGGGGTCGTCGCGGCGGCGGACATGACGCGCTTCGATCCGGGCGAAATCGCCGTCGGCGATGGCGAAGATGCCGGCGACGGCGCGCAGATAGGCATGCTCCGCCTCATGGATCGCGCCGTCGGCTGCGGCGATCAGAAACAGGCCGTCGAGCACGTCCTCGAGCAGGGCCGGCTCGTCATGGAAGGCGTGGGCGATCTGCGCGGCATAAGCCTCGAAGCCGGCGCTGGTCTGCTTGGCGAGGTCGAACAGGGCCTCGACGCGCTGCTGCTGGTCGGCCGGGACCTCGACGATGCGCCGGAAGGCCGTGACCTCGTCGCAGGTCACGACGCCGTCGGAGCGGGCCATCTTGGCGGCCAGCGCGACGAGGCCGGTGGTGAAGACGAGCTCGCGCGGGGCCGGCCCGAAAGGAGCGCCCTCGCGGTCGATCAGGACATGTCCGGCAACGGCGCCGAGAAGGGCGCCCAGAGGGCCGCCGAGCGCAAGCCCAAGGCCGCCCCCACCAAGCGCACCCCAGAATGATGAAGCCATGAAGGGCCGGGTCTCCCGTGAATCCGTCATGCGCCGAAGCGCGGTTGCATGATGTGAGGTGAGCCGCCTTCCGATCAAGGGGGCGGGCGCCCTCGCGACCGCCCGCCGCAGGGAATCACGCATTTTCGGCGGATTGTGGCGGAAACGGGGCAGGTGGGCGGTTTTGTTGATTCGCACCCGAGCGCGCTGCGCCGGCGAAGTTTAAGGCTGCTCCAAATACCTGCGAATACTTTATAGTCAAATATAGAATAAATTCCTGTTTACGTCATTTTCTGTGTGTTTTTCTTTCGTTACAGTCAGATTATGGACACATTCTCTCAGCAATTGACCGCGCCTTCTCATCGGGTTTGAACAGACGAGGTCCGGTTCATCATGCGGTACATCTTTGGCGGTCTAGCTGCTGCGGTTCTGATTAGCCTTCCGGCGATTGCGTCGGCGCAGGAATTCGTGAACTCGGAGACGGACCCCAGGGCGCTGCTCATGCGTGACGCTGAAATCGCTCGCGAGAAGGCGGCCCAGACCGGCGGTGCGAACGAGGCCAAGGCCGAGACGCGGGGCATGAAGCATGAGGCCGGCAAGTCGGACGCGAAGACGGCCAAGGCCGAGCGGCGCGGCTCCACTCCGCTGGCCGCCCCCTCCGGCTCCGAGGGTCTGCGCGCGCTGGTCGCCCGCCATGCCGCCGCCAACGGCGTTCCGTTCTCGCTCGCCGATGCGGTGGTGCGGATCGAGAGCCGCTACAATCCGCGCGCTGCCCATGCCGGCAATTTCGGCCTGATGCAGATCCGTCACCAGACGGCGCGCGGCCTCGGCTATTCCGGCAGCGCGAGCGGCCTGCTCGATGCCGAGACCAATGCCCGCTACGGCATGAAGTACCTCGCCATGGCCTACAAGATGGCCGGCGGCGACACCTGCCGCACGGTGATGAAGTACCAGAGCGGCCATATGACCACCCGGATGAGCGGCGCGAACCGCACCTATTGCGCCAAGGTGCGCACGATCACAGCCCGCAACTGACGTTATCCTCGCGCTGTCGCTTGACGGCGGCCGCGCCAGCGCGCATCTCCCCCTCGCCAGTCGGCCGGACGGCCGCTCTCGCTTGCGAGGGAGGAAAGTCCGGGCTCCACGGAAACACGGTGCCGGATAACGTCCGGCGGGGGCGACCCCAGGGAAAGCGCCACAGAGATCGAACCGCCCCGCGCTTCGGCGCAGGGTAAGGGTGAAAAGGTGCGGTAAGAGCGCACCGCGGACCCGGCAACGGGGACGGCATGGCAAGCCCCACCGGGAGCAAAACCGAATAGGGACGATGCTTTCCGCGCAAGCGGTGAGGGGCAGGTTTCTGTGCCCTGTCGTCCGGGTTGGTTGCTCGAGGCGCGCAGCAATGTGCGTCCCAGAGGAATGGCCGTCACGTCGGGGGAGCGATCCTCCGGCCATCCAGAACCCGGCTTACAGGCCGACTGGCACCCATCGGATGCGGAAAGGGCCGGGAGTGATCCCGGCCCTTTCGCGTGTTCGGCGCCATGGAGGCTCTCAGGCGACCTTGAGCTCGACGTCGATATTGCCGCGGGTGGCGTGGGAATACGGGCAGACGATATGGGCCTTCTGGACGAGATCCTCGACCACGGCCCTGTCGACGCCCGGCACCGAGATGGTCAGCTTGGCAGCGATGCCGAAGCCCTGTCCGTCGTCGCGCGGGCCGATGCCGACATCGGCCGAGACCTTCGCGTCGTCCGGGATCTTCACCTTGTCCTTGCCGGCGACGAATTTCAGCGCGCCGAGGAAGCAGGCGGAATAGCCCATCGAGAAGAGCTGTTCGGGATTGGTGCCGTCGCCACCGCCGCCGCCGAGCTCCTTCGGCGTGTTCAGCACGAGCTTCACGTTGCCGGTGTCGGTCGCGGCCTGGCCTTCGCGGCCGCCGGTGGCGGAACCGTGAGCGGTGTAGAGGATCTTCATGATCGGACTCCTTGCAGCGGGTGAACCAATGCTTGCCATTTAGATTGTGCACAATTAAATTGTCAACTACTAATTTTTAGGTGCTGCCGGAGTTGATTGTCACTTCGGTTTCCGCTTTGCCTTGAGGGAGCGATGGCAGAGGCATGATGGTGTCCGGGAACGGAAACGAGCGCGAACCTAAGGCCGGCGCGGGCACGCCCCGGCTGGAGCAGCAACTCTGCTTCGCCGTGTATCAGGCGAGCCACGCCTTCAATCGTGTCTACCGGCCAGTGCTCGCGGCGCTGGGGCTGACCTATCCGCAATATCTCGTCATGCTCGTATTGTGGGCGGATGACGGGCTGACGGTGAAGGCGCTCGGCGAGAAGCTGATGCTGGATTCCGGTACGCTGACGCCGCTGCTGAAGCGTCTCGAAAGCGCGGGGTTCATCCGGCGCGAGCGCGATGCCGCCGATGAGCGGCAGGTGCGCATCCATCTCGCCGCGAAGGGCGAGGCGCTGCGCGTGCAGGGGCGGCGTGTCCAGGAAGCGATCGGTTGTGCGCTGGGCGCGACCGCGCCGGGAGCGCCGGAGCTTCGCGAGCAGCTCGGCCGGGTGCGCGACGCTTTGCTGGCGGCGGCGCGCGAGGACTGACGCGAACGTCGCGCCGCGATCCGACGCGATTTTTTCTCTTCCGCTCATGTTCCGGATCTGCCGCCCAAACCGGGCGCAGTGTGCCGAATTTCGCGCGCTTACGGTTACTTAACCATAACGGGCTGTGATGGTCGCGAGCCTTCGCAAGCATCGACTCGTGCTTACGATTCCATTGACGCCCATGATTGCCCATGTTATCCCAAATCATCCCGTCGAAGCCGACAGGCAGTTCTCAGGTCAGGGTCCGTGTGCCGCGCGGATTTTGGTCGCCGGGCGCTGCTTGCCTGCTTCGACGGGGGGATTTTTCGTCGCATGGGCAAGCGCCTGGCGGCGGTGTGGAGAGCAGGCCGGGAGGCGGCGTTGACGGACCGCTTCGTCTCGAACTTCACCAACCGGCTAGACGCCAAAGGGCGCGTCTCCATTCCCTCGAGTTTCCGCTCGGTTCTCGCCAAGGACGGCTACGAGGGCCTCTACGTCCATCAGGGGCTCGACCTGCCGGCGCTCGACGCGGGCGGCAATGCGCTGAGGGCGACGATCGACGACATCCTGGCGCGCTTCTCGCCCTTCTCGGACGAATGGGAGCTGCTCTCAACGGCGCTGAACGGCACCTCGGAGGTTCTGAAGGTCGATCCGGAGGGCCGCATCGTCCTGAGCGAGGCGCTGAAGGCGCATGCCGGCATCGGCGATGCGGTGACATTCGTCGGGCACGGCCACAAATTCCAGATCTGGGAGCCGGAGCGGTTCCGTGCCCATCTCGATGCGGCGCGGACGCGGCTGCGCGACGTCAAGCGCACACTCGGCGGCTTGGCGGCTTCGACAGGAGGTTCGGGCTCATGACGGACCAGGGCGGACCGGTTCGCCATGTGCCCGTGCTGCTCGCGGAGGTGCTCGAGGCGCTCGCGCCCAAGCCGGGCGGGCGCTATCTCGACGGCACCTTCGGGGCAGGGGGGTACAGCAAGGCGATCCTCGATGCTGCGCCGAGCTCGATCCTGCTCGGTCTCGATCGCGATCCCAGCGCGATCGCCGGCGGTGCCGATCTCGTCGCGGCGATGGCCGGGCGGCTGACGCTGTCGCAGGCGCAGTTCGGGGAGCTCGCCGAAGAGGCCGAGCGCTTCCGGATGGTGCCGCTTGATGGCGTCGTGCTCGATATCGGTGTCTCCTCGATGCAGATCGACCAGCCGGAGCGCGGCTTTTCCTTCCGCTTCGACGGCCCGCTCGACATGCGCATGAGCGGCGCGGGCCAGAGCGCGGCCGACATCGTCAACGAGGCTGAGGAAGGCCTGCTCGCCAACATCTTCTACCATTATGGTGAGGAGCGTCGCTCGCGCGCCGTGGCGCGGGCCGTGGTCGAGGCGCGGCGCAAGGCGCCGCTGGCCACCACCAAACAGCTAGCCGATCTCGTCGCCGGCATCGTGCGGGGCGAACCGGGCGGCGCGCATCCGGCGACGCGTGTGTTCCAGGCGCTGCGCATCGCGGTCAATGACGAGCTCGGCGAGTTGGTCCGGGCGCTGCATGCGGCGGAGGCCGTACTCAAGCCAGGCGGGCGTCTCGTCGTCGTCACCTTCCATTCGCTGGAAGACCGCATCGTCAAGCAGTTCCTGGCGGAGCGCTCGGGCCGCGTGCCGGCGGGCTCACGCCATGCACCGGCCGCAGCCGTGGCTCAGCCGACCTTCCGGCTCGTCGAGAAGGGGGCCGTCGCTCCTTCCGAGGCCGAGATGCGCGCCAATCCGCGGGCGCGTTCCGCCAAGCTGCGCGCCGCCGAGCGCAACGAGGCGCCGCCGCGCCGGGCCGAGGCCGGCCTTGTCGCGCTCGCAGGCCTTCCCGAACCCACACCGCGCCGGAGATCCTGAGTGTGATCAAGTTTCTCCATGTCATCGCCATCGGCGCGCTGGTTTCCTCGGCGGTCTACGCCTACACGATCAAATACGAGACGACGCTGGCGACCGAGCATCTGCAGAAGCTCAGGTCGAAGACCCAGCGCGAGCGCGACGCCATCCAGGTGCTCAAGGCGGAGTGGCAGTTCCTCAACCGCCCTGACCGTCTCCAGACGCTGGCCGACCGGCACCTCGACCTGCAGCCCTTCCAGGCAACCCAGGTGGTGAAACCCTCCGAGATCCCGAACCGCGGTCCCAAGGTCGATGCCATCGGCCGCAAGCTCGAGGATCTGGGCCTAGGCCTGCCGACCGAGACGCCGAGGACCGCCAAGGCGGGAGCGACCACGCCTGGAGCCATGCCATGACCGACACGACCAGGACCGAGCAGGCCGCCATGCCCGAGGCGGACGCCACGGAGGCCCCTGTCGCCGCCCCGCAATCGCGGCTCGCCTGGCTGCGCGACGTCTTCCGCATGAGCGGCGACAAAGCGCAGCCGCGCGTCGGCCTCATCATCCTCTGCTTCTCGGCGCTGTTCATCGCGATCACGGGCCGGCTCGCCCTGCTGGCGACGCTGCCGAACGAGCAGGTCGGCATCCGGCGCGCGAGCTCGAATGCGATTTCCGCCGCCAGGCCGGACATCCTCGACCGCAACGGCGAGATTCTCGCCACCGATATCAGCGTGGTCTCGGTGTTCGCCGAGCCGCGCAAGATTCTCGACAAGGACGAGGCGACGGAGCTGCTGACGGCGGTGCTGCCCGATCTCGACGCCAAGGAGCTGCGCGACAAGCTCGGCACCAAGAAGGGCTTCGTCTGGGTCAAGCGCGAGATCACGCCCCGGCAGCAGGCGGAGGTCTATCGCCTCGGCATCCCCGGCGTCGGTTTCCTGCCCGAGCACAAGCGCTTCTATCCGAACGGGCCGGCTGCCGCCCATGTCCTCGGCTTCGCCAATATCGACAATATCGGCATCGCCGGGATGGAGAAATACATCGACTCGCAGGGGTTGCAGGACCTGAACGGCGCCGGCCTCGCCAGCCAGGCGAGCGACCTCAAGCCGATCAGACTCTCGATCGACCTGCGCGTCGAGCACGTGCTGCGCGACGAACTGGTCAAGGGCATGGAACGTTTCCGCGCCATCGCGGCCGCCGGTGCGATCATGGACGTCAACACGGGCGAGGTCATCGCGCTGGTCTCGCTGCCGGATTTCGACCCCAACAATCCGGTCGATGCGCTGGAGAAGGACCGGATCAACCGGATGAATGTCGGCGTCTACGAGATGGGCTCGACCTTCAAGGCGCTGACCATCGCGATGGCGTTGGATTCCGGCAAGGTCAACATCAACTCGACCTTCTCAACCGCCGGCGGGATGATGCGTTTCGGCCGCCAGGTCATCAAGGAATACCATGGCACCGGCCGGACCCTGACCGTGCCCGAGGTCTTCGTGCATTCCTCGAACATGGGCTCGATCAAGATGGCGCTCGCCGTCGGCGTCGAAGGGCACAAGGCCTTCCTGAAGAAGATGATGCAGCTCGACCGGATGACGACCGAGCTGCCGGAGAGCGCTGCGCCGATCGTCCCGCAGCGCTGGGGCGAGATCAACACCGCGACCATCGCCTTCGGTCACGGCCTGGCCGTCGCGCCGCTGCAGGCGATCGCCGCCGTCTCCGCGCTGGTCAATGGTGGCTATCTGATGAAGCCGACCTTCCTGAAGCGTTCGCAGGAGGACGCGATGAAGGTAGCGACCCGTGTCATCAAGCCGGAGACGTCGGAAGCGCTACGCTACATCATGCGCATCAACGGCGACAGAGGTTCGGCGCGGAAGGCGGATGTTCCGGGCTATTTCGTCGGCGGCAAGACCGGCACGGCCGAGAAGGTCATCAACGGCCGCTATGCCAAGAACAAGAACTTCACGACCTTTACGGCGATCGTGCCCTCCGACAAGCCGAAATACCTGTTCCTCGCCATCTATGACGAGCCGAAGGGGTATGCCGAGAGCGGCGGCTATTCGACCGCGGCCTGGAACGGCGGCGTCACCACCGGCAAGCTGATCGAGCGTGCTGCCCCGCTGCTCGGCATCGCGCCGCGCTTCGACCCGCCGGCCTCGCCCTTCCCGCTGATGGCGAAGCTCGGGGCCTGGGGCACGCGCTGATCCCGGTCTATAAGCAGGGCCATGACAATGACCGCATACAGCCTCGGAGACCTCTTCCCCGAGACCTTCGACGCTGACGCCGCCACCCAGCCGGTGCACGGCGTCGCCTTCGACAGCCGCAAGGTCACGGGGGACGATGTCTTCGTCGCGCTCGCCGGGGCCAAGGCGGATGGCGCGCGCTTCATCATGGATGCTGTCGGGCATGGCGCCATCGCCGTCGTGTCGGGCGGTCCGCGCCCGGCGGATCTGCCGGCCGGAGTCGCCTTCGCGCAAGTCGCCGATCCGCGGCTGGCGCTGGCGCTGGCGGCGGCGAAGATCCACCCACGACAGCCGAAAACCATCGTCGCGGTGACGGGGACAAGCGGCAAATCCTCCGTCGCGGACTTCACCCGGCAGATCTTCCAGGCCCTTGGTCATGAAGCCGCGAGCCTCGGTACCATCGGCGTCGTTACGGCGAAGGGCGCCGATTACGGTTCGCTGACCACGCCCGATCCGCTGTCGCTGCATGCTTCGCTGGACAAGCTGGCGGGCGAGGGCATCACCCATCTCGCCATGGAAGCCTCCTCGCACGGGCTCGACCAGCGCCGGCTCGACGGGGTGAGGCTCAAGGCCGGCGCCTTCCTCAATCTCGGGCGCGACCATCTCGACTATCACCCCAGCGTCGAGGACTACCTCGCCGCCAAGCTGCGGCTGTGGGAGCTGCTGCCCGCTGGCGCGCCGGTGGTGATCAACCGCGACGAGCCCTATGCGGGGGAGGCTGCGCAGGCCGCCGAAGCCGGCGGGCATCCGATCATCGGCATTGGCCGCAGGGGCGAGACGCTGAGGCTCATCGCCAATGAGCGGGATGGCTTCACGCAGCGCCTGACCATCGGCTTCGATGGCGAGCGGGTTTCCGTCTCGCTGCCGCTGGTCGGAGATTTCATGGCCGGTAACGCCCTTGTCGCCGCCGGGCTCGCCATCGCGACCGGCGCCGACAAGCGCAGGGCGCTGGAGGCGATCTCCGGGCTGACCGGCGTGGCCGGGCGGCTCGAACGTGTCGGCGAGGCCAATGGCGGGCTCGTCGTCGTCGACTATGCCCACAAGCCCGATGCGCTGGCCGCCGTGCTGGCGACGCTCAGGCCCTATGCGACGGGGCGGCTGATCTGTGTCTTCGGTTGCGGCGGCGACCGCGACAAGGGCAAGCGGCCGCTGATGGGGGCCATTGCCGCCGAGAGAGCCGATATCGCCATCGTCACCGACGACAATCCGCGCAGCGAGGACCCGGCGACGATCCGCGCCGAGATCATGGCCGCCTCGCCAAAGCTCATGGAGATCGGCGATCGCGAGGAAGCGATCCGCGCGGCGGTGAAGATGCTGAAGCCTGGGGATTTGCTGGTCGTGGCCGGAAAAGGTCATGAAACCGGCCAGATCATAGGCGAGCGCACATTGCCTTTCTCGGACCATGAGGTCGTGCGGAAAGCGCTGGAGCATGGGAAGTAGTCCCATGCTCCAGAATATGATCTTGCGCGAATTCTTCTCGCCCTATCGGGCGGAAAGCGCGCTGTCGGAGATTCAAGGATGAGCGCCCCTCTCTGGAGCGGAGACAAGCTGATCGCGGCGCTCGGCGCGCGTGCGGAAGGCGCCGTGCCGCCGGCCGTCACCGGCGCCTCGATCGATACCCGCACGCTGGAGCCGGGCGACGTCTTCTTCGCGATCAAGGGTGAGGCTCGGGATGGGCACGACTTCGTCAACGGTGCGTTGGAAAAGGGTGCGGCGCTTGCCGTGATCGACGAGTCGCATGCGGCGGAGTTCAAGGGCGCGGGCGCACTCGCCGTTGTGCCGGATGTGCTGAAGGCGATGGAGCAGGCGGGTTCGGCGCGCCGCGCGGAGCTGAAGGCGGGCGTGGTCGCGGTCACCGGTTCGGTCGGCAAGACCGGCACCAAGGAGGCGCTGCGCCTCGTGCTCTCGCGCCAGGGCAAGACCCATGCGCCGGTCGCTTCCTACAACAATCACTGGGGCGTGCCGCTGACGCTGGTGCGCACGCCGGCCGACATCGCCTATGGCGTCTACGAGATCGGCATGAACAGCCCCGGCGAAATCCTGCCGCTGGCGCGGCTGGTGCGCCCACAGATTTCGATCATCACCACGATCCAGCCGGTGCACCTGGCCGCCTTCGCCTCGGTCGAGGGCATCGCGGAGGAAAAGGCCGGCGTCTTCTGGGAGCTCGAGAAGGGCGGCACGGCGATCATCAATGCCGACATCCCGCAATCGGAGTTGCTGCGCGACATTGCGAAGTCTGGCCCGGCCGGGAGCATCATCACCTTCGGCGAGAGCCCGGATGCCGATGTGCGGCTGATCTCCTGCGCGCTCAAGGCCGATGTCTCGACGGTCGAGGCGCGGGTGCTCGGCCAGCCGGTAACCTACAAGCTCGGCAGCCCCGGCAAGCACATCGTGCTGAATTCGCTCGCGGTGCTGGCGGCGGTGCAGGCGCTCGGCGCCGATCTCGCGCTGGCGGCGCTGGCGCTCGGCGATCTCAAGCCGCCAGCCGGTCGTGGCGCACGGCAGATTCTGCAGGCTCCGGGCGGGCGCTTCACGCTGCTCGACGAGAGCTACAACGGCAACCCGGCATCAATGCGCGCGGCGATCGAGAATCTCGGGCGCCTGCCGGTCGAGGGCAGGGGTCGGCGCATCGCCGTTCTCGGCGACATGCTGGAACTCGGGCCGAGCGGCGGCGAGCTGCACAAGGGCTTGGCCCAGCCGCTGATCGCCAACGGGATCGACAAGGTTTTCGCCTGCGGGCCGCTGATGAAGGAGCTCTATGAGAGCTTGCCTTCGGCCCTGCGGGGGGCTTATGCCCCCGCATCGGGCGCGTTGGAACCGCTCGTGCTCGATGCGGTCCGCGCCGGCGACGTCGTCACCATCAAGGGGTCGCTGGGCTCGCGCATGGGGCCGATCGTCAAGGCGCTCCTCGCGCGCTTTCCTGCCGTGCCTGCCGAAGACTGACCCGCCCTTCAGACCGCTTCCCGAGAGATTGCCCGCACATGCTCGCCTGGCTCGCCGAATTGTCCGGCACCTTCCCCGTCCTCAACGTCTTCCGCTACATCACCTTCCGGGCGGGCGGGGCGACCGCGACGGCGCTGCTCTTCGTCTTCTTCTTCGGGCCGGCGGCGATCTCCTGGCTCAGGATCAAGCAGGGCAAGGGGCAGCCGATCCGTACCGACGGCCCCGAGAGCCATCTCGCCAAGCGCGGCACGCCGACCATGGGCGGGCTGATGATCCTGACCGGCCTGTTCGTCGCGGTGCTGCTCTGGGGCAATCTGCGCAACCCCTACGTCTGGATCGTGCTCTTCGTCACGGCGGCCTATGGCGCGATCGGTTTCTATGATGACTACCTCAAGGTGACGAAGCAGTCGCATAAGGGCTTCTCGGGCAAGGCGCGCATCGCCATCGAGGTCGTGGTCGCGCTGATCGCCTGCACTTTCGTAATGCAGACGCAACCGCCCGCCATCGGTTCGGGCTTCGCCATGCCCTTCCTCAAGGAAGCGATCATCCCGCTTGGCATCCTGTTCCCGCTGGTCACCTCCTTCGTCGTCGTCGGCGCCGGCAATTCGGTGAACCTGACCGACGGGCTCGACGGGCTCGCCATCGTGCCGGTGATGATCGCGGCCGGCACCTTCGGCTTCATCTCCTACCTGGTCGGCAACGCCATCTTCGCCAATTATTTGCAGATCCATCACGTGCCCGGCGCCGGCGAATTGGCGGTGATCTGCGGGGCGGTGATCGGGGCGGGGCTCGGCTTCCTCTGGTTCAACGCGCCGCCGGCCCAGATCTTCATGGGCGACACCGGCTCGCTCGGCCTCGGCGGCCTGCTGGGCACTATCGCGGTCGCGACCAAGCACGAGATCGTGCTCGCTGTCGTCGGCGGCCTCTTCGTGGTCGAGGCGCTGTCGGTCATCATCCAGGTCGCCGTGTTCAAGCGCACGGGCAAGCGCGTCTTCCTAATGGCGCCGATCCACCACCATTTCGAGAAGCTGGGCTGGACCGAGCCACAGGTGGTGATCCGCTTCTGGATCATTTCCGTCGTGCTGGCGCTGGTTGGCCTCGCCACGCTGAAGCTGCGCTGAGAGCGAGAGCATCATGACGCCCGTCACCGTCTTCGCCGGGCGCAAGGTCGCCCTGTTCGGCCTCGGCGGCTCGGGGCTCGCGACCGCGCGGGCGCTCAAGGCCGGCGGCGCCGATGTCGCGGCCTGGGACGACAGCGAGAAGAGCCGCGACAAGGCCGCGACCGAAGGCATCGCGGTCGTCGACCTGGCGAGTGCGGACTGGTCGGGCTTTGCCGCCTTCGTGCTCTCGCCGGGCGTGCCGCTGACCCACCCCGAACCGCATTGGACGGTGGCGAAGGCCAAGGCCGCTGGCGTCGAGATCATCGGCGATGTCGAACTGTTCTTCCGCGAGCGGGCGAAGATCGCGCCGGCCTCCCCGGTCGTCTGCATCACCGGCACCAACGGCAAGTCGACGACGACGGCGCTGATCGCGCATGTGCTCAAGGCCGCCGGCCGCGACGCGCAGATGGGCGGCAATATCGGAACCGCCGTTCTGGCGCTGGAGCCGCCGGCCACGAACCGCATCCATGTCATCGAGTGCTCGAGCTACCAGATCGATCTCGCTCCCTCGCTCAAGCCCACCGTCGGCATTCAGATGAACCTGACACCGGACCATCTCGACCGGCACGGCTCGCTCGAAAACTATGCCGCGATCAAGGAACGGCTGGTTTCTGCCGCCGATATCGCGGTGGTCGGCGTCGATGACGAGGCCTCGCAGCAGATGGCGCTGAGGCGCACCGCCGGAGGCCGCCCACTGGTCGAGATCAGCGGCGACCGGCCGCTCGACGCAGGCGTCTTTGCCGAGGTCGTCGAGCGCGATGGACAACGCGAGACGCTGATCGTCGCGGCGCAGAGCGGCAAGCGGCGCGTCGTCGCCAGCCTCGCCGGCATCGGCTCCTTGCGCGGCTCGCACAATGCCCAGAACGCGGCAGCTGCCTTCGCCGCCTGCGCGGTGCTGGGCTTGAGCGATGCAGAGATCGAGGCCGGCTTCCGGAGCTATCCCGGGCTGGCGCATCGCATGGAGGAACTCGGCCGGATCGGCCGTGTCGTCTTCATCAACGATTCCAAGGCGACCAATGCGGATTCCACCGAGAAGGCGCTGACCTCCTTCCGCGACATCTTCTGGATCCTCGGCGGCAAGGCCAAGGAAGGCGGCATCGAATCGCTGCGACGCTATTTCCCGAACATCGCCAAGGCCTATCTGATCGGCGCGGCAAGCGACCTCTTCGCCGCGACCTTCGATGACGACGGCAGCGTCACCTATGAGCGCAGCGACACGCTCGACAAGGCTGTGGCGGATGCCACGCGCGATGCGCTGGCAAAGCCGGGTGAGGGCGAGATCGCGGTGCTGCTCTCGCCGGCTTGCGCGTCCTTCGACCAGTTCCCGAATTTCGAGGTGCGCGGCGACACGTTCCGCAAGCTAGTCTCGGGCCTGCCGAACTTCGAGCCCTTCGGGGTGGCGGGAGGTTCCGCGGCTCCGAAGGGCTGATCGATCACGAAGTCGGGCAGGCGCTGCCGCTTTCGGTCCAAGCCTGCATCAGCGCGCCGAACTCGGCCGCAGTCCCGGGCGCGGGCTCGCGGCCCTTGCCGGGCTTCCAGGCCCAGAGCACGAGGCTGTCGGTCGTGACGTGCTTGATCAGCGCGGCGCTATCCCGGCTGCCGTTGCGGTTCGGGTCCTTCAACTGCTCGCAGATCTGCGCGAGAGTCTTGCCTTCCCAGGCCATCGAGGCTGGGGCGAGCGCCCAGTGCTCGTTGCCAGGAATTCGAGCCGGGTCGAAGTTCTCCTTGCCATGACAGGTCGCGCAATGCAGGCCGGCGGCGCCATGGCCATCCCTGCCGCGCACGACGACGGGCTCGTGCAGCTTGCGCAGATCGCCCTGACGCGGCCGCTCGGTCGCCGGATGACAGTTCATGCAGCGCGGATGCGTGAGCACCTTGCCCATCTCGGTAAAGAGCGCGACCGAGCGGTCGCGCTGGTTGGCGATCGAGGCGAAGCTCGAAGCCGGGCGCAGGCTGGCGCCGCCGGGCTGGGCGGCGTTCTGCGCCAGCGTCAAGGCGCTGCCGGCGACGCAGACCGCGAGCGCCGCTGCCGTGGCGAGGATCAGGTTGCGGCCCATCAGACGGTGCCTCCCTGCATCGGCAGCTGACGCGGCCGGCCATGGCCGAGCGCTGCGAGCGCGTTGGCGACGGCGGGGCCGATCGGCGGGACGCCCGGCTCACCGATGCCGCTCGGCTTCTCCGTGGAAGCGAGGATCGTGACCTCGACCTCCGGCATCTCGTTGATGCGCAGCGAGCGGTATTCGTTGAAGTTGGTCTGGACCGGCCGGCCGCCGTCGAGAGTGATCTTGCCGTAAAGGGCGTGGCCGAGGCCGAAGCCGATGCCGCCTTCGACCTGGGCGCGGATCACATCGGGATTGACGGCGACGCCGCAATCCACCGCGCACCAGACCTTGTGGACCCTGGGCTCGCCCTCCGACCCCATCGAGACTTCGGCGATCTGGGCGACGAAGGACCCGAAGCTCTCCACAACGGCGACGCCGCGCGCCCGGCCGTCGACCGGAGCGCCACCCTTCCAGCCTGCGAGCTCGGCGACCGCCTTGAGCACGCCGGCGGCGCGCGGGTGCCGGTCGCCCATCATCGCGAGCCGGCCTTGCACCGGATCCTGCCCGGCGGCCTGCAGCAACTCGTCGACAAAGCACTCGACGGCATAGCCGGTGTGGGTGTGGCCGACCGAGCGCCACCACAGGGTCGGCACGCCGACCTTGGGATTGTGCACCTCGCAGCGAAAATTCGCGACCTCGTAGAAGATCTCGTTGGCCCCCTCGACCGACGTCGCGTCGATGCCGTTCTTGACGACGAAGGATTCGAAGGGCGTGCCGAGGAAGAAGGACTGGCCGACGAGCGTGTTCGACCAGGCCGCGATCTTGCCATCCTTCACCGCGCCGCGCAGGCGGTGCACGAAGAGCGGACGGTAATAGCCGCCGGTGAGATCGTCCTCCCGCGTCCAGACGACCTTGACCGGACGGTTGGGGCCGATCGCCTTGGCGACGATGGCAAGCTCGGCCGCGAGATGCTGGCTGACCTGGGCACGCCGGCCGAAGCTGCCGCCGGCGATCATGGTTTCGAGGCTGACCTTCTCGAGCGGCAGGCCGAGGATGGTGGCTATGGTCTGGTGTTCGGTGGTCTGGAACTGGCTGCCGAAGCGAGCATGGGCCGTCTGGCCATCCCATTCCAGATAGCCGTCCAGCGGCTCCATCGGCGCATGGGCCAGATAAGGAAAGACGAACTCGGCCTCGATGACGCGATCGGCTTGGCCGAGGGCGACTTCCGCATCGCCATGGCTGCCCGCAACGGTGCCGGGTTGCCGGACGAGTTTGCGGTACTCGGCGACCAGCTCGGCGCTGCCGCGTTTTTCCGCTTCGCTGTCGTCCCAAATGACCTTCAGTGCCTCACGGCCCTTCAGCGCCGGCCACATGCCGTGGGCGTAGACCGCGACGCCGTAACCGATGTCCTTCACCTCGGCGACGCCTTTGACCTTGAGCGCCTCGGAGGCGTCGAAGCTGGCGACCTTGCCGCCGAAGCGCGGCGAGCGGGCGACGACCACGGTCAGCATGTTCGGGACCTGGATGTCGATGGTGTACTTCGCCTTGCCGCGCGTCTTGTCGGGGGTGTCGAGGCGCTTCGTCGCGCCATCCTTGCCAATCAGCCGGTAGGCCGATGCCGGCTTCAGCGGCGGGTTCTCCGGTACCGGCAGTTTCGCGGCGGCCTCGGCGAATTCGCCGAAGCGGCCCTGCTTGCCCGAAGCGTGGCTGATGACGCCGGCCTCGACCTTGATCTCGGAGGCGGGAACCTTCCAGCTGTCGGCGGCTGCCTGGACCAGCATGGCGCGGGCGGCGGCGCCGGCCTTGCGCATCTGCTCCCAGCTATTGGCGATCGCGGTCGAGCCGCCGGTGCCCTGCACGCCGAGCGCGAGATTGGCGTAGAGCTTGACGTCGGCGGGCGCGGATTCGGCGCGCATCTGGCTCCAGGCGGCGTCCATCTCCTCGGCGGCGAGGGTGGCGAGGCCCGTATAGGGGCCCTGGCCCATCTCGATATGCTTGACGATGACGGTGACGGTGTCGTCCGGCGCGACGCGAATGAAGGCGTTGGGCGCGAAGCTGTCATTACCGCCCGGCCGGAAGCCGGCCGCGGCGCCCGACTGGGCTCGGGCGTTGTGCGGCAGGCTGAAGCCGATGACGAGCGCACCGGCGCCCTTCAGCAGGGAGCGGCGCGACAGCTTGGGATCATGCGCGGTCATGGCTCAGATCTCCAGCGCGCGGGCCGCGTCATGGATCGCGGCGCGGATGCGGACATAGGTGGCGCAGCGGCAGAGGTTGCCGTTCATCGCGAGGTCGATGTCGCGATCGGTCGGCTTCCTGTTCTCCTTGAGCAGGGCGATGGCGCTCATCACCTGGCCAGACTGGCAATAGCCGCATTGCGGCACGTCGCGGGCGATCCACGCGGCATGGACGGCATCCGCCTCCTTGCCGGCGAGGCCCTCGATGGTGGTGATCTCGCTCGTGCCGACCGCCGAGACGGGCGTGACGCAGGAGCGCAGGGCCTGGCCGTCGATGAAGACGGTGCAGGCGCCGCATTGGGCGATGCCGCAGCCGAACTTGGTGCCGGTGAGGCCGATATTGTCGCGAATGGCCCAGAGCAGGGGCGTGTCGTCGTCGACGTCGACGGTATGCGTCGTCCCATTCACTTTGAGAGAGACCATGGTTGCCTCCGATGCTGGCAAGACGCAGCGCGGCACCATGGTGCGGATCGAGGGCTCGCCCTCGATGTCCCGATCTGACATACCAGATCCGGGCGATGAATCCGTAGCCCTGGGTCGCGCGACTGGACTAGTTGGACGTTTTAAGTCTAACTAGGATGGTCGCGCGCAGTTTG
Organism: Bosea sp. AS-1; assembly: GCF_002220095.1. Classification (GTDB taxonomy): domain Bacteria; phylum Pseudomonadota; class Alphaproteobacteria; order Rhizobiales; family Beijerinckiaceae; genus Allobosea. The sequence goes on from NZ_CP022372.1 coordinate 1,922,588, forward strand.
GATTTTGTCAAGACTGCAAAGCTGCAATGGTGGACCGAAGCGAAAGTTCCAGCGCTCTTTCTCCAGAAGACGCGCGCATCGACCAGATCGCCGATGCGGCGCTGCGGCTCTTCGCCCGCTACGGCTACAAACGCAGTTCGATGGACGACATCGCCAGGGAGGCCGGGCTCGCCAAGGCGACGCTCTACCTGCATTTCAAGGGCAAGGACGACGTCTTCCGGGCGATGCTGAACCTGCTCGCGCGCCGCGTCGAGGCACGTTGCCGTGAGGTCGTCGCGGTACCGGGTCCTTTTCCGGAGCGGCTCGCCGCCCTTGTCGAGGCCCATCATGGACTGGCCTATGCGAGCTTCGGCACAGGGGAGCATCTCGTCGAGCTGAAGGCCGTGATGAACGCCATCGCGACCCGCGAGCTGCAGGCTTTCGAGCAGATTTTCGTCACGCTCGCGCGGCAACTGCTTCAGGAGGCCGAAGCTCGCGGCGAGGTCGCGTTGTGCCGCGCTTCCGTCACGGCCGAGGACTGGATTGCCGGGCTGATGTTCGCCGCCGCCGGAGCGAAGACGGGCGCGCCGCCGAGCTGTCAGGCCTATGCGGAGCGGCTTGCCGGCATCGCCCATATCTTTGCGGCGGCCGTCACCGTCGGCTGACGGGGGCTGCGCTTCGCGGCGACCAGCCTGTGCAATCCGCCGCATCGGAATCAATCGGTTAACCATTCATTGACAGAGTGATTCGTCACGCAAGGCGCGGTTCGCCCGCGCGGAATTTGTCGATAGGACGCGCTGTCATGGTCTCCCGCGCCGAACCTTCCCTCAGCGGCCGCTGGTGGTGGTCGATCGACCGCCTGATCCTTGCCGCGCTCATCGCGCTGATGGTCTCGGGCGTCGTCCTGCTGATGGCGGGCGGTCCGCCGGTAGCCGAGCGGCTGGGCTTGTCGACCTTCCATTTCGTCAACCGTCAGGCGGCCTATCTCGCCGGAGCGATCGTGATCTTCCTCAGCGTGTCTTTCATGACGCCGAGGCAGGTGCGCCGCGCTGCGCTCATCCTCTACGTGGTCTCGCTCGCCATGGTGGTGGCGACGCTCTATTTCGGCGTCGAGGTCAAGGGCGCCAAGCGCTGGCTGACGCTCAGCATCCTCGGTTCGGTGCAGCCCTCCGAATTCCTCAAGCCGGCCTTCGTCGTGCTCGCCGCCTGGGCCTTCGCCGAGGGGACACGCCGGCCGGACCTGCCGGGCACGATCCTCGCCCTGCTCATCCTGCCGGTCTCGATCGTGCCGCTGGTGCTGCAGCCGGACTTCGGCCAGACCATGCTGATCAGCCTGGTCTGGGCCGGGCTCTTCTTCGTCGCCGGGTTGCACTGGTTCTGGGTCATCGGGCTCGGCGGCATCGGCGCCACCGGCATCTTCATCGCGTATGAGCTGGTGCCGCACGTACGCGCCCGCATCGAGCGCTTCATGGACAAGGGTTCGGGCGACACCTTCCAGGTCGATACCGCGCTTGAAAGCTTCGCGCAGGGTGGCTGGCTCGGGAAAGGCCCGGGCGAGGGCACGGTGAAGCGCATCCTGCCCGACGCGCATACCGACTTCATCTTCGCCGTCACGGCCGAGGAGTTCGGCGTCATCGTCTGCATGATCCTTGTCGCGCTCTTCGCGATCATCGTGATCCGGTCGCTGTTCGTAGCGCAGAAATCCGAGGATCCGTTCACGCGCCTCGCCGTGACGGGCCTGGCCTTGCTCTTCGGCATCCAGGCGGCGATCAACATGATGGTCAACCTGCACATGATGCCGGCCAAGGGCATGACCTTGCCGTTCATCTCCTATGGCGGTTCATCGCTGCTTTCGCTCGCCGTCGGAACCGGCTTCCTGCTCGCGCTGACGCGGCGCCGGCCACGCTCGGCCGAGTTCGGCTCCTACGGGCGCTGAGATGGCCGCGGGCAAGCTCATCATGCTGGCCGCCGGCGGAACCGGCGGCCATCTCTTCCCGGCCGAGGCGTTGAGCCACGCGCTGCATGCCAAGGGTATGCGCGTCGTCCTGATGACCGATACGCGCGCGGCCGAGTACGCGGGGAGCTTCCCGGCCGAAGCCGTGCATGCAGTGCCGGCGGCGACGCCGTCCGGCCGCTCGCCACTCAAGATGGCCGCAGCACTGATGAAGCTCGCCAAGGGCACTTTCGCGGCACGGCGGATCATCGGCAAGCTCAAGCCGGACGTCGTCGTCGGCTTCGGCGGCTATCCGACTGTGCCGCCGGTGCTCGGCGCCTCGTTTGCCGGTGTGAAGACGGTGATTCACGAGCAGAACGCCGTGATGGGCCGGGCCAATCGCTTTCTCGCCGGGCGGGCGACCGCCATCGCGACGGGCTTCGCCGAGGTCGGCGGCATCGCAGAGCCGCTCAAGGCGAAATGCCGCCATGTCGGCAATCCGGTGCGCCCGGCCGTGCTGGAGGTTGCGGATCACGACTATGACTGGCCGGGCGAGGGCAAGATCCAGCTTCTCGTCTTCGGCGGCAGCCAGGGCGCGCGGGTGATGGCCGACATCGTGCCACCGGCGATCCAGCTCCTGAGCGAGGCCGAGCGGGCTCGTCTCACCATCGTTCAACAGGCGCGGACCGAGGACGACGAGCGCGTGCGCGGAATCTACGAGAAGCTCGGCATCCGCGCGACCGTCTCGCCCTTCTTCAAGGACCTGCCGGCGCAGATGGCGGCGGCTCATCTTATCATCGCGCGCTCGGGTGCCTCGACCGTCGCGGAGCTGACCGTGATCGGCCGTCCCGCCATTCTCGTGCCGCTGCCGGGTTCGCTCGACCAGGATCAGGCGGCGAACGCGGCCTTCCTCGAAGGGGTGGGCGGAGCGATCCGCATTCTCCAGCCGGAATTTACCCCGCGCCATCTTGCCGCCGAATTGTCGAAGCTGATCGCACAGCCCGCGCACTTGACGACGATGGCCGCAAACGCGAAGAGCGGCGGTATCCCCGACGCTGCCGACCGCCTTGCCGATCTCGTGATCGCGACGGCCAACTTTCAGAACTGACAGGACACGCAGGACCATGAAGCTGCCGCCGAAGCTCGGCCCCATCCATTTCATCGGCATCGGCGGCATCGGCATGTCCGGCATCGCCGAGGTGCTGCATAATCTCGGCTACAAGGTGCAGGGCTCCGACGCCTCCGACGGCGCCAACGTCAAGCGCCTGGCGGAAAAGGGCATCACCACCTTCGTCGGCCACAAGGCCGAGAACCTCGGCGAGGCCGAGGTCGTCGTGGTCTCGACCGCGATCAAGCGCGACAATCCCGAGCTCGCCGCCGCGCGTGAGATGCGCCTGCCGGTGGTGCGCCGGGCCGAGATGCTGGCCGAGCTGATGCGACTGAAGAGCTGCGTCGCCATCGCAGGCACCCATGGCAAGACGACCACGACCTCGCTGGTCGCGACGCTGCTGGAAAAGGGCGGGCTCGACCCGACCGTCATCAATGGCGGCATCATCAACGCTTACGGCACCAATGCCCGCATGGGCGAGAGCGACTGGATGGTGGTCGAGGCCGACGAATCCGACGGCACCTTCCTGAAGCTGCCGGCCGACGTGGCCATCGTCACCAATATCGACCCCGAGCATCTCGACCATTTCGGCACCTTCGACGCGATCAAGGGCGCCTTCCGCTCCTTCGTCGAAAACCTGCCCTTCTACGGCTTCGCGGTGATGTGCATCGATCATCCGACCGTGCAGGGCCTCGTCGGCCAGATCACCGATCGGCGCGTCATCACCTATGGCGAGAACCCGCAGGCCGATTTCCGCTTGCTCGACATCGACCTTTCCGGCGGGCAGGCGCGCTTCACCCTCCTGATCCGCGACCGCAAGAACGGCCGCGACGAGGTCATCCGCGATCTCGTCATGCCGATGCCGGGCCACCACAACGCACTGAACGCGACCGCTGCCATCGCCGTCGCATACGACCTCGGCATTCCGGTCGAACGCATCCGCGAGTCGCTGGCCGGCTTCGGCGGCGTGAAGCGCCGCTTCACCAAGACGGGCGAGTGGAACGGTGCGCTGATCTTCGACGATTACGGCCATCACCCGGTCGAGATCGCCGCCGTGCTCAAGGCGGCGCGGGCCTCGACGAAGGGCAAGGTCATCGCGGTCGTGCAGCCGCATCGCTATACGCGCCTGTCGAGCCTGTTCGACGACTTCGCCGCCTGCTTCAACGACGCCGACACGGTGATCGTGGCCGATACCTATGCCGCCGGCGAGGCGCCGATCGCCGGGGCCGACCGTGATTCGCTGGTTGCCGGCATCAGGGCGCGCGGCCATCGGCATGCTCTGCCGCTGGAGGCTCCCGACAAGCTCGCGGGCATGGTGGCCGAGCTGGCCGGGCCGGGCGACTATGTCGTCTGCCTCGGCGCCGGCAACATCACGCAATGGGCCTATGCGCTGCCGGGAGAACTGGCCGCGCTGGAGAAGTGAGGTCGGGCCTGCCGCAATTGCGCCGTCATGCTCGGGCTTGAGCCGGAGCATGACGGCCTGTTCCGTTCCCGGTCTCGATGCTCTAAAGCGACGCCATGCCCTTCCAGGATCTGACCTCTGACATCCGTGCCGCCGCGCCTGACCTGCGCGGGCGGCTCCTCGCCAACCAGGACCTCTCGGGCCTGACATGGTTTCGCGTGGGTGGGTCGGCGCAACTGCTGTTCACGCCGGCGGACGAGGAAGATCTCGCCTATCTGCTCTCGAAGCTGCCGGAGGACGTCCCGGTCACGGTGGTCGGGCTCGGCTCGAACCTCATCGTGCGTGACGGCGGCATTCCCGGCCTCGTCATCCGGCTCGGCGGCAAGGGCTTTGCCGAGATCAGCCGCGAGCCGGGGAACCGGCTGCGGGCCGGAACGGCGGTGCCGGACGTCAAGGTGGCCCGCGCTGCGGCCGATGCCTCGCTCGACGGGCTCGCCTTCTATCGCGGCATTCCCGGTTCGATCGGCGGGGCGCTGCGCATGAATGCGGGTGCCCATGGCGGCGAGACGACCGATGTGCTGGTCGAGGCGCGCGGCGTCACCCGCAAGGGCGAGCTGGTCACGCTCAGCCACGCCCAGATGGGCTTCACCTATCGCAATAGCGCCGAATCGACCCGAGAGATCATCTTCACGTCGGCCCTGTTTCAGGGACGACCGGGCGAGCAGGCTGTCATCCAGGCCGAGATGGACCGGGTGACCCAGGCGCGCGAGGCGGCCCAGCCGATCAAGGAGCGCACCGGCGGCTCGACCTTCAAGAACCCCCAGGGCGGCAAGGCCTGGCAACTGATCGATGCGGCCGGCTGCCGTGGCCTGCGTGTCGGCGGGGCGCAGGTCTCGGAGATGCACTGCAACTTCCTGATCAACACCGGCGGCGCGACGGCCGCCGATGTCGAAGGGCTCGGCGAGGAGGTTCGCCGCCGGGTCAGGGAGAATTCCGGTTTCGAGCTGCAGTGGGAGATCAAGCGGCTCGGGGTCGCGGCGTAACGGCTGCGGCCGGGCGGCGCGAGAGCAGCATCCCGGCAACGGTCGAACCCAGGATGACCGCGATGCCGAGGAGCTGGATGCCGCCGAGCCATTGGCCGAGCAGGACGGCGCCGAGAATCGTGGCGACCGTCGGGCTGAGCAGGCCGAGGAAGGCGACGCTCGAGCCCAGCGCGGTGATGCCCCTGACCCAGAACCAATAGGCCAGCGCTGTGCCGATCAGGACGAGGTAGGCGAGACCGAGCCCGTTCAGAGGCGTCGGCACCGGCGGCAGGCCTTCGACCAGCAGCGCGACCGGCAGCAGGATCAGCCCGCCCAGCGTGAGCTGCCAGGCGGCCAGCGCCAGCGGCGATCCCATCCTGCCCCAGCGCTCGATCAGTACGGTTCCGGTCGCCATCGAGGCGGCGCTGGCAAGGCCGGCGACGAGGCCGATGACGTCCGGCCTCGCATGCGGATCGAGCACCAGTAGCGCCACTCCGATCAGGCCCGCGAGCGCGGCGAGGATCTGGCCGCGGCCCGGGCGCCGGGCGAGCAGGGGCCAGGCCAGCAGGCCGACGATCAAGGGCTGGATCGAGCTGACCGTAGCGGCGAGCCCGCCGGGCAGGCGCGCGGCACTGACGAAGAGCAGCGCGAAGAACAGCCCGATATTGGCGAGACCAAGCGCCGCGAGCGGCAGGAGTTTGTCGCGTGGCGGCAAGCCGGGGCCGAGCGCCATCAGCAGGAGCCCGGCCGGCAGCGCCCTCAGCGCGCCGACCAGCAGCGGATGATCGACCGGGAGCGTCTGGGTGAAGACGATATAGGTCGAGCCCCAGAGGCAGGGCACGAGGATTGTGGTCAGCAGCGTTCTGTTCAGGCTGAGCGGCATGGCGGAACTCCGAGGCGCGCAGAGCTTGGCTTCCGGGCGGGCCGGCGCTATCTCTATTCGACGTCATATATTTCGATATCAAAATATATGACGTGAAAATATTTGCAAGGAGCGAAGATGGCTCGAGGTCGGCCCGAGGCTCAGGGCGGAGTGATGGATTCGATCCTGGCACAATGGCGGCGGGAACGGCCGGACATCGATCCGAGCGTCATGGCCGTCTGCGGCGACCTGTGGCGAGCCGCCGATCGGGTGCGCGACGGGGTTGCCGCCAATCTGACGGCGGATGACCTCGACCTTGCCGGCTTCGACGTGCTGTTGACCCTGCGACGGCAGGGCAGGGGCAGCGCGCTGTCGCCGTCCGAACTGGCTCAGGACATGATGATCTCGACCTCGGCGATGACGAACCGGCTCGACCGCCTCCAGAAGCGCGGGTTGATCGAGCGGCTTGCGGACCCGCAGGACCGCCGGGCGCTGCGCGTGGTCCTGACGGAAGCGGGCTTCGCGTTGGCGGAGCGAATCGTCGTCTCGCATGTCGCGACCGAGGAGCGGCTGGTGAGCGCGCTGTCGCCGGACGAGCGCGCCGAACTGCGACGGCTGCTCGCCAAAATCGGCTGATTTCGGGCAGGTTAACGCCCATGAGTGGATGGTTAACGAGCTGTTAACCATCTCCGGTGAGGTTCGACGAACACGTCGAACGAGGGCCGGCATGAGCAAACACGTCGCAGTGCTGATGGGGGCATGGTCCGTCGAACGGGAGGTCAGCCTCAACAGCGGTGCGGCTTGCGCGCGCGCCCTGGAAGGTCAGGGCTTCCGCGTCACCCGCGTCGACGTGCAGCGCGATATCGCCGAGGTGTTGGCGAAGCTCAAGCCCGATGTCGCCTTCAACGCCCTGCATGGCCGCTTCGGCGAGGACGGCACGATCCAGGGCGTGCTCGAGATCCTGCGCATTCCCTATACCCATTCGGGCGTGCTGGCCTCCGCGCTGGCGATCCGCAAGGACCGGGCGAAGACGGTGGTGAAGGCGGCCGGTGTGCCGGTTGCGCACGGCGTCAACGTCTCGCGCTTCGCCGCTGCGAAGAACCATGTGCTGCCGCCGCCCTATGTGCTGAAGCCGATCGACGAAGGCTCCTCCGTCGGCGTCGTGATCGTGAAGAAGGGGCGGGAACACCCACCGCAGGAGATCGCCCGGCCGGATTGGCCTTGCGGCGAAATGCTGCTCGCCGAGACCTTCATTGCGGGGCGTGAACTGACCTGCGCGGTGATGGGCGACCGGGCGCTGGGTGTGACCGAAATACAAGCCGCAACCGGCGAATTTTACGACTATGACGCGAAGTACGCGAAAGGCGGCTCGATCCACATCTGTCCGGCTCAAATTTTACCGAAAATTTACCAGCAGATCGAAGAGTGTGCGTTAACGGCGCATCAAGCAATCGGATGCCGGGGCGTCAGCCGATCTGACTTTCGCTACGACGACGAGACCGACACGCTCGTCTGGTTGGAAGTCAATACGCAGCCCGGGATGACCGAGACCAGCCTGGTGCCCGAACTGGCTGCCCATGCGGGCCTGAATTTCGGTGAGCTCGTCAAATGGATGGTGCAGGACGCCTCCCTCGATCGGTGAAAGCGATGAAGGTGAAACCCTCTTCGCGCCTGCCGGTCGTGGCGACCGGCCCGCAGCTGCTGATCGGCAGTGAGCGGCAAGGGCGCTGGCTGCGGCGCCCCCGCCGTTCGGCTCAGCCGCTGTCGGAGCGGGTGCCGCGCGGCGTCGGTTCCTGGCTTGCTGTCGGCTTCCTCGCGCTCAGCCTCGGCTCCGGCTTCGTCATCGGCGGGCAGTATCAGGCCATGCAGGACGCCTATGGCGCGCCGCGGCACATGATCGCGCGCATGCTCGGTTTCGGCATCGACCGTGTCACCATCTCCGGCCTGTCGGGCCTCTCGGAGCAGGAGGTGCTGGTCGCCGCCGGCATCGATGCGAAGACCTCACTGGTGTTCTTCGACGCCGACGAGGCGCGCAAGCAGCTCGAGGCCAATCCGCTGATTCGAGAGGCTCAGGTCCGCAAGCTCTATCCGGGCGAGATTTCGATCTCGCTCACCGAGCGCGAGCCCTATGCACTCTGGCAGGTCAAGGGCGAGCTCTTCGTGATCGCTGCGGATGGCACGGTGATCGACAAGATGGATGACGGCCGCTTCGCCTATCTGCCGCTGGTCGTCGGGAAGAACGCCAACAACCGCGCCAGCGAGTATCTGGCGCTGCGCAAGGAGGCCGGTCCGCTGGCCCAGCATATCCGCGCCGGCATGCTGGTCTCCGACCGGCGCTGGGACATCAAGCTCGACAACGGCATGGATGTGCGCCTGCCGGAAATCAAGCCGGAAGTCGCGATGCAGCGGCTGATCTCGCTCGAGACCAACGACCGCATCCTCGACAAGGACATCCTGGCGCTCGATCTGCGTCAGCCCGACCGGGTTATCGCCCGCCTCTCCGAAGAAGCCGCAGCCGCCCGCGCCGACATGCTGAAGAACCGCAACAAGGCCAAGAAGAAGGGAGGCGAGGCATGAACCACTTCACCTCCCAGGGTTTGACACCGCGCATGCGCCCGCTCTCGGCACGCAAGAGCGCGATCCTCTCGATCCTCGACATCGGCACCAGCAAGGTCGTCTGCCTGATCGCGGAGTTGAATCCGGCCGAAGCCAATGAGCGGCTGCGCGGACGCACCCATGTCGCGCGGATCATCGGCATCGGCCATCAGCGCTCGCTCGGCCTCAAGGGCGGGGCGATCATCGATCTCGAAAGCGCCGAGCGCGCCATCCGGGCCTCCGTCGACGCCGCCGAGCGCATGGCGAAGGTCGAGGTGCAGTCGGTCATCGTCAACCTGACCGGCGGGCGCATCGGCTCGCAGCATTATGCGGCCGGCGTCGACCTGCGCTCGGGCTCGGTCGGCGATGCCGACATCAAGCGTGTGCTCGCCACTGCCGCCACCCATGCGATCCGCCCCGGCAAGGCCGTGCTCCATGCTCTGCCGACCGGCTATGCGCTGGACGGCGTACCGGGCGTGCTCGACCCGCGCGGGCTGATCGGCGGCAAGCTCTCGGTCGACATGCATGTCGTCGCCAGCGAGGCGGCGGCGGCGCGCAACGTCATGCTCGCGGTCGAACGCTGCCATCTCGAGGTCGAGGCGGTGGTCGCGACGCCTTACGCTTCCGGTCTCTCCGTGCTGGTCGACGACGAGGCGGAGATGGGCGTGGTCGTCGTCGACCTCGGCGGCGGCACCACGAGCCTCGGCGTCTTCGCCGGTGGCCATATGATGCATGCCGACGCCATCGCGGTCGGCGGCAACCACATCACCATGGATGTGGCGCGTGGGCTTTCCACCCGGGTCTCGGCGGCCGAGCGGCTGAAGACGCTGCACGGCTCCTGCATCGCCAGCGCCTCGGACGAGCGCGACATGATCGCGGTGCCGCAGGTCGACGACGACGAGCGCGACATGCCGAACCATCTCGCCAAGTCGCATCTCATCCGCATCATCAAGCCGCGCGTCGAGGAGATCCTCGAGCTCGTGCGCGACCGGCTGACCAATGCCGGCTTCTCGGCGCAGGCCGGGCGGCGCGTCGTCCTGACCGGCGGGGCCTGCCAGCTCACCGGCTTGCCGGAAGTGGCGCGGCGCATCCTCGGCGGCCAGGTCCGCACCGGCCGCCCGCTCGGCATCAAGGGATTGCCCGAGGCGGGCAAGGGCCCGGCCTTCTCTGCGGCGGTCGGCCTGCTGGTCTACCCGCAGGTCGCCCATGTCGAGCATTTCGAACCACGCGCCGCCGGCGGGCGCTATTTCGCGACCGGGACGGACGGCTACTTCTCGCGCGTCGGGCGGTGGCTGAAGGACAGTTTCTAGAACGTGGCGGAAGCCAGGTTCGAGATTTGAGTGAGTACCGCCCGCTCCGGTGGGCACGGCGTCAAACGTAGCAATCGACGGCTCCCGCCAGGCGCCGATCAAAGGGATCAGAAGAGGCAATCATGGCGATGAATCTGCAAGCCCCGGACATCCGGGAACTCAAGCCCCGCATCACGGTGTTCGGTGTCGGCGGCGCGGGCGGCAATGCGGTCAACAACATGATCGAGGCCGGCCTCGACGGCGTCGACTTCGTCTGCGCCAACACCGACGCCCAGGCGCTGGCACTGTCGCGCTCCTCGCGCATCATCCAGATGGGCCTCCAGGTCACCGAGGGTCTCGGCGCCGGCTCGCAGCCGGAAGTCGGCCGGGCAGCGGCCGAGGAAGTCATCGACGAGATTCGCGATCACCTGGCGGGCGCACACATGGTCTTCATCACCGCCGGCATGGGCGGTGGCACCGGCACGGGCGCTGCCCCGGCCATCGCCCGCGTCGCCCGCGACATGGGGATCCTGACCGTCGGCGTCGTCACCAAGCCGTTCCAGTTCGAGGGCCAGCGCCGCATGCGTATGGCGGAGGCCGGCATCGCCGAGCTGAACGAGGCGGTCGACACGCTGATCGTCATCCCGAACCAGAACCTGTTCCGCGTCGCCAACGAGACCACCGGCTTCGCCGACGCCTTCGGCATGGCCGACCAGGTGCTCTATTCGGGCGTTGCCTGCATCACCGACCTGATGGTTCGCCCCGGCCTGATCAACCTCGACTTCGCCGATGTCCGCGCCGTCATGCGCGGCATGGGCAAGGCGATGATGGGCACCGGTGAGGCGCAGGGCGAGAAGCGCGCGCTGACCGCGGCCCAGGCCGCGATCAACAACCCGCTGCTCGACGACATCTCGATGAAGGGCGCACGCGGCCTGCTGATCTCGATCACCGGCGGGCGCGACATGAAGCTCTACGAGGTCGACGAGGCCGCCACCCGCATCCGCGAGGAGGTCGATTCGGAGGCCAACATCATCGTCGGCGCGACCTTCGACGAATCGCTTGAAGGCACCGTGCGCGTTTCCGTCGTCGCCACCGGCATCGACAAGCCGATCTCCCAGGTCGGCGAGGTCGACGAGACCGAGGCCCGCATCGCCCAGGTCGCCGAGCGCCTGAAGCAGGAGGCCCGCCTGCGCTCGACCGGCGCGCCGCAGGCGGCCCGCCCGGCTCCGCAGCCGGCTCCGGGTCCTGTCGTCGAGACCGCCCGCGTCGCTCCGCTTGCCGAACCGGCCCCGGTCGCGCAGGTCGCGCAGGGCATCCACATCGAGCCGGTGCAGCCGCGCCCGGTGATGGTCGCCGCGCCGGCTCCCGAGCCGATGGCTCCGGCCGAGCCCAGCCTGCATCTCGACGACAGCTTCATCCCGCCGATGCCGGAGCGCGCCGTGCGCCCGACCCGCATGCCGCGGATCGAGGATCTGCCGGCTCCGGGCCAGGCGCAGCTCCATGCCCAGCGCGGTGCCCAGCCCGTGCCGCAGGCGCCGAGCGCCGTCGAGCAGAAGCGCATGTCGCTGATGCAGCGCCTTGCCTCGGTCGGCTTCGGCCGCAAGGATGAGGAAACCGAAGCCCCGGCTCCCGCGCCGATGCCGGTGCGCCAGGCCCCGGCCATGCCGCAGGCGGCCGCGCCGAGCGCCGCCCATGCCGAATACATGCGTCGCCCGGCTCCGCAGCCGGCTGCGCGTCCGGCTCAGGGCCAGCTCGACCCGCACGGCCGCGCCGCTCCGGCTCGCAACAGCGAGGACGACCATCTGGAGATCCCGGCTTTCCTGCGCCGCCAGGCGAACTGAGACCGGGCTCTTCACGGCATTGCACAGCTCCCGCCGCGCCCCTCGCGCGGCGGGATTTCGCTTGTTAAAAAATCGTTATCTTTCAGCCTGTTATTGTTCCGCTCGCAATCTTTCCGACTGTAACACAGCGAAAGAAAGCGTGATTTTGAGCGGCTGCCGCGAAGGCTTATGTTGCGGCCGCATCAAGAGGATAGCCTACCGGATTCGGCTTGATGCCGGATTTGGAGATGTCGCCGCCGGCGGTCGCTGCACAGCAGCGGAGATGGGTCGCGGCGACCGGGATTGGATAACGGAATGAACTTCGATCGGCAGACGACCCTGCGGGCTGCAGTTACCCTCACCGGGATCGGCGTGCATTCCGGCGCGCCCGCCAGCATCTGCCTGAAGCCGTCCAGCGCGAATTCCGGCGTCGTCTTTCTGCGCACGGGCATCGATGGCATGCCGCCCCAGCTCATCCACGCCAAGCACACCAAGGTCAGCGCCACCGAGCTCTGCACCGTGATCGGCGACCGCGGCCCGGCTTCGGTCTCGACGGTCGAGCACCTGATGTCGGCCTGCTCGGGCCTCGGCCTCGACAATGTGCTGGTCGAGATCGACGGCCCCGAGATGCCGATCATGGACGGCAGCGCCGTCGAGTTCGTTCGCGCGATCGAGGCGACCGGCATGGTCACGCTCGCCGCGCCGCGCCGCTATCTCAAGGTTCTGCAGCCGGTCCGCATCGAGCAGGGCCGCGCCTTCGCCGAGTTGATGCCGGCCGAGCAGGGCTTCCGCCTCGATGTCGAGATCGATTTCGACACCGCCGTGATCGGTCGCCAGCGCAAGATCTTCGATCTCGATGCCCAGGCCTATGCCAGCGAGATCTCGAAGGCACGTACCTTCGGCTTCATGCGCGACGTCGAGCAGCTCTGGAAGGCGGGCTTCGCACAGGGCGCCTCGCTCGACAACACGGTCGCGATCGGCGACGACAAGGTCATCAACCCCGAGGGCCTGCGCTACGGCGACGAGTTCGTGCGCCACAAGGTGCTCGATGCCATCGGCGATCTGGCGCTGGCGGGTTATCCGATCATCGGCGAGTTCCGCTCCTATTGCGGCGGGCATCGCATGAATGTCCGCATCCTCGAGGCGCTCTTCGCCGACCGCACGAATTTCGCGATCGTCGAATCCCAGCCGGTGTTCGCGCCGGCCCGCGCCATGCCGATGGCGGCGGTGGCTCCGGCGGCCTACGCGCCCGATCTCCACTGAAATCGCGCGGGTCAGCCGCGTTTCGCCTTTCCTTCGCCCGGTTTTTGTCCGAGATGCCGCAGTGCTGCGGAATCGAGTCGTGACCGGCTTTCGACAGTGGCGCCTGGGAAGCGTCTGAGGTAAGGCATGCTTCCCACAGGCAGGAACGAGCGAAAGAGGACGGACGACGTGAGCGTGACGCGGCAAAGCCTTCCGGCAATCCATCGCGGCCTATCTCCGCGCAGGGGCCTCGCCCTGGCGCTCGGTGCCGCCGTGCTGCTTGGCGGCTGTGATACGCTGTCCTCGCTCAATCCCTTCGACAAGCCCGAGGTCTACAAGCCGGACCTGACGCCGGTGACGCCGGCGGACAAGCTCTACAACGAGGGTCTCGCGCGCCTGCAGAACGGCGACAGCGAGGGCGCGGCCAAGCGCTTCGAGGACATCGACAAGACGGCCCCGTTCTCGCCCTATGCCCGCAAGGGCCTGCTGATGACCGCCTACACCAATTTCCAGGCGTCGAAATGGGAGGAGGCGATCACCGCCTCCAAGCGCTTCATCGCCCAGAACCCGGCGAGCCCCGACGCGGCCTATGCGCAGTACATCCTGGCGATGTCCTACTACAACCAGATCCCGGACACGACCCGCGACCAGGAGCGGACGCGCCAGGCGATCCAGGCGTTCGAGGAACTGATCGCCCGTTATCCGAAGTCGGAGTATGTCGTCGATGCCAGGGAGAAGCTCCTGGTGGCGAAGGACCAGCTCGCCGGCAAGGAAATGAATGTCGGCCGCTACTATCTCGAGAAGCGCAACTACACCGCCGCGGTGAACCGCTTCCGCGAAGTGATCATCAAGTACCAGACCACCCGCCACGTCGAGGAAGCGCTGGAGCGCCTGACCGAGGCCTATATGGCGATGGGCATCACCAACGAGGCGCAGACCGCTGCCGCCGTGCTCGGGCACAACTTCCCGGACAGCCCCTGGTACAAGGACGCCTACACGCTGCTGCAGAGTCGCGGCCTGGAACCGCGTGAAGACCGTGGCTCCTATATCAGCCGCGCCTTCAACGGCTTCCAGCGCACGGTCGGCGGCATCCTCGGGTTCGGCAGCCGCTGACGAGGCTTGTATGACGGGCCTCGGGCAACCCTGTCGGCTCCGCAAATCGAGCTGAACGCCGATGCTGGCGCAGCTCTCGATCCGTGACATCGTTCTGATCGACCGGCTCGATCTCGGCTTCCATGAGGGCCTGAGCGTTCTCACGGGCGAGACGGGCGCGGGCAAGTCGATCCTGCTCGACGGTTTCGCGCTGGCGCTGGGCGGGCGCGGCGACGGCTCGCTCGTGCGCCATGGCGAGGCGCAGGGGCAGGTCAGCGCCGTCTTCGACCTTCCGCTCGACCATGCCGCGCGCAAGCTCGCCGAGGCGCAGGAGATCGACACCGACGGCGATCTCATCCTGCGCCGTGTGCAATATGCCGATGGGCGTACCCGCGCCTTCGTCAACGACCAGCCGGTTTCCGTCCAGATCCTGCGCATGATCGGTGCCGCGATCGTCGAGATCCATGGCCAGCACGACGACCGCGCGCTGACGGACCCGGCGCAGCATCGCGCCTTGCTCGACGGTTTCGGCGGGCTGGAAGGGCCGGCGCAGGCCGTCGCCGAAGCGAGCGAGACGCTGAAGCGGGCGCGACAGGCCTTGCAGGCGCAGCGCCTGCGGGTCGAGGCGGCGCGCAAGGAGGCCGATTTCCTACGCCATGCCGTCGAGGAACTCGGCAAGCTCGCGCCGAAACCCGGCGAGGAGGATGAGCTCGCTGCCACGCGCCAGGCGATGATGCAGGCCGAGAAGGTCGCGCGCGACCTGAACGAGGCTTACGAGGCCGTCGGCGGGCAGGGCTCTCCGATGTCGGCGCTGGCGGCGGTCCTGCGCCGGCTCGAGCGGCGGGCCGGACAGGCGCCGGAGCTGGTCGATCCTTCGCTCGCCGCACTCAACACCGCCATCGTCGCCCTGGAGGAGGCCGGTGAGGCGCTGGCAGCGGCGACGCGCGCGGCCGAGTACGACCCGCGCGAGCAGGAACGCATCGAGGAGCGGCTGTTTGCGCTCAGGGCCGCGGGGCGCAAATACGATGTGCCGGTCGATGGCCTGCCCGTTCTCGCAGCAACCATGGCGGGCGATCTCGCCGCGCTCGACGAGAGCGAATCGTCGCTCGGCCGGCTGGAAGCGGAGCTGAAGGCGGCTGAAGAGGATTTCCTGGCGCAGGCAAAGGCCCTGTCGGAGGCTCGCAAGGCGGCGGCGGCGCGGCTCGACAGTGCGGTGAAGGCGGAGTTGCCGCCGCTCAAGCTGGAGCGCGCGCGCTTCATCACCCGCATCGAGAGCGACGAGAACGCGCGTGGGCTGGAAGGCTTCGACCGGGTCGAGTTCTGGGTCGAGACCAATCCGGGCACGCGGCCCGGGCCGATGATGAAGGTCGCTTCGGGCGGCGAGTTGTCGCGCTTCATGCTGGCGCTCAAGGTGGTGCTGGCCGAGCGCGGCTCTGCGCCGACGCTGGTCTTCGACGAGATCGATACCGGTGTCGGCGGTGCGGTTGCGGACGCGATTGGCGAGCGGCTGGCGCGGCTCGCGGACCGGGTGCAGGTGATTTCAGTGACCCATGCGCCGCAGGTGGCGGCCAAGGCCGGGCAGCATTTCCTGATCGCGAAATCGGCCGACGAGGGTGAGGCCTCGCGCACCGTCACGCGCGTCACCACGCTCGCGGATCAGGCGCGGCGCGAGGAGATCGCCCGAATGCTGGCCGGCGCCTCGATCACGGAAGAGGCACGGGCGGCTGCCGGGCGCCTGCTGGAGGCGGCCGGGCTGCGGGGTTGAGATGTCGCGACGGTGGCGTCAGGCCGCCGGCACGAGCTTGTAGCCGTCACCCTGCCGATGCACCTGCTGGAAGCCGGTGATGTGCCCGCCCGAAACCGTCCAGCCCGCTGCGGCGGCGCGTTCCAGAACGTCGCTGCGCGAACGGACGGCCTGGGCGGCATCGAGATCGTAGATCATGCCAATGGCAGGATCGGCCGCCTGCAAGGCGCCGAGATGCAGGGCGTCGCCCCAGAGCAGCAGCGAGCGGTCGCTGTCGCCGATGAGGTAGCCGCTGTGCCCGAAGCTGTGGCCGGGCAGGGGGATCAGCTCGATACCGGGAAGAACCTCGCCCGGAGCAGCCGCCTCGATGCGCCCGACATAGAGACGCTTCAGGCTGGCGGCGATGTCGAAGGCGCCGCGCTTGCCGTCTGGCGTCGCTGCCCGTTTCGTTTCATCGCCGTAGTAACCGAGATCGGCCTGCGGGACGATGATCTGGGCGTTCGGAAAGAAGGGTCGCTCGCCGTCGAACAGGCCAAGCGCATGGTCGCCGTGGAGATGGGTGATCAGGACATGCTGGACATCCTCCGGCCGGATGCCGGCCTTTGCCATGGCTGCGGGGGCATGGCCGAGCGCTGCACCCCAGGACGGGCCAGTCCCCGCATCGATGAGGGTGACACCGCCTGCGCCGCGCAGCGCAAAGCAATTCACCTCGATGCTGATCTTCGGCTGGCCAAAGCGAGCGATCGCCTCGGTACGGGCCGTTTCGCCGGCCTGGTGGACGAGGACATCCGAGGGCGCCTCGAAGATGCCGTCGAGCAAGGTCGTGACGTCGTATCCGCCGAAGCGGTGAGGCTGTGCTGTCATCGAACGTCTCCTGTTCGGTCCTGCCTAGCGGGGTGCGCGGAGAACCGGCAACGTCGCGTCGCAAGGGGCCGCTTTGCATCCGGCGCGCGGTTGCGCCATTTCCTTTTGGCGCGGCTTGCTCTATGAGCCGCTTTCAATCGACGGCCTGCAGGTGCTGCCCGCGCCGCTCACCCGTCACCCAGTTTCGCGACGTTTCGCGTTCCGAGCCGCAGAACCAGGCCTTCCGCATGTCCTTTTCCCTCACGAGCCCGCCGCTCGCGCGCGCGCTCGCCGACCGTAATTATTCCGAGCCGACGCCGGTGCAGAGCGCCGTGCTGGAGGAGGGCGCCCGCGGGCGCGATCTCCTGGTCTCCTCGCAGACCGGCTCGGGCAAGACCATCGCCTATGGGCTCGCCATTGGCGAGACGCTGCTGGATGGGGCCGAGAAGCTCGGCCGCGCCGAGCGGCCGCTGGCGCTGATCATCGCGCCGACGCGCGAGCTCGCCCTGCAGGTGCAACGCGAACTGGCCTGGCTCTATGCCCAGGCAGGTGCGCGCGTGATCTCCTGCGTCGGCGGCATGGATCCGCGCCGCGAGGCGATGCTGCTCGAAGAGGGCGCGCATATCGTCGTCGGCACGCCCGGTCGGCTGCGCGACCATATCGAGCGGCGCCGTCTCGACCTTTCGGAACTCAAGGCCGTCGTGCTCGACGAGGCCGACGAGATGCTCGATCTCGGCTTCCGCGACGATCTTGAATTCATTCTGAAGAGCGCGCCTGAAAGCCGCCGCAGCCTGCTGTTCTCCGCGACCTTCCCGAAGGAGATCATCCAGCTCGCGCAGAACTATCAGCGCGACGCGCTGCGCATCGAGGTGCAGGCCGCGGCGCGCGGCCATGCCGACATCGCCTACAAGGCCGTGCGCGTCTATCCCAAGGAAGCGGAGCTGGCGGTCGTCAACCTGCTGCGCTTCTATGATGCGCCGGTTGCGCTCGTCTTCTGCAACACGCGCAACGCCGTGCGCCATCTCGAAGCCATCCTGCTGGAGCGCGGCTTCACGGCCGTGGCGCTCTCGGGCGAGCTCGGCCAGAACGAGCGCAACGCCGCGCTGCAGGCGTTGCGTGACGGCCGGGCGCGGGTCTGCGTCGCGACTGACGTTGCCGCGCGTGGCATTGACCTGCCGGGACTCGACCTCGTGATCCATGCCGAATTGCCGCATGACTCCGAGGTGATGCAGCACCGGTCCGGCCGTACCGGCCGGGCCGGGAACAAGGGCACCAGCGTGCTGCTGGTGCCGCCCTCGCGCCGACGCAAGGCCGAGCGGCTGCTGATGGAAGGCAAGGTCGAGGCCGAATGGGTCGGCCCGCCGACGGCCGAGGAGATCCATGCGCTCGACCAGGAGCGGCTGCTGAAGGACCCGCTGCTCGAAGGCGAGGAGGGCGAGGACGATGCCGGCATGGTCGAGGCGTTGATGGCGGGTCGGGAGGCGCGCGAGATCGCGGCTGCCCTCGTCAGGCTCTACCGCTCGCGACTGCCGGCGGCGGAGGAAGCGGGCGACCCGGGCTTCGGCCGCGAGGAGCGCCGCACCCCGCGCTCGAACGAGGACTATGCCGCCAAGCGCCGGCCTTTTGGCGCCGGCCGCGATGCGGATGAGGGCGAACGGCCGCACAAGGCGGCCGGACCCCGCGGCGACACCGTCTGGTTCCGGCTCGATATCGGCCGCAAGCAGGGCGCCGACCCGCGCCAGCTCCTGCCAATGCTGTGCCGGCGCGGCCGGATCACCCGCGACGAGGTTGGCGCCATCCGCATCTTCGACCGCGAGACCAAGGTCGAGATCGACGCCGATGTCGCCGATCGTTTCTACGAATCCGCCAAGGTGCCGGATCGCGACCGGATCACGATCGAGCCGGCGACGGACGAGCGGCGCGCGGCCAAGTCATTCGAGGACAAAGGATCCGAGAGGCGCGCGCCTTCGCGCAGGCCGGCCTCGGGCGGTCAAGAGTTTGCGGAGCGACCGGAGCGGGGCGGCAAGTTCGAACGGCCGGCTGCCCCTTACCGCAGCCGCGAGCGTTTCGAGGAGCGCGACGGGGCTGCGCCGCGTCGGCCGGCTGCCGGCCGGCAGACCGGTGAGCGCAAGGCCTATGAAGATCGTGGAGAAGGGCGTCCGGCGGGCAAGAAGCCGTTCAACCCGAAGGCCAAGCGTTTTCCTGGCAAGGCCGAGCGGCCTGAAGGCGGCCGTCCGGCTGGCAAGCCCTTTGGCAAGGGCAAGCCGCCGCGCCGGGGCTAAGCCTCAAGCCGGCCTCGTCGCAATCTTCGCCATGACGGGAATGCCTCGCCGCCTGCGCTTCTCTCAGCGCAGGCCGAGGAAGGAGAGAATGGCCAGGACGACGACGATCAGGCCGACGAGATAAATGATATTGTTCATGAAAACCCCCTGATGGATGGGCCGTGAGGCCCGATTTCAGGGGGTGAACCGTCTTTGGGGGCGAAAGGTTCCCTCGGAAGGCGGTCGCCGCCGGTTCCCGCAAAGGCACAAGTCATCCCGGGCGAAGTGCTGACCGGGGTGACATGCGGGGGGCGGCGCAAGAGATCTGTCGGATCGTCTCCCGTTCAGACCACCACCTTGCGGTAGAGGTGCCAGGTCGCGTGGCCGAGCACCGGCATCGCCACGACGAGCCCGACCAGCACCGGCAGGCAGCCGAGCACCAGAAGCCCGGTGACGATCAGCCCCCAGTACATCATCACGCGCGGATTGGCCTCGACCGCTGCGATCGAGGTGCGAACCGCCGTCGGCATGTCGACGTGACGGTCGATCATGAGGGGGAAGGACACGACCGAGATCGCGAAGGCGAGGATGGCGAAGAGCAGGCCGACCGAGTTGCCGACGATGATCATTACCCAGCCGTTGAAGGTGGTGAACGTGGCGCGCAGGAATTCCGCGGTGGAGACATCGGCCGGCAGGCCGAGCTGGGCGCGGTAGATCAGCCAGGCGCAGGCGAGCCAGGCCAGGAAGAGCCCGGTCAACATCAGGCCGAGCAGGACGATCTGCCCGATCCCCGGCGATTGCAGCACCTCGAGCGCGTGGTTCCACGACGAATCCAGACCCTGCTCGCGTCTCCGGCTGGTTTCATAGAGGCCGATAGCGGCGAACGGGCCGAGCAGGGCGAAGCCGCCGAGCAGCGGGAAGAGCAGCGGGAAGATGTTGTAGGTGACGGTGAGCTGCGCCAGCAGCACGCCGGCGATGGGATAGATCAGCGCGATGAAGACGAGATGGCTCGGCTGAGCCATGAAATCCTCCCAGCCGCGCGAGAGCGCTTCCCGCAGGTCCATCGTCGTGATGGTGCGGACCTGCGGTGGTGCGGCTCTGCCGATGTGGTGAAGGGTGCCGTCAAGATTGGCCATGGCGTGTCTCCCGGTTCCGGCCCGGTTCGCCAAAAAGCCGTCGACATGTTCCTTGGTGTCAACGGCCGTCAGGCGTCGAGCTTCCAATTCCCAGTGTCAGGACTATACACGCCGGAGCCGGATTTGTTGCAGCCTTTCGCGCAGATGTGAGGCGCGCGCTGCGCAAAAGGCTGCTGCCCTTTCTCGTCAGCACCTTCTCGCCTAATGCTTGCGGCATGAGCGACACCGACGATACCGCACCTTCCGAAACGCCCGTCGCGGATCTGACGCCGCGCAGGGCCAAGCTCGAGCACAAGCGGCTGGCCGCCGAGGTGCAGGCGGCGAACGATGCCTATTTCCAGGACGATCAGCCGATCATGGACGACGCTTCCTATGATGCGAAGCGTCGGCGGCTGGTCGCTCTGGAGGAGGCCTTTCCGGAGCTGAAGGAGGCTGGCGGAGTCAGCGACAAGGTTGGTGCCAGGCCGTCGGGCAAGTTCGCCAAGATCAGGCATCGCGTGCCGATGCTCTCACTCGACAACGCCTTCTCGGACGAGGCGGTCGCGGAGTTCGTCGCCCGTGTCTATCGCTTTCTCGGCCGCAAGGAGGAGGATGGCGGCATCGCCTTTACCGCCGAGCCGAAGATCGACGGGCTCTCGCTCTCGCTGCGCTACGAGAAGGGCGAGCTCGTCGCTGCCGCGACGCGCGGCGATGGCGAGGAGGGCGAGGACGTCACCGCCAATGCCCGCACCATCGCTGAAATTCCGAAGACGCTCGCCGGGCCGGACGTGCCGGAGGTCGCGGAGGTGCGCGGCGAGGTCTATCTCGGCCATGCCGATTTCGCCGGTATCAACGAGCGCCAGCGCGAGAAGGGGCTGCCCGAATTCGCCAACCCGCGCAACGCTGCGGCCGGCTCGCTGCGCCAGCTCGATGTCAGCGTCACCGCTTCGCGGCCCCTGCGCTTCTTCGCCTATGCCTGGGGCGAGATGCCGGTGCTGCCGGCGCCGACGCAGATGGGCGTGGTCGAGGCGTTCAAGCGCTGGGGCTTCCGCACCAACCCGCTGATGAAGCGCTGCGAGAGCGTGGCCGAGATGGTCGCGCAGTACCGGCTGATCGAGAGCCAGCGCGCGACACTCGGCTACGACATCGACGGCGTGGTCTACAAGGTCGACGATCTGGCGCTGCAGGCCAGGCTCGGCTTCGTCTCGCGGGCGCCCCGCTGGGCGATCGCGCACAAGTTCCCGGCCGAGCTGGCGACGACCGTTCTCGAAGCCATCGACATTCAGGTCGGGCGGACAGGCGCACTCTCGCCCGTGGCGCGGCTGAAGCCGGTGACGGTCGGCGGTGTCGTGGTGACCAACGCGACGCTGCACAACGAGGATTACATCCGCGGCTTCGATTCCAAAGGGCTGCCGATCCGCGACGGGGCCGATATCCGCATCGGCGACACGGTGACGGTGAAGCGGGCGGGAGACGTCATCCCGCGCGTCGAGGCGGTCGATCTCACGAAGCGGCCGGCGGATTCGAAGCCCTATGACTTTCCGAAAGAATGCCCGATCTGCCACAGCCATGCCGTGCGGGAGCACAACCCGCGCTCCGGCAAGGAAGATGCCGTGCGCCGCTGTACGGGCGGGCTGATCTGTTCCGCCCAGACGGTCGAGCGGCTGAAGCACTTCGTCTCGCGCGATGCGCTCGACATCGACGGGCTCGGCGACAAGCAGATTGAGTTCTTCCACACCGATCCCGACCTGCCGGTGAAGGAGCCGGCCGACATCTTCACGCTCGCCCGGCGTGACGACGCTAATTTCAAGAAGCTCAAGGACAAGGAAGGCTTCGGCGCGGTCAGCGTCAAGAAGCTGTTCGAGGCGATCGAGGCCGCGCGCACACCGCCGCTCAACCGCCTGATCTTCGGGCTGGGAATCCGCCATGTCGGCGAGACCAATGCGCGGCTACTCGCCCGCAATTACGGCTCCTTCGAGGCTCTGCGCGAGACGCTTGCCGCCGCCGTCGATCCCGCTTCGCCGCAACGGCAGGAACTCGACGCCATCGACGGCGTCGGGCCGACCGTGGTCGAGGCGCTGCTGCAGTTCTTCGGCGAGCCGCACAATCAGGAACTGCTCGACCGGCTGCTGGAGCAGGTGCAGCCGCAGCCGCTGGAAGCCGTCGCCACGACGAGTCCGGTCGCCGGCAAGACAGTCGTTTTCACCGGTGCGCTGGAGCGGATGACCCGGGACGAGGCCAAGGCGATGGCGGAGCGGCTTGGCGCCAAGGTGGCAGGTTCGGTCTCATCGAAGACCGACCTGCTGGTCGCGGGGCCGGGTGCCGGCTCCAAGCTCAAGGATGCGGCCAAGCATGGCGTCGAGGTGATCGACGAGGCCGGGTGGTTCGATCTGATCGGCGGGTGAGGGTTATTCCGCTGCCTCCGCGGGCGGTGCGAACATCGCCGCTGGCGGCGCTTCGCCCGCCGCCCGTACCTGGCTGGGCGCGGCGCCGGTGATCCGTTTGAAGGCGCGGCTGAAGGAGGCTTCCGATTCGTAGCCGAGGCGCTGCGCTACCACCGCGATGCGGAGCTTGTCGCGGGCGAGCCATTGCCTCGCCTGGTGCATCCTGACCTGCGCGACATAGCGTGCCGGCGTCTCGCCGACGACCTCGGCGAAGCGCAGGGCGAAGCCGGAGCGCGAGGCGCCCATCAGTTCCGCCAGACTTTCGACCGTCCAGTCGGTCTCGGGGTGGGCGTGGACTGCTGCGAGCACCTTGCCGATCTGTGGGCAGCGCGCCGCCGCGACCCAGCCCTTGCTGGTGCCGCAGCCGCTTTCGACCCAGGCGCGGATGATCGTCGCGGCCAGCACGTCGGCGAGGCGCGCCATGATGCCGCCGGCGCCGACCCTGTCCATCGCGACCTCCTGGCCCATCGCCTCCAGCAGATGCGGGATGCCGGGCTCGTTGGCGATGAAGTCGGACATCCGCATCAGGTTCGGCATCAACCTGAGCAGCGGGTGGCCGGTATCGACGTTGAAGGTCATGCGGCCGGTGAAGATCAGCATGTGCTCGCCGCTGCCGCCGCCTTCGACATCGAAGATATTGCCGTAGAACTCGCGCACCCGGCAGTTGCAAGGAGGGGAAGGGACGACCTCGGGCGAACTGGCCAGGACATGGCCACCGCCGCGGGGCAGCAGCACGGCGTCGCCGTCCTGCAGCTCCAGCCATTCGCCCGCGGAGGTCTTCAGCCAACAGTTCCCGCGCGAGACGAAATGGAAATAGGCCTCATGGGTCTGGGGGAAGGCGACGCCCCAGGGCGCGGCCATCTGGCAGCGGCTGTAGTCGACTCCGTCGAGCCTCAGGCCGCGGAGCATCTCGGTCAGATGGTCGGCGGGAACGGTCATCGCAATCCTGGACGAACAGTCATGAGATGCGGATTATATAGCATGGAAACTCCATGGCGCCACTCCCATCTTCCGGCGACTTCATGGAGAACCCCATGTCAGACGCTCTATCTGCTACTTCATTCGAACTTGATGACACGCAGGATGAAACCCGCGAAAAACCTGCCTGGGCTGCGGTCGTCTCGCTGACCTTCGGCGTCTTCGGCCTGGTCACGGCCGAGTTCCTGCCGGCCAGCCTGTTGACGCCGATGGCTGCCGATGTCGGCGTCTCGGTCGGTGCCGCCGGGCAGGCGGTCACCGCCACGGCCGTGGTCGGCGCCATTGCCGGCCTCGCCGCCGCCATCGTCACCCGCGGCATCGACCGGCGCGTGGTGATCTGGGCGCTGACCGGCCTGCTGATCCTGTCGAGCGTCATCGCGGCGATCGCCACCAACCTGCCGACGCTGCTCTTCGCCCGCGTGCTGCTCGGCATCGGGCTCGGCGCCTTCTGGTCGATGGTCGCCGCGACCGCGATGCGGCTCGTGCCGCCGAGCGCCTTGCCCAAGGCGATGTCGCTGATCTTCACCGGCGTCTCGGTCGCGACCGTCAGCGCGGCGCCGATCGGCGCCTATATCGGCAATCTGATGGGCTGGCGTTTCGTGTTCTGGCTCTCGGCGCTGGTTGGCGTGGTGGCGCTCGTCATCCAGATGGCCGTGCTGCCGCGGCTGCCGGCGCGGGGTTCGCCCGACATCCGTACGCTGTTCCGCCTGCTCGGCCAGCCCAGCATCGCTCTCGTCCTTGCCGGTATCGTCGTGGTGATCTCGGGGCATTTCGCCGGCTTCACCTATGTCCGTCCGTTCCTGGAACAGATCCCGAAGCTCTCCGTCGAGGCGATCTCGCTGGCGCTGCTGGCCTATGGCGTTGGCGGCTTCTTCGGCAACTTCCTGGGCGGGGCGATCACGGCGCGCAGCGCCAAGGCCTCGGTGATCTTCGGCGCCTTCGCGATTGGGCTGATGGGGGCGAGCCTGCTCTTCGTCGGGGCATCGCCGATCGCCTCGGCCATCGCCGTCGGGCTCTGGGGTTTTGCCTTCGGCGCGCTGCCGGTCGGCTTCCAGACCTGGCTGGTGCGCGTCGCGCCGGAAGATGAGGCGGAGTCGGCCGGTGGCCTGCTCGTCGCCGCTTTCCAGGTCGCGATCGCGAGCGGCGCCGTTTTCGGCGGGCTTTTGGTCGATGGCTTCGGGACGCTGGGCGTGATGGCCTACGCCACGATCGCGACGCTGGTGGGCGGGCTCGGCGTGCTGCTGCTCGGCGCGAAAAGCCCTGAGCGTGTCGGAGCCAAGGCCGCGGCCCACGCCCTCTGACGCCATCGACAAGCTGACAAGACAGATCGGGCGCGTGATGCGCCCGATCACTTTTCTTCAAGACAGCGGGGCCGCGAGAGGGTTTATGCTCGCGGCATGGAAGCAGTCACCCAAGGCGAGACATTCTGCCTCGAACCGCTCGTCGCCGGCGAGCGGGCGAAGTTGTTTCCGGCCGCACGCTTCGACGGGCTGGACTGCCTTGCCGCGACCTTCCGCCGCCACGCCTATGCGCCACACCGGCATGAGAGCTATGTCCTCGGCACCATCGAGGCCGGCTGCGAGACCTTCCGCGTACGCGGTGCCCGCTATTATGCCCGGCCAGGGTTGATCACCTTCGTCAACCCCCTGGAAACCCATGATGGCGAGCCCTACGGACCGGGCTACAGCTATCGCATGACCTATCCCGAGATCGGGCTGATGCGCGAGGTCGCGGCTTCGCTGAGCGGCCGGGAGATGAGCGAAACGCCGTTCTTTCCCGAACCTCTCGTCGAGGATGCGGAAGGCGCGGCGCTCTTCGCCGCCGCACATCGCGCGATCGAGGATGGCAAAGACCTGCTGGCAGGCGAGGAGATGCTGCTGCGCTTCTACGCGCATTGCCTGGCCCATCATGCCGATCTGACGGTTCGGGCCATCGGTGCGGAGGAGGGGCCCGTCGCCAAGGCGCGCGAATTATTCGAGGCGCGCTACGAGGAAGACTTGTCGCTTGCAGATGTGGCCCGGCTGACCGGCCTGCCGCGCCATCACCTGATCCGGGCCTTCCGGCGGGAGACTGGGCTGACGCCGCATGCCTATCTCGTCGATATCCGCGTCCGGCGCGCCCGCGAGCGGCTCAGGCGCGGCGAGATGCCGGGCGATGTCGCGGCGGCGACCGGCTTCTGCGACCAGCCACATCTGACGCGGGCCTTCAAGGCGCGCTTCGGCGTCACGCCCGGCGCGTTCCGGGCCGCGCATGCCGGCTGAGCCGGCCCTTCGAGAGAACCGAAACCCATGTCCACGATGCGCGACGACATCAGGCGCGGCCTGAGCGATATCTGGCCGGCCGCAGTGGCTGCGGCGCCGATCGGCCTGCTGTTCGGGGCGGTGGCGGCAAGCAAGGGGCTCTCGCCGCTCGAGGTCTTCCTGATGAGCGCCATGGTCTTCGCGGGCGGGGCGCAGTTCGCGGCCGTGGAATTGTGGACGATGCCGGCGCCGATCGCGGCGTTGGTGTTCTCGACGCTGCTGATCAATGCGCGCCATGTGCTGATGGGAGCGTCGCTCGCGCCCAAGCTCGAAGGCTTCAGCCGCTGGCAGAAATTCCTCGGCCTCTACTACATGGCCGACGAGAACTGGGCGCTGGCCGAGAAGCGCGCCCGGACCCATCGCCTGACGCCGGCTTACTGGTTCGCGATGGTCATCCCGTTCGTTACTGGCTGGCTCATCAATTCGACGCTGGGTGCGACGATCGGTGCCGTGCTGGGCGATCCGAAGCGGCTCGGCGCCGATTTCGCCTTCACCGCGCTGTTCATCGCGCTCGTCGCGGCCTTCTGGAAGGGACGCGTGACGTTCTGGACCGTGGCTGCGGCCGGCGTCGCCTCGGCCGTGACCTATCGGCTCGCCGGGCCGCCGTGGCATGTCGCGGCCGGCGCGCTCTGCGGCCTGCTGGCGGCCTGGCTCGCGGCGGGCAGCGAGCCGCGGAGGCAGGCCATCGTCATCGAGGAGGCCGAGGCGTGAGCGTCGATCCGATCAACCTTCTCGCCTTCCTCGGCATGGCGATCGTGACCTATTTCACACGCGTCGCCGGGCTCGCGCTGGCGGGCCGGCTCAACCTGTCGCCGCGCGCCCAGGCCGCGTTCGATGCGATTCCGCCCGCCGTTCTGGTCGCGGTGATCGCGCCGAGCGCGCTTGCCACCGGCTGGGCTGAGACGGCTGCGGCAGCGATCGCGGCTTTGGCGGCGACGCGGCTTCCGCTGCTGGGAGTGGTGGCGGTGGGCGTCGTCGCGGTGGTGGGCTTCCGAATGGTGCTGTGATCGGTGTCCTTCTCCCTTGGGGAGAAGGATGAACCGTCACAACGGCCGGCAGGCCGCCTCCAGCCAATCCTTCGCGTTGCCTTCGACCAGAGAACCGAGCTTCTCCCAGACCTTGGCGTGATAATCGTTGATCCAGGCGATCTCGCCGTCATCGAGCAGGTTCGTGTCGATCAACGCCCGCTCATAGGGGCACCAAGTAATGGTCTCGAAGCCGTAGATCGTGCGCTCGGCGCCGGGGATATGACGCTCCTCGACGACAATCAGGTTCTCGATGCGGATGCCGTAATGGCCTTCCTTGTAGTAGCCGGGTTCGTTGGAGAGGATCATGCCCGGCTCCAGCGGCGTGGTTCCGAGCTTGGAAAGCCGTTGCGGCCCCTCATGCACAGAGAGATAGCTGCCGACGCCATGGCCGGTGCCATGGTCGAAGTCGAAGCCGCCTTGCCAGAGCGGCAGCCGGGCGAAAGCGTCGAGCTGCGCGCCGGAGGTTCCCTTGACGAAGACCAGCCGCGAGATTGCGACGTGGCCCTTGAGCACCCGGGTATAGCGATCGCGCATCTCGGCCGTCGGGTTCCCGACGACGATGGTGCGGGTGATGTCGGTGGTGCCGTCCTCATACTGGCCGCCGGAATCGACCAGGAAGATGCCGGGTTCGATCCGCCGGTTGCTCGCCGCGTTGACGCGATAATGTGGCAGGGCCGCATTGGACCCCGCGCCGGCAATGGTGGTGAAGGAGACATCCTTGAGCAGGCCGGTCTTCAGGCGCTCGCTTTCCAGCGCCGCGACCGCGTCGATCTCGGTCAGGCCGCCCTTCGGCGCCTCGCGCGCGAGCCATGAGAGATAATTCGTCATCGCGGCGCCGTCGCGCAGGTGGGCGGCGCGGGAGCCTGCGAGCTCGGCCGCGTTCTTGCGCGCCTTCATCAGGGCGATCGGATCGGCGCCGGCATCGGGCGTGCCGCCGGCCTCGGCAATGAGCGTTGCCAGAGCCGAGGCTGCGGTGGCGGCGTCGAGTCGGACCCTGGCCTTGGCAGCCCCGAGCTTCGCGATCTGCCTTTCGAGCTCCGCCGGGGGCGCGATCTCGCCGACCGCGCCGATGGCATCGCCCGCCTCGTTGGTGATCTTCTCCGGCGCCAGGAAGACGGTCGGCCGGCCCTCGCGCGGTACGACGGCATAGCCGAGCGGCAGCGGCGTGTGCTCGACATCGCCGCCGCGGATGTTGAAGGTCCAGGCCAGCGCATGCGGATCGGAGACGACGAGGGCATCGACCTTCGCCTCCATCAGCGCCTTCTGGATGCGTGCGAGCTTGGAGGCCGGGTCCTCGCCGGCATAGTCGGCGCGATGCGCCTTGACGGGGGCAGCAGGCGGGGCCGGGCGGTCGCTCCAAAGCGCATCGAGCGGGTTTTGCGCCACGGGCACGAGCGTGCCGCCGGCTGCTGCGACCGCCTTTTCCAGCCTCGCGACGCCATCGACGGTGTGGAGCCAGGGATCGTAGCCGAGCTTGCCGCCGGCCGGCAGGTTCTGCTCGATCCAGCGCTCCAGCGGCGTGTCCTCCATGCGGACCGGCGTGACCACCTTGGTGTCGGTCTGCTCGGCCGACTGGATGGTGTAGCGGCCATCGACGATGAGGGCTGCCTTGTCGGCCAGCACCACGGCATTGCCGGCCGAACCGGTGAAGCCGGTCAGCCAGGCGAGGCGTGCCATATGGGCCGGCACATACTCACCTTGATGCTCGTCGGCGCGCGGCACGACGAAGCCGTCGAGCCCCTGTGCGGAGAGGGCCTGCCGCAAGGCGGCGACACGGCCGGCGACCTGGGCTGGATCGCTGGGCTCGGTGAACGACTGGAACTGGCAGGTCGGGAGGGTCGATTCGGTCATGATGGGATCCGGCATAATCTGCGCCATCGTCGCGCCCCACGACCGAAAGTGCCAGCGCAAATGCGTCCGTCGGGCGATGCCCAATCCGCAGGATCGTGCTGCCTCGCGGATCCGCATTGTGCCATTTGGTTATGCAATCTACGCAAATATTAACGGATATGGACGGATTGCATGCGTTTTCTGCATATCTCGCATATGCGAACATATCTTCTCGCATATGCGAAATGATCCCACTTTAGGCGCATAAGAGAACGAGGAAGCGACCGGGACTGTCCTTCGTTTTTCGGAGATGGACCCATGACCTACGTATTGAACAACGCCGATGTGCTGCCCGTGCCGGTGATGGCCGAGACGGCGACGAAGTCCTCGGAAAAGCCCGGGCTGCTGGGCCGATTCTATGCCGCCATCCTCGAAAGCCGGATGCGCTCGGCGGCTCGCGAGCTGCGCGCCCGCAATCTCCTCGTCAACGAGGCAGGGATCGTGCTCGGCGGCATTCCGTTCACCAGTCTGTCGAACGACGCGTCGCTGCCCTTCAACCGCTGAATTCACGGCGCCGCGGCTAGCTCGCGCGCCGATAGCACCCAGGATCGGAACCATGATCGTCATCATCAAGCATATAGCCGAGCGGATCGCCGATGCGGCGAAGTTCGCCGCCGCCGTCTGGCACGATGCGCGCAGCCTGCAGGCTGAGGCAGAGGCCAAGTACGGCCATATCGACTTCTGAAGTCGAAGCGTAACGGCCTCACGCTCCAGCTCTCGAAGCACGGAGTGTCGGAGGTCAGGCAGGGCGGCGGGGCCTTTGGGCTGCGCCGCCTTTTTTCATGACCAGTGTCGCCCAGCCTTCGCGCAGCGACTGGCTGGCGAGAGAAACGCCCTGGTGCCGGTAGGCCGAGACCACGCCGGCGACATCCATGGCGAGCAGGCCGGACAAGATCAGCGTTCCGTCCGACGAGAGGGCGCGCGCCAGCGCGGGGGCGAGGCGCTTCAGCGGCCCAGCCAGGATATTGGCGAAGATCAGGTCGAAATGGCCGGGCCGGTTGGCCTTGGCGTGACGCAGCCCCGGCGCGACATAGAGATCGAGCGCATGCGGCGCATGGTTGAGCCGGGCATTATGGGCCGAGACCTCGACCGCGACGGCATCGATATCGCCGGCGACGACCTTGCGCTTGATCTGCTTGGCGAGTGCCAGCGCCAGGATGCCCGTGCCGGTGCCGACATCGAGGCCATGGCGAGGGCGACGCTTCTTCAGCGCGGCGTCGAGCGCCAGCAGACAGCCGGATGTGGTGCCGTGATGGCCGGTGCCGAAGGCGAGCGCCGCCTCGATCTCGATGGCCACGTCGTTGACCCGCACGACATCGCGATCATGCGCGCCATGAACGATGACGCGGCCGGCGCGCACCGGCTTCAGCCCATCGAGGCTGGTCGCGACCCAGTCCTGCTGGTTGACCGTGGTGAAGGGCGTGCTGTCGATGCTGTCGCCGACGATCGGCCGCAGCATGTCGCGCACGGCCTCCTCGTCCGGATGGTGGGCGAAATAGATCTCCACCTTCCAGGGCGCGTTGAGCGAGAGCGTGGTGACGCCTTCCTCAACTTCGAAGGACGAGATTGCCGTCTCTGTCGGGTCGAAGACTTCGCCGAGCAGTTCGGTCAGGGCCCGGGCCTTTTCGCCCGAGGTGGAGAGTTCGAGGACGGTCGCGACCGTCGCTGGCAGGAGGCCTTCGCGCATGGGCTGCGATTAGCAGGCGCGCCCGGCGCTGTCATCGGAAATGGCCGCTGGAGCTACCGAAACCTCGCGTTCAGCAATGGACGTTATGGGGTGGGCCATGACGCCCACCACGCGCAGGATCATCGTCAAGGCAAGCGTTGCGACCGTGTCGTCGATCGCGGCCTCGCTCGGCCTCGCCGTCACGATCGTGCCGCTGCTTGGTGGCGTCGTCGACGGCAATGCCTGGCTGATGTGCATCCTCTGCCCGCTACTGATTGCCTGGCCCGTGAGCGCCTGGCAGTTCCGGCAGGCGGAGCGCTTTCGCGAGGCCCGCAACGAGATCGCGCGGCTGCACCGGGAGCTGGTGGAGGCACATCGCGAATTGTCGGCCGCCCACGCGGCGGCCGTCGAGAAGGCGCGGCGCGACGGCATGACCGGCCTGCTGAACCGCGGGAGCTTCCTCACCGCCTTGCGCGAGTCGATGGCGGGAGGCGGGGAGGGCGCGCTCCTGTTCATCGACGCCGATCATTTCAAGCAGATCAATGACCGCTTCGGCCATCCGGCCGGGGACGATGCCTTGCAGAGTCTGGCGACGGCGATTGCCGGCACGGTCGGGGCTGGCGACCTCTCGGGCCGGCTCGGCGGCGAGGAGTTCGCCGTCTACCTGCCCGGGCTTGCCGCTGATGAGGCCCGCCTGATGGCCGCGAAGATCCTGGAAGCGGTCCGGTCCCTCAGGATCGATGTTGCCGCTGACAGGACGATCGCGCTGACGGTGAGCATCGGCGCCGCGGTCCAGACCGGCGGCGTGACGCTCAACGAACTGATCGCCGAGGCCGACGAGCAGCTCTACCGGGCGAAGACCCTCGGGCGGAACCGCGCCGCTTTCGCGCTGGACGTGGCTGCCGTCGCCTGAAGCCGCTCGTGTCAGGCGTGCTGGTCGTTCAGCGCGGCGAAGACCTGCGCGAAGTTGCCGTTCGCCTCGGCATAACGTAGCGGCTTGCAGCGCTCGACGATCACCTCGGCAGCGTCCGGCCGGGTCTCAAGGATCGTCATCACCTCGGCGGTGAAGTCGGCCAGCGGCATGGCGGCCGGGTCCACGGCCTGCTGGGCGCCCATCAGTTCCGTCTGCACATAGGGCGGGGCGATCTCGATCACTTCGACCGGCGTGTTCCTGAGCTGCTCCCGCAGGCCGATCGACCAGGAATGGATCGCAGCCTTGGTGGCGCTGTAGGTCGGAGTCAGGGCCAGCGGCACGAAGGCGAGGCCGGAGGAGACTGTCAGGACCGTGGCGCGCGGCTGCTTCAGGAGATGCGGCAGGAGCGCCGTGGTCAGGCGGATCGGACCGAGCAGATTGGTCGCGATCGTCTCCTCGGCGATGGCGAGGCTGATGCCGGCGGGAATATCCTCGGGCTTCATGATGCCGGCATTGTTGAGGACGGCATTGAGCTTCGGGAAGCGCTCGACGGTTTGTCGGGCGAAGGCTTCGATATCGGCCCTGTCCTGGATGTCGAGCAGCATCGAGGCCATGCCGGGGTTGGCGGCAGTGACCTCGTCGAGCACCCGTTCGCGCCGGCCGGCGATGATGATCTGATTGCCCCTGGCGTGCAGCGCCTCCGCCAGCGCCCGGCCGATGCCCGAGCCGCCGCCGGTGATGAGAATGGTGTTTCCGGAGATGTTCATCGCAAAGCCCTCTCGTGGTTGCGTGAGAGGAGATGGCGCCCTTACTCTTCATTGGAAAGAAGGCGCTTGAAAGTGCCATACGTACCAAAAGGAGAGTGTTGGGTGCAGACGATCCGGACTGCCATGGCGGTGATGCATGCCCGCAGCGAGGCGGTCCCGCCGGTGAGCCCGGCAGTGGAGTCGCTGGTGCGACAGGTGATTGCGCAGGTGGCGGACAAATGGACGATGCTGGTGCTGGAGGCGCTCGAGGAGCGCGGCACGCTACGTTTCACCGAGGTCGGGCGCATGGTCGGCGGCATCAGCCAGAAGATGCTGACCAAGACGCTGCGGGAGATGGAGCGGGACGGGCTCGTCCTCCGTACCGTTCATCCGGTCATTCCGCCGCATGTCGATTACACCCTGACCGAGCTGGGGCGGGAGCTCAGCGCGGCATTCTGCGGCGTTTGGGTCTGGGCCGAAACCTATTACGGAGAAGTCTCGGCCGCGCGGAAGGCGTTCCGGGCGCGAGAGGAAGGGGCGTGATGCTGCCCCTTCGAGTAAGGCCCGATCGCCATGCGCTCATCCGGCAGTTCTGCCCTGTCTGCGCAGGAAGACGATCTGCACGGTCAACCCGATGACGAGCGCCGCGAGGATGCTTCCCTGTGCGCCGAGAAGGAGCGGGGATTTCAGGTCGGTGACGAAGGGGTGCCCGTCCGGGACGCGACGAAGGATCTCGGTCACGGTCGGCAGCATGAGCAGGAAGGCCGTCAGGCTGAGGGCTATGGTTTCGACATATCTCGTTGCACGGTCGGGAATCGGCAGCCGGCCAACGGCATAGCCGATGAGGAGCAGCAGCAGCGTGAGCGCGCCGATCACGTTGCTCACGGGCTGATGCGCGACGAGGAAGACCGTCGCGGCACCAATCAGCATCGAGACGAAATAGACGATGCCGGCGGGCGAACGGGGGACGATCCGGCCATGGAGAGCAAACATATAGGCGGCGGCCGGAATGGCCGGCAGGCTGCCGAGTGTGTGTACCCAGCCAAGAGATGAAATGCCGAACATGGAAGATGCCTTTTCAGCGAGAGGTTGAATGGCGGCAATGCGCTGCAGGTGCCGCGAAGCAAAATCTATCTACTAGTTGGTAGGTTACTTAGGCGCGTATTTTCACGTTTCGGCGAGCGATGCTCATCGCGGTGCTGTCAGCTGTTCCAGTCGCGGATGAATGATGGCCCCGAAGATCTTGGGGTCGCCATAGGCGCGGGCCGAGAGCATCGCGCCATGGACGCAGGCCATGAAGGCTTCCGCCTCGGCCTTGGCTGAACCGGAGAGCTGCAGGCTGCCTTGCGTTGCGCCGCGTTCGAGGACCGAAGTCAGCCAGGCTGACAGGGCGCGAAAATGGGCGCGGACCTCGAGTGCGATCTCCGGTGGGAGGACGGGAATCTGGCTCGCCAGCAGGGCACAAACGCAGATCGGCGCGCTGGCGTCGCCGATACAGGCCTCCCAATAACCCGTATAGGCACGCAATTGCTGTGCAGGATCCGGGAACTGGCGTTCCAGGGCGGCAATACCGGCCTCGGCCTCTTCCCGATAGCGGGCGACAAGCGTGCGGACGAGGTCGGCCTTGCTGGGAAAATGATGGTGGATGCTCGCATTGCGGATGCCGACCACCTTCGCGATGTCGGCATAGCTGAAGCCGTTATACCCGCCCTCGATCAGCAGGGAGCGGGCGCAACGCAGGATTTCATCGGATGTCGACGCTGAGGCGGTCATACTCGATTTCTACCTACTAGTAAGTAGGTCGTCAAGGCGCGCTCAATCGCCGCAGCGGCGGACCTCAACCCGCTCTCTGTACGAACGAGTCCAGCACCATCTTCCGGCCGGCCTTGTCGAAATCGACGGTGAGCTTGTTGCCATCGACACTGGCGACGGAGCCGGGGCCGAACTTGACGTGGAAGACGCGGGCACCTTCGCCATAGGCGGATTCACCGGTGGATTTTGCCGTCAGCTCACCCTCGATCAGGAGCGGGCCGCGTTGACGTGAGCTGCCGCCAAAGCCGCGGCCGCTCTCGGAGAAGCCGCTGTTCTTGGCGCGGTTCTCCTGCGCGCGCTGCCAGCCCGGCGTGTTGTAGGTCGAGCCGAAGCTCTCCATCCGGTCGAAGCGCGAGGCGCCGTAGCCGCCTTGCGAATAGCTGGTCGGGGCCTGCTCGACCTCGACATGTTCCTCCGGCAACTCATCGATGAAGCGCGAGGGCAGGCTGGTCTGCCAGAGGCCGTGGATGCGCCGGTTCGAGGCGAAATAGAGCTTCAGCTTCTTGCGGGCGCGCGTGAGGCCGACATGGGCGAGGCGGCGCTCTTCCTCAAGACCTGCGCGACCGTTCTCGTCGAGCGCGCGCTGGTTGGGGAACAGCCCTTCCTCCCAGCCGGGCAGGAAGACGGTGTCGAATTCCAGCCCCTTGGCCGCATGCAATGTCATGATCGAGACGCGGCGTTGCTCGGCTTCGCCGCCATCGGCGTCCATCACCAGCGAGACGTGCTCGAGGAAGGCGGGCAGGTCGGGGAACTCGTCGAGCGAGCGGACGAGCTCCTTGAGGTTTTCGAGGCGCCCGGCGGCGTCGGCCGAGCGGTCCTTCTTCCACATCTCGGTGTAGCCGCTCTCCTCCAGCACGAGCTCGGCGAGCTCGCCCTGGCGCATATGCTCGGCGCGGGCCGACCAGCGGCCGAAGGCATCGACCAGTTCGCGCAGCGCCGTGCGGGCCTTGGGCTTCAACTCGTCGCTCTCGACCGCGGCGCGGGCCGATTGCATCAGCGAGAAACCGGTGGCGCGGGCGTGGTTGTGCAGGAGCTGGACCGTCGCGTCGCCGAGGCCGCGCTTGGGCACGTTGACGATGCGCTCGAAGGCGAGATCGTCGGTCGGCGAGACCACGCAG
Organism: Bosea sp. AS-1; assembly: GCF_002220095.1. Classification (GTDB taxonomy): domain Bacteria; phylum Pseudomonadota; class Alphaproteobacteria; order Rhizobiales; family Beijerinckiaceae; genus Allobosea. The sequence continues at coordinate 1,957,790 of NZ_CP022372.1, forward strand.
CGCAGATAGGCGAGCGCATCGCGGATTTCGGCGCGCTCATAGAAGCGCGGGCCGCCGATGACGCGGTAGGGCACGCCAGCCTGGACGAAGCGCTCCTCGATTTCGCGCATCTGCGCCGAGATGCGCACCAGCACCGCGACCTCACCGAGGTCGAGGCCCTTGGCTTGCATGGCTTCGATTTCGTCGGAGACGAGGCGGGCCTCCTCCTGGCTGTCCCAGGCGCCAGTGATGGTGACCTTCTCGCCGAGCGCATCCTCGGTGCGGAGCGTCTTGCCGAGGCGGCCTTCATTGCGGGCTATGAGCTTGGAGGCAGTCGCGAGGATATGGCCGGTCGAGCGGTAGTTGCGCTCCAGCCGGATCACGGTCGCGCCTGGAAAGTCGTGCTCGAAGCGCAGGATGTTGTCGACCTCGGCGCCGCGCCAGCCATAGATCGACTGGTCGTCGTCGCCGACGCAGCAGATGTTGCGGCGGCCCTGCGCCAGCAGGCGCAGCCAGAGATACTGGGCGGTGTTGGTGTCCTGGTACTCGTCGACCAGGATGTAGCGGAAGCGCTCGTGATAGGTCTGCAGCACATCCGGGTAGTCGCGGAACAGCGTCAGGCAGTGTAGCAGCAGATCGCCGAAATCGACGGCATTGAGCGCGAGCAGCCGCTCCTGATAAGCGGCATAGAGCTTGCCCCCCTTGCCATGGGCGAAGACGGCGGCCTCGCCCGCCGGCACGTCCTTGGGCGCGAGCCCGCGATTCTTCCATGAGTCGATGAAGCCTGCCAGCATGCGGCCGGGCCAGCGCTTCTCGTCGATGTTCTCGGCCTGGATCACCTGCTTCATCAGGCGGATCTGGTCGTCGGTGTCGAGGATGGTGAAGTCGCTGCGCAGGTCGAGGAGCTCGGCGTGGCGGCGCAGCAGCTTGGCCGAGATCGAGTGGAAGGTGCCGAGCCAGGGCATGCCCTCGGCAACCGGGCCGACCAGATGGGCGACGCGCTCCTTCATCTCGCGCGCCGCCTTGTTGGTGAAGGTCACGGCGAGGATCTGGGAGGGATAGGCGCGGCCGGTCGAGATCAGATGGCCGATGCGGGTGGTCAGCACGCGGGTCTTGCCGGTTCCGGCGCCGGCCAGCACCAGAACCGGGCCTTCCGTCGCCTCGACCGCCTGGCGCTGCTCCGGGTTCAGCCCTGCGAGATAGCCGGCTGCCGGCTGCGCGGCTGCACGCGCGGCGAGGCCGCCGGGGCGGGGCGAGGGAGCGGAAAAGGCGTCTGTCTCTGACAAGGGTATGCGCTGCTCGTGCGTGATTCGTTCTCCAGCGAATATAGGGCGTCGATGTCAGGATTGCGCCCTGCCGGAGCGATCATTTTATACTCCGTTCCACAAGGAGGTGGCAGCAATGGCAGAGCCGGACAGGCAAAACCGCTGGGAGATCACCAATCAGGTGCCGATACTGGCCGGGTACGACGCCTTCGCCGCGGATCCGGCCTTGCCCGGCATCGTCTCTGCATTCGGTGCCGACTGGGCGCGCGAGAGGCTACACGAGGCGGGGCGGACGATCGGCTCGGCGCGGGTGCAGGAGCTGGCTTATCTCGCCAACCGCTACACGCCCGAACTTCGGGCCTTCGACCGTTTCGGCAACCGCATCGACGAGATCGCGTTCCACCCGGCCTGGCACGAGTTGATGGGCCTCGCCATTGGGCAGGAGACGCATGCGCTGGCCTGGAATCGGCCCGAGACCGGGGCGCAGGTGGCACGGGCCGTGCTGCAATATCTCTGGTACGGCACCGAGCCTGGGATCTGCTGCCCGATCAACATGACCTATGCCGCCGTGCCGGTGATGAAGCAGGACCCTCTGCTTTGGAAGCAGTGGGGCTCTCTCGTCACCTCGAACCGTTACGATCCGCGGCAGGGGCCGGCCCATCTCAAGACGGGCGCGACCGTCGGCACGGCGATGACGGAGACGCAAGGCGGCTCGGATCTGCGCCAGACCCAGACCTATGCCAAGGAGAATGGCGACGGCACCTGGTCTCTGTTCGGGCAAAAGTGGTTCTTCTCGGTGCCGCATTCCGACGTGTTCCTGACGCTGGCACGGACGGGCGAGGGCATATCCTGCTTCGCCGTGCCGGGCTGGCTGCCGGACGGATCGCGCAACGGCATTGCGATCCAACGGCTCAAGGAAAAAGTCGGCAACCGTTCGAGCGCCTCCTCCGAGGTCGAGTTTCGTGGCGCCATCGGGCATCTCATCGGCGAGAAGGGCCGGGGCATCCGCACCGGCCTGTCGATGAACCACAATTCGCGGCTCGACATCGCTGCCGCATCGTCTGGGCTGATGCGGATGGCGGTCTCGCTCGCGGCGCATCACGCGCAGCATCGGCGCGCGTTCCAGAAGGCGCTGATCGACCAGCCGATCATGCAGAATGTGCTGGCCGATCTGGCGATCGAGGCCGAAGCGGCCGCCTGGCTGGCCTTCAGGCTCTTTGCCGCGCTCGACCGGCAGGAGGAATCCGCGAGCGAGCGGCTGCTGGCGCGGGTCGGCGCGCCGATCGCGAAATACTGGATCACGCGGCGGGCGCCGGCCGTCGTCACCGAGGCGCTGGAATGCCATGGCGGCAACGGCTTCATCGAGGAGAACCCCATCGCGCGGCTCTATCGCGAGGCGCCGCTCAACGCGATCTGGGAAGGCTCGGGCAACGTCATCTGCCTCGACGTGCTGCGCTCGCTGGCGCGCGAGGAGGGAGCCGTCGATGTGCTGCGGGCCGAGCTGACTGCGGCCGCGGGCGCTGACCGGCGCTATGACGCGGCACTGAAGCGTCTCGAGGGTGAATTGCCGGAGATGATCCGCAGCGAGGGGCAGGCCCGGCGGCTGACCGAGCGGCTGGCGCTTGCACTGCAAGCCTCGCTGCTGCTGCGTTTTGCGCCCGCGCCGGTGGCGGACGCTTTCATCGCGACAAGATCGGGGGACGGCTGGTCGGGGCAGTTCGGCGACCTGCCGACGAATATCGATGCGGCGGCGCTGGCGCGAAGGGCAGTGCCGGCGGTTCCGTGACCGCCGGCATGTTCGGGGCGAGCCCGGCCGCGAGGGGCGCGGTCAGCCCTGTTCCGGTGCGAAGTTCATCGCCTCGCCGTTGATGCAGTAGCGCAGGCCGGTTGGCGGAGGACCGTCCGGGAAGACGTGGCCGAGATGGCCGCCGCAATTGGCGCAATGCACCTCGACGCGGTGCATGCCGTGGCTGAAATCCTCGGTGGTGCCGACAGCGCCCTCCAGCGGCTGATCGAAGCTCGGCCAGCCGGTGCCGCTTTCGAACTTCTTGTGCGACTTGAACAGGGGCTGATCGCAGCCGGCGCAGGAGAAGGTTCCGGCGCGCTTCTCGTAATTGAGCGCGCAGGAGCCCGCCCGCTCGGTGCCGTGGCCGCGCAGGATGCGGTATTGCTCCGGCGTCAGACGCTGGCGCCATTCGGCATCGGTGAGCTGGAAGGGAAAGGTCTCGGCCTGCTTCTTCTCGGTGCCGAACATGCGCGTCAGACCCATGATGATCTCCTTCTCGGCGGATGGCGCGGTATGCCACCGGCCCGCTGCGCCCAATATGGCGCTTCGGGTGCCGATTTTCAGCCCCCGCCGATAGGGCGCAACGCTTCACGATGGCGGCATTGCCGACCCGTCACCGCACCGTCATGCGACTCCTCTAGTCGGCTCGCCACCTTGAAAGGGAGGCGGGAACCAGTGACGCAGACGGCACGCACGGTTCGTCGGACGACCACACTGGGCCTGAGCACGGCGGTCCAGCGCAGCAAGCGGCTCTCCAAGGCGGGTCTGCTGGAATGGATGTTCACCCGTGCCTTCTCGGGGTTGGTCTATCCGCAGATCTGGGAGGATCCGGTCGTCGACATGGCGGCGCTAGGGCTCCAGGCCGACGACCATGTCGTCGCCATCGCCTCGGGCTCCTGCAACATCCTGTCCTATCTGACCGCGGCGCCGATCCGGGTCAGCGCCGTCGATCTCAATGGCGCCCATATCGCGCTGGGGCGGCTGAAGCTCGCCGCTTTGGGTCGCATGACCGATCATGCGACGTTCCGGCGCTTCTTCGGGGCTGCCGACGCCCGCGAGAACGTGGCGCTCTACGACCGCGAGATCGCGCCGCATCTCGATTCCGTCTCGCGCGGCTACTGGGAGGGGCGGGGGCTCTACGGCCGACGCCGGATCAGTCTTTTCGCCAACGGCTTCTACCGCTATGGGCTGCTCGGCCGCTTCATCGGCACCGGCCATGTGCTGGCACGCCTGCTCGGCGGTCATCCACGTGCGATGCTGGCGGCGCGCGATCTCGCCGAACAGCGGGCGCTCTACGAGAGGCATCTTGCCCCGGTCTTCGATCGCAGGCTGGTGCGCTGGCTGGTGCGTCAGCCGGCCTCGCTCTACGGGCTCGGCATCCCGCCGGCGCAGTACAAGGCACTCGCCGCCGATGGCGAGGATGGCATTCTCGGCGCGCTCAAGCTCAGGCTCGAGCGGCTGGCCTGCGATTTCGATCTCAAGGACAACTACTTCGCGCAGCAGGCTTTCGGCCGCCGTTATGGCACGGGCAGCGACGCGGCGCTGCCGCCCTATCTCCAGCCGCAGAATTTTACGGCGGTGAAAGAGCGGGCCGGTGCCGTCAGCTATCGTCAGAGCGCAATCACGGCCTTTCTGGAGGACCAGCCGGCCAAGAGCTGCGACGCCTTTGTGCTGCTCGATGCGCAGGACTGGATGAACGATGCCGAACTGGCGGCGCTGTGGTCGCAGATCACGCGCACGGCCCGGCCGGGCGCGCGGGTGATCTTCCGCACGGCTGCCGATGAGCGCCTGCTGCCTGGGCGGGTGCCGGATGCACTTCTCGACCAGTGGCGTTATGACGAGGCGAGGAGCCGCGCGCTTTGCCGTCAGGACCGCTCGGCGATCTATGGCGGCTTTCACCTCTACACAATGCCGGAGCAGGCCGCGTGAGCGCGGCCGGGCCGGCCGGTTCCGCCGCCGGGCTGATGGACCGGATCTACCGGCATCAGCGGCACATCTACGATGCCAGCCGCAAGTTCTATCTGCTCGGCCGCGACGGGTTGATCGAAGGGCTCGAGCCACCGCCCGGCGCGGCGATCCTGGAGATCGGCTGCGGCACCGGGCGCAACCTCGTCAAGATCGCGCGGCGCTATCCGGGGTGCGACTGCTACGGGCTCGATGTTTCCGCCGAGATGCTGGCGACGGCGCGAGCTTCGGTGTCGCGCGCTGGGCTGGCCGACCGGATCAGGCTGGCGCAGGCCGATGCGACCGGTTTCGATCCGCAGGTGCTGTTCGGCCGACCGGGCTTCGATCGGATCGTGATCTCCTACGCCTTGTCGATGATCCCACCCTGGCAGCCGGTGGTGACGGAGGCGCTGCGGCGGCTCAATGCGGGCGGCTCGCTGCATGTCGTCGATTTCGGCGATCAGGCCGGGCTGCCGGGCGCGTTCAAGAGTCTGCTGTCGCGCTGGCTCGCGCTGTTCCATGTGACGCCGCGCGAGGATCTGCCCGCGGTGATGCGCCAACTCTCGCAGGTGGCCGGAGCCGGCTGCCGCGTGGCGACGCCCTATCGCGGCTATGCGGTGCATGCCGTGGCGGAGATGCCGCGGGGCTAGGGCATCTCCGAGCCCGCCCCTGACGGCGTCCTTGGCCGCGGGCCTCGCAACCCGCTATCGTCCGGAGAATGGAGAGCGCCGATTCCAGCCTAGCCGAAAGCCGGTTCGAGACCCTGCGGGGCCGGCTGCGCCAGCTCTATCACGGCCGCACCCCGACTGCCCTGCGCTTTCAGGCGGTGACGACCGTCGTCGATCTGCTCATCATCGCTTTCTTCATCATCACGCCGCTGCTGAAGGACAAGCCGGCCTTCCTCTGGATCGATTATTCGGTCGCGGTGATCATGATCGCGGAGATCGGAGCGCGGCTGCTCGCATCGACCAACATGCTGCGTCTGTTGCGCCAGCCGACCATGCTGCTCGACCTCTTCATCCTCCTGACGCTGCTCATGCCGCAATGGCTGGAGAATTTCGGCTTCCTGCGCATCCTGCGGCTGTGGTCGCTCTCGCATAAGGGCATCGTCTGGACGCAGTTCCGGACCACTCGCTTCCGCGAGTGGGAGAACGTGGTGCGCGCGCTCGGCAACATCGCCACGTTCCTCTTCGTCGTCACCGGCTTCGTCTACACCTTCTTCTTCCGGCAGGCGGGCGGGCTGGAGAGCTATGTCCAGGCGCTCTATTTCACGGTCGCGACCGTCACCACCACCGGCTTCGGCGACGTGACCCTGCCAGGGATCGCCGGGAAATTGACCTCGATCGTCGTCATGATCGTTGGCATCACCCTGTTCGTGCGGTTGGCGCAGACCTTGTTCCGCCCCAACAAGATTCTCTTTCCCTGCCCGGAATGCGCATTGCAGCGCCATGAGCCCGACGCGGTCTACTGCAAGGCCTGCGGGCACCGGCTGAAGATACCGGACGAGGGCGAGTGAGACCGCCGCTCAGTGTCGGGTTTCGGTCTCGGGTTCCCTCGCCGGATCCTCGACCTTGATCGACCGCCGCTCCGGCATGCCGATGATCCGCCCGACCGCGGCCGGCAGCGGCATCATGCTGTGGGCGGCCTTCATCAGCGCGAGATTGGCGAGGATGTCGGGCGGGAAGGGCGTCACCTTGCGATGGACCATGTCGACATGGAGCGACATGTTCTCGCTGGTGGCGGCAAGCCAGCCTTCGTTCGCGTGGCGCATCTCAAGGTAATAGTGCAGCCGCTTGTCGTCGAAGGCGATGAGCTGGGCGGTGACGCGGACGAGGTCGCCCTCGGTCAACTCCCGCTTGTAGAGGACGTGGCATTCGGCGGTGAAGGTCGAGGCATGGCGCGTCTCGACATAGTCTCTGGTCAGCCCGACGAGCGAGAAGACCTCGTCGACCGCGCGGTCGAACAGCACATGATAATAGGCCATGTTGAGATGACCGTTGTAGTCAATCCATTGCGGCTCGACCCGCATGGACGACGAAACGAAGGGTGCGAAGAACAGCGCCGGGGCGCGAGTCTCGTTCGTCATGGTCCGCCCTCCCTGTCCAGCGCCTCGTTCAAGGGGTGGCAGCATTATTTCTGCTGCCCATCCGTCATTTGCGTGCTCTATTATGAACCGATCCTGACCGTTGCCGATCGGCTCGGCGCGGGCAGAAAACAACCCGCACCGGAACGATCTCGCGATCGTAACCGGGGACGAAGCCGATCTGTTCCAAATCTAAGCGCCAAACCCGGATATTGACAATGAGCCTGCCCGCCGCGTCGCTTCACGAAACTTCCAGCGTTGCTGCGCTGCCGCCGTTGCGCGAGGCCGTCGAGGCCGTGACGCAGGCGCTGGCTGCCCGCTTCGGCAACCGGCTGGTCACCAGCCTGGCGGTCCGACAGCAGCACGGCCACACGCTGACCTGGATCCCGAACCAGGCGCCGGACGCGGTGGTGTTTCCGCAGAGCACGGAAGAGGTCTCCGAGATCGTGAAGCTCTGCGCCGCGCATGGCGTGCCGGTCATCGCCTTCGGCACCGGCACCTCGCTCGAGGGTCATGTCAACGCGCCCTTCGGCGGCGTCTCGATCGACATGTCGCAGATGAAGCGGATCGTCGCCGTCCACGCCGAGGATCTCGACGTGGTGGTGGAGCCCGGCGTCACCCGCAAGGAGCTCAACGAACATCTGCGCGACCAGGGACTGATGTTCCCGATCGATCCGGGCGCCGATGCCTCGATCGGCGGCATGGCGGCGACGCGGGCCTCGGGCACCAATGCCGTGCGCTACGGCACGATGAAGGACAATGTGCTGTCGCTGAAGGCAGTAATGGCGGACGGCTCGGTCGTCACCACCGCGACTCGCGCCCGCAAGACCTCGGCCGGCTACGACCTCACGCGCCTCCTGGTCGGTTCGGAAGGCACCCTCGGCATCATCACAGAGGTCACGCTGAAGCTGCACGGCATTCCGGAGGCGATCGCCGCCGGCGTTTGCCCCTTCCCCTCGGTGAAGGCGGCCTGCGACGCAACGATCCTGACGATCCAGAGCGGGCTGCCGGTCGCGCGCATCGAGCTGCTCGACGATTCGATGATCCGGGGCGTCAACCTGCACGCCAAGCTCGGCCTGCCGGAGACGACGATGCTGTTCGTCGAGTTCCATGGCACCGAGGCTGGTGTCGCCGAGCAGTCGGAACGTTTCGGAGAGATCGCGGCCGAATTCGGCGGCGGCCCGTTCGAATGGGCGACCAAGGCCGAGGATCGCTCTAAGCTCTGGCAGGCGCGCCACGACGCCTATTGGGCGGCGAAGGCGCTCCGGCCCGGCGTCGACTCGGTCGCGACCGACGTCTGCGTGCCGATCTCGCGGCTGGCCGAATGCGTCGAGGAGACCAAGCGCGACATCGAGGAAAGCGGGCTGATCGCACCGATCGCCGGCCATGTCGGCGATGGCAATTTCCACACGCAGCCCCTCGTCGACCTGGATGACCCAGACGAGGTGGCGCGGGCTCAGGCCTTCATCGACCGGCTGGTGAAGCGGGCGCTCGCCATGGGCGGCACTTGCACCGGCGAGCACGGCGTCGGCCAGAAGAAGGTGAAATATCTCGAGCTCGAGCATGGGCCGGAGGCGCTGGCGATGATGCGCACGCTGAAGCGGGCGCTCGACCCGCAGAACATCCTCAATCCGGGCAAAATCCTCGTTCTGTGACATCGCAGCCGCTTGCGCACCCCCGCGGCTTGGCCGAAATGTCGTGATCTCGCCGCGACTTGCGGGCAAGTTGAACGGCAGGCTTCGGCGCGAGCCGTCGTTGCGAGGAGCGCGGGCTCCGAAGTGATCCAGGGGGCGGGTCGGGACGACCCACCCGTTCCCGCGGATCGTTTCGCTCTGCTTGCAATGACATTCGGGGCTGACGCCCTTTTACCACCGCGACAGGAGCAGAAAGCGGAATTTGCGTGAAACTCTGACAGTCCTCGCAGCCTTGCTGGTGCTGACGCTCCTGGCGGCCCTGATCGGCCCCGGCTTCGTCGACTGGCGCGTTTATCGGTCACAGTTCGAAACGCAATTGAGCGAGGCGCTCGGCGTCGAGACGACGGTCAGCGGGGATATCCGCCTGCGGCTGCTGCCTTCGCCGCGGATCACGCTGGGCGGCTTGCGGATCGGCGAGCCGGGCGAGGCGAGTTCGGCCACGGTCGAGACGGCCACCGTCGAGCTGGCTCTGGCCTCGCTGGCGCGCGGCGAGTTCCGTTTCTCCGAGGCGAGCTTCGATGGCGCCACGCTATCGCTCATACTCGATCCGAACGGGGCGATCCGCCTGCCTCAGCGCAGGAGCGGCGGCTTGCCGTCGCAGGCGAGCCTCGACCGGCTGACGATCAGCCGCTCGGCGCTGATCTGGCGCGACCCAGCCAAGGCGCCAGTGACGATCGCGCCGATCGCCGCCGAGGTTTCGGCGGTGAGCCTGGCCGGGCCCTGGCGCTTCGAGGGCGAGGTTGCGGGCGTTTCGGTGCGAGTCTCCACCGGCGAGATGGAGGAGGGCGGACGGCTCAGGGCCAAGGCCTTCCTCACCGGCGACAATCTGCAGTTCAATTTCGATGGGGCGCTGCTCCTGCCGCAGAGGAACGGCGGTGTCGGCGCCGAGGTGGACGGCCTGTTCAACCTTTCGCCGGGCGGGGCGGTGGCGCTGTCCGGCCGGGTCCGTGGCGGCAGCCGCCAGCTCGATCTTACGGGATTGACGCTCGATCTCGCCGGCGGTGCGGCGCGGCTGGAGGGCGAGGGACAATATCTGCTGGCGAACGGCACCGGCTCGCTCGCGCTGCGGGCGCGGCGGCTCGATGCCGATGCGCTGGCGACGGCACTCGCCGAGCGCAAGGGCTTCGAGCAGGCGTTGCAGGGCCTGCCCGGCAGCTTCGACATCAGCCTCGATCTCGACCAGATGATCTGGCGTGGCGAAGATTTCTCGGCGCTCGCGCTGCGGGGCAAACTGCACGACCATGGGCTGTCCGACGCCACCGCCTCGTTGCGCGTCGCCGGCGCGCTGGTTGGCGCCAGCGGCAGCTTGAGCGAGCGGGAGGCGTCCGGACGGCTGACCGTCAAGGCAGAGGATGCGCGTCGCGTCGCGCTGGTACTGGCGCGCAACGGACTCGACCCGGCCCTTGGGGACATGATCGCACGGCTCGGCCGGATCGACGCCGACGCCACGGGGGGCTGGAGCGAAGCCGGCCTCGCTTTCCAGCATCTGCTGGTCGCCGGATCTTCGGGGCTGCGGCTCGAAGCCGCGGGCGAATTGACCGACAAGCGGCTCGCCGCCAGGGCGACTGTGAATGGGCTCGACCTCAACAGCCTGCCGCCGGGGACGAGCTTCGCCGGGCTGTTCGGCACGCGCGACATCGCGCTCGACCTGTCGCTGGCCAATGCGCGTTTCCGCAATGCGCCGCCGGGCTCGGGCTCGCTCGACCTCAAGCGCGAGGGCGATAGCTGGCGGCTGAGTCGACTCTCGGTCGATGGTTTCGGCGGGGTGAGCGTGACCGGTTCCGGCGCCTTGCTGGCGGAGGGCGGCGAGATTTCCGGACGCGTGCGGGCGCCGCGTTTCGAGACCCTGGCCGCGCTTGCCGGGCCGCTGCTGCCGGAGAAGGCTGCGCAGGTGCTCGCCCGTGCCGGCGACGGGCTGTCGCGGCTCGATGCCGGTTTCCGGCTGACACGTGCGGCCTCGGGCGAGACCGGGTTTTCGGCACAGGGTACGGCGGCGGCCGGCAAGCTCTCGGTCGATGGCCGGCTCGACCGGTCCGGAACCTGGCAACGCGCGACGCTCGGCTTCGACCTCACCGACCGGCGGCAGGCTTTCGCGGCGCTCGGGCTACCGGCACCGACGCAGAGCGGGCCGGGCAAGCTCACGCTCGATCTGGGCGGCGGTCGCGCGGTCGGCTCGCTGGCCGGGCCGGGGCTGTCGGTCGTGGTCGAGGATGGGGCAGGCGGATCGCAACTCACCCTGCAGGCGGACGGACCGGACCAGATCCTCGCGGAAGGCCCGGCGCGACTGTTGCCCGATGGGGTTCTCGATGCCCATGCCCGGCTGCGGATAAGCGAGGAGACCGTCAGGCTCGACGACATCGCTGCCAATCTTGGCGGTGCTGCCGCGACGGGCTCGCTCACCCTGCCGCGTGAGGGGCGCTATCAGGGGCGCTTCTCCGTCCCCGGAGCCGATCTGCGCGGGCTGATCGGCGCTGCGCTGGGTCAGGCGTCACCCACCGTCGGCTCGCTCTGGTCGACGGCACGATTCGGGCGCATCGCCGAGCTGCCCGAGATGGATGTGGCAGTCGAGGCCGGCGTGCTGACGCTGGTCGATGGCGTGGTTCTTCAGAAAGCTCGCTTCGCGCTCAGGTCCGATCAGGACGGGCTCAGGCTCGAGGATGTGGCCGGCAGCTATGGTGGCGGGCAGGTATCCGGCCGGCTCGGCCTGAGGCGTGATGGCGGATTGGCACAACTCAATGGCCGGATCGATCTCGCGGGCGTCGATCTTGCCGGGCTGACCAAGGCGGCGGTCGCAGGTAAGGGGGCGGGGCGTTTCGAGTTCGGCGGCGCTGGCGAGACCCCAGCGCGGCTGGTCGCGGGGCTGAGCGGGGCCGGCAGTCTGTCGCTCGCCGGCACGCGTCTCGCGCGCTTCGATCCCAAGGCCTACGATCGTATCATCGCCAATACCGGTGAGGACGCCTCAGAAAGCGACGCCTCGCGGTTGCGCGACCGGCTGGCCGAGGCGCTCGACAAGGATTCCTGGGCGCTGGGCGACGTGACGCTGCCCTTCACGCTGGCCGGCGGGTTGATCCGGCTGCAGCCGTTCTCGTTCGAGCGCAACGGACTGAAGGCCGAGGCGAGCGGTACGGTCGATCTGCGCGGGCTGACTGCGGATCTGAGGCTCGGCCTGAGGCCGATCGGTCCATTGCCGAAAGGCTGGCCGGGCGATGCGCCGCAGGTCGGGATCGCCTGGCGCGGACCGCTCTTGGATCTCAGGCGCGAGAGCGATGTGAGCGCGCTTTCGAATACCGTGGCGGCACGGGCGCTGGCGCGTGAGATCGAGCGGGTCGAGGCCTTCGAGGCTGATGCGCGCGAGCGGGCGATGCACGCACGCCGGCTTCGGGCCGAGCGCGAGATGCGCGAGAACGAGCGCCAGCTCAATCTCTTCCTGAAGGCGCAGGAGGAAGCGCGCCTCGCCGAGGAGAAGCGCCAGGAAGAGCTGCGGCGGGCCGAGGAACAGCGCAGGCTCGCGGAAGAGCAGCGCAAGCAGGCCGAACAGGCCAGAGCCGAACAGGAGGCGCGGCGCCGGGCCGAAGTCGAGGAGCGTGCGCGAGCGGCGGCCGAGCGTGCTGCTGCGCAACCGGCTCCGACGCCGCCCTCACCGCAGCCTCAGCCGGGGCCGCTCGTCCTGCCGAGCGCGCCGCGGGCGAGCTCCCCCGAAGGGACGGTGCAGACGCCGCCGGCAAGCACGCCAGCTCAGCCGTTCCAGATCGCTCCCATGCCGCCGCCGCGCAACGCGCCGCTGAACTGAGATGCTGATTCAACAGCTTCCCAGATTGATTCCGGTTCTGCCTGTAAGGCTCTGAGCTGATGGGTTTGTTTTGCGAGGGCGATGAGGCGCTGCTTCAGCCTCGCGCCCCGGCTAACTTCCGATAATGCGCTAGCGCGTGGAGGCGCAGCGCTGCCGAGAGGTTGATGTTGCCGCGGGCGGTATCGATCTCGGCGATCAGGGTGGCGAGGCTGCGGCCTTCACCGGCGGCGATCTCTTTCAGCGCTTCCCAGAACTCATCTTCGAGCGAGACGCTGGTGCGGTGGCCGGCAATACTGAGCGAGCGCTTGCGCTCCGGCGTCATGCCTTCTCCGGCGCGTCATCCCGCGACAGGCGGTGGCCTTCGATATGGCGTTCGGCCTTGGCGCGCTCGGCCTCGGTGAGATTGCGTTCTGCCTTGCTGCGCCCGAAGGCGATGCGGTTCTGCTCGGCCTGCTTGCCGGCTTCCGTGCGCGCCTTTTGCTTGCGGGCACGGCGGAGGTTGACGATCTCGGCCATGGCGGAGCTTCCGTTCAAGCGGGGCTGAGCATCTTCTCAGGCCGCACCGTCTCGTCGAAGAGCTTCGCGTCGACGCCGGCCTTCAGCGCTTCCTCGCGCAGTGTCGTGCCGTTGTGATGGGCGGCCTTGGCGATGCTCGCGGCCTTGTCGTAGCCGATCGCGGGGGCGAGGGCCGTCACCAGCATCAGCGAGCGCGACAGCAGGTCCTTGAGCTGCGCCTCGTTGGGTACGATGCCCTCCACGCAGTTGATGCGGAAGCTGTCTGCCGCATCGGCCAGGAGCCGCACCGACTGAAGGAAGGCGGCGGCGATTACCGGCTTGAAGACGTTGAGCTCGAAATGGCCCTGGGAGGCGGCGAAGCCGATCGTCGCCTGATTGCCGTGGACCTGGGTCGCGACCATGGTCAGCGCCTCGGCCTGGGTCGGGTTGACCTTACCGGGCATGATCGAGGAGCCGGGCTCGTTCTCGGGCAGGCTGATCTCGCCGAGGCCGGAGCGTGGGCCGGAGCCCATCAGGCGGATGTCGTTGCCGATCTTGAACAGGTCGGAGGCGAGCGCGGCGAGCGTGCCATGGGCGGCAGCCAACGCGCCGTGGCTCGCCAGCGCCTCGAACTTGTTGTCGGCGCTGCGGAAGGGCAGGCCGGACAGGATCGCGACCTCCTTGGCGAAGAGCACCGCGAAATCGGGATGAGTATTGAGGCCGGTGCCGACGGCGGTGCCGCCCTGGGCCAGCGCGTAGAGCCCGCCGAGCGCCGCCTCTATGCGGCCGATGCCGAGATGAAGCTGCATGGCGTAGCCGGAGAATTCCTGGCCAAGCGTGACAGGAGTGGCGTCCTGCAGATGGGTGCGGCCGATCTTCACCAGGTCCTTGAAGGCTTCGGCCTTGGTGGCGAGCGCGGTTTCAAGGTTGTGTAACGCAGGGAGCAGCCTGCGCGTGATCTCCAACACGGCGGCGATATGCATCGCGGTCGGGAAGGAATCGTTGGAGGACTGGCCGCGATTGACGTGGTCGTTCGGGTGCACCGGGCTCTTGGCGCCAAGGCCGGCGCCAAGCAATTCGTTGGCGCGATTCGCGAGCACCTCGTTGGCGTTCATGTTGGACTGGGTTCCGGAACCCGTTTGCCAGATCACCAGCGGGAAATGATCGTCGAACTTGCCGGCGAGCGCCTCGTCCGAAGCCTGGCCGATGGCGCCGGCGACGCGCTGGTCGAGCAGGCCGAGGCGGGCATTGACGCGAGCGGCGGCCTTCTTGACCAGCACCAAAGCGTGGACCAGCGGCAGTGGCATGCGCTCGCGCTCGCCGCCGATCTTGAAATTCTCCAGCGAGCGCTGTGTCTGCGCGCCCCAGTAGCGATCCGCCGGCACGGCGATCGGGCCGAAGGAATCGGTTTCGGTGCGCGTCTCGGTCATGGGATCAAGTCCGTCAGCTGCGTCGTCAGGTCTTCTTGCGGAAGGAATCGAGGCTGACGACTTCGGCGGTACCGCGGCCGTCGCCGTCGCTCTCGGAGGCCGCGGCCTCCTTGTCGCCGGCCTTGCCGTCGCCGTCGGAAGTTTCCGCCTCGGCCGCCTTCGATTTCACGGCCGGAACACCCGCCGGCACGACTTTGGCCGGCAGTGGGGTCGGCGCGTCCGCCGTTTCGGGCTCCTGCGGGACCTCGGCCTCCTCGGGCGCGTCCTGCGTCTCGAATTTGAGGCCGAACTGCACGGAGGGGTCGAAGAAGGTCGTGATCGCGTCGAAGGGCACAAGCAGCCTCTCCGGCACGCCGGAGAACGACAGGCCGACCTCGAAGGCATGGTCGCTGACGCTCAGATCCCAGAACTGGTGCTGGAGGACGATGGTCATCTCCTCCGGATGCTTCTCGCGCAGGCGCTGCGACAGGCGCACGCCCGGAGCCCCCGTGCGGAAGGTGACATAGAAATGATGCTCGCCCGGCAGCCCGTCGCGCGCGGCCTCCGACAGGATCTTGCGGACGACGCCCTTGAGCGCCTCCTGGACCATCAGATCGTAACGAAGGACATCCTTGGACATGTGCGTCGACGTTTCCGCTTCACTAAACCCGGCGGGAACAGCCGGCAGGCCAGAACATGAAAGTGGAGGCTTCTGTTGCCAGGCGCCTCCGAGCCCCGCCTTACGCGGCTAAGCGCAAGGGCTTTGGTTTGGGAACCAGCACCGCTTACGCGGCGACAGCAACCCGAGCATTGTTGTCGTTGGCAACTATGCTTTTGGCCCGATAACGGCGGAACCATGCCGAGCAAAAGGACAACCTTTACACCCTCGTCGATCCTATTTCGCCCCCGCCGAAACCCTGCGTTGTCAGGGCTTTGGTGGAGGCGCCGGGTACCGCCCCCGGGTCCGAAAGGCTTATTTCGAAATCCGTTTATCGCCATAGCCGTTCTTGCGAGCGGCAGCCGGAATATAGGCATAGCCGCGGCGCGGGAAAAGACCGTTGGCTCGATTTCGACAGCAAGGATCATCAGGTGAGGCTTTCGCGCCTCAATCGAGAATTCGTCCATCTCGCGCGTCGATGTCGAGGATGATCTCGTCGTCGTCCACGGTGCGCCCAGCCAGCTCCCAGCGATCGCCCGCGCGGGTGATCTCCTCGACATGGACGAGCCCGGCGCTCCAGGCGATTTCGCGGGCGCGGCTTTCCGAGATCGTCTGCCCATCCTCGGGCGAGGTTGCCGCGGCCTGTGCCCATATGGCAGGGCTCGGCAGGGCGGCGAAACCACCGAACAGGGTCAGCGCAAGCAGGCGAGCCGCACCGTTCATCCGCATCTCGAACCTCGTGAATCAGAGGTGCGAAGAGTGCGCTCGAATGCGGCAGGTTTCCGACAGGAGCCATCACGGCCGGTCGCAATGCCGTGAGGCGATCAGTTCCCGGCCTTGGCCGAGGCGGGCCGCTCCCGCTCCAGTTTGATGATGGTGCCGTCGCTGGCGCGCAGCTTGATCTCGATCTCGGAGCCGAGGCTGTCGCGGCCCTCGACCTTCCACTGCCCGTCGTCCAGCTTGATCTCCTCGATGCGGGCGACGCCGTTTTCGGTCGCGATGCGGCGTGCATCCTCCATGGAGATTCCCTTGTCGGACGGCTTGGGCGGCGTCGTGGAGGGCTGGGCCCATACGGGCGCCGGCAGCGTGAGCGTGGCCATGACGGCCAGCATCGTCGATCGTCGTGAGAGCATGCTTGCCTCTCCCTCGTTCAGGACAGCCGGTGAGGCAACCACAGCGGCCGGGCATTGTTCCGGCCACGCCCTGTCGCGACATGCTGCAAAGGCTGGGGACGCTTGCCGGCACGGCAGCGCCAAGGCGGTTGCGAGCGGCTATGCTCGCGTGCTTTGCGTTGCCGGAGATGCCCCGGCCGGCCACGGGGAAGGCGGCGCATCCGCCATGATGCGGTGCGCGGAAGGAAGAGGATTGTCGCGACCGGTATCGCGCGGTCCCAGGAGACAAGAATGAGCCGCAGGCACCCGGAATACCAATATCTCGACCTTCTGTCCGACGTGCTGGAACGGGGCGACGAGCGGCTCGACCGCACCGGTGTGGGCACGCGCTCGATCTTCGGCGCCATGGCCCGCTTCGACCTGTCGGATGGGACGGTGCCGATCCTGACCACCAAGCGCGTCTTCTGGAAGACGGCGGTGAAGGAGATGCTCTGGTTCCTCACCGGCCAGACCAATATCCAGCCGCTGATCCGCGCGAATGTGCGGATCTGGACCGACTGGCCGCTTGCTGCCTATCGCCGCGAGACCGGCGAAGCGATCAGCCAGAGCGACTTCGAGAAGCGCATCGCCGAGGATGATGCCTTTGCGGCGCGCTGGGGCGAGCTCGGTCCGGTCTATGGCAAGCAATGGCGACGCTGGCTGGGCGCCGATGGCGGCGAGCACGACCAGATCAGCGAGCTCATCAACACGCTGCGCAACAACCCGTCGAGCCGCCGGATGCTGTTCCATGGCTGGAACGTGGCCGAGCTCAGCCAGATGGCGCTGCCCCCCTGTCACATGGTCTACCAGTACCATGTCACCTCCGACGGGCGGCTGAATTCCCTATGCTTCCAACGCTCGGCCGACCTGCTGCTCGGAGTGGGATTCAACTGGGTCAATTGCTGCGCTCTGCAATTGATGATCGCGCAGCAGGCGGGCCTGAAGCTCGGCGATTTCGTCTGGTTCGGCGGAGATGTGCATCTCTACCTCAACCATCTCGACCAGGCGCGGGAGCAGTTGGCCCGTGAGCCGCGCCCATTCCCCAAAATGCGCCTGACGCGGCACGCCGCCAGCATCGACGACTACCGGATCGAGGATTTCGAGGTCGAGGACTACTCGCCTCATGCCGTCATCAAGGCCGACGTCGCGGTGTGAGCCCGACTGAGGCGGTCCGGCGCCGCATGCATCCGCTGCAGGGCGGCCAAGCTCGCGACCGGGCTCGACGGCGCCCCCGCCTTACGGGATGACCTGTCCAAGGCTGCAATCCGCGGGCGTGAGCCCCGGCCAGCGCCAGCAGACAAGGCCGTCGCCCGGACGCGGCTGGGAGGGGTGGGTTGAAGCTGCCATTGTGGCTGAGCGCCTTGAGCGCGACTCTGTTGGTGCAGGTCGTCAGTTCGTTCGCTGCAGCCGCCGTGCCGCTTCTCGGCCCAATCCTGACGCTACGGTGGGGGCTGGCGCCACAGGACATCGGCTACGTCTCGGCCGTGGTCTCCGCCGGCATCTGCTGGTTCCTGGCCTGCGGCGGCGTGATGCTCGGGCATTATGGCCCGATCCGCACCTTGCAGTTCGGCCTCCTGTCCGTCGCCGTCGGGCTGGCGATCCTGTCGCAGCCGGTCATCGCGGTCGCGCTCGTCGGTGCCCTGCTCGTCGGGCTGGGGTTGGCGCCGAACACGCCTGCGGGCAGCCAGATCCTGATGCGCGCCGCGCCGCCGGAGCATCGCACGCTGGTCTTTTCGATCAAGCAGGCGGGCGTGCCGCTCGGAGGCGCACTGGCCGGCCTCGCCGTTGCGCCCCTGGTGCTGACATTCGGTTTCACCGGCGCCATCGCGACGGTCATCGCCGTCACGCTGCTCTGCGCCTTGTCGGTGCAGGGGTTTCGCCACAGGCTCGATGAGGAAAAGGGGCCGCAGAACCCCGCCTGGCCGCGCCTATTCCTGTCGCCCTCGTCGCTGACGCGCTCGGCGCGGGTGCTCAACTCCCACCCATCGCTGCCGATGCTGACCGCGATGGGGGTGTCGTTCTCGATCACCCAGGCCTGCATCACGGCATTCACGGCGACCTACATGGTCACGCAGCACGGGAAGAGTCTCGCGCAGGCCGGCTTCTACATGTCGGTGCTGCTGGCGGCGAGCACGCTGGCGCGCATCTTCTTCGGCTGGCTGGCCGACCGGCTGGGAACGGGACTGATGCTCCTGTCCGCTCTGGCGGTCGGGGCCGGCGGCGCGATCCTGCTGCTCGTCTGGCTCGCCGCGGGGAGCCCCTGGCTGGTCTATGGCTGCATGGCGCTGGTCGGAGCGACCTCGATGGGCTGGAACGGCGTGCATATGGCCGAACTCGCCCGTGCCTCGCCCGCAGCGCTGATCGGCGAGATCACGTCGGGCGCGAGCCTGTTCGGCTTCGTCGGCTCGATCTGCGGGCCGCTGGTCTTCGCCGTCGTCGCCAGCAAGACCGGAGGGTTTACCTGGCCGTTCGTTCTCGTCGCCGGACAGCTGATCCTGTTCGGCGTCTTTACCCTGGGCCGCAGGGGCATCGCCACCTTGATCCGCTAGAGGCCGGACCGGAAAGCGCAGGTCGATTTCCGGTCCGAAGCTTGGACGGCGCGATTACTTCGCGGCGTAGATATCCTTGTACTGATCGCGCAGCAGGTTCTTCTGGACCTTGCCCATGGTGTTGCGCGGCAGCTCGGGCACGATGAAGACCTGCTTCGGCAGCTTGAATTTGGCGAGCCGGTCCTCAAGCGCCTTCGCAATGACTGGTGCGGTGATGTTGGCGCCCGGTTTGCAGACCACGACCGCCGTGACGCCCTCGCCGAAATCAGCGTGCGGCACGCCGAAGACCGCGCTCTCGACGACGCCCTCCATGCCGTCGATCTCGGTCTCGACCTCCTTCGGGTAGACGTTGTAGCCGCCGGTGATGATCAGGTCCTTGCCGCGCCCGACGATGTGGACATAGCCACGCTCGTCGATCTTCCCGAGATCGCCCGTGATGAAGAAGCCGTCCGGCCGGAACTCGGCCGCCGTCTTCTCGGGGTTGCGCCAGTAGCCCTTGAAGACGTTCGGTCCCTTGACCTCGATCATGCCGATCTCCTCGGCCGCCAGCGCCTTGCCGGTTTCGGGATCGACGACGCGGGCGGTGACGCCCGGCAGCGGGAAGCCGACCGTGCCGGCGACGCGATCCCCGTCATAGGGGTTCGAGGTGTTCATGTTGGTCTCGGTCATGCCGTAGCGTTCGAGGATGGCGTGGCCGGTGCGCTCGCGCCATTCGCGATGCGTCTCGGCCAGCAGCGGCGCTGAGCCGGAGACGAAGAGGCGCATATGCTTCGTCGTCTCCCGGTTCAGCCGCGCATCCTGCAGCAGGCGGACATAGAAGGTTGGCACGCCCATCATGCTCGTCGCCTGCGGCATGTATTTGAAGATTTGCTCGGGGTCGAATTTCGGCAGCAGCACCATCGAGGCGCCGGAAAGCAGCACGACATTGGTCGCGACGAACAGGCCGTGGGTGTGGAAGATCGGCAGCGCGTGCAGCAGCACGTCGTCCTTGCTGAAGCGCCAGTAATCGGCCAGCGTCAGGGAGTTCGACGACAGGTTGTCGTGGCTGAGCATCGCTCCCTTCGAGCGCCCGGTCGTGCCGGAGGTATAGAGGATGGCGGCGAGATCGTCCGGTCCGCGGGCGACATCGCTGAAGCTGGCCGAAGCCGCGTTGGCCTTGTCGAGCAGGCTGCCATTGCCGACGCCGAGCGTCTCCAGCCGGGCGCCCGCCTTCTCCGCGACAGGCCGCAGGCCGTCGGCCTTGGCCGGGTCGCAGACGAAGACGGTGGGCTCGGCATCGCCGAGGAAGTACTCGATCTCGGCCGGGGTGTAGGCGGAGTTGAGCGGCAGGAAGATCGCGCCCGCCCGGACCGTGCCGAGATAGAGCATCAGGGACTCGATGCTCTTCTCGACTTGAACCGCCACGCGATCGCCTGGCTTTACGCCGAGGCCGACCAGCGCATTGGCGAAGCGGGCGGAGACGTCGAGCACGTCCTGATAGCGGTAGACCCGGCCGTCATCGAGCAGCGCGAAACGCGCCTCGGGGCCCGGCATCCGAGAGCGGATCAGGTCGAACAGGTGGTTGGTCATCGATGAAAGTCCCTGAGTATTCGAAGTCAGCCCTTGTCGGCGGCGGAAGGCGCCGCCGCAGCCGCAGGCCGTGATCGTCGGCGGACGCTCGCGGCCGATGGTGCGGCGTTGAGCTTGCGGACGGCCTGGGAGGCGGCGATCGTTCCGTGCTGCACGAAGGCTTCGTGGTTAGCCTCGATCGCCCCGAGCTCATAGAGGTAATTCACCATCAGGCCGCCGGCCTGCCGCAGGCCATTGGCCGAGACGTCGCCACGCCAGTTGATCCGCTCCAGCCGGGCACCGTTGCCGAGGTGGAAGCGCGCCACCGGATCGAGCGGCTTGCTGCCGGCCTTCGCTTCCAGGAAATACCAGGCGGCGGCGGCCAGTTCGGCCTCTTGGAGCAGGTTCCTGTCACCGGGCATCGCGCGGGTGCTCCAGCCGGGATCCTGCAGAGTCGCGAGCTCTTGCCAGTCGAGAGCCGGGCGGTCGGCGTCATCGGCCTTGAGCATGCGCCCGAGCCAGCCCATGAAGCCCGGAACGGGGGAGAGCGTGACGAAGGTCGTGAGGCCCGGCAGCTCCCGCTTCAGCTCCTCGACCACCTGCTTGATCAAGAAATTGCCGAAGCTGATGCCCTTCAGGCCCGCCTGGCAGTTGGAGATCGAATAGAAGACCGCTGTCGTGGCGCGGGCGGCGGGAATCGCCGCCCGGTCGAGATCGAGCAGCGGTGCGATCGCGCCCGGTATCTCGCGGGTCAGCGCGACTTCGACGAAGACCAGCGGCTCGTCGCCCATCTGGGGGTGGAAGAAGGCGAAGCAGCGCCGATCGCCCGGGGCGAGCCTGTTGCGCAGGTCGTCCCAGTTCTGGATCGTGTGAACCGCCTCGTAGCGGATGATCTTTTCAAGGATGTTGGCCGCGGTCGTCCAGTCGATGCGTTTGAGGACGAGGAAGCCGCGGTTGAACCACGAGGCGAGGAGGTGGACGAAGTCGCGGTCGACGACGGCGAGGTCCTTGTGCTCGCGCAGCGCCAGCAGCAGGTCCTCGCGCATGCGCACCAGCGCCTCGGTGCCGCCGGGCGCCCGGTTGAGCCGCCGCAGCAATTCCTGCCGACGCGGTTCGGAAGCGTCGTTCAGCGCCGCCGCAGCCTCGGCGCCGCTGTCGGCGAGATAGGCTGCGACCGCCACCTGCAGCCGCGCCGTGTCGGGGCCGAAATCGGTGGCGAGAACCTTCAGGAAAGACAGGCGCTGCGACGCGTCCGCGCGGGCGTAACCGTCGAGCAGTTCGAGCGCGAGCGCGACGCCCGAGGCCTCGCCCTTGACGCCGAGGATGTCGCGAGCGAGCGCCGGCAGATCGGGCTCGCCCGCGCGCCTGCCGATGCGGTCGAACCCGACGAGCTCGCGGCTGCGGCTGGTGATCGTCGTCACCAGATCCTGAATGAAGCCCCGGTTCACGGGGAGCCTGGTTCCGCCGCCGAACATCATCACCTCACCCCATGATCGCGGCCGGCAGCCAGGTCACCAGCCCCGGGAAGAGGCAGACGATCACCACAGCCAGCGTGATCAGCAGCACGAAGGGCAGGGTGCCCCACATGATCTGGTTCAGCGGGATGTCCGGCGCGATGTTCTTGATGACGAAGATGTTGAGGCCGACCGGCGGATGAATGAGCCCCATCTCCATGACGATGGTCATGACGACGCCGAACCAGATCAGATCGAAGCCGGCGGCCTTCAGCGGCGGCAGGATGATCGGCGCCGTCATCAGGATGATCGAGACCGGCGGCAGGAAGAAGCCCAGCACGACCACGAAGACGAGGATGGCGGTCAGCAGCACCCATTTCGACAGGTTGAGCCCGATGATCCAGGCGGCCGCCGACTGGCTGATGTGGAGATAGCTCATCACATAGGCGTAGAGGAGCGACATGCCGACAATCATCAGCAGCATGGTCGATTCCTTGAGCGTGCCGGAGACGATCGGCATGACTTTGGACGGGCGCCAGATGCCGTACATCACGCCGATCACGGCGAGCGCCAGCACGGCGCCGACGCCGGCGGTCTCGGAGGGCGTCGCCCAGCCGGCATAGAGCACGATCATCACGCCGGCGAGGATGGTGACGAAGGGTGCGACCCAGCCGATCATCCTGAGCTTTTGGCTGAGGGTGTAGTGCTCCTCGTCGAGCAGCGCCGAATGTTTGCCGGTGGCCGCGGCCTCGGCCAGGGCGAGCCGCTTCTCCTTGCTGTAGCGCAGCATCGAGTAGCCTGCGAAGAGCAGCATCAACAGCAGGCCAGGCCCGATGCCGGCGAGGAAGAGCTTGCCCAGCGAGACCTCGGCCGCGACCGCATAGAGCAGCATCGTCACCGAGGGCGGCAGCAGGATGCCGAGCGTGCCACCGGCGGCGATGATGCCGGCGGCGAAGCCGGGCGAATAGCCGCGAGCCCGCATCTCGGGGATGCCGGCCGAGCCGATGGCCGAGCAGGTGGCGGGAGAGGAGCCGGCCATCGCCGCGAACAGGCCGCAGGCGACGGTATTGGCCACGCCGAGGCCGCCGGGAATTTTATGCAGCCAGGCATGCAGCGCCGAATAGAGGTCGCGACCGGCATTGGAGCGCCCGATCGCCGCGCCCTTCAGGATGAAGAGCGGGATCGCCAGGATGATGACGTTGGCGATCTCCTCGTAGAAGTTCTGCGCGATCGTATCGAGCGAGGCCGCCGGCATGAACAGAACCATGAAGCCGATGGCGACCACGCCGAGGGCGAAGGCGATCGGCATGCCGGAGAACATGACCAGCAAGGTGACCACGCAATAGGAGACGCCGACCGCCCATTGCGGCATCCCGCTGACCAGCGGGAGTGGCGAGCGAGGCCAGAAGACGACGGCCGCCGCGACGGCCAGCACGGCGAGGCACAGGAGCGGCGAGCGCGTCGCCACCTGCAGGGCGACCTGGAGCGCCAGGAGGACCATGCCGGAGCACAGAAGCGCATAGGGAATCCAGAGGGGCGGGCCCCAGGCCGATTGCGAAGTCTGGCCATCGACATAGGCCTCGTGGAGGAGCATCGCCGTCTTCCAGGCGAAGATCAGGCAGAAGCACAGCATCACCGCATCGACGGCGAGCCGGCGGCTCTCCTTCGAGGCGGGGAACCAATGGTCGAGCAAGTCGATGCCGACATGCCCCCGCCCGGCCTGCACGGTCGCGGCCGAGAGGAAGATCGCGCCCGCGATCAGGAAGATCGTCACCTCGTCCTGCCAGAGCACGGAGGTCTTGGTGACGTGGCCCGTCACCACGCCGAAGGTCAGCACGAAGCCGGCCGCGACGAGCGCGACCGCCGAGAGCCGGAAGGCGAGGCGATTGACGATGCCGAGCAGCGCCGCAGCGCCACGCTCGTCGGCGACGTTCTGCGGACCGTCGGCGGCCAGAATGGCGTCGTGCTGCAGCGCTCCGCTCATCTCAGGAGACTTTCTGCGCGAGCTTCATCAGCTCGGCCGCCTCGCTCGAGGCGGCGGCATAGTCCTTCCAGGCGCTGTCTTCGGCGATCTTGCGCCAGGCGGCGAGATTGGCCGCGCTCATGTCGGAGACCTTGACGCCCTTCGCGGCATAGACCTTGGCGACCTCCTCGTCGTCGGCCTTGGCCTGCGCGGTCGCCCAGCTCTCCATCTCGGCGCCGACGTCGAGGATCGCTTTGCGCTGGTCGGCCGGCAGCGCGTCGAAGATCGCCTTCGACATCAGCAGCGGCTCCAGCATGAACCAGAACGAGCCCTGGCGCGCCGCGGTCAGCGACTTGGCGAGCTCTTCCAGGCGGAAGGAGATCAGGCTGGTCGAGGAGGTGACGGCGGCATCGAGCGCGCTGGTCTGCATGCCGATATAGATCTCGTTCGACGGCATGGTCGAAACCTGGGCGCCGGCGGCGGCGAACATGCGGTCCATCTCGCGGCTGCCGCCGCGGATCTTGATGCCACTGGCATCCTCCGGCGCCAGCACCGGCGCGCTGCGCGAGGCGATGCCGCCCGCCTGCCAGACCCAGGAGACGAAGACGATGCCCTTGCTCTCCAGGATCTTCGCGAGCGCCTTGCCGACCTCGGCATTCTTCCACTTCGCGCCCTGCTCGTAGCTCGTCACCAGGCAGGGCATCAGGCCGAGATTGCAGGCCGGCACCTCGCCCCCCGCGTAGGGCACAGGGAAGAGCGACATGTCGAGCGCGCCGCGGCGCATCGCCGAGAACTGCGCGTTCGTCTTCATCAGCGAGGAGTTCGCATAGATGTCGAACTTCAGCGCGCCGTTGGTGCGCTTCTCGACCTCGGCGGCGAAGCGGCGGCACATCCGGTCGCGGAAATCGCCCTGCTCGATGCTGCCGCCGGGGAACTGGTGGGAAATCTTCAAGGACGTGGCTGCCTGGGCCGTCCCTGCCTTGACGAGAGCGGGGGCGGCCAATGCGCCGATGAGAGTCTGCCTGCGAGTCAGTTTCATGGCGTTCCTCCTGAATGTCGGGTCATGCGCCCGTTTGTCGTTGGCGCGATCAAGGCATCGTCGCCGCGCTGTGTCAACAGATCGCATACAATCTGGTCGGATTTGAATGCAGAACTTGCATGGCCGCGTGCGATCGCTCACAGTGCGTGAAGCCGCCGCAGCCATTCGGCCAACCAGAAGCGCGCTGATGAACGAAAGACAATCCAATCTCCTGCGGGACCGGATCGAGGACGAGATCGTCACCGGCGCCTATCGCCCCGGCGACCGGCTGGACGAAGCGTCACTGGCGACACGCTTCGGGGTTTCCCGCACGCCGATCCGCGAAGCCCTGCAGCAGCTCGCGGTGGCGGGGCTGGTCGATGTCCGCCGCCATCGCGGCGCCATCGTCAGCGCGCCCGATCCCAAGCGGCTGATCGATATGTTCGAGATGATGGCGGAGATCGAGGCGATCTGCGGCAAGCTGGCGGCACGCCGCCTCCTGCCCGAGGACGAGCGCGCCCTGACCGAAGCGCTCGAAGCCTGTCGCAAGGCCTCGGAACAGGCCGATCCCGACGTCTACTACTATGAGAACGAGCGCTTCCATCGCGCCATCTATGCGGCGAGCGGCAACCCCTTCCTGGCCGAGCAGGCGCATGCGCTACACCGCCGGCTGGCGCCGTTCCGTCGCCTGCAGCTGCGCGTCCGTAACCGCGTCGCGGCCTCGCAGGCCGAGCACGAAGCCATTGTCGCGGCGCTCCTCGGCGGCAAAGGTCAGCTCGCCGCCCAGCGCCTCCACGCCCATATCGCGGTGCAAGGCGAGCGCTTCGCCGATCTGATCGCCTCGCTCAACCGCAGCAGCGCCGCCTGAGACGCCTCGCGCGACCTTCAAGAATTTTGCGAAGCTGCAAAGTTTGAAGGCGGAGTTCGCGGTCCGGAATCCGACCCCGCATGGTCGCAGGGACGCTGGAGGCCTCAAGACCCGTCGCATGACCTCATCGCGGGGGGATACAGCATCGGCCAGCGAAGCGCCTTTCTTGGAATGCTTTGTGCTTGGCGCGCGGCAGTTCCGTCACGAGACCCATTGCCATGGCCGCAGCCGCTTGCTCCGCCGGACTCGATACCGGGTTCGCCACGCTCGATTTCGGGCAGATGATCGTGCTCGGGCTGGTTCAGGGCGTCAGCGAGCTGCTGCCGATCTCGTCGACGGCCCATATGCGCGTCGTGCCGGCACTGCTCGGCTGGCCGGACCCCGGCTCAGCCTTCTCGGCACTGATGCAGCTGGCCGCGCTGGCCGCGGTCGTGAGCTATTTCAGGCGCGATGTCGGCAACATCGCAAGCGGAGCGCTCGTTGCGCTACGCACACGTCAGTTCACGACGGGGCCGGGCCGGCTGGCATTCGGCATCGTCATCGCGACGATCCCGATCGTCGTGGCCGGTATCGCGCTCGCGCCGCTGCTCAATCGCTGCGGCTCGCCGCTGCGCTCGCTCGCGGTGATCGGCGCCACTTCGCTCGTAATGGCGTTGCTGCTGGCGGCGACGGAGTGGTTCGCGCGCCATCGCCGCACGATGGAGCAGGCGAGTCTGCGCGATTTCCTGCTGGTTGGTCTTGCCCAGGTCGGCGCCCTGATCCCCGGTGTCTCGCGCTCCGGCTCGACATTGACCGCGGCGCTCGCGCTGGGCTTCAAGCGGGACGAGGCCGCGCGATTGTCGTTCCTGCTCGGCCTGCCGGCCATCGCTCTGGCCGGGCTGAAGGAGGCCTGGGAGATCGCCAAGGTCGGCATCGACGCTCATGCCGTGGCGCTGCTGGCCGTCGGCTTGATCGCGGGTTCACTCGCGTCCTTCGCCGCGATCTGGGGCTTGATGCGGTATCTGGAGCGGATGTCGAGTTGGGTCTTCGTGATCTACCGGGCCGGGATGGGCATCTTCCTGCTCTGGGCGGTCGCGACCAGCTTACTCGGTTGAGACAGGTCATGCCCGCTAAAACAACGGCTGGCGTGAGCGGCCGGAAGGCGCAGCCACGCGTGAAGGGCCGGTGCAGCAGGCAGGCGGCGCTGGTTCTCGTCCTGCTGTGGGTGTCGGTTCGGCCCGCGCTACCGGGACCGGCTGTGGATTGGCGCTTCTGCTACGCCGGCTCGGAGCGTGACCGCCGCTTCTATCTCTCGCAACCGTTTCTGTCCGCCACGCCCATGGAAGCCATCGAGCAGCAATGGCTCGTCTGGCTGTCCCTGCAGGCGCTGCAATACGAGACGACCGGGTGTCCTCGTGGAGCCGAGCGCGCGGCGATCGAGGATTCGATCGCCGCGGCCATCCGTTACAATGCGCGGCAGGGCCGCAGCGCGGTCAAGCTCGACTGGAAGCCCGCTTCGTGATCGCTGCCGTGTGCCGCCGTCTGCGACGTTATCGCTGTCGTTCCCGCAGCGCATCGGCGGCCTGATAGCGCCAATAGGTCAGCTGGACCGCGGCGGTGCCGAAGGGGCCGCCGTTCCAGACGAGACCGAACGGAGCGAACAGCCTGTAGCGGTCGTTCTCGCCGCGGATCGCTTCCGCGATGACCGTGCCGCCTGCCGCCGTCGTGTTCATGCCGTGACCGCCGAAGGCCGTGCAATACCAGACGCCCGGCCGGTATTGTCCGATCTGCGGCATGAGATGCCGCGCATAGGACATCAGCCCCGACCAGGCGAGCTCGACCTTGAGCTTTTCGAGCTGAGGGTAGGTGGTGACCATCTCGTGACGCAGCAGCGCAGCGACATTGCGCGGCTCGGTGGTGCGGGTGGTGATCCGTCCGCCCCAGAGGATGCGCGAACCGCCCTCGACCAGCCGGTAGTAATCGCCCGCGCGCCGGTCGTCGCCCACCCCGGCGCTGGTGCGGATGGCTTCGCCGATCAGCTCCGGCGCGGCTTCGGTCAGCAGCACATAGGTCGCGATCGGCAGGAAGGCGCGTTTCAGGGGCGCGAACAGGTTGCCGGTGTAGCCGCCGGTGGTGAACAGCACCTGTTCGGCCTCGATCGTCGCCCGCGCCGTACGCAGTCGCTTGATCGGTCCGTCGAGCTCGGCAGCGAGGACCGGCGAGCCTTCGTGGATCGTGCCGCGCAGCCGCGTGATCTCGCGGGCGAGGCCGCGGGCATAGTTCAGCGGGTGGAAATGGAAGGCGTCATCGTCGGCAAGCGCGGCGTGATATTTCGGCGAGCTCAGCAGCGCGCGTGTCGCTTCCCGGTCCAGATAGCGCAGATTGCGGCCGAAGCGCTTCTCCTGCGCGTCGCGCTCCTGTTGCAGCGCGGCGCCGCCATCATGGCGCACGACCCGCATGATGCCGGGCGAGGGGGCCGCGTCGACGATGCCGAGACTCTCGATATTGTGCCGGACGATGTCGACGCCTTCCATGGTCAGGCGATAGAGCTCATCGGCCTGGTCGCGTCCGGCCTGGCGCTCGATGGCGGCGAGCGAGGTGGCGTAGCCGGGGCTGACGAAGCCGCCATTGCGGCCCGAGGCACCCCAAGCGATGCGCTCGGCCTCCAGCAGCACGACCGAGCGGCCGGCGCGCGCCAGCTCGAGCGCTGCCGTCAGGCCGGCGAGCCCGCCACCGACAATGCAGACCTCGGTTTTGATCGGCCCCTCGGCCGGTGGATAGCTTTCGCCTGAGGCGAGGGTGCGGCGATAATAGGTGTCGATATAGGACGGTGAGGCCGCGCTCATGGCTGGGCCGCTTCCTTCGGCCAGCAATCCTTCGCCCGCGCTTTCCAGGCGATGCCGGCGACCGGCTCAGACATGGGTGTTCGCTTCATCGTCGGTACGGCCCCGCTCCCCTTGGGCGATTCGGGTCGATTGTTAGTAAATGGGCGGGCGGGATGCCAGCGCAGGCACCGCCTCACGGCAGGCCGTTGCCGCATGAGTGCCCTGCAGGAAGCACAGCAGCAGACCGCCGAAGCAACTGGACGCCTGTAGCTGCCCATGCATTGCTGGCGCGCCAACAACAATACGGCACAGCGATGCCGGGCATTCCTGATGATTCAGGTGGAGGGAACCCATGAAGGAAGAGGAAATCCGCGGCTTGGTCGCGGATGTGAAGGACGGCACGCTGTCGCGACGTTCCTTCATCCAGAGAATGGCCGCCGTGGGCATCACGGCGCCGATCGCAAGCCAGATCCTGGCCTGGAACGACGTGGCGATGGCCGACGCCACGGTCAAGTACAAGCCGACCAAGGCCGGCGGAGGCGGCGCGCTGAAGATCCTGCTCTGGCAGGCACCGACCCTGCTCAACCCGCATTTTGCCGCGGGCACCAAGGACCAGATCGCCTGCCGGGTATTCTACGAGCCGCTCGCCGGCTGGGACAAGGAAGGCAACCTGATCCCGCAGCTTGCTGCTGAAATCCCGACCAAGGAAAACGGCGGTCTCTCGGCGGATGGCAAGAGCGTGACCTGGAAGCTGAAGCAGGGCGTGAAGTGGCATGACGGCAAGCCGTTCACCGCCGATGACGTCGTCTTCAACTGGGAGTATGCCGCTGACCCCGCGACCGCGGCCTACACCACCGGTTCCTACAAGGACATCAAGGTCGAGAAGGTCGACGACCATACGATCAAGGTCGTCTTCAAGGATCCGACCCCGTTCTGGGCCGACCCCTTCGTCGGTGTCGTCGGCATGATGATCCCGAAGCACATCTTCGCGGACTACAAAGGCGCGAAGTCGCGCGAGGCGCCGGCCAACCTGAAGCCGGTGGGCACAGGCCCGTACAAGTTCGTCGAGTTCAAGCCGGGCGATATCCTGCTTGGCGAGCGCAATACCGCATATCATGTCGCGAACCAGCCCCAGTTCGACACGCTCGAAGCGAAGGGTGGCGGTGACGCGGTCTCGGCGGCGCGCGCTGTACTGCAAACCGGTGAATATGACTATGCCTGGAACCTGCAGGTCGAGGACGAGGTCCTCAAGCGCATGGAGACAGGCGGCCGCGGCAAGGTGGTGGCGGTTCCGGCCGGTGACCTCGAGTTCATCACGCTGAACACGACGGATCCGTGGACCGAGGTCGACGGCGAGCGCTCCAACGCCAAGACCAAGCATCCGACGCTGAGCGATCCCAAGGTGCGCGCGGCGCTGAACCTGCTGATCGACCGCGACTCGATCGAGAAGTTCATCTACGGCCGGGGCGGCACAGCGACGGCGAGCTTCGTCAACGAACCCAAGCGCTTCAAGTCGACCAAGCTGAAATACGAGTTCAACATCGACAAGGCCAACAAGATCCTCGACGAGGCTGGCTGGAAGAAGGGTGCGGACGGCGTCCGCGAAAAGGACGGCAAGAAGCTCAAATACGTCTTCCAGACTTCGATCAATGCCCCGCGCCAGAAGACCCAGGCCATCATCAAGCAGGCCTGCCAGCGCGCCGGCATCGAGCTCGAGCTGAAGTCGGTGACGGCTTCGGTGTTCTTCTCGTCGGACGTCGCCAACCCCGACACCTATACCAAGCTGTACTGCGATATGGAGATGTATACCCAGACGCAGCCTCAGCCGGATCCGGAGCGCTTCCTCAACCAGTGCGTCTCCTGGGAGATCGCCAGCAAGGAGAACAAGTGGCTGGGCCGCAACGTCTCGCGCTACACCGACCCTGAGGCTGACAAGGCCTACAAGGCGGCGCAGACCGAACTCGACCCAGCCAAGCGCGCCGCGCTGCTGATCAAGGTCAACGAGATCTTCTGCGAGGCGAATGTGTTCTTGCCGATCATCTCGCGCACGGTTGTCGGCGCTGCGGCCAATAATCTGACGGCCGATATTTCGGGCTGGGAGGTCACCACCTGGAATCTCGCGGCCTGGTATCGCGACTGAGCGGTTGCGCTTTTGCAAAGGACGATCGGCCCCATCCGGGGCCGATCGCGCAATCCGATGTGCGAAGGTTTCGCGGGAACCAGTCCTGAGCCGACGCGTAGGCGCTGCGGAGCGCGCGGGTTAGCCGGTCCGTGTCCAGCGCAGGAACGCCGAGAGGCGCAGCAGGGCGTTGATGACAAAATTCAGCAGGTACACCATGGGCGTCCTCCAGGTATCAGGAGCCCACGAATATGCTCGTGGCGCTTTTAGCTTTGTTGACGCGGTGCAAGCTGCTCCGACAAATCCCGCGATCGACGAGGCCCAAGCCTTGTTGATGTGATGGATCATCCAGCCGCTCCGCTGGATCGTCAATCGCAAGCCCTTTCAAAGACAGCCATTTCCGAAGCAGAACCCACTTGCCGCAATGGCGTGGAGGGAAGGATCTGTTCGTCAGCGGTTTTCCGCTCTGTCCGGCTGTGGCGAACCTTAAGGCTGGGCGGTGAGCTCCGACTGGACTTCCTGCGTCGGTCATCGGAATGTCCGATGGCACAATCGCTTTCTTCCGTTTCCGAACTCCGTCGCAGTGATGGGAAACCGCCTTCCTCCGTTCGAAACCGGAAAGAAGGCGAACATGGCAGATACGATCTCAAAGGTTCTCGTCGTTGGCGGCAGCTCGGGCATGGGGCTCGCGCTGGCGAGGCGCTGCCTTGACCAGGGCGCGCAGGTGATCATTGCCGGGCGCGACGCGGACAAGCTGGCGCGCGCCCGGGAGAGCCTCGGCGCTCATTCTCAGCTGGAGGCCGTTGCGGTGGACATCACCCGCGAAGCGGAGGTCGGGGCGTTGTTCGACCAAGTCACCGGGCTCGATCACATCGCCTGCACCGCGGCCGACATCCAAGGCTCCTACGAATTGCTGCCTGCACTCGATCTCAAGGCGGCGCAGCGGGCGATGGAAAGCAAGGTCTTCGGCCCGCTGCTGCTGGCGAAATACGGCGCACCGAAGCTGCGGCCGTCAGGCTCCATCACCTTCACCTCCGGTATCGCAGCTTATCGACCGTTGCCGCGCGGCTCGGTCGTGGCGGCGATCAATGCGGCGCTGGAGGGGCTCGTCCGGGCGCTGGCGGTCGAGCTGGCCCCGATCCGGGTCAATGCGGTCTCGCCCGGCTGGGTGGATACGCCGATCTGGGCCTTCGTCGCCGGTGACCGGAAAGGCGAGATGCTCGACGGCATGGCCAGGCGCCTGCCGGTTGGCCGGGTCGGCCGGCCCGCCGATATCGCCGAAGCGATCGCCTTCCTGATGGGCAACGGCTTCACGACGGGGACGGTGCTGCATGTCGAGGGCGGGCATCGACTGGTCTGACGATCGGCCCCCATTGCTCTGCCGCTGCCAGAAAAAGCTTCAGTGCTGGCGGCTGGACCCGGCGGCGGCGCCAGATCAAGGCGAGCGGCGCCTTGTCGAGATAGCCCGGCCAGGGGAGTTCGGACACCTCGCCCGTCGCAAGCAGGCCGGTCACCGCCATCCGTGGAAGCAGCGCCTTGCCGCCACCGCCGGCGACGAGCCGTCCGATCGCGGCAATGCTCCCGACTTCGGATGCAATCGCCGGAGGCGCGAGCCCGGCCTCGGCAAAAGCCCTGTCGAAGAGGTGGCGATAGATGCAGCCGCGTTCCGTTGCGATGAAGCGCGACGCGCCGAGGGCTTCGAGCCCGGAAGCTTTCGACGTATTGGCGGTATCGGGCGGTCCGATGAGGACAAGTGGTTCAGTCGCGACGATGCGCCGGCCGAGGCGTCCGTCGAGGGGCTCCCTGTCGAAGCAGAACGCGGCATCGAGCGCGCCGCGTGCGACGGCCTGGAGCAACTCGCCGGTGCCGGCGATCTTCAAGTGAACATCGATGCCGGGCTGGCGGCGCTGAAAATCGGCGAGCCATCGCGGCAGCCGCGCCGCGCCGATCGTTTCCAGCGCGCCGATGGTCAGGGCCTGCGCTTGGGAGCCGGTCGCGGTTTCCACGGCCGCGCGCGCCTCGTCGGCAAGGGAGAGCAGGGCTTCGGCGTAGGGCTTCAGCGTTTCGCCGGCTTCGGTCAGGCGCAGGCCTTGCCGCGTCCGTACGAAAAGCGCGGTGCCCAGCTCGGTCTCCAGGGATTGGATCTGGTCGCTTGCGCTCGATTGGGCGAGGTGAACCTCTTCGGCGGCCCGCGTGATGTTCTGCGTGCGCGCCGCAGCCAGAAATGTCCTGAGGATTCTCGGATGCATGCTATGGCCAGCTTATCGGCTCGCGATGCCTCGGCAAGGGAAACCGGCGCAGTTGGCGACAGTGGAGAGAAGGGCTGCGCCGCAGCTTCTGTGCACAAGCCCGGAGCGTGGTGTAAGCCTGAACCTCAGCGGCCGCCGATTCCGTCATCTCGCCTTGCCGATCGCTGCGATCAGCCATGATCGCAGCGTCGCCTCCGCGAGCGTGAGGGTCGAAGGTTGCGGCGCCCATTCGAGCATCGAGGCTACGACCGCAGCATGACCCTTTCCATCCGTCCCGCCCGCCCTGGCGAAGCCGGGCTCGTGCTGAGCTTCGTCCGGGAGCTGGCCGAATATGAGAAGCTGCTGCACGAGGTCGTCGCCAGCGAGGACGACATCGCGGAATCGCTGTTCGGCGAGAGCCCTCGCGTATTCTGCGACATCGCCGAATGGGACGGCGAGCCGGTCGGCTTCGCGCTCTGGTTCTATACCTACTCGACCTTCAGGGGACGGCACGGCATCTGGCTGGAGGATCTGTTCGTGCGGTCGGGGCAGCGCGGGCGCGGCATCGGCAAGGCGCTGATGGCGCAGCTGGCGAAGCGCTGCGTCGATGAAGATCTGCCGCGCCTCGCCTGGTGGGTGCTGAACTGGAACGAGCCCTCGCGGGTGTTCTACCGCTCCATCGGCGCCAAGGCGCAGGACGAGTGGACCGTGAAGCGGCTGGAGGGCGAGGCGCTGGCCAAGCTCGGCGCGGCGGGCTGAGCGAACGATGGCCGCTCTTCCTCTCGTGCTCGTCGCGGCCATCGCCGACAACGGCGTGATCGGCAACGACAACCAGCTGATCTGGCGCCTGAAGACCGATCTCAAGCGCTTCCGCCAGCTTACGACAGGCTGCCCCATCATCATGGGGCGCAAGACCTATCTCTCGATCGGCAAGCCGTTGCCCGGGCGCCAGACGATCGTGCTGACGAGGGACCGCGGTTTCGCAGCCGATGGCGTTCATGTCGCGCATACGGTCGGCGAGGCGCTGGCGCTGGCGCAGAGGCTCGGTGCCGAGATGAGAGCCCATGCAGTCATCATCGGCGGCGGCACCGAGGTCTATGCGCAGATGCTGCCGATGGCCGACCGGCTGGAGCTCACGCTTGTCCATGCGGCTCCTGCAGGCGACGCGGTTTTTCCGCGCTGGGACAAGAGCGCGTTCGTCGAGGCCGTGCGGGAGGACCATTCCGCCGATTCCGACAACCAATATCCCTTCAGCTTCGTGACCCACCGCCGGCGGGAAGGGGCTGGGCGCGGCTGATCGCCGCTTTATCATTCGTCATGAGTGGCTTGCGCCGTTGACGAATTCATGGCCCATGACCAAGTGAAGCCAGCGTCTCTCCCGGAGACGCTGACAATTGGCCGCCATTCGCCTATGGCTCGGCTTTAAGCAAAACGAACGAAAGGGAACGGCCCAGGTATGCCTTGGAGTAACCAGAGCGGCGGCGGCAACGGCGGGGGTGGACCCTGGGGCCAGCGCGGAGGCAGTGGCGGCGGCGGCCCGTGGGGCGGCGGCTCCGGCGGAGGCAATGGCAATCCGCCCGATCTGGAAGAAATCCTGCGGCGCAGCCAGGACCGGCTGAAGAACCTGATGCCGGGCGGCGGGCTCGGTGGGCGGGGCATCGTGCTCGGCGCGCTCCTGCTGGTCGCGCTCTGGCTGCTCTCAGGCACCTATTTCGTGCGGCCCAACGAGGTCGGCCTCAACCTCGTCTTCGGCAAGTTCACCGGCAAGACCGGTGAGGGCATGAACTGGAACTGGCCCTATCCGGTCGGCAATGTGGTCAAGCCCCAGGTCACCAACGTCATCACCACGGAAGTCGGCTTCCGGACCGTGGAATCGGTGCGCCAGTCGCGTCAGACCGATGTGACCGAGGAAAGCCTGATGCTCACCGGCGACGAGAATATCGTCGACATCGATTTCATCGTGCAGTGGCAGATCGACCCGGCCGCGCCCGAGAATTACGTCTTCAACATCCAGGATCCGCCGGGCACGGTGAAGGCGGTGGCCGAGAGCGCGATGCGCGAGATCATCGGCAAGCGGAACATCCAGCCGGTCCTGACCACCGACCGTGGTGCGATCGAGACCGAGGTGCGCCAGCTCATGCAGGAGACGCTCAACGGCTACAAGGCCGGCGTGCAGATCCGGCTCGTCCAGCTCCAGAAGGTCGACCCGCCGCAACAGGTCATCGACGCCTTCCGCGACGTCCAGGCGGCTCGCGCCGACCAGGAACGCCTGCGCAACGAGGCGCAGACCTACGCCAACCGCGTGGTGCCCGAGGCGCGGGGCCGCGCCGCCCAGCTCGTTCAGTCGGCGGAAGCCTACAAGGAGCAGACTGTGGCGGAAGCGCGCGGCCAGGCCAGCCGTTTCACCGCGGTCTACGAGCAATACAAGAACGCTCCGGGCGTGACGCGCGAGCGTCTGTTCCTGGAGACGATGGAACGTGTGATGGGCGGAACGGACAAGATCATCCTCGACTCGACGGGCAACGGCCAGGGCGTGGTGCCCTATCTGCCGCTCGACCAGCTGCAGCGGCAGCCCGCCCGGGGTGCCCAGCCGCAGGGAGCGACCCGATGAACGGTTCCTTCCTCAAAGCGGCCCTGCTCGTCGTCCTCGTCGCCGTTGCGGTCGTCTTCTACGCCTGCACCTTCATCGTCTCGCAGACCCAGTCGGCGCTGGTGCTGCGGCTGGGTGCGGTGCGTGCGATCAAGACGGAGCCGGGGCTCTACTTCAAGTGGTTCGCGCCGGTCGAGACGGTGACGCTGCTCGACAACCGCATCCTCGACCTCGACCTGCCGGCGCAGGAGATCATCGCCTCCGACCAGAAGCGCCTCGTCGTCGACGCCTTCACCCGCTACCGCATCTCCGATCCGCTGCGCTTCTATCAGGCGGTCAACAACATCCCGCGCGCGAATTCGCAGCTCGCCTCGATCGTGAACGGCAATGTCCGTTCGGTTCTGGCGGACGCAACGTTCGTCGACATGGTGCGCACCGAGCGCTCGCGGCTGATGGCCCGCATCCGTGACGACGTGAATCGCGAGGCGGCGCGCTTCGGCATGACGGTCGTCGATGTGCGCCTGCGCCGCGTCGATCTGCCGGCGGCGAACTCGGCGGCGGTGTTCCAGCGCATGCAGACGGAGCGCCAGCGCGAGGCGGCGGAAGCCCGCGCGCTCGGCGGCCAGCAGGCGCAGGAGGTCCGCGCCCGGGCCGACAGGGACTCGACCGTGATCGTGGCGGAGGCGCAGCAGCGCTCCGACGAGATCCGCGGCCAGGGTGAAGGTGAACGAAACAAGGTCTTCGCCGAGGCTTTCGGCAAGGATCCCGAGTTCTTCGCCTTCTATCGTTCGATGCAGGCCTACGAGAACAGCATCAAGCCTGGTGACACGCGAATGGTGCTGACGCCGGACTCGCCGTTCTTCCAGTTCTTCAACGGTCCCAACGCACAGCGCGGGACCGGGACGACGCAGGCACCGTCGGCGGCGCCCGCGCCGGCACGGCCCTGATCGGAGCGAGCGACGCCGATGTTCGATTTCATCGCGGCGCTCGGCCTGGTCTTCGCCATCGAGGGCATCCTCTTCGCCGCTATCCCGCATCTGGCGAAGGATGCCCTGCGCAGCGCCGCGGAGACGCCGCCAGATCGGATGCGACTGATCGGGCTTGGCTCGGCGGCGCTGGGTGTGATCCTGGTCTGGATCGCGCGCGGAAGCTGGTAAGCGATGCCGCGATCGTGTTCGATGACACGATCGTGCGTCGCCCTTCCGCCGCATTTAGGAGTTCAATTCGCGGCGCGATTTGTGCCGCGTCGATCGGCCTGCCTTTTTCCGTCAAGAGGATTCAGATGGCATTGAAAACCGTTTCCGTTGCTGCCCGGCCAGTCCGCATCGCGCTCGCGGCCGGCGTGGCCGGTCTGGCGCTGATGACGCCGGTGCTGGCACCGGCGCAGGCCCAGGCCAACACCCCTCTGCTGCAGGGGCAGACCTCGCTCGCGGACCTCGTCGAGAAGGTGATGCCCGCGGTGGTCAACATTTCCGCCGTCACGACCAGCGACAGCAAGGGGCGCAACCTGCCGCAGCTGCCGCAGCTCGGCCCCGACACCCCCTTCGGCGACCTGTTCGAGGAGTTTTTCAACCGCCGCAACCAGCAGGGCGAGCGCCAGGCGCCGCAGCAGCGCCGCTCGCAATCGGCCGGTTCGGGCTTCGTCATCGATTCGTCGGGCATCGTCGTCACCAACAACCATGTCATCGGTGACGCCAACGAGATCACGGTCATCTTCAATGACGGCCTGAGGCTGAAGGCCGAGGTCATCGGTAAGGACACCAAGGTCGACCTCGCTGTGCTGCGCGTGAAGCACGACAAGCCGCTGCCGGCGGTCAAGTTCGGCGATTCCGACAAGATGCGGATCGGCGACCCGGTCATGGCGATCGGCAACCCGTTCGGGCTCGGCGGCTCGGTTTCCTCCGGCATCGTCTCGGCACGCAACCGCGACATCAGTCAGGGCCCGTACGACACCTATATCCAGACCGACGCGGCCATCAACAAGGGCAACTCGGGCGGCCCGCTGTTCAACATGGCCGGCGAGGTGATCGGCATCAATACCGCGATCCTGTCGCCGACCGGCGGCTCGGTCGGTATCGGCTTCGCGGTGCCGTCCTCGCTGGCGGCCAATGTCGTGGAGCAGCTCAAGCAGTTCGGCGAGACCCGCCGCGGCTGGCTCGGCGTTCGCATCCAGAGCATCGACGACGCCACGGCCGATGCGCTCGGCCTCGGCGCGGCGCGAGGTGCTCTGATCGCCGGTGTCGACGACAAGGGACCGGCCAAGCCCGCCGGACTCGAGACCGGCGACGTGATCACCAAGTTCGACGGCAAGGAGGTCAAGGATTCCCGCGACCTGCCGCGCATCGTCGCGGCGACGCCGGTCGGCAAGGACGTTCCGGTCACGATCATCCGCAAGGGCAAGGAAGAGCAGAAGACCGTCAAGCTCGGCCGCCTCGAAGATGGCGAGAAGGTCCAGACCGCTTCGGCCAACAAGCCCGCTGCCGAGGCCGCCAAGCCTGCTGTCGCGAATGCGCTGGGTCTCGAGCTCTCGGCGCAGAACGACGAGCTGCGCAAGCGCTACTCGATCAAGGACGGCCTCAAGGGCGTCGTCGTCACCAAGGTCGATCCGAACTCGAACGCTGCCGACAAGCGGGTGATGGTCGGCGAGCTGATCGTCGAGGTCGGGCAGGAGCCGGTCAACACGCCGGACGCCGTCACCAAGCGCCTCGACGCGCTGAAGAAGGAAGGCAAGAAGTCGGCGCTGCTGCTCGTCTCGAACGGGCAGGGCGAGGTCCGCTTCGTCGCGGTCGCGATGAACTGAGACGGAGCCGGCAGGCTTGATTCAAGGGGCGGTCAGTCGGGCCGCCCCTTTTTTCGTCGGAGGCGTGCCGTCCTGCGGGCATGCCGAACATCCGCTCATGGCGATGGCCGCCACCGATCCCGGGTGTCATTCTGCCCCTGCTACCCCTTGCAGACGGATATGGCTTCGGCCGGAGTGCAGCATGAAGATCAGCGACATCCCCTTCGTCACGACCGACTGGTCGAGCGTTCCGGCCGAGCGTCACGCCGGCGATGTCGGGGAGGCGACCTGGCGCGTGCAGTATTTCGGGCCCGAAGGGAACCGCATCCGGGTGCGGATGGTGGAATATTCGCCGGGCTACGTCGCCGACCACTGGTGCTCGAAGGGGCACATTATCCTGTGCCTGGAAGGCGAGATGGAGACGACGCTGGAGGATGGCCGCGTCATGCCGCTCAAGGCCGGAATGAGCTATCAGGTCGCCGACGGGGCCGAGGCGCATCGCTCCGCGACCAAGACGGGCGCGAAGCTCTTCATCGTCGACTGATCAGCTCCGCACGATCTCGCCGCCGGTATAACCCTGGGCATAGAGCAGGGCGGTGAGATCGGCGTATTCGAGCCGGGCGTCGGCGGCCGCGGCAACCGCAGGCTTGGCGCGGAAGGCAACGCCGAGGCCGGCCTCGCCCAGCATCGCGAGATCGTTGGCGCCGTCACCGATGGCGAGCGTCTGCGTCGCTAACAGGCCGAAGCGGCCGCGCAGCTCGATCAGCGAATCGAGTTTCGCCTGTTTGCCAAGGATCGGATCGGCGACCTCACCGATCAGGATACCGTCCCGCGCCAGTAGCACGTTGGAACGGTGCTCGTCGAAGCCGATGGTTGCGCTGATCGGCCCGGTGAAGACCGTGAAGCCGCCCGAGACCAGCGCGGTATAGGCGCCATTGGCTCGCATCGTATGGACCAGCTCATAACCGCCGGGCGTCAAGGTGATACGCTCGCGAATGATCTCGTCGACGACCGAAAGCGGCACGCCCTTCAGGAGAGCGACGCGCTCGCGCAGCGCCGGCTCGAAGGCGATCTCGCCGCGCATGGCTCGCTCGGTGATGGCCGCGACGAGGTCCTTCAAGCCGACATAGGCGGCGAGCTCGTCGATGCATTCCTGGCCGATCATGGTCGAATCCATATCGGCGAGGAACAGCGCCTTGCGGCGTCCGGCCTCTGGCTGGACGATGACGTCGACGGGAGCGCCGTCCAGCGCGATGCGGATATCGGCTTCGAGCTTGCGCGCGTCGGTTCCATCCGCGAAGAGATCGGCGGCGATGGCACCGTGGAGCGCGGCCGTGCGGCTGGTGCCGGGCACCGCGCAGGCGAGGCGCGCCAGCAGGGCCTCATCGACGAGCGCCTGGCCATGGGCGGAAACGAGAGTCGCGACGAGCATGGGAGGACCGGTGCAGCAGGCGGGAAAGACGATCAGGGCGGTGCTCATCGCAGGTCCGACCGCCAGCGGCAAGTCCGCGCTTGCGATCGAAATCGCGCGACGTTTCGACGGCGTCGTCGTCAACGCGGATTCCATGCAGGTCTATAGCGACCTGCGCATCCTCTCCGCCCGGCCGAGCGTGGTCGAGGAGGCGATGGCGCCACACCGGCTCTACGGCCATGTCGACGGTGCGGTGAACTATTCGGCGATGCGCTATGCGGCGGATGTCGCCGCGCTGCTGCCAGAGCTTTGGGAGCAGGGCAAGCTGCCGGTCCTGACCGGCGGCACGGGGCTCTACTTCAAGGCCGTCACCGAGGGGTTTTCCGCCATGCCGCCCGTGCCGGAGGCTGTCCGCTCGGCCTTCCGGGCCCGGGCCGAGGATGTCGCGACCGAGGCGCTGCACGCCGAGCTCGCCGGCCTCGATCCAGTGATGGGGGAACGGCTGCGGCCGTCCGATCGCATGCGGATCATGCGCGCGATCGAGGTCCATCTGGCGACGGGGCGCTCGCTGGCGAGCTTCCAGGGCGAGCGCGAGCCCGGGCCGCTCGACGGCCTGCCGCTGCTGCGCCTCTTCGTCAGCCCGGACCGGGAAGCGGTGCGGGCGAGGATCGACCATCGCTTCGAAACGATGATGGCGGAGGGGGCCCTGGATGAGGTCGTCCGGCTACGGGAGCGGAAGCTCGATCCGCTGCTGCCGATCATGCGGGCTCATGGCGTGCCGGGCCTGATGGCGCATCTCGACGGCGCGATCTCGCTGGAGGAGGCGATCCGGCGCGGCCAGGCCGATACGCGGGCCTATGCCAAGCGGCAGGTCACCTGGTTCCGGCACCAGATGACGGGCTGGCAGTCGGCGGCGCCGGAAGCTGCGCTGGAGACGGCGTTGCGCGAACTGGAAGGCTAGATCAGGCCGCGTCGGCGACCGCATCCACAGCGGCGATGCCGATGCGGTTCCGGCCTTCGCTCTTGGCGCGATAGAGCGCCTGATCCGCCCGCGCAAACAGATCGGCGAGCGGTTCGGCGGGCTGCCGGGTCGCGATGCCATAGCTGGCGGTGATCCTCAGCTCGAACGTCTCGGAAACGGGCAAGGCGCGGCTCGCCAGGGCCTCCTGGATCTTGGCGGTTCTCACCATGGCTTCGGCGGTGCCGGCGCCGCGCAGCAGGATGGCGAATTCCTCGCCGCCGACACGGGCGACGAGATGGGGCTCGCCCTGCGACAGCCCGAGCAGGACATCGGCGAAGGCGCGGATCACGGCGTCGCCGGCCGGATGGCCATAGGTGTCGTTGACCTGCTTGAAATGGTCCAGATCGACGATGATCACCGAGATGTCGGTATCCTCGCGCGCGCTCGCGGCGATGGCCGCATGTGCCCGCTCGGTGAAGGAGCGGCGGTTGAGCAGCGCGGTCAGCGGATCGGTCTCGGCGAGGCGGCGCAATTCCTTCTCGCGCTCCTCGCGATGGCCGATCTCCTCGGACAGGGCACGACGGGTGGCACGCTCGCGGCCGATCTCGAGCGCGAGCGTCGCGGCACGCAGCTGCAGGGTCTGGTTTGCGACGGTGAGGTCGGTGATGTCGGTGATGGTCAGCAACAGGCCGTCGCCGAGCGGTGCGATCGCGAGCCGCAGCCAGCTGGTGCGCCCCTCCTGGTTGAAGGAGGCTTCGAAGCTGTCGCTCCGCTGGCCCCCCAAGACCGCCAAGCAGCGTTTCCAGATCGTCGTATCCGTCAGGAAGGGCAGGGCCTCCCGGGCGTCGCAATCGAGCAGGCAGGCGTCGGGCCGCCTCGCCAGTTCCGCGGCCCGCTGGTTCGTGGCGACGATGATCGTTCCGTCGATGCTGCCGTCGTTATTGCGCAGGGTGCGCAGCGCGACGATGCCGCTCGGGGAGCTTTCGAGCACCGCGTTGAGCAGATCCTCGCGAAACTGCAACGGCCGGCTGAAGGCGATGAGCATGTTGCGACCGTCGCGCGCAATGGTCGGGAGCAGGAGGCGCTCCCAGATCGCCACGCGCATGGTCGGCTTGGCGCGGTGGACGGTATAGAATGGCCGGTCCTCGGCAAAAGCGCGCTCGGCACAGGCTCGAGTGAAGGCCGCGACCTGCGGCTGCATCGCCGAGAGCCTTTCGCCGAGCCGCGTGCCGCCGACATAGCGCACGATCTCGCGGCCGTAATGGGTCCAGCGATAATCGCCGTCTGTGGTCGGCTCGAGAATGATCAGCTCGTCGCCGTAGACGGGCATGACATCGGCGACGAAGGCTTCATAGCTGACGGGCTGGCCCTTGCGGCTGTGGGCCGCGAACCGGTTCAGCAGCTCCGCGATCCTGGGCGCGTGGGCACGGGCTGCAATGTTTTCGGAGTGGACTTCGTGGTACATCGCCGTCCCGGTTCGAGCGGGCGGCACGCTAGGGGCAACGGATTGAGAAAACGTTCCGCAGCGGGAGCAG
Source organism: Bosea sp. AS-1 (assembly GCF_002220095.1). Classification (GTDB taxonomy): domain Bacteria; phylum Pseudomonadota; class Alphaproteobacteria; order Rhizobiales; family Beijerinckiaceae; genus Allobosea. The sequence continues at coordinate 1,999,871 of NZ_CP022372.1, forward strand.
TTTTTCGCCTTTCGCGTCAACCATTCGGTTGCCAATGCCGGCGGATCGCGGAGCCGCCGATCAGTCGATCTCCATACCGGTCATCGCAATGGATTTGCCTGAAAGGCGGCCTCCACTTTTCGCGACGATGCTAAAGCGCTTGACCAGTCGCGCGCCCTCCGTTAGCGTCCGGCAACTTTCGCCAAGGATCATGAGCGCGATGCGCAAGCTTATTCTCGTACAGGTGCGCTGGTAGGGGCCGGTTTAAAGACCGGGCGTCCCCGACGCCAGCGCACGCCCAGGCCCCTCCGAGGGCCTTTTTTATTGCCCGTTTTCCCAGTCAGATCCAAATTCTTCGCAAGACCGAAGACAAGCCGCAGGAGAGCGTTATGAGCGAGATGATGACCGGAGCCGAGATGGTCGTCCGCGCGCTTCAGGACCAGGGTGTCGAGCACCTGTTCGGGTATCCCGGTGGTGCCGTGCTTCCGATCTATGACGCGATCTTCCAGCAGGACAAGGTCAAGCACGTGCTTGTTCGCCACGAGCAGGGCGCGGTCCATGCCGCCGAGGGCTATGCCCGCTCCGGCGCCGGCAAGGTCGGCTGCGTGCTCGTCACCTCCGGCCCCGGCGCGACCAACGCCGTCACCGGCTTGACCGACGCGCTGCTCGACTCGATCCCGCTCGTCGTCATCACCGGCCAGGTTCCGACGCATCTGATCGGCTCCGACGCCTTCCAGGAATGCGATACGGTCGGCATCACCCGCTCCTGCACCAAGCACAACTACCTGGTGAAGAGCATCAAGGACCTGCCGCGCATCCTGCACGAGGCCTTCTATGTCGCCGCCAACGGTCGTCCGGGCCCCGTCGTCATCGACATCCCGAAGGACATCCAGTTCGCGACCGGCGCCTATAGCCGACCGCGCGACAACCAGCACAAGACCTACCGGCCGGTGGTCAAGGGCGACATGGACAAGATCAAGGCTGCGGTCGAGCTGATCGCCAGCGCCAAGAAGCCGATCTTCTATACCGGCGGCGGCGTCATCAATTCCGGCCCGCATGCTTCGGCGCTGCTGCGCGAGCTGGCGCGGCTGACGGGCTATCCCGTCACCTCGACCCTGATGGGGCTCGGCGCCTTTCCGGCGGCGGACAAGCAGTGGCTGGGCATGCTCGGCATGCACGGTACCTACGAGTCCAATCTGGCCATGCATGATTGCGACGTGATGATCGCGATCGGTGCGCGCTTCGACGACCGCATCACCGGCCGTATCGACGGCTTCTCGCCGCGCTCGAAGAAGATCCATATCGACATCGACCCGTCCTCCATCAACAAGACGGTCAAGGTCGATATCGGCATCGTCGGCGACTGCGCCCATGTGCTCGAGGACATGGTCCGCGTCTGGCGCGAGACCAGCCCGCAGATCGACAAGACGGCGCTCGCCGCCTGGTGGACGCAGATCGATGGCTGGCGCGGCCGCAAGAGCCTCGCCTACAAGTCGTCCGATACGATCATCAAGCCGCAATATGCGCTGGAGCGGCTCTATGCGCTGACCAAGGATCGCGACACCTACATCACGACCGAGGTCGGGCAGCACCAGATGTGGGCGGCGCAGTACCTGCATTTCCAGGAGCCGAACCGCTGGATGACGTCGGGCGGCCTGGGCACGATGGGCTACGGTCTTCCCGCCGCGATCGGCGTGCAGATGAAGCATCCCAACGCGCTCGTCATCGACGTCGCCGGCGAGGCCTCGATCCTGATGAACATGCAGGAGATGTCGACGGCGGTGCAGTACCGGCTGCCGATCAAAATCTTCATCCTCAACAACGAGTACATGGGCATGGTGCGCCAGTGGCAGGAGCTGCTGCATGGCGGGCGCTACTCGGAGAGTTATTCGCAGTCGCTGCCCGACTTCGTGAAGCTCGCCGAAGCCTATGGCGGCCACGGCATCCGCTGCGACGACCCGGCCAAGCTCGACGCCGCGATCATGGAGATGATCGAGACGCCCGGCCCGGTGATCTTCGACTGCCTCGTCGCCAAGGAGGAGAACTGCTTCCCGATGATCCCGTCGGGCAAGGCGCATAACGAGATGATCCTGCCCGATTTCGAAGGCGATACCGGCGAGATCATCGACGCCAAGGGCAAGCAGCTCGTCTGAGGTCGAATCCTGTAGCCGTCATCCCGGACAAGCCGCGGAAGCGGCGCTGATCCGGGGTCCATGCCGGAACGGTTCAGGCGTGGATCCCGGGTCTCAACTTCGCTGCGCCCGGGATGACTCTAAGAAATAGGCTAGGACACCATGGCCACTATCGGTCTGATCGGCGGGATGAGCTGGGAGTCGACTGCGGTCTATTACCGCCTCCTGAATGAAGGCGTGCGGGCGCGCTCGGGCGGGCTGCACTCGGCCGACATCCTGCTGCATTCGGTGGATTTCGCGCCGATCGCCGAGATGCAGGCGAAAGGCGACTGGGCCGCGGCCGGCGCTGCGTTGGCGGAAAGTGCACGCAGACTGGAACATGCCGGCGCCTCCTGCCTCGTGCTCTGTACCAACACCATGCACAAGGTGGCGGACCAGATCATGGCCGCGACCAAGCTGCCCTTCCTGCATCTCGCCGATGTGACGGCGCGCGCGATCCGGGCGACATCGTCGCGGCGCCCGCTGCTGCTGGCGACGCGCTTCACCATGGAGCAAGCCTTCTATCGCGACCGGCTGAAGGCCTTCGGTGTCGAGGCGCTGGTTCCGGCGGCGGCGGAACGCGATGATGTGCATCGCATCATCTACGAGGAATTGTGCCGAGGCCGCATCGAAGCGTCCTCGCGCGAGCGTTACCGCGCCATCGTTGCGCGGGCGGTGCGGGAGGAGCGGGCCGATGGCGTGATCCTCGGCTGCACAGAGATCGGGCTCCTGGTCTCGCAGGATGACTTTGCGGTGCCGACCTTCGACACCACGGCGCTGCATGTCGCCGCCGCGCTTGACTATGCCGCCGAAGTGGAGAGCGTCGCCGCATGAAGCTCCTGATCGGAAACAAGTGCTATTCGTCCTGGTCGCTGCGGGCCTGGCTGCTGATGCGTGCCAAGGACATCGCCTTCACGGAGCAGCTCGTCTTGCTCGACGAGCCCGGCTTCAAGGAGGCGATCTTCGCAGCGGCGCCAGGCAGCGGCGGCACGGTGCCGACCCTGGTCGACGGCGACGTCGCGGTTTGGGAGACGCTGGCGATCGTGGAGTATCTGCATGAGAAGCGCCCCGACGCCGGTATCTGGCCGAGCGACGCGGCGGCTCGCGCTCATGCCCGCGCGATTTCCAGCGAGATGCATGCAGGGTTCACCGCGCTGCGCGGCGCTTGCCCGATGAATCTCGGCAGGCGCTTCGGGATGCGCGACCGTGGACCGGGCGTCGCCCGCGATGTCGCGCGGATCACCGACCTCTGGCGGCAGGCGCGCGAGCGCTTCGGCCAGAAGAAGGGAGGGCCTTTCCTCTATGGTGCTTTCTCGGCGGCCGATGCGATGTATGCGCCGATCGTCACCCGCCTCGATACCTACGGTATCGCGGTCGATCCCGCTTCGCGGGACTACATGCAGGCGGTGCTCGGCCTGCCCGCCTTTCGCGAATGGCTTGCGGCGGCGTTCACCGAACCCTGGATCGTAGCCCAGGACGAGGTGGACGAACCTGCCGTCGTCGATCTCCGCCAGCCCTGAGCCCCTTTCGCATAGTCTCCGTTCCAACCGCCTACAGGTCTCCCATGTCGAAGCCCGCCACCCATTATCCGAATGCTCCCAAGTCGCAGCCGGTCGCGCGCCACACCCTGGCGGTGATCGTCGACAACGAACCAGGCGTTCTTGCCCGCATCGCCGGGCTGTTCTCGGGCCGTGGCTACAATATCGAGAGCCTCACCGTCTCCGAGACCGAGCATGAGAAGCATCTCTCGCGCATCACCGTGGTGACCTCCGGCACGGCCAACGTCATCGATCAGATCAAGGCGCATCTCGACCGGCTGGTGCCGGTGCACCGCGTCGTCGACCTGACCGAGCAGGGCGAGGCGATCGAGCGCGAGCTCGCGCTGGTCAAGGTCGTCGGCAAGGGTGAACATCGCGTCGAGGCGATGCGGCTGGCCTCTGCATTCGGCGCGCGCGTGCTTGATGCCTCGCTGACCTCCTTCGTCTTCGAGCTGACCGGCGCGACCGAGGAGATCGAGCGCTTCATCAAGACGATGACGGCAGTGGGCCTCACGGAAGTCTCGCGCACCGGTATCGCGGCGATGAGCCGCGGCCCGGATTCGATGTGAGCATGACCCTGACGCCCGAAACGCTCAGCCTGATCGCGCTCGGGCTCGGCATTGCGGGGTTTGCCTGCCTTGCCGGGCCGGTGATCCTGCGCCTGACCGGTCGGGCGCAGGCCGAGCCGCTCGGCAGTGGCAAGAGCCTGCGTTCGCCGCTGTGGTGGGTCGGCTTCGTCCTGACCGTCGCGGCGATCTTCCTGCAGCGTATGGCGAGCCAGCAGGCAGGGCTGGGCTAACCGGCGAAGCCGCCATCGTCGAGGAAAGCCTGTTCGGCCGCGGTCGTCTTGCGGCCGAGCACTGCATTGCGATGGGGGAAGCGGCCGAAATCGCGGATGATGTCGCGATGGATCTCGGCGTATTTCACGCCGTCGGCATCATCCGCCGCTGCGCAGAGCGCGATGCAATGTTCCTGATCGTGAAGCGCCTCCGAATGCATGAACGGCATGTAGAGGAAGCGCTGCTCCGGCGGCTCGTATGATTTGTCGAAGCCCGTCGCGACAGCATGCCGTGCAATCGCGAGCGCCTTGGCATCGGTGGCGAAAGCCTGCGGGCTGCCGCGAAACAGGTTGCGAGGGAACTGGTCGAGCAGAATGAGAAGGGCATAGGCGCCTTCGGCAGTCTCCTGCCAGTCGTCCAGCCGGCCCGCCGCCGCCGCTTCGTAGGCAGGCAGGAAACGCTGCCGGATTTCGGCGTCGAAGGCCGCGTCCTTGGCGAACCATTTCTCCGGGCCGGCCTTGCGCCAGAAGGCAACGATGTCGGCAGGGCTGGGCAGGGGCATGGCAGGCTCCGTTCGTCGAGGACAGTGTCCCGGAGATAATTCTTCCATGACGCACCGCCAGCCCCGAATAAGACTTGCGAGGGTCTGGCGCCTGCGCTAGAGCCTGAACCGTAACGTACGGTACTGATTGGTTCCGCCCATGACCGAGGCCCAGGCAGAGACGCAAGGCGAGGCGCTGACAGCGCGCCAGCAGGCCGTGCTCGACGCCGTGCTGAGCCTGATGGTCGAGAAGGGCAGCGGGCTCACCATGACCGCGGTGGCGAGGCGGGCGAGCTGCTCCAAGGAAACCCTCTACAAATGGTTCGGTGACCGCGACGGCCTGTTGACCGCGACGGTGCAGTGGCAGGCCTCGAAGGTGAGGGCGGGCAATTTCGACCGCCAGAAGCTCGATGCCGGTACCCTTCGCGAAAGCCTGAAGCGCTTCGCCACCAACTGGCTCGAGGTGATTTCCTCACCGACCTCGATCGCGCTCAACCGCGTCGGCGTCAGCCAGGCGGCGGCGCGCGACGGCAATCTCGGCTCGATCGTGCTGGCCAATGGCCGCTTCGCCATCGGCAAGCGTATGATGCCGGTGCTCGAGGCGGGCCGCGAGGCCGGGCTCCTCGCTTTCGACGACACCGAGACGGCCTTCCGCACCTTTTTCGGCCTGGTCGGCCGCGATATCCAGATCCGTCTGCTGCTCGGCGACCCGCTGACGCTGGGCAAGTCCGAGATCGCGCGCGATGCGGAGCGCGCCACCGACCAGTTCCTCACCCTCTACGGTACGGCAAAAAATGATCCGGGCCGGAAGAACAACGCGTGACAAAGGAGACACCCATGCGCGTCTATTACGATCGTGATGCCGACATCAATCTGATCAAGGGCAAGAAGGTCCTCATCGTCGGCTACGGCTCGCAGGGCCATGCCCATGCGCTCAACCTGCGCGATTCGGGCGTCAAGGACGTGGCGATCGCGCTCAAGGAAGGCTCCGCCACCCGCAAGAAGGCCGAAGGCGCCGGCTTCAAGGTGTTCACCCCGGCCGAGGGCGCCAAGTGGGCCGACGTCATCATGATGCTGACGCCGGACGAGCTGCAGGCCGACATCTATCGCGACGAACTCGCCGCCAATATGAAGGAAGGCGCGGCGCTGCTCTTCGCGCACGGCCTCAATGTTCACTTCAACCTGATCGAGCCGCGCAAGGACCTCGACGTGTTGATGGTCGCTCCGAAGGGCCCTGGCCACACCGTCCGTTCCGAGTACGAGCGCGGCGGTGGCGTGCCGACCCTGATCGCGATCCACCAGGATGCGACCGGCAACGCCCACGACCTCGGCCTCTCCTACGCCTCGGCCAATGGCGGCGGCCGCGCCGGCATCATCGAGACCACCTTCAAGGAAGAGTGCGAGACAGACCTCTTCGGCGAGCAGGTCGTGCTCTGCGGCGGCCTGGTCGAGCTGATCAAGGCCGGCTACGAGACGCTGACCGAGGCCGGCTACGCCCCCGAGATGGCCTATTTCGAGTGCCTCCACGAGGTGAAGCTGATCGTGGACCTCATCTATGAGGGCGGCATCGCCAACATGAACTACTCGATCTCGAACACCGCCGAGTACGGCGAGTACGTCACCGGCCCGCGCATCATCACGCCCGAGACCAAGGCTGAGATGAAGCGCGTCCTCAACGACATCCAGTCGGGCAAGTTCACCCGCGATTGGATGCTCGAGAACAAGGTCAACCAGACCTCGTTCAAGGCGACCCGCGCCCGCATGGCCGCTCATCCGATCGAGGAAGTCGGTGCCAAGCTGCGCGACATGATGCCGTGGATCAAGGCCAAGGCTCTGGTCGACAAGTCGAAGAACTGAGCTTCTCAGCTTGATTCAAGTGCTTGCGGGGTGGAATCCGCTTTATCCTGCAAGCATTTGATCTTGAATATCTTTCGGTATCTGCAAAGCGGCGTCGCGAGGCGCCGCTTTTGTCTTTTCAGGCTGTTCCAGGAACCCGATGCCACGCCCGGCGTTGCGTTGAGGACGGAGGCCGCCGCGAGGCGGCCCGGAGCCTGAAAGGGAGACGATCATGATGGTCGACACCAAGCCCAGGGTCCCGGTCGAGGATCTGGACAAGGCCCGTGGAGGCGACCCCATCCCGCCGCTGCGCGCTCCCGACCACAGCGATGCCGACCCGGCCGTCGAGACGCCGATCGAAGCGCGGCAAGGCTTTTTGGGCCGCCCCGTGCTGATGGTCCTGATCGGCGGGCTGATCCTGGCGATGATCGCGTGGGTCGGCGTGGAGATGTTTGCCTACTGAGTTTTGCGAAGCCGTTCGTGTTTGCCCGTTGAAGGGGAGGCAGCAATGGAACATTTGCGAATTCTGGACATGCCGGTGGTCATCCGCGTGGTGATGGCGCTGTCGCTGGCGATGATGCTGGCGGTGATCCTCGGTCTCGCCTGAAGGCCCCGCCCAGATTGTGAAGCCTCCGACGCCTGGCGCCGGAGGCTTTTTCGTCGATCGAGGGGCCGGATCAGAAGGTGATCTTGTCCTTGATCTCGGCCTCGACATTCGCAGGCAGGGTGCCGCGTTTCACCAGATCGGCGAAATCCTTGAACTTCGCCTTGCCGCGTTCCTCGATGATCTTCTTGGCACGGGCCTCGCCGATGCCCTTCAGCGTGTCGAGTTCAGCGGCGGTCGCCGTATTGATGTTGATCTTCTTGGCCTGGGCCGCCGAAGGCTGGGCGGCGGGCTTGGCGGCCGGCGCGGTGACGGGAGCGATCGGCTTGATCGCGGGCGCCGGCTGGCTGGCGGTCTGGGCGAAGGCCTGCCCGCCCATGGCCGCAAGCGCGACGAGGGGGATCAGGAAACGAGACATCGTCATGGCAAAGACCTCGCTGGGTCGGCCCGGATCGTCGCATCCGCCGGGGGCCGGGTCCCTCCGCCGGACGACGCTGCCGGCACGGGGCCGTTCAGCGTGCCACGCCGGGCTCGCCTCTGCTGGCGCGCCGCGATGCGACGCCACGAATTGGCGCTTTCCGAATTGAACGGCCGCGGAACGGCGCGTTCATTCCACTGTCAGGTTCGGGAGGCTGTCAGCGCGCGAGGAATTCGCTGATCCGACCGACCCCGTAGAGCAGGCCGAAGCCCCAGGCGAAGGAGGCGAGCCAGTTGGCGAGATGGAACTGCCAGGCAGGCATGGCGACGAGGCCGGCGACGATCGCGATCACGGCCCGCAGCGGCCCGAAGAAGTGGCCGATCAGGATGCTGGCGAGGCCCCATTTCTCGAAGAAGGCATGACCACGGTCCAGCAATTCCGGATTCTTGCTGAAGGGCCAGTAGTCGTGGACGCGCGGGCCGAGGAAGAGCCCGGCCCAGTACGACACCAGGAAGCCGCTGCCCGCGCCCAGGGAGGCCGCCAGCGCCAGCGGCACGAGGTTGAGGCCGGAGGCGCCGGCGACTGCTCCGAAGGTCGTGAAGAACACCGTGGCCGGCACGAGCCAGGACAGGATCGCGACGCATTCGCAGAAGGCGACCAGGAAGACGATCGGGATGGCCCATTCCTGGTTGACCCGCATGAACTCGACGAGCGTCTGCATGGCTTGTTCGAGGGCGGCCATGGCGTTCGCTTGGGCTCCGGGGTGCAAGGGATATCGGCCCTGGCATATGGCCTGCGACCAAGGCATGAGGCAAGCGTGGAGGAACCTTTGCCGCGCGGCGTTGCCTTCCCGGAACGATCGCCTATTAAATTTGCCTCCGACGCAAAACAAACAGATGGCATCGCTCGGGACGGGTGCCTGGGGAAACGGATTTCATGGAGTTGCAGGATCGCCCGCAGGCGGGCGCCGAGGCTGTGGCAAGCTCGCCGGAGAAGACGGCGGTGTCGCTCGGCGGTGTCGACATCACCTTCCATCTCGCCAACGGCGGCCGCTACCAGGCCGTCAAGGGCATCGAGCTCGAGGTCTCGCCCGGCGAATTCGTCTCGATCGTCGGGCCGACGGGCTGCGGCAAATCCACGCTGCTCAACGCTGCGGCGGGGCTCTTGTCTCCCTCGGCCGGCAAGGTCGGGATCTTCGGCAAGCCTTTGGCCGGGCTGAACCGGCGGGCGGGTTACCTTTTTCAGCAGGATGCGCTGATGCCGTGGAAGACGGCGCTCGACAACGTCAAGGTCGCGCTGGAGCCGATGGGCGTGCCCGACCGTGAAGCTACGGAGCGCGCGCGCGAATGGCTTGCACGCGTAGGCTTGAGCGCCTTCGTCGACCGCTATCCGCACATGCTCTCGGGCGGCCAGCGCAAGCGTGTCAGCCTGGCGCAGATGCTGATCCGCAATCCCGAGATCATCCTGATGGACGAGCCCTTCGGGCCGCTCGACGCGCAGACGCGGCAGATCATGGGCAATCTCCTGCTCGATCTCTGGTCGCGCGACCGCAAGGCGCTGATGTTCGTGACGCACGATCTGGAGGAGGCGATCGCGCTGTCCGACCGCGTCGTGGTGATGTCGGCGGGACCTGCGGCGGGGATCGTGGCCGACTATAAGGTCGCGTTGCCGCGTCCGCGCGACATCGCCGATATCAGGCTGGAGAAGGCCTTCCACGAGATCCACCGCGACATCTGGTCGTCGCTGCGCGTCGAGGTGCAGAAAGCTTATGCGATGGGCGAGGGGCGCGAGCTCGTCGGGGGAGACGCGTCGTGAAGCGGCTGAAACTCCTTTCGCTCCAGATCCTGGTGATGATCGTCTTCCTGGCCGTCTGGCATGTGATGACCACCACCAGCCTGTTCGGCGACATCAAGACGAGCCAGTTCTTCTTCTCCACGCCAGGCGCGGTGCTGGCGCGCACCTTCAAGGAGCTGACGAGCGCCGAGATCTACTGGCACCTCGGCATCACGCTGACGGAGACGGTTCTGGCCTTCGTCATCGGCTCTGCGGCCGGCATCCTGTTCGGCTTCGCCTTCGCGCGGAATGCGCTGCTTTCGGCGGTGTTCGACCCTTACATCAAGGCCGCGAACGCGCTGCCGCGCGTGGTGCTGGCGCCGATCTTCGCGCTCTGGTTCGGGCTCGGCATCTGGTCGAAGGTGGCGCTCGGCTTCACGCTCGTCTTCTTCATCGTGTTCTTCAACGTCTATCAGGGCGTCCGCGAGGTCTCGCCGACCATTCTCGCCAATGCGCGCATGCTGGGGATGAACGAGCGCCAGCTCTTCAAGCATGTGTATTGGCCTTCCGCGCTGACCTGGATGTTCTCCTCGCTGCATACCTCGGTCGGCTTCGCGCTGGTCGGTGCGGTGGTGGGCGAATATCTCGGCTCCTCCGCGGGGCTCGGTTACAAGATCCACGAAGCCGAAAGCGTCTTCGACGTCACGGGCGTCTTCGCCGGCATGGTGATCCTCACCATCTTCGTCATCGCGATCGATGCGCTGGTGACGCTGGTCGAGCGCCGATTGCTTGTCTGGCGTCCCGCGCAGAGCGCGACGACCACGACGTAAGGCGAGTTGCCGCCTTCGGCTCATCTCGCCTATCGTCACGCTCAAGCGCCTGTCAGAAGCGCCTTTCCCAACCGGAGGTTACGCCATGAAACTGACCCGCCGCGATGCGCTCGCCGCGCTCGCCGCTTCCACCGCCGTTGGGCTGTCGCCGGCCACGGTCCTCGCGCAGGCGGCCGAGAAGCCGAAGCTCACGCTCGGCGTCGGCGGCAAGCCGCTGCTCTACTATCTCCCGCTCACCGTCGCGGAGAAGAAGGGCTACTTCAAGGATCAGGGGCTCGACGTCGAGATCAACGATTTCGGCGGCGGCGCCAAGTCGCTGCAGGCGCTCGTCGGCGGCTCGGTCGATGTCGTGACCGGTGCCTATGAGCACACCATCCGCATGCAGGCGAAGGGGCAGGACATCCGCGCCGTGATCGAGCTCGGCCGCTTCCCCGCCATCACCATCGCGGTGCGCAAGGACCTCGCCGACAAGGTGAAGTCGGCTGCCGACTTCAAGGGGCTGAAGATCGGCGTGACCGCGCCCGGTTCCTCCACCGCGCTCACCGCGCAATACGCCATGGTCAAGGCCGGGCTGAAGCCGAACGACGCGGCCTTCATCGGCATCGGTGCCGGCGCGAGCGCCGTGGCCGCGATCAAGCAGAAGCAGGTCGACGTGATCTCGCATCTCGACCCCGTGACCTCGAAGCTCGAAGCCGACGGCGACATCGTCACGCTGATCGACACCCGCACCGAGGCCGGCACCAAGGCCCTGTTCGGCGGCTCCAACCCGGCGGCGGTGCTCTATCTCAAGAACGATTTCGCCGAGAAGAACCCGGTCACCACGCAGAAGCTGGTCAATGCCTTCATGAAGGCGCTGAAGTGGCTCGAGACGGCCAAGCCCGAGGAGGTCGCCGATCTGGTGCCGCAGGAATACCTGCTCGGCGACCGGCCGCTCTATGTCCGCGCGGTGAAGAACTCGCAGGAGAGCTACTCGCGCACCGGCATCGCCACGCCGGACGCGATGAAGAGCATGTACGACTCGCTGAAGCTGCTCGACCCGGAGCTGACCAACTCCAATGTCGACCTGTCGAAGACCTTCATCGACAGTTTCGCCAAGAAGGCGGCTTCGGGAGCCTGAGCTCCCGGACAAATCTTGCTGTCAATGTCTTTTGGCATCGCGCCCTTTCGACATTCGATGCAAGGCTGCGGCGAATCGCGGGGGGAGACGTGAGATTTGCCTGAAGAACTGGCGTTTCTGGATGGCGGCGGCGACATGGCTGCCGCCATCCGCGATTATGACTGGGCGTCGACCGCTCTCGGGCCGATCGGGGAGTGGCCCGTCTCGCTGAAGACGGCTGTCGGCATGATGGTCAATTCGCATTTCCCCAAATGCATCGTCTGGGGGGCGGATCTGATCACGATCCACAACGACGCCTTCCGGCCCCTGCTCGGCAACAAGCCGCCGGCGCTCGGCCAGCCGTTCAGCATCGTCTGGGAAGAGGTCTGGGACGAGATCGGCCCGATGGTGGCGAAGGCTCTGCGCGGCGAGGCGACCTTCATCGAAGACTTCCCGCTGACGATCAATCGTTACGAACATCCGGAAGAGGTCTGGTTCACCTTCTGCTACAGCCCGATCCGCGACGAGAGCGGCCGTGTCCTCGGCATGATGGATACGGTGATGGAGACGACCGGCAAGATGCTGGCGGTGCGCAATGCCCGCCTGCTCAACGCCGAACTGGCACACCGGATGAAGAACACGATGGCGATGATCGCCGCCATCGCCAGCCAGACCTTCCGCTCCGCCGAAACGCTGGAGGAAGCGCAGGCGACCCTGAGCGAGCGTATCGCGACGCTGGGCGAGGCGCATTCGATCCTGACCCGGTCGAGCTGGAGCAGCGCGCCGATCCGCAGCGTCGTCGAGGGGGCGCTGGCACCACATCGGTCCGGGATCGGCACGATCCGCGTCGAAGGGCCCCCTCTGCAGCTTGCCGCGGACCAAGCGATGACGCTCGCACTCGCCATCAACGAACTCGCTACCAATGCGGTGAAATACGGGGCACTTTCTGTTGAGACGGGCGAAGCCGTCATCCGCTGGCAGGTCGGTCGCCCGCTGAGCGAGGACCCCTTCCATCTCGAATGGACCGAGAGTGGCGGGCCAGTCGTCGTGAAACCGCGCCGCCAGGGGTTCGGTTCGCGGCTGGTCGAGCGGGTGATGGCGCAGAAGTTTCAGGGCGAGGTCGAGCTGGATTACCGGCCCGAAGGCCTGCGCTACCGGCTCGTCTCCACCATGGCGAACATCGCGCCGCGCGAGTGAGCCGCGATCGGTGATTTCACCGCTTTCGATTGGCGCTCGGCCTCAGACTGGTTAGGGTCGCGCTCCCTGCCGTGAAATCCGGGGCCTATTCCAGCTCATGAACATCCTCTCGATCCAGTCCCATGTCGCCTATGGCCATGTGGGCAACGCCTCCGCGACCTTTCCGATGCAGCGGCTCGGTGTCGATGTCTGGCCGATCCATACGGTGCAGTTCTCGAATCACACCGGCTACGGCAGCTGGAAGGGACGCGTCTTCGACGGCGGCATGATCGACGAGGTGATGGAGGGCATTGCCGAGCGCGGCGTGCTCTCGCAATGCGATGGCGTGATCTCTGGTTATATGGGCTCGGCCGATATCGGCCATGCCATCCTCTCCGCGGTGGAGCAGGTGCGGGCGGCCAATCCCAAGGCGCTGTATTGCTGCGATCCGGTGATCGGTGATGTCGGGCGCGGGATCTTCGTGAGGCCAGGTATTCCGGAGTTCATGCGCGAGCAGGCGGTGCCTGCCGCCGACATCGTCACGCCGAACCAGTTCGAGCTTGAACTACTGACCGACATCGAGATCAAGACCATCGCCGATGCTCATCGTGCGATCGAGGCGCTGCGCGATGCCGGGCCGAAGGTGATGATGGTGACCTCCCTCGTGACCGAGGAGACGCCGGCCGACGCGATCGATCTGGTGGCGGCGGACGACGAGGGTAGCTGGCGCGTCCGGACGCCGAAGCTCGATGTCGGCGTCAACGGCGCGGGCGATGCCATCGCGGCGCTGTTCTTCACTCATTACCTGCGGGACCGTTCGGCCGCTTCGGCCCTCAGCAAGGCGGCTTCCTCGATTTATGGCCTGCTGAAGCGCACCAAGGAGGTTGGTTCGCGCGAGATCCTGACGGTCGCGGCACAGGATGAATTCGTGACGCCCTCGCAGGTCTTCGCGCCGGAAGCGATCTGAGCGCATTGCGATGAGGCTGCGCGTCGGCACCTTCAACGTCGAGAACCTGCTGACGCGGCATCGCTTCGAGCCGGGTGGGCGCACCGAGACGGCCGCAGCGATGTCGCTGTTCCATTTCCCGCGCGCCGACGAACGTGACGCGGTGGAGCGCTCGCTGGCGGTCGCGCTGGAGGACGACAAGCGCCAGATGACGGCGCTCGCGATCGCCGAGGCGCAGGCCGATCTGTGGATGCTGCAGGAGGTCGACTCGCTCGCCAGCCTGCAGGCCTTCTTCGCCAACTACGTCCACCGTATCGCCGACCATCGCTACGGCCATTTCACGCTGATGGACGGCAACGACCGCCGCAACATCGATATCGGCTTCGCGGCGCGGCGCGATCTCCTTGGGCAGGGGCAGGTCACGGTGCGCTCGCACAAGGACCTGACCTTTGCCGAGGCAGGCGTCCACGACCGCGAGCTCGCCATGCTCGGCATCGGGCCGCACGGCAAGGTCTTCGCGCGCGACTGCCTCGAGGTGGAGCTGACGCTCGGCGGGCGACGGCTCAGCCTGTTCGGCTGCCATTTCAAGTCGATGAACAACGGGCGCGAGGACGGGCGGCAGATGACGCTCCCGGTGCGTCGAGCCGAGGCGCGGGCGGTGAAATGGCTGATCCAGCAGCGCTTCGGCGGGGGCTGGCGCGAGGTGAACTGGATCGTGCTGGGGGACCTCAACGGCTATCGCTACGGCCTCGGCCCGCGAGCTGAGCTGGTCGACGAGGGCGCCAGCGGCATCGAGCCGCTGCTGGACGGATTCGCGGCCGATCCGATGGAGACGCTGCCGGCACACGAGCGCTGGACGCATTTCCGGCGCTACTGGTCGGAAGCTCAGGAGAAGCTGGTCGACAGCCATATGCCGCTCGACCGCATCCTGCTGTCGCCGGCACTGGCGGCGGCCAACCCGAAGCCGGCCATGCAGATGATCCGGCGCGGCCTGCCTTATCGCGTGCCGCTCGATCCGCGCGATCCGGACCGCTCGATGGCGCGCCTGGCGACCTGCAACGATCGCTATCCGCGTGTCGGCTGGGATCGGCCCAAGGCTTCCGACCACTGCCCGCTCACCGTCGATCTCGAAATCCCGGCAGGGTGACCCAAGGATGTTCCGATGAAACGCCGCTATGTCACGCTCGACGTGTTCACCACGCGCCGCCATGCCGGCAACCCGCTGGCGGTCGTGCTCCAGTCGGAAGGGCTCGACACCGAGGCGATGCAGGCCATTGCACGCGAGTTCAACCTGTCGGAGACGGTCTTCGTCTCGGCGCCGGAGCATCCCGGCCACCGGGCCTCGGTCCGCATCTTCACGCCGGGCAGCGAGCTGCCTTTCGCGGGGCATCCGACCGTCGGAACGGCGGTCTGGCTCGCGCTCACCGACCATGCCGCCGGCACGCCTGCCGAGATGCTGGTGCTGGAAGAAAAGATCGGCGCGGTCTCCTGCGCCGTCGAGGTCACGGGCAGCCATGCCGGCCATGCCGTCTTCACGCTGCCGCGCCTGCCGGAGCGGTCCGGGGAGGTGGCTGCCGCGGAAATCCTCGCGGCGGCGCTCGGCGTCGATAGCGACGATATCGGCTACGGCTCCCATCTGCCGGGAGTGTTCACGGCCGGCGTGCCCTATACCTGCGTTCCCCTCGGGACGCGCGAAGCGGTGGCCAGGGCCAGGCCGGATCTCGGCCGCTGGGACGATGCGATGCAGGGCGGAGCGGCCTTCGTCTACAGCCGCGAAACGAGCGAGACGGGCCACCATTTCCATGCCCGCATGTTCGCGCCCAATCTCGGACTGGTCGAAGATCCTGCAACGGGCTCGGCCGCGGCCGCTTTCGCCGGCGCGGTCATGGCCTATGAGAAGCCGGAGGACGGAGACCATCGCTTCGTCATCGAGCAGGGCTACGAGATGGGCCGGCCTTCGCAGATCGCGCTGGAGATGAGCGTCCGCAATGGGGCGCTGGTCTCGGCGCGCATCGGCGGGTCAGCCGTGGTAGTGAGCGAGGGCGTGCTGTTGTGAGCGGGGCGGTGGAGAACGGCAGCATCGTCCGGCTCGAACGGGTCGAGGCACGTGTCGAGCCCTATGAATGGGCCTATGCTCGCGAGAACGCCGCTGCCATCGCCTCGCATTGGGCGACGATCAGCGCCGGCAAGCCGGCGATGTTCAACGGGCGGGTGATGCTGCAGCACCGCGCTGCGATCCGCGATGGTGTCTTCGAGGCCGGCTATTTCGAGACCGACTACGCCGCGTTCCTGGCTTGGCGGGACGCCGGCTATCCGGGTCCCGTCATCCGCAACGGCTTTGCCATGGCGGCGCTCAGGGCGAGCGACGGAGCGTTTCTTTGCGGAAAAATGGGCGATCACACTGCCAATGCCGGCAAGGTCTACTTTGCAGCCGGCACACCCGACCGCGACGATGCCCGCCCCGATGGCACGCTCGATCTCGCCGGCAGCGTCACTCGCGAGCTGGGCGAGGAGACCGGGTTGCAGATCGGGGAGCTTGCGCTGGGCGATGGCTGGACGGCGGTGATCGATGTGGGGCGGATCGCCTTCATGCGCGAGGTCGATATCGATCTGCCGGCGGAAGAGGCACGGGCCCTGATGCTGGAGCGGATGAAGACGCTCGACGAGGAGGAACTCTCCGACATCGTCATCGTGCGCAATCTTGCCGAGACCGAAAAGCACGACATGCCGCCCTTCATGCGGCGCTACCTCGCACATATCTTCGAGGGCGACTGATTCCCGCCCGCCTCGCGAAAGCAATCCGATGAGTTCTGCCGAGACCGCCCATCCCGAAGCCAGCTATCCCGAGGCTCTTGCGCTGCCGGCCGAGAACCCCTTCGCCACGCGCTGGCAGACACCGTTCCGCCTGCCCCCCTTTGCAGCGATCAAGCCGGAGCATATCCGGGCTGCCTTCGATGCGGCGCTGGCGAAGCACAAGGACGAGATCGCGGCGATCGTGGCCGATCCGGCGGAGCCCGGCTTCGCCAACACGATCGAGGCGCTGGAGCGGGCAGGGCGGGCGCTCTCCCGCGTCGGCGGCGTGTTCTACAACCTGACGGGCGCCGATACGAACGAGGCGCTGCAGGCGATCGAGCGCGAGATGTCGCCGATCACCTCGCGGCACTGGTCCGCGATCATGATGGACGAAGGGCTCTTCGCACAGGTCGATGCCGTCTATGCCAAGCGCGATCCGCTCGGCCTCGCTCCGGAGCAGGCGCGGCTGCTGGAGCGGACCTACAAGGGCTTCGTCCGCTCGGGCGCCAAGCTCGCTCCCGAGGACAAGAAGCGCCTCGCCGCGATCAACGAGCGACTGGCGGCGCTCGGCACGCAATTCAGCCAGAACGTGCTGAAGGACGAATCCTCCTACGCACTGTTCATCGACGACGAGGCGGGGCTTGCCGGCTTGCCGGAGTTCTTGAAGGCAGCGATGGCGCGTGCCGCCGCCGATCGCGGCAAGCCCGGCCAGCATGCGGTGACGTTGTCGCGCTCGATCATCGAACCCTTCCTGACCTTCTCGACACGCCGCGACCTGCGCGAGGAAGCCTTCATCGCCTGGAGCAAGCGCGGCGAGAACGGAGGCGAGAGCGACAACCGCGCCATCGTCGCCGAGATGGTGAAGCTTCGGGCCGAGAAGGCGAAGCTGCTCGGCTACCCGACCTTCGCGCATTTCAAACTCGACGACGCCATGGCCAAGACGCCGGAGCATGTGCGCGATCTGCTGGAGCTGGTCTGGAAGCCGGCCAAGGCGCGCGCCGCGCGTGAAGCGGCCGATCTTGCCGCGCTGGCGCAGGACGAGGGCGAGAACGGCCCGATCCACCCCTGGGACTGGCGCCACTACGCCGAGAAGGTTCGGCAGAAGACCTATGCATTCGATGAGGCCGTGCTGAAGCCCTATCTCCAGCTCGACCGTGTGCGGCAGGCAGCCTTCGACGTGGCCGGCAAGCTGTTCGGACTGTCCTTCGCAGAGCGGCCGGAGCTTGCGGGCTATCATCCCGATGTCCGCATCTTCGAGGTGACGGAGGTCGCGACCGGGCGCCATATCGGCCTGTTCCTCGGCGACTACTTCGCCCGTGCCTCGAAGCGCTCCGGCGCCTGGATGAGCGCCTTCCGCGGCCAACGGAAGCTCGATGGCGAGACCCGGCCGATCATCGTCAATGTCTGCAACTTCGCGAAGCCCGCCGAGGGCAAGCCGGCGTTGCTCTCGCTCGACGATGCACGCACGCTCTTCCACGAATTCGGCCATGCGCTGCACGGGCTGCTCTCGGACGTGACCTATGGCTCGCTCGCCGGAACCTCTGTGGCGCGCGACTTCGTCGAGCTGCCCTCGCAGCTCTACGAGCACTGGTTCCTGACGCGCGAGGTGATGCGGCAATACTGCCTGCACGCCGAAACGGGAGAGCCGATCCCCGAGGCGCTGATCGAGAAGATCGAGAAAGCGCAGACCTTCAACCAAGGCTTTGCCACGGTGGAATATACCTCCTCGGCGCTGGTCGACCTCGCTTTTCATTCGCTGGAGGCGCCGGCGGACGTCGATCCCTTGGCCTTCGAGGCGGCGGAACTCAAGCGCATCGGCATGCCGGCCGAGATCACCATGCGCCACCGCACGCCACACTTCACTCACGTCTTCTCGGGCGACGGTTATTCGGCCGGCTATTACAGCTATCTCTGGTCGGAGGTGATGGATGCCGACGCCTTCAACGCCTTCACCGAGACGGGCGACGTGTTCTCAGCCGCCGTGGCCGAGAAGCTGAAGCGCTACATCTATTCGGCTGGCGACACGCGCGATGCGGCCGAGGCCTATACGCTCTTCCGCGGCAGGCTGCCGACGCCGGATGCGCTGCTGGAGAAGCGGGGGCTGGCGGCGTAGGAGCACGCCCTTCCCGGGCGAAGCCGCGCTTCGGCCTGAGAACCGCAGCATGGAAAATGCCGGTTTTCGAGATGCCCGGGCTCGGCCCGGGCATGACGGCGGCTGCCGTGCGGCCGGCTAGGCTACGCGCAAAACGCTCACGCCGCAGCTCGCAAAACTGATGTCGTAGACGTCAGTTTGGATGCGCGATATATTTGGGCTGAAGTTCTAGCGATGCGAGCCGGCTCATGATGACCGCTGCGCAGATGCGGGCTGCCCGGGCCATGCTCGGGATCGACCAGCGCCAACTCGCCGAGATGGCGGGCGTTTCCTTGCCGACGATCCAGCGCATGGAGAGCAGCGCCGGCACTGTACGCGGCATGATCGAGTCCCTGACCCGTGTCGTGGAGGCTCTCGACCGCGCCGGCATCGTACTGATCGGAGACAATGCGACGAGCAGCGAAGGCGGGCGCGGCATCCGCCTCAAGGCGCCTCCCTGACCTCCTGAGAGGACATCCATTGCGACAGAGCGGTGCCGACCGCGCTTTGGCCGACGACCCCGCTCCGAAATGGCAGAGGAAAGGGCCGTCATGGTCGTCGCGAGCATCAAGCCCAGTTTCATCGAGCTCTACACCCCCAAATTGCTGACCGTGCTGCGGGAAGGCTATGGCCTCTCTCAGCTCAAGGCCGACGCGATCTCCGGATTGACGGTTGCCATCGTCGCGCTGCCGCTCTCCATGGCCATCGCCATCGCCTCGGGCGTCACGCCCGACCGAGGGCTCTACACCTCGATCGTCGGCGGCTTCATCGTTTCGGCGCTGGGCGGCTCCCGGTTTCAGATCGGCGGGCCGGCGGGGGCCTTCATCGTGCTGGTGTCGGCCTGCGTGGCACAGCACGGGGTCGACGGCCTCCTGCTCGCCACCTTTCTCTCCGGGCTGATGCTGGCGGCGGTCGGGCTCCTCGGCCTCGGTACCTTCATCAAGTACATTCCCTATCCGGTCACGGTCGGGTTCACGGCAGGCATCGCCGTCATCATCTTCGCCAGCCAGATCAAGGATCTGCTCGGGCTTACGCTCGCCAACGAGCCGGGGCCGCTGCTGCCGAAGCTGCAGGCGCTCGCCGGGGCCCTGCCGACGGTGAGCCCCGCGGCGGCTCTGGTTACCGCCGTTACGATCGGGATCATCATCGCCGTCCGCCGTCTGCGGCCGCACTGGCCTTCATTCATCATCGGCGTGGCGGTCGCCTCGGTCGGGGCGGTGCTGGCGGGCGCACAGGTCGAGACGATCGGGACACGCTTCGGCGGCATTCCGCAGACGCTGCCACTGCCGCATCTGCCGGAGATCTCGTGGGAGAAAATCGTGGCGGTGCTGCCGAACGCGCTGTCCTTCACGCTGCTCGGCTCCATCGAGAGCCTGCTTTCGGCGGTGGTGGCGGATTCGATGACGGGCCGGCGGCACCGTTCCAATTGCGAGCTGGTGGCGCAGGGCCTCGCCAACATGGCTTCGCCGCTGTTCGGCGGCATCTGCGTCACCGGCAATATCGCGCGGACTGCCACCAATGTCCGCTCAGGCGCGCGCGGGCCGGTCTCGGGCATGCTGCATTCGGTCTTCCTGCTGCTGTTCATGCTCGTGGCGGCCCCGCTCGCTTCCTATATCCCGCTCGCGGCGCTCGCGGGCGTGCTGGCGGTGGTGGCCTGGAATATGGCCGAGAAGCAGGAATTTGCGACGCTGATCCGCGCCTCGCGGGGCGATGCCGTCGTGCTGCTGGTGACATTCTTGCTGGTGATCTTCGTCGATCTGAGCACGGGCATCGTCGCCGGCTTCGTCGTCAGCGCGTTGCTTTTCCTGCATCGCATGGCGCAGTCGGTCGCCGTGGAGAACGGCATGCCGATGATCGACGAGGACCGGGCCGACACGGCCAACGGCAACGGCCGCAAGCCCTATGATGCCGCGCCGGCGACCGATCCCGATGTCGTGGTGGTGCGGATCTCGGGAGCTTTCTTCTTCGGTGCCTCGGCGGCCGTGGGGGCGGCGCTCGACCGGATCGGGGAGGCGCCCAAGACCTATGTCGTCGATCTTTCGGCTGTCTCCTTGCTCGACTCGACCGGCGCGGCGACGCTCGAAGGTTTTGTGCGCAAGGCCAATCGGCGCGGCGCGGTCGTGCAGATCGCCGGGGCGAGGCGGGCGGTGCGTCGCACGCTTCTCATTCATGGCATCAGGCGGCCGCGGGTACGCTTCGCCTCATCGGTGAGCGAGGCCGTCGCCGCCGGACAAGCAAGAGCGGCGGGTGCCGATCCGGCGGAAGCGTCAGGATCTCAGCCCGGATAGCCGAACCTGGCCTTGGTCGCCCGGATCTGGCCGATCGCGCCGGCTTCGTTGCCGGCCGCGCAGCTCGTGCGGGCGCGAGCGATCTCGCTGCTGACGCGGTCGTGGACGCCTTTCGTCGTGTGGCCGGTGGCGACGTCGTTGTCGATCACCGCCTGGAACCGCTCGATCTCACCGGAGCAGCCCGTGCCGCCCGGCATATGGAAGGTGCTCGGTGTCACGCCTGGAGCTGCCTGCTCCGGTGCTGGAGCCGGGGGCGGGCCGGCGCTCTGGCAGGCGGCGAGGGCGAAGCCCGCGAAGGCGAGGAAAGGAAGCGCGCGCATCGGCTTCTCCGGCACGGTCGGGAGCATGACCATTGCCGATTCTCCGCGGCCGCGCCAGCGATGGGCCGCTCAGCCATCGCGCAGGAAGAAAGTGGCGGCGACCGTCAAGGCGGCGGCGGCGACGGTGGCGAGCCAGATCGCCGACAGGCCGATCAGTCGATGCACGGTCGCGCCGAGGAAGGCGCCCCCCATCAGGCCGAGCCAGAGCAGCAAATGGCGCAGGAAGGCGCGCTTCGGTCCGCCGAGCATGGCGGCGGCGATCCGCTGCCCCATCTTGACCAGCGTGCCGGTCATGTAGGTCAGGCCGATGGTGACCTCGCCGTCGCGCTGGAAGACGGCGTTCTCCGTCCCCATCGCCACTGCGAGAAGCGCGATCGCCATCTGCGTTTCACCGCCGGTTTCCAGCAGTGCGGCAAGCGCGAGCAGCACCGTCACCACGGTCAGCACCGCCGGCGCGCGCTGCCGCCCGGTGGCATGGCCGATGAGGGAGCCGAGCACCACACCGCAGACGAACAGGCCGATGATGCCACCCGCCAGTGCGATCCCGCCGACATGGCCCGTCGCGAGCTCGATGCCGAGCCGGGTCGTATTGCCGGTCATGAAGGAGACGAAGTAGCCGCCGAGCGTAATGAAGCCGAGTGCGTCGACATAGCCGGCAAGCGCGGAAAAACAGGCGGCGAGCGCAATCTCGCGCCTCTGGTAGCGCATCATGACGAAGACAGATTCCCGAATCCGCGATCCGGCGCGGAGCCGGCCGAATCGGCGTTGCCCCATCATAGGTCGCGACAGCATTTCGTCGTGAGCCGGGAAGCGCATGAGACACATGCTTGCGTTCGGGCTGGTCTTTCGGTTACATCCTGTCCTGTCGATTTGAGGAACGCCCGTGGTTTCGACCGCCCGCCATGACCTGACGAAGGACTGCGCCGTTGCGCAGACCGTCGGCGTGTGCGCTCGCGCTCCGTTCTCGCTTCTTGGCCTTCTTCTCCTTAGCTGCCCCTGAGGGCCGGCCGGGCATGCTGCCTGGGCGCTCAGGGGACTGACGAGAACCGCCACAGAAATCCCAGCGCCCGCTCTCCATCGACCACGCGGTGCGCCGACACCGGAAGAAGACCATGAGCAATCCGACCCAGACCGGCTCCGCCAAAGACCGCGTACTGATCTTCGACACGACCTTGCGCGACGGCGAGCAGTGCCCCGGCGCGACCATGACCTTCGAGGAGAAGCTGGAGGTCGCCGAAGCGCTCGACGCGATGGGCGTCGATATCATCGAGGCGGGCTTTCCGATCGCCTCGGAGGGCGATTTCGAAGCCGTCTCCGAGATCGCCCGGCGCCTCAAGCGGGCCACCGTTGCCGGCCTCGCTCGTGCCATCAGTGCCGACATCGCCCGGGCCGGCGAGGCGGTGCGCCATGCGGTGAAGCCGCGCATCCACACCTTCGTCTCCACCTCGCCGATCCATCTGGAGCACCAGATGCGCAAGAGCCAGGACGAGGTGCTGCAGATCATCTCCGCGACGGTGACCCAGGCCCGCAACCTGGTCGATGATATCGAGTGGTCGGCAATGGACGCCACCCGCACGCCGATCGACTATCTTTGCCGCGCGGTCGAGACCGCCATCAAGGCCGGCGCGACCACGATCAACCTGCCCGACACAGTCGGCTACGCCACGCCGGACGAGTATCGCGCGATGTTCAAAGCCGTGCGCGAGCGCGTGCCGAATGCCGATAAGGCGATCTTCTCGGCGCATTGCCATAACGACCTGGGTCTGGCCGTCGCCAATTCGCTGGCGGCGATCGAGGGTGGCGTGCGGCAGGTCGAATGCACGATCAACGGCATCGGCGAGCGCGCCGGCAATGCCGCGCTGGAAGAGGTCGTGATGGCGCTGCGCGTGCGCGGCGACGTGTTGCCCTACGACACCGGCATCGACGCGACGCAATTGATGCGGGTCTCCAAGGCTGTCTCGACAGCCTGCTCCTTCCCGGTGCAGTACAACAAGGCGATCGTCGGCCGGAACGCCTTCGCGCATGAGAGCGGCATCCACCAGGACGGCATGCTGAAGAACAACACCACCTATGAGATCATGACCCCGGCTTCGGTCGGCGTGACCAAGACCTCGCTGGTGATGGGCAAGCACTCCGGCCGCGCCGCCTTCCGCTCCAAGCTGAAGGACATGGGCTACGAGCTGGGCGACAACCAGCTCGAGGATGCCTTCACCCGCTTCAAGGCGCTGGCCGACCGCAAGAAGCATGTCTACGACGAGGACATCGAAGCGCTGGTCGACGAGAACATCGCCACCGCCAACGACCGGATCAAGCTGGAATCGCTGACTGTGATCGCCGGCACGCGCGGGCCGCAGCGCGCCACGATGAAGCTCGACGTCGATGGCCGTCATGTCACCGAGGAAGCCGAGGGCAACGGGCCGATCGACGCCGTCTTCAACGCGATCAAGGCGATCGTGCCGCATGAGGCGGGGCTCGAGCTCTACGATGTCCACGCGGTCACCGAAGGCACGGATGCGCAGGCGGAGGTGACAGTACGCCTCTCGCGCGACGGCTCCTCCGTCACCGGACGTGGCGCCGATCCCGACACGCTGGTCGCTTCGGCCAAGGCCTATCTGGTCGCGCTCAACAAGCTGATCGCGCGCGGCGGGCGTCTGCACGCGCAAGCGGCGGAGTAAGGGAAGGGCGTCGCCCCTTCTATATGGGGGTGACGCCGTCGATTCCGGTGGATGACGCCGCGGCGATCTGGCGCGGCTTCCGATCTTGCCCTCATCTGCTCTTCCGGTGCGGTCGCTCCTCCGGCGACCCTGGGGAGCGATGGCGATGGGCTATTTTCCGAACTGGACCCTGAAGACCTCCGGCGATGTCCTGCCGGACGAGCGGTTGCCCGCGGGGCAGACCGTTATTGCTGGCCTGCAGCATGTCGTCGCCATGTTCGGCTCGACGGTGCTGGCGCCGGTCCTGATGGGCTTCGACCCCAATGTCGCGATCTTCTTCTCGGGCATCGCGACGCTGCTGTTCTTCGTCATCACCCGAGGGCAACTGCCGAGCTATCTCGGCTCCTCCTTCGCCTTCATCGGCGTCGTGATCGCCGCGACCGGCTATGCCGGCTCGGGCCCCAACGCGAACATCGCGGTGGCGTTGGGCGGCATCATCGCCTGCGGCGTGGCCTACGCGCTGATCGGCCTGATCGTGCAGGCGGTCGGCACGCGCTGGATCGAGGCTCTGCTGCCGCCCGTGGTGACGGGTGCCGTCGTCGCGGCGATCGGCCTCAACCTCACCTCGGTCGCGATCAGCATGATTTCGGCCAGCCCCTATACCAAGTGGATCGCGCTGTTCACGGTCGTCGCGGTGGCGCTGGTCGCGGTCTATGGGCGCGGCCTGCCGCAGCGCCTGCCGGTGCTCATTGGTGGGCTCGCGGCCTACATCCTCTACGCACTGACGGCGCCGAGCTTCGGTGCGCCAGCCGTCGATTTTGGCAAGATCGGCGCCGCAGCCTGGTTCGGCCTGCCGCATTTCGTGGCGCCCGTGTTCGAGATGAAGGCGATGACGCTGATCGTGCCGGTCGCGATCATCCTGGTCGCGGAGAATCTCGGGCACATCAAGGGCATCTCGGTGATGACCGGGCGCAATTTCGACCACCTGATCGGCCGTGGCTTCTTCGCCGACGGCCTCGGCACCATCATTGCCGGATCGGGCGGCGGCACGGGCGTCACCACCTATGCGGAGAACATGGGCGTGATGGCGGTGACACGGGTCTATTCGACGCTGGTCTTCGTCGCGGCCGGCATCATCGCCATCCTACTCGGCTTCTCGCCGAAGTTCGGCGCGGTGATCGGGACGATTCCCGTGGCGGTGCTGGGTGGTCTCGCCGTTGTGGTCTTCGGACTCATCGCCGCGACCGCAGGCCGAATCTGGGTGGAGAACAAGGTCGACTTCTCCGAGCCGAAGAATCTCATCACCGTGGCCACGGCGCTGATCCTCGGTGCGGGCGATCTCAAGCTGCCGATCTTCGGTTACGAGCTCGGCGGCATCGGCACCGCGACCTTCGGCGCGATCGCGCTCTATCACCTGCTCAACCGCCGCACGGCGTAACGATTCACAGGCATCGCAGCGCATTCCGGTGAGCGGATTGCGATGCCTGTTTTCTCGTTTTCGCATCGGATTTTCCGAAAAGCGGCAGCCGGTTTTCGGTCCATCGCGAGGGCCCGCCGAAGAAATCCGGCGGGCCTGCAAAATTTCTGTCATGGATGGGTGGACAGGGCCGGGGGGCTTTGCTACACGCCCCCTGCCTGACGCGGCCGACGCCGCTGACCGGCGACGCTTCGTGGCGTATGGGTGATTAGCTCAGTTGGTAGAGCAGCTGACTCTTAATCAGCGGGTCGTAGGTTCGAGCCCTACATCACCCACCACGGTTTCCTCCAGACATCGCTGAACTGACAGGCTGGACCGAGCGGCTGGCTCGTCGAGCGCAGCCGCCCGAATACCGTCACCGCGCCGCGGCAAGGGCCGCGATCATGCCCGACAGCGAGTTGATCAGGATGAACTGATTGTCGACGCGCACCCAGCGCTGACCGGGACCCGGCGCGCGCAGATGATAGCGGTGATAATCGGCGACATAGTTGCGGCGATAATGCGAGGGCAGGGCGTGGCCGCGGACCCAGCGCTGCTTCTTGACGACCACGACCTTCTTCTTGACCACGTGCTTCTGCACGTGGACCGGACCGCGATGCGGCGCATGATAGTTCTGAGCAAAGGAAGTGGCCGGGGCGGCAAGAATTGAAACGCCGATGATCCCGGCTGCGAGAAATTTATTCATGTCGAAACTCCTTTCGTCTTGATGAGTTCATCATGGCGTCTGGAATATAAATCCCAGCTGAACGGTCGAATTAAATCTCTGTAATGTCTTTGTAATTTACCAATCGCGTGCACCGGGTAATCTGTCCGAGCTAATCTTCGTTTCTCGTCTAAGCGGATGGCCTCGGAAGCACCCGGCGTTCTGAAGGAGAGCTGGACCGCGCCGTGCTTTCGGGCTCTTTCTGTCAGGTGAGCCTGATCGAAGCGGAGCTAGGCCTTGGAGATCGAGCTGCTTTTGCGACTGTTCGCCGGCCTCGCCGCCGGAGTGGCCCTCGGCTGGCAGCGAACCCTGCGGCACAAGAGCGCCGGCATCCGCACCTTTGGTCTGGTCGGGCTGGGGACGGCGACGGCGGCCTGCCTGTTCAGCGAGACGCTCCATCCCGATGCGGCGAGCCGCGTCGTCCAGGGCGTATTGACCGGTATAGGCTTCCTGGGGGCAGGCCTGATCGTGCGGCGGAGCGACGACTTCATCCCACATGGGTTGACGACGGCGGCAGCGGTCTGGGTGACGGGGGCTCTGGGTTGTGCCGCCGGCCTCGGTCAATGGGCGATCGTGGCGGCGGCGACGCTCATGGCGTTCGCACTGCTGACACTCGATCACTCGCTTGAGCGCTGGGTCCAGCACCGTCATCCGGGCGACGAGGGCTCCGCCGGCGAGGGAGACGTCAAGTAGTCCCGCGCAGCCAGTGACACCTTGGGGCGAACCTTCGGCGGAATGGGGCGTTCCTTCCGCAGGAGGTCCATATCCTGATGATGATGGTCACGCATGACTGGCGTGCAGGCCCCGGCAATACGCCGGCCGTTCCCGATCCGCCGCCCGAAGCGCCGCCGCTGACGCCCGGCCAAGTGCCGCCGGCGCCGCCGGTCGAATCGCCACCGGATCAGGAACCGCCGGGCATTCCCAGCGAGCCGCCGCCGGAGCTGCCACCCAACGCCCCGCCCGAGGCGCCTCCTGCGACACCGATCGACCTGCCGCCGGAGCGCGAGCCGCGTCAGCCGCAGGAATGAACCCGAGGAGCGGCGTCTCTCTGCAGAACCTCAGAAGACGTAGCCGACGCGCACGCCGTAATTGGTGATGCCGGGGTTGTCATGGCAAAGCCCGGCATTCGACATGTGCTCGACCGTGGCCATGACGCTCCAGTTCGCACTGAGGCGGTAGCCGAGCGAGGCGGATTCGCGGAACAGCGGCGAGCAGCCGAGCGCGATCCGATCCAGCGGGACAACGCGACCGGTCTTGCCATTGTGGAAGCCCGCGCCGACGCTGATTTCGGCAAAGAGCCTGTCGGTGAAGTCGTAGGTCCAGGTGAAGCCGGCATAGACGGCGCTGGTATCGCCAGCCGTGTTGAGCGTCGTGCCGAGATGGAGCCGCGGCACGAAGAAGGCCATCGCCGGATCGGCTGGCTGGAACGGCTTGACGAAGAGGATCTCGAGATTGGCGTCGACGCTGCCGCTTTCGCGTGCGGCGGGGTTATGGGCGAGAACGCCGCCGCGCAGTTCCGAGATCAGGCCGACACCGACAACCGGCGGCGCATAGGCGAGGGGCGTCGTGAGATCGGCCGCGCCAGCCTCGCTGGCGAAAAGACCGAGAGTGACCAGGAGGAGGACACCCAGAGGCAACCGCAAGGACCGCATCAGACGAACCTCCGCTGCGATTCGTCATGGTTAACGAATCCTGTGCAGCGGAGAGTCGCCGGAATATGGTTTGCGAATCCTTAAGGTGGAGAAGGCGCCGGCCTTAGACCTTCGGCGCTTCGCCCGAACCGATATCCCAGTAGAGCCCGGCCATGGCGGTGAGCCCTTCGCGGGCGATGGCGACCGGCAGGTGCTCGTCCGGCGCGTGCTGCTGGCAGCCGGGGTAGGAGTGCGGCACCCAGATGGTGCGCAGCTTCAGGACCTCGGCGAAGATGTCGTTGGGCAGCGAGCCGCCGAGATTGGGCAGCAGCGCTGGTTTCTTGCCCGTGCTCTTGGCGATCGAGTCGATGGTGAACTGGACCCAGACGTCGTCGGGGTCGAGTCGCGTCGCACCGAAGCGTTCCGTGCCGGGTGTCACGATCTCAACCATGGAGAAGCCGTGGCGGTCGAGATGACGGCGCAGCGCCGGGATCACATCATGCGGATCGATGCCGACGACGAAGCGCAGGCCGCAGCGGGCCCAGGCGCTCGGAGGTACGGCGTTGACCGGCGTTTCCGGCACACCCGACTTCATCGCCAGTACGTCGAAGGAGCACCAGCCGAAGACCTGCTCGGCCGGAGAGAGACCAGCCTCGCCCCAGTTCGGATCGATGGTCGGACCATCGGGGCCGCCATCGACCTCGCAATCGGCAAGCGCGCGTCGCACCGAGGCGGGCAGCTCCTTCGGGACCCATTCATGGATCCGGATCTGGCCGGTGGGCGAGGTGATCGAGGCGATGGCGTGGACGAGCTGGATCGCCGGGTCCGAAAGCAGGCCACCCCAGTTGCCGGAATGGTGGCCGGCGTCGCGGGCGTTGATCTGCAGGTCGAAGGTGATGACGCCGCGGGCGCCGAGGAAGACGGTCGGGCGCTCGGCATTGAGGCGCGGCCCGTCGGAGGCGATCAGGATATCGGCCTTGAGCAGCTCGGCTTCATCGGCGCAGAGCTCGCGCAGGCCGGGCGAGCCCGATTCCTCACCCATTTCGATCAGGTACTTGGCGTTGAAGCCGAGCTTGCCGCGCGTCTCCAGCACGGCGCGCAGGCCGTTCAGGTTGATCAAGTGCTGGCCCTTGTTGTCGACGACGCCGCGGCCATACCAGCGGCCGTTCTTCTCGACGAGCTTCCAGGGCGAGAGACCTTCGCTCCACTGTGCGTCGAGGCCGCGAATGACGTCGCCATGGCCGTAGCCGAGGATGGTCGGCAGGGCAGGGTCCTCGATGCGCTCGGCATAGAGGAAGGGTCCCTTGGCCCTGGGATGCGTCAGGATGCGGCAGGTGAAGCCGAGCTTCTCCAGCAGCGGGCGCATCTCCAGATCGAGATATTCGGAGAGGACCGGGGCACGGTTGGGATTCTGGCTCTCGCTGGGCATCGCGACGAGGCGGCCGAGGTCGCTCTTCATGCGGCCTGAATCGAAATAGTCCTGTGCGGTCGCGATCGCCTGCGCGCGGGTCATGCTGGTCTTCCCTTCGGATTCGAGGCCGCCACAGTGCCGGTGGACGCAAGCCTCCGCCAGTGCCAAGAGACGGGGCACGCCATGCCCGGCGATCAGAGCCGCGGCGTGCCTGTCGGGAGATCTGCTGCCTCGCTCATGACGTTTATCCCTCACCCTCATCAGCTCGTCGCGCGCGACGCCATCCTTGCCGCGCGGGCGAAGGGGGCGGCGGGCTTCCTGCTGGGCGACCTCACGGGGCTCGGCAAGACGCTTTCCGCCTGGCTCGCGCTTTCGGCCATGCCGGAGGAGGAGATCCTGGTGATCTGCCCGAAGGGCGCGATCCCGCAATGGCGGCGGACCATCGCGCTGTCGGGTCTGCCGGCAAAGCGCGTGACGCTGATGAATTTCGAGAAGACGAAATCGCTGCTGGCGCCGCCGGCCGACAGCAAGAAACGCTCGACACGGGCGAAGAACAACGAGCTGGCAAAGCTCGGTACGCCGAAACGGATCTGGCCGCTGGTGGTGATCGACGAGGCGCACCGCATCCGCAACCCGTATTCACAGCAGGGGCTGGTCTGCCGCCAAATGGCGGCGCGGGCCGATTTCACGATCTATATGAGCGCGACGGCCGGGCAGTCGCCGCATGAGCTGTCCTATCTCGCGCCGCTTCTGGCCAGGGCGGCCGGCATGCCGAGCGCCGATCTAGACGGCTTCCGGGCGCTGATGAAGCGGCTGAAGATCGGCAAGGCCAAGGGGCGCTGGAAGAACTGGAGCTGGGAGCCGAACGAAACCGATCGCAAGGCGATGGCCGCGCTGCTCTATCGCGGCGCGAACGCCATCGGCCTGCGGCGCCGGCCGGAGGAGATCGCCGGCTGGCCGGAGGTGCAGCGGGAACTGACGCCGGTCTCGTTGGATGGCGCCGCGCGCAGGCTCTACGAGGCGACCTGGCGGGAGTTTCGCAAGGAGCTGGGGCTCGCCGGCGGCTCGACGCGCAAGCCGCAGGGTTGGGCCGCTGATCTGCGCTTCCGGCAGAAGGCGAGCCTGCTGCGCATCCCCGGCACCGCCGATTTCTGCGAGGACCTGCTTGGCAATGACGAGCAGGTGGCGATCTCGGTCTCCTTCCTCGAAACCAGCGCGATGCTGGCCGAGACGCTGAGCGGGCGCGGCTGGCGCACGGCTGAGATCAATGGCGAGCGCTCGGGCGCGCAGAACGAGGAGACGCGCATCGCCTTCCAGACCGGGCAGCTCGATGCGGTGATCTTCACCGTGACCGAGTCGATCTCATTGCATCGCGGCGAGATGGCGGGCGGGGAGCGGGAGAGGGCGCTCGTCATCCACGACATGCGCCACAGCGCGATCCAGCTCCAGCAGATCGAGGGGCGTTGCCATCGCGATGGCCAGCACGCGACGATCTTCTACACCTATGCCGAGGATACGGTGGAGGAGGCGATTGCCGGGACGGTCATCCAGCGCATGGCGGCGATGGAAGGGCTGGCGGGTGACGACACGCGAATGCTCGAGGCGATCGCCCAGATCGTCGAGGGGCGTGCGGCGGCCTGAAGGCCTTCCAGTATTATTGCCGCGCGCGCTCGCCGAGATCCTTGGCACCTTCGACCGAGGATTGGGTCAGCCGCACGATGCTGTTCCAGGCGTCGCGCGTGTAGGCGCCCTGATGCACAATGGCGTCGTAGCCGACCACCAGCACGATGATGAGCAGAAGCACGCGGAACACGAAAGACACTCCCTCGATAGCGTCGCATCAACGCCGCGTTCAAGGGAGGGTTCCCGTGCCGGGCCGCGGTGAGCAGCCGCAGGCCAGTTTCAGCCGGTGGGCAGCAGCTCCTTCAGTCGCAGCAAGGCGATCTTTTCGACCTGCTTCAGCGCCGTCGCGAATTCCTGTTCCGGCGTGTTTTTCAGGCGCTCCTCGAAGGCGGTGAGGATCTCGGCCTTGGCGGCTCCCTTTACCGCCATGATGAAGGGGATGCCGAAGCGGGCCTTGTAGGCCTCGTTCAGCGCCGTGAAGCGGACCCGCTCGTCGCTGGTCAGCCGGTCGAGCCCGGCCGAAGCCTGCTCGCCGGTCGATTCGGGAGTCAGCTCGCCGGCTGCCGCCAGCTTGCCCGC
Source organism: Bosea sp. AS-1 (assembly GCF_002220095.1). Taxonomy (GTDB): domain Bacteria; phylum Pseudomonadota; class Alphaproteobacteria; order Rhizobiales; family Beijerinckiaceae; genus Allobosea. The sequence continues at coordinate 2,031,168 of NZ_CP022372.1, forward strand.
CAGGTCGGGATGGGCGGCGAGCAAGGCCTTCTGCCTGTCGGAGGCGGCCTTGCGCATCACGGCGGTCATGGCGGCATGGAGCCCTTCGGCTGTGTCCTGGGCCGGCGTGAGCCCGGCGTCGTAGGTCGCCTCGGCGATCCAGGGGGAATGCTCCCAGACGCGGCCATAGACCTCGGTGAACAGGGCCTTCGGGAGTTTCGAGGGCACGTAGCCGCCCACCGGCGGATGTGTCCTGACCCAGTGGCGGGCGATGTCGAGCCGGGTCGCGACCCAGACTCTGTCATGGCTCTTCACATAATCGAGGAAGCGGGCGAGCGCGGCGGCGCGGCCGGGTCGGCCGACGAGGCGGCAATGCAGGCCGACCGACATCATCTTCGGGGCGGTCTCGCCCTCGGCATAGAGCGTGTCGAAGGAGTCCTTCAGATAGGCGAAGAACTGGTCGCCGGCATTGAAGCCCTGCGGCGTGGCGAAGCGCATGTCATTGGCGTCGAGCGTATAGGGCACGGCGAGTTGCGGTCCCTTCGGTCCGACGAGCCAATAGGGCAATTCGTCGGCATAGACGTCGGCCGTGTAGAGGAAGCCGCCTTCCTCCATGGTGAGCGGGATCGTGTTCTGCGAGGTGCGGCCCTGGTAGCAGCCGAGGGGGCGCTCGCCGGCCAGTTCAGTCTGGATGCGGATCGCCTCCTGGATGTCGGCGCGCTCGCGCTCCTTCGGTGTGTCACGGTAGTCGATCCATTTCAGGCCATGGGTCGCGATCTCCCAACCGGCCTCCTGCATCGAGCCGACGATCTCCGGGTAGCGGGCGAGCGCACTCGCCACCGCAAAAACGGTCACCGGCAGGTTGCGCTCGGTGAACATCCGCCACAGCCGCCAGTAGCCGGCGCGGGAGCCATATTCGTAGATCGACTCCATGTTCATGTGGCGCTGGCCCGGCCAGGGGGCGGCGCCGACGATCTCGGACAGGAAGGCCTCGGAGGCGGCGTCCCCGTGCAGGACGCAGTTCTCGCCGCCTTCCTCGTAATTGATCACGAACTGGACGGCGATGCGGGCCTCTCCCGGCCAATGCGGGTGGGGTGGGGTGCGGCCATAGCCCTTGAGGTCGCGCGGATAGGTCGTCTGGCTCATGGGTCTAGCTGCCGCGATAGGTGGAATAGCTCCAGGGCGAGGCCAGGAGCGGGACGTGATAATGGCCCTCCGGCTCGGCGATGCCGAAGCGGATAGGGACGATGTCGAGGAAGGGGGGAGCGGGCAGGGCGGTGCCGAGCCCTCGGAAATAGGCGCCGATCGCGAAGCTCAATTCATAGGAGCCGGGTGTCAGCGTCCCGGTGAGGAGCGGGGCGTCGGTGCGGCCATTGGCATTGGTGACGGCTTGCGCCAGCTGCGCGCGGGTTCCGTCGGAGTTCAACCGCTCCAGCGTGATCGCGATGCCGGCGGCGGGCCGGCCGTTCACCGTGTCGAGCACATGCGTCGAGAGACGTCCCATCCCTGTCCTTCTCCTGCGGCACGTCGGCTCGGCGGGCCGATTCCGGAAACGGTTTGCGCGAGTTTAGAACCGCGCTTCGGAAAAGGGATATCGGCTTTTGCGACAAGATCATGTTCCCGGATGTCGATCCATCGGGGCGTCGTGGTGATTTCGGGCGAAGCCAAAGCAGGCTAGCGTTGGACGCCGGAGTGCATCCTCCGGATTCGCGTCCACCACCAGCCTCGCGGAGCGAAGCGCCATGCTCAGCGCCTATCTGATGGAATGGGGCAGCATGATGCTGCGCTGGCTCCACGTCATCACGGCCATCGCCTGGATCGGCTCCTCCTTCTTCTTCATCCATCTCGATGCCTCCTTGCGGCCGTCATCCGACATCCCCCCGGGCACAGGCGGGCGCGCCTGGCAGGTGCATGGCGGCGGTTTCTACGAGATGCGCAAATACATGGTGGCGCCGGCCGTGATGCCGGCGGAGCTGACCTGGCACAAATGGCAGAGCTACTGGACCTGGATCTCCGGCTTCTTCCTGCTGGTCTGGGTCTATTACGCGCAGTCGGAGCTCTACCTGATCGACCCGGCGGTGATGCAGCTCTCGCCCGTCGCGGCGGGGGCGATCGGCATCGCGGCGCTGGTCGTCGGCTGGCTGATCTACGACTGGATGTGCCGCTCGCCGCTCGGCCGGCACGACGTGCTGCTCGGGCTGATCGGCTTCGGCTATGTCGTGGCGGCAAGCTGGGCTTTCGCCCATGTCTTCTCCGGACGCGGCGCGCTGATCCATACCGGCGCGCTGATGGCGACCATCATGACCGCCAACGTCTTCTTCAACATCATGCCGGGGCAGCGGAAGGTGATCGCCGCGCTGACCGCCGGCGAAAAGCCCGATCCGAAATACGGCAAGGCCGCCAAGCAGCGCTCGACGCACAACAACTACATCACCCTGCCGGTGCTGTTCCTGATGCTGTCGAACCACTATCCGGTGACCTACGCCAACGCGGCGGTGATCCCGCTGCTGGTGGCATTGGTGATCGTGGCCGGCGCGCTGATCAGGCACTTCTTCAACGTACGCCATGCCGACCACGCGAAATCGCCGTGGTGGTGCTGGGCGGTCGCGATCCTGGCGCTGTGGCTCGTCTTCTGGGTGGCGATGTCGTCCTCGCCGGGCGGGCGCGAGCAGCTCGGCCTGAAGCCGCGCGAGCCGGGCAAGCCTGTGCTCTTGGCGGGCATGAGCCTGCCGCCGGCCGAGGTGACGAACATCGTCACCGGGCGCTGCGCGATGTGCCACGCGCCCGAGCCGTCCTGGCCCGGTATCCAGATCGCGCCGAAGGGCGTGTTGCTCGACGGGCCGGAGCAGATCGCCATGCACGCCCGCGCCATTCGGACGCAGGCGGTGATGACCCATGCCATGCCGCCCAACAACCTCTCCGGCATGACGGCCGGCGAGAGGCGGGTTCTGGCTGCCTGGCTCGCTGAAACGCCGCGTTGATGCAGGTTTTGCGCGTTCCTTGCCGTCGCCCGGTGATCGCTGTTTCGACGATCGGTTTCGGTCTTCGTTCAGCTTTTGCGCAATTGGCTCACGAGTCCGTGATCGCGTTCAGTTTCGGTTCATCTGCTCACCGCCACTGTTGCGTCCCACAGACAGGCTGGAGGCAGGCTCCATGAAGGAGCCGTCCGCGCCTTGGGACCGTGGGGGTCCAGTTGAGACGCTTGGATGCAAGGGGCACCAGCTACCTGCTGGCGGCCATCGCTTTCGTCGTGGCATGGGGCGTCCTGTGCTGGCCCTGGCTTTCGGGGTCGGTAACGATTCCGTTCGATGCCAAGGCGCACTTCCAGGCGCAGGTCGAGTTCCTGGCGCGGGCGATCCATTCCGGCCAGTCGCCTTTCTGGAACCATAACGTCTTCGCCGGTTCGCCTCAGGTCGCGGATCCGCAATCCCTCATCTTCTCACCGGCGATCCTGCTGGCGCTGCTCTCGCCGGCGCCGAGTTTCCGCATGGTCGATGCCTTCGTGCTGCTGCATCTGCTGGCGGCCGGCTTCGCGGTCATCATGTTCTTCAAGGATCGCGGCTGGCATCCGGCCGGCGGACTGCTGGCCGCGCTCGTCTTCGCCTTCGGCGCCTCGGCCTCCTGGCGTATCCAGCATATCGGGCAGATCGAAAGTCTCGCGTTCTTCGCCATCGCCTTCTGGCTGACGGCGCGGATGCTGCAGCGGAATTCGGCCTGGGCTGGACTCTTCGCCGGGCTTTCGGCCGGGCTGATGGTGCTGAAGCCGGACCAGGTCGCGATGCTCGGCGGCTATGTGCTGATCGGCATGGTGCTGGCGCATTGGATCGCGGGCGGCTGGCCGGCGATCCGTGGCTCGCTGCTGCCTGCCGCGCTGGCGAGCGTTGCCGGAATGGCCGTGATCGCGATGCCGCTGCTCTGGACCTGGCTGTTCGCCGAGGCGACGACACGGCCGGAGATCAGCCTGGGTGTGGCGACCTCGGGCTCGCTGCACCCGGCTTCGCTGCTGACCGCCTTCATCGGCGATCTGTTCGGCGCCAAGGATCCGAAGGTCGAGTTCTGGGGGCCGTACCTCAATCCGAACTGGGTGAAGGACCTCGCGCTCTCGCAGAACATGGCGCAGGTCTATATGGGCGCGCTGCCGATGCTGCTGCTGATCGCGCCCGGGCTGACACGCGGCTGGCTCTGGGACAAGGCGGTGCGGCCGCTGACGCTGCTCTTCCTGTTCATGGTGCTCTATGCGCTCGGGCGCTATACGCCGTTCTTCGAGGCCACTTACGACTATCTGCCCGGCGTGAAGATGTTCCGCCGGCCGGCCGATGCGACCTTCCTGATCGGCGCGCTCGGCGCGGTGCTTGCCGGCTATGTGCTGCACCGGATGCTGACGGCCGAGAATATCTCCTTCCGCCGCGACCTGGCGATCGGCGGAGCGGTCGTGCTGGCGATCGTGCTCGGCGCGGTCCTGTTGTCGCGCAATGAGGGGCATCTCGCCGATGCCTGGAAGCCGGTGGCGATTGCGCTCGGCTGGTTCGGTGCGGCTGTCGCGTTGCTGTTCGTTCTGCAGCGCTGGCGCGGGGCGCTCGGCCCGGTCGCGGCCGTGGTGCTGGTGACGGGTGTCGTCGCTTCCGACCTCGGCGCCAATAACGGCCCGAACGAATCGACGGCGCTGTCGCCGGATCTCTACGACGTGCTGCGGCCGACGACGCGCAACCAGACCATCGCGCTCATCAAGCAGCTGACGGCGCAGCCGGCCGGTTCGCCGCGGCGCGACCGGGTGGAGCTGCTCGGCATGGGCTTCGAATGGCCGAATGCCGGCATGGTGCACGGTTTCGACCATACGCTGGGCTACAACCCCCTGCGCCTGGAGGATTTCTCGGAAGCCGTCGGCACCGGAGACGGCATCGCCCGGCCGGCCGATCGCAAGTTCACGCCGCTCTTCCCCTCCTATCACAGCCAGCTCGCGAACCTGCTCGGCCTGCGCTACATCGCCTCGCCCGTACCGATCGAGCAGGTCGACCGCACGCTGCATGACGGCGATCTCAAGCTGCTGGCGCGTACCAAGCAGGGCTATGTCTACGAGAACCCGCATGCGTTGCCGCGGGTGCAGTTCGTCGGCGGCTGGGCGCTTGCCGACTTCGAGAGCATGAAGCTGTCAGGCCGCTGGCCGGATACCGATCTGGAGCAGGCGGTGCTGCTCGACACCGAGCCGCCGGTTTCCACGCCGGAGGGGCCGGTCTCCGTGCAGGCCGAGGTCAAGCTTGTGAGCTATCGCAACGCCGCCGTCGAGATCGAGGTGACCACGCCAGCCGCCGGTTTCGTCGTGCTCAACGACGTCTGGCATCCCTGGTGGCGCGCGCAGGTCGACGGCGTCGATACCGACATCCTGAGGGCCAATGTGCTGTTCCGGGCCGTGCAGGTGCCGGCCGGCACGCACAAGGTGAGCTTCACCTTCCAGCCGCTGGCAGGAGCCATCGCCGAGCTCGAGGCGCGGTTCGCGCCGAAGGAGCCGGAGGATACCCTGCCTCTGCCGCCGCCGGTCGACCGGAACGAGCCGCAGGTCGTGATGTCCACTGGCGAGGAGCCGTTCCTGGCGGGGCTGTCGCCCTCAGTTCGCGACTCGCTCGGACTTGGCCCCGTCCAGCGCGGGCCGGCTAGCCGCAACGGCACCGCCTCGGCCCAGATCTTCGGCGAATCCGAAGCGCACTGAGCCGGACCCGGTTGCCCGTCATCGTAAGCGATGACGGGGCGGTCGCCGCCTCAGGCGACGCCGAGCTTCTTCTGCAGGCTGCTGGAGGAGGTGGTGTACTGGAAGGTCAGCCGCTTGTCCGGATAGACGTAGCGATGCACCTTCTGGGCGCAGAGCGCGCCTTCATGGAAGCCGGAGAGGATCAGCTTCAACTTGCCCGGATAGGTGTTGATGTCGCCGATGGCGAAGATGCCCGGCACATTCGTCTCGAACTTCTCGGTATCGACCGGGATCAGGTTCTCGTGGAGGTTCAGCCCCCAATCGGCGATGGGGCCGAGCTTCATGGTCAGCCCGAAGAACGGCAGCAGCGTATCGCAGGCGATCTCGAAGCTGCCGCCGTCATTGTCGCGGCAGATCACGGCTTCGAGCTTGCCGTCCTGGCCTTTCAGCCCGGTGATCTGACCGAGCTTCATGTCCATCCTGCCGTCGGCGACGAGCGAGCGCATCTGCTCGACCGAGTGCGGCGCGGCGCGGAAATCGTCGCGGCGGTGCATCAGCGTGACGCGGCTGGCGAGAGGCTGGAGGTTCAACGTCCAGTCGAGGGCGGAATCGCCGCCGCCGACGATCAGGATGTTGCGGCCGCGGAAGGCCTCCATCTTGCGCACGGCGTAGAAGACCGAACCGCCGAGTTCGTATTCCTCGATGCCGGGGATCGGCGGCTTCTTCGGCTGGAAGGAGCCGCCGCCGGCGGCGATGACCACGGCCTTGGTGTCGAAGACCGTGCTGGTATCAGTGGTGACGCGGAAGCGCGGCGCCTCGGCGGTCCCGACCGGCTCGATCGCGGCGATCATCTGGTTGAGATGGAAGGTCGGGCCGAAGGGTTTGATCTGCTCCAGCAGGTTGTCGACCAAGGCCTGGCCGGTCACCAGCGGGAAGCCGGGGATATCGTAGATCGGCTTCTCCGGGTAAAGCTCGGCGCATTGGCCGCCGACCTTCGGCAGGATGTCGACGACATGCGCGCGGATGTCGAGCAGGCCCAGCTCGAAGACGGCGAAGAGGCCGCAGGGGCCGGCGCCGACGATGACGACGTCCGTGGAAATGACTTCGGTGTCGCTGGTCGCGGCGCTGCTCATGGTCCTACCTTCGATCCGGTCCAAACTGTGCGTTTTGACGAACCCCTTCCGGGCAGGAAATGAGGCTTCCTCCGCAACTTGGCAAGCGCCGATAAGGCTCAGGCGCCAGTATCGGCACGCAGGCCGGCGGCGGCGATGCCGGCGGTCGCAGCTGCCTCGTCATTGTCGGAAGTATCGCCCGAGATGCCGACCGCGCCGAGAAGCTCGCCCTCCGGCGAACGGATCAGCACGCCGCCCGGCACGGGCATCAGCAGGCCGCCAACGGCGTGGGTCGCGGCTTCGATGAAATACGGCCGCTCCTGCGCCATCTTGTGGAGCGCGCGCGAGCCGAGACCGAGCGCCACGGCGCCATGCGCCTTACCAAGCGCGATTTCACCGCGCTTCAGGCTGGTGCCATCCTGGGCCGCGAAGGCCTTCTGCGCGCCGCGCGCGTCAATGACCGCGATGGCGAGCGGCTTGAACTTGCCTTCGGTGGCGTGGGCGAGGGCGGTGGACAGAATCGTCTGGGCCTGGGCGAGCGACAGCATCGAGGAAACTCCGGTTCAGGGCGGGCCATTCCTTTTGCCAGTCTCCCGTGCCGTCGAGAAGGAGGTTTGCAGGTAAACTGTTGTGTGGCCGGGGAGATAATGGGGGCGATCCGGGGCCGGCGGTTCGCGTAACAGTGGCGGCCTCATGACTGTCTTGCGCAAGACACGTGGAAAAGGCTTGATAGCCTGCCAAACCAAGGAGGTATCCATGGGTCTGTTCAGTTTCATCAAGGAAGCCGGTGCCAAGATCTTCGGCTTGAGCTCGGCCCAGGCGGCGACGCCCGATGCTCTGCAGAAGGAACTGGCCGGCCACGGCCTGCCTTCCGACGTCAACATCCAGATCGACGGCGACAAGGTGAAGGTCTCGGGCAAGGCGGTCTCGACCGAGGAGGCCGAGAAGATCATCCTCGCGCTCGGCAACACCACCGGCGTGGCGCAGGTCGAGTCCGACCTGGCCGTCACCAAGGAGGCGCCCGCCGCCGTGTTCTATACGGTGAAGAAGGGCGATACGCTCTGGAAGATCGCCGAGGAGCATTACGGCAAGGGGCAGGGCGCGAAATACACCGAGATCGTCAAGGCCAACACGCCGCCGGTCAAGAATCCTGACCTGATCATGCCGGGCTGGGTGCTGCGCATCCCGCCGCTGGGCTGAGAGGCTGCCGCTGTCGACGGGATCGCGCCTGCGGGTGCGATTCCGCCGCAAGGATGCCGATGCCCGGATGGACGCATCCTGCACGAAGCTTCGCGCTTCGGGCGGTGCGCCGGGCATTGGCGTTTCGCTGCTCCCGTCCTATCTCCGCTTCCGGCTGCAGCGCAGGAAACGATCCGCCATGACCGTGAATGATCTCGACATCGATGACCTCAAAGCCGGGCTGGCCGATGGATCGATCCTGCTCGTCGATGTCCGGGAGCCGCATGAGTTCGCGGCGGGGCATATTCCAGGTGCCGTCTCGCGGCCGCTCTCCCAATTCGATCCGGCGGAGCTGCCGAGCGAGCCGGGCAAGCGCGTGGTCTTCTCCTGCGCGGCCGGGGTTCGCTCGCGGCACGCGCTGGCATTCGCGCAAGCGGCCGGGCTTCCCATCGACAGCCATTATGTCGGCGGGTTCAAGGACTGGGCGATGCGTGGCGAGCCGATTTCTTTCGATTGATCCGACAGGCGGCCGCGCTCATGGCAGCCTGTGCATGACCAAGGTTATTGCAATGTCCATTCGTACGTTTCTTTCCAGCGCGGTCTGCGCCATCGTTCTTGCCGGCGCGATGCCGGTGGCGGTGTCGGCGCAGGGCGTTCCGGCACAGGGCGCAGCCTCCGCGCCGGCCGGTGAGGCCGAATTGCAGGCCGCCATCACCAAGTCGAACGCCTATACCGCATTGATGAACCGCACGCTGCGCGCGATCCAGTCCTGGGAACGCTATGCGAGCTGGGTCGACATGAAGAAGGGGCCGACCGGCAAGGAGCGCTACATCTCCTATGGGCTCTACAGCCTCTATGACGTTACCGGCGAGATCAAGAAGGCCGAGGAAGCGGCCGCGCGCGATCCCAAGCTGCCGGAGATCGACGCGACGGTGCTGGGCTACATCAAGGCCTATCAGGAACTCGCGCCGTTGATCACCCGCGCCGAGCGCTACTACGACCGCAAGGACTATCGCGACGACAATCTCGCGGAAGGGCAGAAGCTGCACGCGCAGATGGTGCCGGCGGCCAAGGCCTTCCTCGACCAGCGCGCGAAGCTCGATGCCATGATGCGCGTCTACAAGACGGCGCTCGACGCGCAGGAACTGGCGGCGATCGAGCAACGCGAGGGCAAGTCCGTGCGCTGGGTCGTCCGCAATGTCATGATCAATGCGCGCTCGGTGATCGACCTGATGCCGACGAACGAGAAGCCGATCGTCGATCTCAAGGCGTTCGATGCCGCCGTCGCCGGTTATGCCAAGGCGATTCGCGAGATGGACGATTTCAAGGACAAGAATCCGGGCAAGTCGCTGTTCATGGACAGCCAGGCGAGTTCCTGGCTCGGCAAGCTCCGTGACTTCTCCGAAAAGCTCGCCAAGACCAAAGGCGATGTCCGGCGTGGCGCCGCGAATGACGCCAACTGGATCGTGAACAATTACAATACCATGATCACCCTCTCGGAAACGGCGGTTCGCTTCCCCCGATAGCGCGATGCGTTGAATGCAGCCCCGGGGCGTATGGCACCGGGGCTGACGACATGCCGTTTCTGTTCCAGTCTTTCATCAGACCTAACTGAGGATATGCCTCATGCGTCCCATGAAATTCGGTTTCGGCCAGCCGGTGCGGCGAGTCGAGGACCATCGGCTGACCACCGGTACCGGCCGTTACACCGACGACATCGCGACAGAAGGCGCCCTGCATGCCTATGTGCTGCGCTCGCAATATGCGCATGCGCGCTTCGCCATCCGAGACAAGGAAGCCGCCCGCAAGATGAAGGGCGTGAAACTCATCCTGACCGGCGAGGATGTCGCTCAATACGGCGATCTGCCGTGCAAGGGGCATATCGAGACGGTGTCGGGCGGGATGTCGCAGTCGCTGCCGGTTCCGGTGTTGCCGACCGATACGGTGCGCCATGTCGGCGAGGCCGTGGCCTTCGTCGTCGCCGAGACGCTGGCGCAGGCCCGCGACGCGGCAGAGGCGATCGAGATCGACTGGGAGCCGCTGCCGGCGGTGACCGGGATCGCGGAGGCGCTGGCCGAGGGCGCGCCGCAGGTCTGGCCGGATCGGCCGGGCAATGTCGCCTTCGAGGCCGAGCAGGGCGACCGCGCCAAGACCGAGAAGGCTTTCGCCAAAGCGGCGCGCACCGTCTCGCTCACCATCGTCAACAACCGGCTCGCCTCCAACTATATGGAGACCCGCGCCTGCATCGCCGATTACGACAAGGCCGAGAAGCGCTGGACGCTGACACTGGGCAGCCAGGGCAGCCACGGCATGCGCGACCTCATCGCGAGCTATGTGCTCAAGGTCGACCCCAAGCGCATCCGCGTGATCACGCCGGATGTCGGTGGTGGTTTCGGCACCAAGATCTTCCTCTACCGCGAATATCCGCTGGCGATGATCGCCGCCGAGAAGCTCAAGCGCCCGGTCCGCTGGGTGGCCGATCGCAACGAGCATTTCCTCGCCGACACCCATGGCCGCGCCAATCTCGCCACGGCGACGATGGCACTCGATGCCCGGGGCAAGTTCATCGGCCTCAAGGTCGATCTCTCTGCCGAGATGGGCGCCTGGCTTTCGCAGTACGGACCCTTCATCCCCTGGGTCGGCACCACGATGACGCCGGGCTGCTACAATATCCCGGCGGTGCATGTGCTGTTTCGCGGCGTGCTCACCAACACCACCCCGATCGACGCCTATCGCGGGGCAGGGCGGCCTGAAGCTGCCTATCTGATCGAGCGGCTGGTCGACGCGATCGCCCGCGAGACCGGCAAGTCGCCGGATACGGTGCGGGCGCTCAACTTCGTCAAGCCGTCCGAGATGCCGCACAAGACACAGACCGGCCCGGTGTACGATTCCGGCGAGTTCGAGGGCCATATGCGCCGGGCCATGGAAGTGGCTGACTGGAAGGGCTTCAAGGCTCGCCACAAGGCCTCGGCCAAGGCCGGCAAGATCCGCGGCATCGGCCTGTCCTGCTATATCGAGGCCTGTGGCGGTGGCGGCCCCGAGAGCTCGACCGTGATCCTGGAGAAGGATGGCACCGTCACCGTGCTGATCGGCACCCAGTCGAACGGGCAGGGGCATGAGACGGCCTATTCGCAGCTCGTCTCGCAGCATCTCGACATCCCGATGGACCGCATTCGCGTGGTGCAGGGCGATACCGACCGGGTCGAGACCGGCTCCGGTACCGGTGGCTCGCGGTCGATCCCGGTCGGTGGGGCGGCGCTGAACAAAGCGACCGAGATCCTGACCGACAACCTCAAGCAACTCGCCTCCGAGAAGCTCGAGGCGGCAGTCGGCGACCTTGAGATCGCCAATGGCGCGGTCCGGATCGTCGGCACCGACAAGGCGCTCGACCTTGCCGCGATCGCGGCGCTGCCGGGTGCAACGCCGACCATGCTCAAGGTGCATCAGAGCTGGACGCCGCCAGAAGCGACCTATCCGAACGGGACCCATGTCTGCGAGCTGGAGGTCGACCCGGGGACGGGGCAGGCCGAGATCCTCAACTACGTGGTGGTCGACGATTTCGGCGTGACGCTGAATCCGTTGATGCTGCAGGGCCAGGTGCATGGCGGTGCGGCGCAGGGCATCGGCCAGGCGCTGATGGAGGAGATTCGCTTCGATCCCGACGGGCAGATGCTGACCGCGACCTTCATGGACTATGCCATGCCGCGGGCCATCGACGTGCCGAACTTCCATTTCGAGACACGCAATGTCCGCTGCCTGACCAACGCCATCGGCGTAAAGGGCGCGGGCGAGGCCGGTGCCATCGGCGCCTGCCCGGCTGTGATGAACGCCATGGTCGATGCGCTTGACCGGGCAGCCGGCATCAAGGCGATCGACATGCCGGCGACGCCGGTGAAGGTGTTCAATGCGCTGAAGGAGGCTGGTTACCGGCTTTGATGCAAGGGCGGATTTGCGGGGTTGCAAATCCGCTCACGCAAAAGCGACTTGGCTGTGCCGCGATCATCGTTTGATCTAGACGTGTTCAAAACGGCGCCACCCGGCGCCGACTCGTCTTGAAGGGGAACTGAATGATCCGCACCGCTCTCGTGCTTGCCGGCCTCGGGCTCGGCCTCACCGCCGTGATGGCGCAGTCGAACCCGATCGCAGAACGGCAGCAGACGATGAAGGCGGTCGGCGCCGCGACGCGCGAAGGCGCAGCCATGGCGAAGGGCGATGCCGCTTTCGACGCCGGCAAGGCGCAGACGGTCTTCAAGACCTATGCCGATGCGGCGAAGAAGATGCCGACGCTGTTCCCCGACAATTCCAAGACCGGTGGCGAGACCACGGCTGCGGCGAAGATCTGGGAAGACCAGGCCGGCTTCAAGGCCGCCTTCGCCAAATTCGAGGCTGATGCGGGCGCGGGCACGGCCGTCACCGATCTCGCCGGTTTCCGCACGGCCTTCGGTGCTGCCACCAAGAACTGCGGCGCCTGCCACGAGGCCTATCGCATCAAGAAGTGAGGGCGCGCGTCTCGCTCTTGGGAAAGCGGGTGCCAGCGATGGCCGCCCGCTTTTTCTGCTTCTGCCGGAGCTTTTTGAGCCTTCCGGGCGTTTGAGGCGGGCCGGCCTTGTCGCGTCGAGCGACGCGAGACGGTTGGAATTGTTGTAGCGAGAGGGTTGCCGGCAGTTGGTTCTGCCGTCCAATCTGTCGCCGTGGAGCTGGATCCGCGCGATCGCATCCCGATCGAAACGGCGTTCGCTCCGGCTTTGTGGAGATGCCGATGCTGTTGCTGCGCCGCCTTCTGGTCACCCTCGTCGTGCTGGCAGCGATCGCGTTCGGCGGCTTCTACGTGCTCACCGATCCACGTGTCGTCTCGCCGGCTCCGGAAGTCGGCGCGCTGCCGGCGCCCGATATCGAGAACGGCAAGCTCCTGTTCGCAGCCGGCGGCTGCGCCTCCTGTCATGCGACGCCGGGGCAGGACGATCGCACGAAGCTCGGCGGCGGCTTGGCGCTGGCCTCGCCCTTCGGCACCTTCCACGCGCCCAACATCTCGCCGCATACGCGTGACGGCATCGGCAACTGGGGCATCCAGGACTTCGTCGACGCGATGGCAGCTGGTGTCGGCCGGCAGGGCGAACATCTGTATCCAGCCTTTCCCTACACATCCTACCGGCTGATTCCGCCCAAGGCGCTGGCCGACCTCTTCGCCTATATCCGCACGCTGCCGCCGATCGAGGGCAGGGCGCCGGCGCATGAGTTGCGCTTCCCCTTCAACATCCGGCGGCTGGTTGGCGGCTGGAAACTGCTGTTCTTCGAAGGCGGTTCCTTCCGCCCCGATCCGGCGAAGAGCGAGGCCTGGAACCGCGGCGCCTATCTCGTCAACGGTCCCGGCCACTGCGCCGAATGCCATTCCAGCCGCAATGCCTTCGGCGCGATCGTGCCAGCGACACGCTTCGCCGGCGGACCGGACCCTGAAGGCAAGGGCTTCGTCCCCAACATTACCCAGGACGAGGCGAACGGGCTCGGCAAGTGGTCGAAGGAGGAGATCGCGGAGCTGCTGAAGACTGGTTTCACGCCGAGCTTCGATAGCGTCGGCGGTTCGATGGCGGAGGTGGTCCGCAACATGGCGCAACTGTCGGATGCCGACCGGGCCGCGATGGCGGAGTATCTCAAGTCGCTGCCGGCCGTGGCGAGCCCGCCGCGGCCGCAGGCGAAGTAGAGAGGCTCCACCGGTCGGGTGTGATGCCAGATCCGCGAGAAGGAGGGGGCGAGCGCCCGCCTATGCGCTTCAAGGCTGTCATGGTCGATGTCGACGGCGTGGTGATCGTGCATCCCGATCCACAAGGCTGGGCGCACCATCTTGAACGCGATCTCGGATTGTCTTCCGAGGCGCTACAGAACGCTTTCTTCCGGCGCCACTGGCAGGATGTCATTCTCGGGCGCGCGGCATTGCGGGAGCGTCTGTCACCCGTGCTTGCCGAGATCGCTCCCCATCTCAGTCTGGAGCGGCTGGTGCGCTACTGGTTCGAGAACGACGCCCATCTTGATCGAGATTTGCTGGCGCAGCTTGCACCGATCAGGGCCGGCGGCGTGGAGCTCCACCTCGCGACGGTGCAGGAGCATGAGCGGGCCCGCTACATCTGGAACGAGCTCGCGCTGAACCAGCACTTCGACGACCTCCATTATGCGGCGGAGATCGGTTGGGCCAAGCCCGACGCCTCGTTCTTCCGCGCAGTCGAGGCAAAAGCCGGCTTCTCGCCGGCGGAGATATTCTTCGTCGACGACAAGCAAGCCAATGTCGATGCGGCGCGGGCGCTGGGGTGGAGTGCAGCGCTGTGGGACGGCACCCGATCCCTCGCGGTATTGATCGCGGAAGCGGAGAGGCGCTGATCCCGCGCGGCAGCGCAGTCTCTCTGCACTGGCCGGCGTCCACTATCTTCCCGGGGTCCTCTAGGCCGCCTTGGCGACCTGTTCCGGCCCGGCGATCTCGATGCGGTTGCGACCCAGCATCTTGGCCCGGTAGAGGGCATGGTCGGCGGCGCCCAGCAGCGCGCTCAGCTCGGCCTCCCGGCCTCTGGTCTCTGCCATCCCGATGCTGACGGTGGCCGGAATCGCGAGCCCGTCATGTCGCACGGCCGTGTCGGCGAAGCGACGGGCGATGCTTTGACCGATCAGGCGAGCCTCCTCGCCATCCATATCCGGCAGCAGGATCGCGAACTCCTCTCCGCCAAGGCGTGCGCTCATGGCGTCCGGCCCGGCGATCTCCTTCGTGATGCTGGCGAAGAGCTTCAGTACGCGGTCTCCGGCTTCGTGTCCGTATCTGTCGTTGATCGCCTTGAAGTGGTCGAGGTCGATCGCGAGCAACGTGCAGGAGGCATGCCGCCCAGCACGGGCCAGATGCTGGGGGGCGAGCTCGAAGAAGCCCTGTCGGTTGTTGAGGCCGGTGAGGAAGTCTGTGCGGGCTGTCGCAACCAGCCGGGCGCGATCCTCTTCCCGCACCAGCGCCAGCAGGGACATCGACATCGTGACGATGAAGAGAACCGCCTCGTACATGGTGAGCTCAGCGACGATAGGCAGCATGTCGTTGCCGTAGATCGTCGTCAGGATCGGAGCTGCGAAGGTGCGTGCGCCATAAAACAGGCCATGGCAGGCAAAAGCGGCGACCGCGATCGGGCGGGAGCGCAAACCCGCGGCAGTTCGACTGCGGAGCAGTACAAGCGCTGCTACCGCGCAGACGACCGCGATCGGAAAGGCGCTGATATGGTTCCAGAACAGGCTCGCAGCGCCGGCTCCGGCCACAAGCCAGGCCGCGCCGATGGCGGCGAGCAAGGCCGCCATGAGGCTCGGGTGGAGCCTCTTGCCGTCCAGCGCCAATATCCCCTGCAAGGCCAAAAGGTAGCCGAACATCATCACGACATTGGTGATAGCCGGGCCGGTGACACCCGGAAGCAGGCTTCGGTTCATCGCCAGCACGCAGCCGAAAGCAAAAATACCGTAGGCCGCAGCCCACAGGCCGAGCTCCCGCGCGCGCTGGGCCTGCGCCTTGCGCTCCCAAAGCGTCATCGCCGCTGCGACGAGCAGCGTTCCGGTCGTCAGATACCAGAGGGTTGCAAGGTCCATCGGTCTCGTCGTCAGCCGTGGCCGTATCCGGTCTCAGGCATATGGCGTGCTCCCAGCCAGCCCAGCGTAGAAATGGAGCCTGGCGCACACAGGTTAATTTCAGCTTGTGGGGGTGCGCCGCTTTTCGGATTTTCGCCGCGGTCGAAAATCGGGCCCTCATGAGCATAAATCCGCTTGGGGACTTCTTGGAAAGCAGTTCTTGATGGTGAGAAATTGCCGCAGAAGTGAAAAATTCTACTTGAAGATTGAAGTAGGTTGGGTTGGTAAATTATAGTATTTGCGTACGCGTAATCCCGCTCTCTCAAATTTCCTGATGTTCATGACGTAAGGTTATGGCGCGGAAAATCTGCGGCTCCGCCAGATCGGGGCCGCTGTGCTGGAGTGGGCAATATGCTGTCGTAACGGTTCGTGCCGGCTGGAACGCAGGCGCTGCGGAGCGGCTCAATCCGAGCCGCCTCGGGCGCTGTCACGCATGCGGGCCGGCGTATTGCTCGTCCGTGACGTGCTCGAGCCAGTCGACCGGCGAGCCGTTCAGCTTCTCCTGCAACGCGATATGAGTCATCGCAGTCGTCGCCGTGGCACCATGCCAGTGCTTCTCGCCGGGCGCGAACCAGACGACATCGCCCGCGCGGATCTCTTCGATCCGGCCGCCCTCGCGCTGGACCCAGCCACAGCCGGCGGTGACGATCAGGGTCTGGCCGAGCGGGTGGGTGTGCCAGGCGGTGCGGGCCCCGGGCTCGAACGTCACGAGCGCGGTCGCGATTCGTGCTGGCTCGGGCGGGTTGAACAGCGGGTCGATGCGAACCGTGCCGGTGAAGTATTCGGCCGGACCCTTGCCCGAGGGCTGCGAGCCGATGCGTCGGATGTCCATCGTCTGGCCTCTGCTTCCGTGCGCCCTATTCCATCACCGCTGCCTTGAGGATGCAGACCATGAGGGCATGGCCCGGCTCCTTGCCGACGCAGCGGACGATGTGACGGCGGTCGCAGCGATAGCGCAGGGTCTCGCCGGCCTTGGCGCGCTGAACGATGTCGCCGACCTCGACCTCGAACTCGCCGGCAGTGACGGAGAGGGATTCGATCGAGCCGCGCTGGTGGCCTTCCGAATCGAGCTCGCCGCCGGGCTCGGAGGAGACCTCGTACCATTGCAGCCACTCGACCGTCTTGATCCAGCCGATGATGGCGAGCTTGAGCTTGCCATCTTCCGAGACGAGGATCGGCGTGTCGGCGCGCGTGGTCTTGTCGATGAAGGGCTCTTCCTCGCCGCTGGAGAGGACGCGCTCGATCGAGATGTCGAGCGCCTGGGAGAGCCGCCAGATCGTCGCCAGCGTCGGGTTGGTCTCGTTGCGTTCGATCTGGCTGATGATCGACTTGGCGACGCCAGACTGCTCAGCGAGGTCGGAGAGCGAGAAGTTATAGGCCTTGCGTAGGCGCTGGATTGTCTTGCCGAGTTGGCCGGAGATGACCTGCGCGCCCGATTCCAGCTCGCGTCCGCCGCGCTCTTTCGTCTCGATGCCCATTCCGCCGTCCTGTTCGCTGCCTGGATCGCGTGCCCTCGCCAACGATCTTTATAACGAACGAACAATGCCTGTTCTCCGGTTACGGAGCAAGTCTCGCGGCCGGATTCGGTGTCGCTTCAGGTTATGCGGCTGGGGCCGACTTCGCGTTGTGCCTGCCGCGCGAGACCGAGCTGACGCTCACGGAAGATGACGTAGATCCCGGAGGAGATGACGATGAAGGCGCCGATCACGATCGTCGAGGCCGGCCATTCGCCGAACCAGAACCAGCCGATCGCCACCGCCCACAGCATGGTGGAGTACTCGAAGGGGGCGACCAGCGAAGCGTCGCCATAGCGATAGGCCTGGACGATCAGGATCTGGCCGAGGCCGCCGAGGATGCCGATGACGACCATCAGCGCGGCATCCTGATAGGTGGGGACGTTCCAGCCGAGGAGGATGGTCGAGAGGCCGAGCAGGCTGGTCAGCAGCATGAAGTAGAAGACGATGGCACCGGTGCGCTCGGTCTGGGTCAGCAGGCGGACCTCGACCGAAGCGAAGGCCGAGCAGAAGGCGCCGGCGAGGCCGAGCGCGGCACCGACGGCCGCACCCGGTCCGAGCTGATGGGAACCGGCGCCGAGATGGGGGGAGAGCATGATGAGGACGCCGACGAAGCCGATCGTCACCGCGCTCCAGCGGTAGATGCGCACGCGTTCCTTCAGCACCAGCGCGGCCAGCACGACGACGGCGAGCGGCGCGGCATAGCCGATGGCGACAGCCTCCGACAGCGGCAGGAACTGCAGGGCCGCGAAGCCGCAGAACATGCCGGTCGAGCCCATGATGCCGCGCTTGAGATGGCCGCGCAGATTGTCCGTCTTCAGGGCGGCCGGCAGCTCGGCACGCCAGGCGAGCCAGATCAGCAGCGGAATCATCGCGAAAAAGGAGCGAACGAAGACGATCTCGCCCGTCGGGTAGCGCGTCGAGATGGCTTTGATGCCGGCCGACATCAGCGTGAAGAACAGCGCCGAGAGCAGCTTGAGACTGATGCCGAGAAGAGGGGACAAGGCGGCGGCGCTGCGGGATGGCGGGAACGGTTTCGAGCGAAACCGTTCCTCCTTAGATCATGTCGAGGCGGGGTTGCGAAGCGTCAAGGCTGCAACACCGCCCAGCTGTTGGCGTGCGTCGTTCGCTCGATCAGAACGTGCCGCGGAAGGAGCCGCCGTCGATCAGGAAGTTCTGGCCGGTGATGTAGCCGGCGTGGACACTGGCCAGGAAGGCGCAGAGCTTGCCGAACTCGTCGGGGGTGCCGAGGCGGCCGGCAGGGACAGCGGCGAGCCGGTTCTTCGTCGCCTGCTCGATGCTGATGCCCTGCATCTCGGCCACCTTGTTGGTCGCGGTCTTGATCCGGTCGGTGTCGAAGACGCCGGGCAGGATGTTGTTGATGGTAACGTTGGCGTGGGCGACCTCGCGTGCGACGCCCGAGAGGAAGGCGGTGAGGCCGGCGCGGGCGGCAGACGAGACGTCGAGCCCGGTCAGCGGCGTCACCACGCTCGCCGAGGTGATGTTGACGATGCGGCCGAAGCCGCGCGCGATCATGCCGTCGATCACGCTCTGCACCAGCTCGAGTGGCGTCGCCATGTTCTGCACCACGCCTTCGAGCAGGCCCTCGCGCGTCACCTCGCGGAAGGGCTTCGGCGGCGGCCCGCCATTGTTGTTGACGAGGATGTCCGGTGCCGGCGCGGCGGCGAGCAGCGCATCCTGCCCGGCCTTGGTCGCGACATCGGCGACCACGGCGATGACGGTCGCGCCGGTGCTGGCGCGAATCTGGCTCGCCGTCGCTTCGAGCGTTGCGGCGTTGCGGCCGTTGATGACGACCGTGCAGCCGGCTTCGGCGAGGGCCTGCGCGCAGCCGCGGCCGAGCCCCTTGCTGGAGGCGCAGACGATGGCCGTGCGGCCCGCAATTCCAAGATCCATCAGCTTTTCTCCCGTGAGCCTGGGGTGCTGCGACGACGCAGCCATCCATCGGCAAGGCAGAGCATGGATTGGCGGCTCCGTCATCAAAGCGCAACGCAAATCAGACACACGCCGCAGGCATCGCAACAGCATGGGCCGCCGGGCATGAGCGACGAGGACGACGCGAAGCGGGTTCGCAGCATCTTCATCTCGGATCTGCATCTGGGCACGCGCGGGGCCCAGGCCGATCTCGTGCTGGAATTCCTGCGCGCCTACGACGCTCCCACCATCTATCTGGTCGGCGACATCATCGACGGCTGGCGGCTGAAGAGCGGCTGGTACTTCCCGCAGAGCCACAACGACGTCATCCAGAAGCTGCTGCGCAAGGTGCGCAAGGGCTCGAAGCTGATCTACGTCACCGGCAACCACGATGACTTTCTGCGCGACTTCACCGGCCTGCAGTTCGGCGGCATCACGCTGGTCGACGACATCGTCCACGAGACGGCGGACGGCAAGCGTCTGCTCGTCATCCATGGCGACCTGTTCGATCTCGTCGTGCGCAACGCCAAATGGCTCGCGCTGCTCGGCGACTGGGCCTACACCGTCGCGCTCGGGCTCAACATGGCGCTGAACAAGGTGCGGCGCTGGCTGCAGCTGCCGCACTGGTCGCTTTCGGCCTGGGCCAAGCACAAGGTCAAGAACGCCGTGAATTACATCGGCGAGTTCGAGACCTGCCTCGCCGAGGAGGCCCGCAGGCACAACGCCGACGGTGTGATCTGCGGCCACATCCACCATGCCGCCTTCCGTGAGATCGCAGGCCTGACCTATATCAACACCGGCGACTGGGTGGAGAGCTGCACCGCCTTCGTCGAGCATCATGACGGGCGCTTCGAGCTGATCCGCTGGCCGCAAGGGCGGCTCAAGGGTGAAGCGGCGGTCCCGGTCGTCGTGCCGGCACGGCCGGCTGCCGTGCCGGAACTCGTCGAGGCGGCCCGGAGCATGCTGGGACCCATGGAGCTGGCGCGCATTCTGGGCGGCCAGCCGGAAACGGCCGAACGGAAAGCGCGCTGATGCGCATCCTCATCGCGACCGACGCCTGGCGGCCGCAGATCAACGGCGTCGTGCGCTCGCTGGAGCGGATGATCCAGGCTGCGCCGGATTTCGGCGCGACGGCGGCTGCGCTGACGCCGGAGGGTTTCCGGCAGATCGCCATGCCGAGCTACCCCGATATCCGGCTTGCGCTCGCGACCCGGCGCGCACTGGCGGAGCGGATCGCCGAATTCGGACCGGACCATATCCATATCGCGACCGAAGGGCCGATCGGCTGGCTGACGCGGGCGGTCTGCCTCGCGCAGAAGCGCCCCTTCACCACGAGCTATCACACGCGCTTCCCGCAATATGTCGCGGCGCGCTGGCCCATTCCCGAGAGCTGGAGCTACGGGCTGCTGCGGCGGTTTCACGGCCCGGCGGCGGCGGTGATGGTTTCGACCGCGACAGTGGAGGAGGAGCTGCGCGGGCACGGCTTTCAGAAGCTGGTGCGCTGGGGGCGGGGCGTCGATCTCGATCTGTTCCATCCGCGCCCACAGAGCGTGCTCGAGCTGCCGCGGCCAATCTTCCTCAGCGTCGGGCGCGTTGCGGTGGAGAAGAATCTCGAGGCTTTCCTGTCGCTCAGGTTGCCAGGCAGCAAGGTCGTCGTCGGCGACGGGCCGGCTCGGGTCGATCTGCAGCGCGCCTTTCCTGACGTGCATTTCCTCGGCGTGAAGGAGGGCGAGGCGCTCGCGGCGATCTACGCCTCCTCAGACGTCTTCGTTTTCCCAAGCCTGACCGACACCTTCGGCATCGTCTTGCTGGAGGCCGCAGCGAGCGGGTTGCCGGTCGCGGCCTTTCCGGTGCAGGGCCCGCGCGACGTCTTCGCCGGCAGCGGCGCAGCGGTGCTCGACGAGGACCTGCGCAGTGCCGCGATGCAAGCGCTCCGGATCCCTGCCGAAACCTCGCTTGAGCTCGCCGCGCGCTATAGCTGGGCGAGCAGCGCGGCGCAGTTCTACGGTCATATCCGGCGCGTGGCGCAACAGGCCGGCTATCTGCCGCAGGAGCCGGCCGTCCCCGCCACCAGCAGCTTCACAGCCTTCGCGAACGGGCGTGGCGCGGAAGGGCGCGTGCCGCAGCGCCTGCCGGCTTGAGTTGGGCACGGAAGCCGTCGCGCCGCTCATGCACCGAAGCGATGACGAGGCCCATCGGTACGCCGAGGCCGACGAGCGCAGCCTCCGACAATTGCAGGCTCGCCTCGATGGTTTCCGGCACGGCATCGTTCACGCCGATCTCGTAAAGATGGCGGGCGTGGGCCGCGTCGCGGGCGCGGGCGACGATGACGATGTCCGGTCGCAAGGCCCGCGCCGCCTGCACGGTCGCATCGACGGCGCGCGGATTGTCGATGGTCACGATCAGCGCCGTCGCCTCCTCCAGCCCGCATAGCTTGAGGAATTCCGCCTGCGTCGCGTCGCCGTAGAAGGCGGGGCGGCCTGCGCGGCGCTGGGCGGTGATCAGCGAGGCATCCGAATCGATGACGATGTGGGACTTGCCGTGCTCTTCCAGCATCGAGGCGACCAGGCGCCCGACTCGGCCACCGCCGACGACGATGGCGCGGGGCGCCTGGTCGTCCGGCGGCAGGATCTTCGCCTCGTCGGGAAGGGCGACGGCGGGAGCGAGCTTCTGGGCGAAATGGCGGGCGAGGCGGGCCTGCAGCGGCAACGTGACCATCGTCAGCGAAACGGCGGCCAGCGCGATGCTGCTCGCGCCCTGGTTGACCAAGTCCGCGCTGGTGGCGCCGTTCAGCAGCACGAAGGCGAACTCGCCACCGGGGCTGACCATCAGCGCCGTTTCGAGCGCGGTCGCCGAGGACAGCCGGAAGCGCCGGGCGAGAGCGAAGATGATCAGGCTCTTGATCGCAACCAGCCCTGCCGCGACAGCGAGGATCGCAAAGGGGTGGGTCGCGATCTGGGCCGGGTTCACACCCATGCCGACGGTGAGGAAGAAGACGCCGATCAACAGTGACTTGAACGGATCGATCGTGACCTCGACCGCGCGACGGAACTCGGTCTCGGCCAGCAGCAGTCCGGCGATGAAGGCGCCGAGCCCCATGGAGAGGCCGGCGGCGGCGGCGATCAGCCCGGTGCCGAGCGCGGTCAGGAGCGTCGCGGCCATGAAGCTTTCGGCCGAGTCGGTCGAGGCGACGAGACGGAAGAGCGGCTTCAGCGCCAGCCGACCGATGATGACGATGGTGGCAATGGCGACCGCCGCCTGGATGAAGGCCTGCGCCAGTCCGGCGAGCAACGAGCCGGAACCATTCTGCGTGTCGAGCACATTGACCAGGAACAGCAGCGGCACGACCGCCAGATCCTGGCAGAGCAGGATGGCGAAGCTGGCGCGCCCGGCCGAGGTGGTCATCCGCTTCTTGGCGGCAAGCAGCTCGACGATCATCGCCGTCGAGGAGAGGGCAAGGCCGAAACCGATGATCAGCGCCGCCGTGGCCGGTTGGCCGAGCGCATAGGCGATGAGCCCGATGGCGGCGGCGGAAAGCCCGACCTGGGCAAGTCCGAGGCCGAAGACGAGGCGCTTCATCGTCATCAGGCGCTCGAGGGACAGTTCCAGCCCGATGACGAAGAGCAGGAAGGCGACGCCGAGCTCGGCCGGGCCGGCCAGCGCCTCGGCATTCGAGACGGTGATGGTTCTGAGCAGCGGTACGGTTGAGACCAACCCGCCGAGGCCGAAGGGGCCGAGCAGGGCGCCGCAAGCGATGAAGGCGATGATCGAATTGACCTTGAGCGTCTTCGCGAGCGGCACGACCACTCCCGCCGTCGCGAGCACGACGACGGCGTCCTTGTAGACGGAGGGATCGACGGTTCCGGCCAAGGCCTGCCCTTACGATTCGAACGGTTGGGATGGTCCGGGTATTCTTGCGGTTCGCAGGTGCGATGCACAACCTTCGAATCGCTGCGACCGCGAGAAATTTGCGTTGCCGCGCGAGCCTTTAGGCAGAAGCGCTGCGATGGGTTGCGCAAAACGCGGTTTTGTCCGCCTTTGCGAATGCGCTAGCGTTAGCGGCCACGCTCAGAAGGATCGTCCATGCGTTTTGCCGGCACCGAGAACTATGTCGCGACCGAGGATCTCACGGTGGCCGTCAATGCCGCGATCCGGCTGGAGCGGCCGCTGCTGGTGAAGGGCGAACCCGGGACCGGCAAGACGGTGCTCGCGGAAGAGGTCGCGGCCGCGCTCGGGGCACCGCTGATCACCTGGCACATCAAGTCGACCACTAAGGCGCAGCAGGGCCTCTACGAATACGATGCGGTGAGCCGCCTGCGCGACAGCCAGCTCGGCGATCCGCGCGTGTCCGATATCGCGAACTACATCAAGCGGGGCAAGCTCTGGGAGGCCTTCGCCTCGCCGGTGAGGCCGGTGCTGCTGATCGACGAGATCGACAAGGCGGATATCGAGTTTCCGAACGACCTCCTGCTCGAGCTCGACCGCATGGAGTTCCACGTCTACGAGACGGGCGAGACGATCAAGGCGGCGCAGCGGCCGGTGATGATCATAACCTCCAATAACGAGAAGGAGCTGCCGGACGCCTTCCTGCGTCGCTGCTTCTTCCACTACATCCGGTTCCCCGATGCCGAGACGATGCAGGCCATCGTCGAGGTGCATTTCCCCGGCATCAAGAAGCGCCTGATGGAGGAGGCGCTCAGGCTGTTTTTCGAGGTACGCGACGTGCCGGGCCTGAAGAAGAAGCCTTCGACCTCCGAGCTGCTCGACTGGCTGAAGCTTCTCGTGGCGGAGGATATCGGCCCGGAGGTGCTGCGCGAGCGCGACCCGCGCAAGCTGATCCCGCCGCTGCATGGCGCGCTGCTGAAGAACGAGCAGGACGTCTCGCTCTTCGAGAAGCTCGCCTTCATGGCGCGGCGCGAAAGTCGTTGAACTTGCGTCAGCCGATGCCCAGCAACGGGCGGGCATTCAGCGCGGCAACAAGTGCCGCCGCAGTGGCGCAGGCATAGGTGAGGGCGAAGGCGTCGACGGTGCGCAGCGCTGTGCCTGGGCGGAGCGATGAGGCAAGGAGCGCGACGCCCGGCACGATCTGCATGGCGTGCAGCGCCAGGAAATGGGCGAGGCGCAGATCGCCGACGCTCAGAGACCAGCCGAAGAACGGGATGACGGCAGCCGAAGGCGGCGGCGTGCCGACCGTGTGGCCGCCGGCACTGCTCAGCACCGCGCCGGAGAGGATGCCGAGAATGGCGGTGAGGCCGAGACCGAGGATGAGGGAGCGGCGCAACACCGCCGGCAATGGCGCTGCGTCCTTGCGGGCCAAGCCATAGGCGAGGATGCCGCTCGCCGCGGTGAAGAGCACGGCCGCGATGCCCATGGCCGCATAGAAAGCGATCGCCGTCGGGCTGCCCTGATTGTAGTGGGAGGCTTCGCCACGCGAGGCGCGCCAGGCGATATAGACGAGCTCGAAGAAGAGCAGTCCGATCACTGGCCAGACCGTGAAGCGGCCGAGCCGCGAGCGCTGGAAGGCTTCGCCGGTCAGCGGCAGCAGCAGTGCGAAGGAGAACAGATAGATCGCGATCGAGATTTCGAATTTCAGCGGCTTGAGCCAGACATTGTCACCGTTGAAGAGCCGTGTGTCGATGGCATAGGCGAGCAGCGTCGGAACGATGAGGAGCACCATCGCGATGCCGGCTGCGCTCAGGCGTGGCTCCCACTCCAGGGCACGGAACGGCGCGGGCAGCCGCGCCAGGAAGCGCGGAATCCGGTCTTCCACGACGATGTCGCGGCTCGTCGCGACGAGGCGATAGAGCAGGTAGCCGGCCGGGCCGAAGAGGAAGGTCAGGACGAGAACCGGGATCATCGCCCAATGCGGCAGGCCCGCGTGCTGCGAGCGGCGCAGCAACCAGGCGCCAATCAGCAGGTCGAAGGCAAGGTAATGCACCCAGCCGGCGAGCAGCAGCGGCCTCGAGGCAAACAGGGCTGCGACGTCGTCGAGCGATGAAAAGCCGCCTTGCGCCTCGTGCCAACACACGCCGATCAGGACGAAATAGCCGAGGGCCAATAGGGTCGGGATAAGGGCGCCGGCCAGAACCTGGCCCGCCCGCCAGCGCGGTGTGGCGATCAGCAGGAGCCAACCGCAAATGGCCAGCAGATTGGCTCCGGAGAAGGCAGCGTCCCATGTCAAAGCCGGCATCATTCCCTCCAAACTTGACAGTGTTCAGTTGCGGGTCGGTTCTGACTCGTTATCTTAACGCCGTCAAGATTATTTTGACGCTGTCAAGATTCACGGAGGCCGTCATGGCCGATGCCCCGGCGCGGACCGAGCGCGAGCACTACCACCATGGCGCATTGCGGGAGGCGATGATCGCGGCCGCGGAAGCGGTGTTGGTCGAGCGTGGGCTCGGCGGCTTCACCTTGCGCGAATGTGCCCGGCGGGCGGGGGTGTCGCCAGCCGCTCCGGCGCATCATTTCGGCAACCTGACCGGTTTGCTGACGGCGATCGCGACGCTGGGCTTCGACGACCTTTCGACCGCGATGGAGGCGGCGGTTGCAATGGCGCAGGCGCAGGGACGCAGTCGCCTTGCCGCAATCGCACGAGCCTATGTCGAGACGGCGCTCGCCAATCCCGGGCGTTTCCGCGTCGTCTTCGGCCAGCGCGGGATGGACCGGCAGGACCCCGCCTTCCGGGCTGCGGCAACGCGGGCCTTCGGCATCCTAGTCCGCGAGGTGCGGCTGAGCCGTGGTCTGCCAGCGCCTCTTTCCCTTGACCAGAAGCCCGCCGCAGAGGCGCTGGCACCCGATCTGCCGGAAGTGCTGCTCGCCTGGTCGACAGTCCATGGCTTCTCGACGCTGCTGATCGACGGCGCACTGGATTTCCTGGCTCCGGAAAGTGGGCGCCGCGCGTTTCTCGACAGGCACGCGGCAAGGCTTTTCGCTCTGCTGGCATCAGCCCTTTCGATCGAGGCGGAGCCGGCCTGACGGGACTGCGCGACAGGCTGCCTCGCATTGGCGCCGGCACCGGGCTGAACCCGGCAATTGCGGCGAGCCGAGGCCACAATGCGGGTCCGATCAGGACGGTTGTTTCGGCAGTGCGTCGCAAGGGGGGATCGCAGTCGCCAGGTCGACCGTCGGGGCCGCGGCATGGACAATCCCTGCAAGATCGACATCGCGGGTGAGCAGCACATAGTTCTGCGTCTCCGACGTCTTCAGATAGCTCGTCATCGGGATCGTCTTGCCCGAGAGTTCGCCGAGCCGGCAGGCTTTTTCAGCCATCAGGGCGAGGCTGCCGCGGTTCCCGCCGTTGTGCGGACCGACGAACATCTCCTGACGGAAGGCGCCGATGCGCGCGGCGTCGGCCTCGCTGAGCCGGTAGACGGTGAAACGACGCCCGGGCGCCGCCAGGCTTGGCAGCTGCGCCAGTTCCTTTGGGTCGCTGACCTCCTCCAGAACGACTTTACGCTCGTGACGGCCGCCATCCTTGGGCAAGGCCACCATCGTCATGGTGATTCCGCCAGGGAGTGGGCGGATCTCTGCCGGCAGGCTGATGCCGGCCCGCAACGCGGCGAGCTGCGTCGTCCGGATATCGACCTGCGACAGTTTCGGCAGCGAGGCCAGGGGCACATGCCCGCAGCCGGCAAGCACGCAACTCATGATGAGACAGAGCGAGGAAACGGTGCGCATGGAAAGCCTGTTGAATTGCCTTTGACATTCAAAAATTCGTCTATTACTTTAATTTTGTCAATTAAGGGCATCATCATGTCGCACCCATCCCCGCCAGCCGCAGCCTTGACCCGTGACGCTGCCGTTCGCCTGCGACGCGTCAGCCGATGGGCACGCGCCTTCAGCTATGCCGCAGGATTGCTCATGTTCTTCGGCTTGATCTGGCTGTGGACGGACCCCGAGGCGCTCGCCAGCCATGCCCGGAGTGCGATCGGGCTGGCGAACGCGCCCATCGCGCCATCGCCGAGGGGGTACTGGGCAGCATTCGCGCTCGCCTGGGTGCCCGCCGCGTTCTTCATCCTGGCGATGCTGCGGCTGGGGAACCTGTTCCGGGCGTTCGGTGAGGGCAGGGTCCTCGTCGATGAGAACGCGACGAGGCTGGCGCAAGTCGGCTGGCTTCTCGCCGGCTTCGGCGCCGTGACGCCGGTGGTCCGTGCGGCCCAGAGCCTGGCGCTGACTTTCGACAATCCCGGCGGACAGAGGCAGATCGCCATCATGCTCGATCCCGGCATCTTCGCTGCCCTGGCCGCGGGGGCGACGCTGATCGCCTTCGGCCTGGTGCTGCGCGAGGCGATCAGGCTCTCGGACGAGAATCAGAGTTTCGTGTAAGCCGGTCCCATGCCCGTTATCGTCGAACTCGATGTCATGCTGGCGCGCCGCAAGATGCGCTCCAAGGAACTCGCACAGCGGATCGGCCTGACGGAGCAGCAGGTCTCGCAGCTCAAATCCGGCAAGGTGCGCGGCATGCGCTTCGATACGTTGTCGCGGATCTGCGAGGTGCTGCAGTGCCAGCCGGGCGATTTGCTGCGCTACGAGCCGGGAGTCGATGCCGAGGGCGAATGACCCCCTCGCAAATCGAGGGCGGCATCGCTAGGTTTCTCCCATGCGACGCCTCATGCTCCTGCGCCATGCGAAATCGAACTGGCCCGCCGGTGTGGCCGACCGGGACAGGCCGCTCGCCGCACGGGGACGCGAGGCGGCTCCGGTGATGGGGCGCTACCTCGCCGACGAAATGCTGCTGCCGGATCTCGTGCTGATCTCGCCGGCCAAGCGCACGGTCGAAACCTGGGAGCTGGTCTTGTTCATGCTGCCGGAGAAGCCGGCGACCCAGTACGAACCGCGCATCTACGAGGCCAAGCCCGGGGCGCTGCTCTATGTGGTGCAGGAGACGGAGCCCTCGGTGAAGACGCTCCTGATGATCGGCCATAATCCCGGCTTCGAGGAGTTGGCGCGGCGGCTGGCCGGTCATGGCGATCGCTACGCTGCGGCGCGGATGGGCCAGAAATATCCGACGGCAGGTCTTGCGGTGCTCGATTTCGCCATCGAGGATTGGCGCGATGTCGACGAGCGCGGTGGCCGGCTTGACCGGTTCGTCACGCCTGCGTCCCTCGGTGAAGGGCCCGACGAGTGAGCGCTGCGGCGTGGTGAGCGACCCCTCCTACATCGACACCGCCCGCAATGCGGCGCTGGCCTTTGGCGACAGCCTGCTCGGGCTGGCGCGGCCGCGTCTGCGGCTTGGCGTCACCGGGCTCTCGCGCTCGGGCAAGACCGTCTTCACCACTGCCCTGATCCAGAACCTGATGGAAGGCGCGAAGCTGCCGGTGCTGAAGGCGGCTTCGCAGGGGCGCATCGCCCGCGTGCGGCTGGTACCGCAGCCCGATCCTGACGTGCCGCGCTTCCCCTACGAGGCCCATCGCGCGGCGATGAACGGGTCGGACCGGCGCTGGCCGGAGTCGACGCGGCGCATCTCGGAGCTGCGCGTCGAGATCGATTACGAACGGGCCTCCGGCTGGTTCAAGGGGCCGGCGACGCTGACGCTCGATATCGTCGATTACCCCGGCGAATGGCTGCTCGATCTTGCCTTGATCGGGCAGGACTACAAGGCCTGGTCGATGCAGGCGGTGGCCGATGCCCGCAAGTCGCACCGGCAGAAGGCCGCAGCCGATTGGCTGGGCGACCTCGCCGGTCGCGATGCTGACGGCCCCGCCGACGAGCTGGCGGCCGAGGCTGCGAGCGATCTTTTCAAGGGCTATCTGGCGAAGCTCCGGGCCGACCCGGAGGCCGTGGCGGTGACGCCGCCTGGCCGCTTCCTGATGCCGGGCGACCTCGAAGGTTCGCCGGCCCTGACCTTCGCGCCACTGGATCTGGGGCATGACCGGGAGCCGAGGCCCGGCACGCTCGCGGGGCTGATGGCGGAGCGCTTCGAGGCCTATAAGCGCGTCGTGGTCACGCCGTTCTTCCGCGACCATTTCGCCAGGCTCGACCGGCAGATCGTGCTGGTCGACGTGCTGGCGGCGCTCGACGCCGGCGCGCCGGCGCTGGCCGATCTCGAAACCGCGCTGGGGCAGGCGCTCTCAGCCTTCTCGGTCGGGCGCAATTCCTGGCTCTCCAGCCTGTTCGCGCCGCGCATCGAGCGCGTGCTCTTCGCCGCGACCAAGGCCGACCATATCCACCATTCCAGCCATGACCGGCTGGCGGCGGTGATGTCGCTCCTGGTCTCGCGGGCGCTGTCGCGAGCGCAGGGGGCCGGTGCGCAGGTCGAGGCCATGGCGCTGGCCGCCGTCCGGGCGACGCATGAGGTCCGCATCCGGCAGGGCCGAGAAGAACTGCCGGCCATTGCCGGGGTGCCTGAGGCCGGCGAGGAGATCGATGGGCAGGTCTTCGATGGCGTGACGGAGGCCGCGATCTTCCCGGGCGAGCTGCCTGAACGGCCGGAGGCCATCTTCGACCCGAAAAGCCACTGGCAGATCCGGGCGCCGCGCTTCCGCCCGCCGCTGGTCGAGGCCGATGCCGGCGGGCGGCTGAAGCCGCCGCCGCAGATCCGCCTCGACCGTGCGCTCGAATTCCTGATCGGCGACAGGTTGGCGTGAGGAGGGCACGGCGATGACGAAGGCACCTCGCGCGATCCTGCTCGGCGAAAGGGCGGCTGACGACATCGCCGTCGATGGCGGTGGCATCCGGCAGGGGGACGTTGCGATCCTGCCGGAAAGCGAGCCGGTCGATGCCATCGAGTCGACGGCCGTGGCGCCGGTGAAGCGCCGGTTCTCCTGGGGCTCGCTCTTCGTCGCCGGGCTATCGGGCTTTCTCGCACTGGCCGCCGGCGTCTGGGTCGAGAACACGATCTCGTCGCTGATGAGCCAGAACCCGGCGCTGGGCTATGCTGCGCTGGTCTGTGCCGCCATCGCCGTCTTTGCGCTGCTGGTGATGCTGGCGCGGGTGCTGCGTGACATCCTGCGCGAGCGCAAGGTCGAGGCCCTGCGGGAGCGCGGGGCCGATCTGCTCGTCGGCGGAACCACCGATGCCGCCAAGGCGCTCGCCGGCGAGCTTGCCGGTCTCTACAAGGCGCGCGCGCAGACCGCGCAGGGCAGGGCGGAGCTCGAGGCGGCGCTGCCGCAGCTCTTCGCGCCACGCGACGTGCTGACCGTCGCGGAACGCAGTCTGCTGGTGCCGCTCGACAGGCAGGCGCAGGAGCAGATCGCGATCGCGGCACGACGCGTCTCGCTAGTCACGGCGGTGAGTCCGCGTGCGCTCGTCGATGTCCTGTTCGTCCTCGTCGCCTGTGCCCGGCTGCTGCGTTCCATCGCCGGCATCTATGCCGGGCGCCCCGGTACGCTCGGATTGCTTCGGCTGGCCCGGCAAGTGCTGAACCACCTGGTGCTGACCGGCGGTATGGCGGCGGGCGACGCCGTGATCCAGCAAGTGCTGGGGCAGGGGCTTGCCGCACGGCTCTCCGCCAAGTTGGGCGAGGGGGTCATCAACGGCATGCTGACGGCCCGGATCGGGCTTGCGGCGCTTGCGGTCTGCCGGCCGCTGCCTTTCGTCGAGGCCACGCCGCCGACCCTTTCGGACGTGGCGGGTGATCTCGCCTCCTGGCGCGGAGCCAAGAGCGAGACGGAATGACCCGGCAGAATCTGCCCAGGGTGGGCGGTTCTACCCGGCGCGGATTGCCGCGAAACGCTTCGTAAACGATCTAACTCTCTGAAATACAAAGGCCGTGCGGCTGGCACGGCGCGTGCAGACTTTCGCCACGAGTTGTGGGCTGCGCCCTGGGGGGCGTGCCGGTCGAGGCGAGGGTGCCATGGGTGTTTTCAGTGCGCTGACGACAGCGGTTTCAGGTATGACGGCGCAGTCCTATGCGCTCGAGAACATCTCCGGCAACATCGCGAACTCGCGAACCGCCGGCTATAAGCGGGTCGATACGGCCTTCGCCGATCTGGTGCCGGATGCGGCGCTGAACCGTCAGGTCGCCGGCTCGGTCGCGGCTTTCAGCCAGGCGACGAACTCGATCCAGGGTGATCTCAACCCGACCCGCATCGACACCAACATCGCGATCAACGGCGACGGCTTCTTCGTGGTCGACCAGCGCCAGAGCGGCGTCGGCGCCAACACGCAGTTCTCCAACACGAATCTCTATACCCGGCGCGGCGATTTCGACTTCGACGCGAACGGCTATCTCGTCAATGGAGCGGGCTACTATCTCAAGGGCCTGAAGATCGACCAGGTGACCGGCCAGCTGATCGGTACGCAGCCGGACGTGCTGCGGATCACCAAGGAGCAGTTCCCCGCCAAGGCCACGACCTCGATCGAATATCGCGCGAACATTCCGGCCGTGCCGGGGACGACGCAAAAGTCCCAGGGCGGCAGCGAGCTTCTCAACGCGGCGTCCGTCACGGCTGCCGGGACGCCGCCGAACTCCTATCCCGCCAACGCCGCTGTGATGGGCAACAACATCAGCAGTTTCCTGGCGAGCTCGATCCCCGGCGGGTCGGTGACCGTCTACGACCAGCTCGGCAAGGCCACCAGCGTCGAGATGCGCTGGGCCAAGATCGACAATGGCGATGCCACCGCCACCCCGCCGACGACGGGCACCTGGGGTCTTTTCGTCGCTCAGGACACCAGCGCGACCGGTGCTGGCCAGGTTGCCTATGTTCAGGCCGGCCAGAACGTCACCTTCGGTACGACCGGACAGATGATATCCCCTGCCACCGGCGACATCGCGTTGCCGACGATGACGATCGGCGGGACGACGATCACCGGCATCAACCTGACGACCGGCGGCAACGGCGTGACGCAGAATGGCGACGTCAGCGGCCAGATCGATGCGCGCAGCATCCGTCAGGACGGCTACACCGCAGGCACGCTCGACCGCGTCTCGGTCTCGGCCGAGGGGCAGGTGATCGGCACCTTCAGCAACGGTCAGGTCGTGGCGCTCGCCCAGGTCTCGGTCGCCCGCTTCAACGCTGATAATTCGCTGAAGCGGCTGGATGGCGGTGCCTTCGAGGAGACGATCGAATCCGGGCCGCCGATCATCGGGCTCGGCACCTCGCAGATGGTCGGCGGCAGCGTCGAGCAGTCGAACACCGACATTGCCGACGAATTCTCGAAGATGATCGTCACCCAACAGGCCTACTCGGCCAACACCAAGGTCATCACCACCGCGCAGGAAATGCTGACCTCGGTGTTCAACATCATCCGGTGAGCGGCGCCTCTGCCTGAGCTGCGGCCCAGGAGGGCCGGGAAGAACGACAGGAGTTGACGATGGGGTTGAGCACCTCCCTCAACACGGCGATCGGTGGCCTCACCGCCAGCCAGGTCGGTATCGGCGTCGTTTCGCAGAACGTCGCCAATGCCGGGACGACGGGTTATGTCCGGCGCGTCGTCTCGAACAGCGACAGCCTGAGCGGGCTCACGATCGGCGTGCAGAGCACGCAGGTTCAACGGCTGCTCGACACCATCGTCCAGCATCAGCTCTGGCAGGAAGCGTCAGGAGCGGCCTACACTTCGACGCGCGCCAAGGCGCTGACGAATCTCGACAAGCTCTATGGCGCGCCGGGCAGCGCGACCGCGCTCGACACCGTCTTCAACAAGTTCACCAGCGCGCTGCAGTCGCTGCAGAACGATCCCTCGTCCTACAGCCTGCGCTCGCAGGTGGTCGACTCCGCAACGCAGCTTGCCCGGCAGCTCAACACGCTGTCGAGCGGCATCCAGGCGCAGCGCGACCAGGCCGAGACCGGCATCGCCACGGCCGTCACCAAGGTCAACGACCTGCTCGGCGCCCTCACCAAGGTCAACGCCCGCATCGTAGCGGCGCCAAACGACAGCGCGACAGCCAGCCTGAAGGACCAGCGCGACCTGATCCTCTCCGAGCTGTCGCAGTACGTCGACATCAAGACCACGGAGGATGCTCGCGGCTCGATCAGCGTCGTGACCGGTTCGGGGACGCAACTTTTCGACGGACAGCCCGCCGTCACCTTCAGCTTCGATGCCCATAGCGGGCTCGGGCCGGACGACCAGTGGAGCACCGACCCGACCAAGCGAGGCGTCGGCACGATCACGATGCGCAGCGCGAACGGCAGCGTGTCGGACGCGATCACCAACAACGTCTTCCGCTCGGGCGAGATCGCCGCGAATATCGAGCTGCGTGACAAGACGCTGGTGAAGGCCCAGGCGCAGCTCGACGAGATCGCCACCCAGATGACGAAGGCGCTGTCAGAGCGCTCGATCCAGGGAAACGTCTACCCGGCGGCCCCGGCCACGCCTACAGGGCTCGACGTCAACATCGACAAGCAGCGCGTCAACACGCTGACATTCGACTATACGTCTCCGCCAGCGACCGGGACGCAGCGTTTCACCTTCGTCGATGCGCCGGCCGGCGTGACCGTGCCGATCGGCAGCGACCCAAACAACAAGGTGATCGCGATCGATTTCTCGGCGAGCCCCGCCTCGATCGCCAGCCAGATCCAGAGCGCGCTCGACGCGAATGGCGCCACAGGCTTCACGGTTTCGAATCCTGGCACCGGGGTGCTGCGCATCACCGAGCCGAGTGGCCGCGTCGCCGGGCTCGGCGCCCAGACCACCGTGACCAGCGCGGATGCGGCCACACCGGAGATGCCGCTCTTCGTCGATGCCGGCAACAAGCCGTTCGTCGGCTCCTATGACGAGGCCACTCGCAAGGTCGGCTTCGCGGCACGCATCACCATCAATGCCGATGTCGTCGCCAACCGGGCGCTCTTGTCCGGGGCGCCCGGCACGCCGGCCGGCGACACCGCCCGCGCCAGCGCGCTGCTCGCGGGTCTGACGAGCAATGTTCGCAGCTTCGACAACTCCTCTTCGCCGGATGGCAGTACCGTGCCCTTCTCCGGGACGGTGGGCAACTTCGTCCAACGGGTCGTCTCTTCCCAAGGCCAGGCCGTCGAGACCGCGCAGCGGCTGGACGAAGGACAGCAGGTCGCGCTCGCCTCGATCCAGAGCCGCTTCCAGGAAACCGCGCAGGTCAATGTCGATCAGGAAATGTCGATGCTGATCGAGCTCCAGAACGCCTATGCCGCCAATGCCCGCATCATCTCCACGGTCAAGGAGATGATGGACATGCTGATGAGAGTGTGAGGCAGCCATGACCATCACCACCTATGGCACCGGCGCCTACCGCACGGCCCAGCCGAACAATTTCGTCTCCAGCCGCGCGCAGTTCGACGATCTGCAGCGGCAGCTCGCCACCAAGGAGCGCAGCACGAGCTATGGCGATCTCGGCATCGACCGTCGCGTCAGCCTCGACCTCAACGCCAAGATCTCCTCGCTCGAGTCCTGGCTGGATGGCATCGGTCTCGCCGACGTCAATCTGAAGCTGATGTCGGGCGCCGTCGACAACTTCGCGAAGATGGCGACGGAGAGCCGCAACGACATGCGCTCGAATACCTATCTGCCGACCTCGACCGGCCAGACGGCGCCGCAGACGCTGGCGCAGGAGAAGTTCAAGCAGACGCTCGACCTGCTGAACAGCAACGTCAATGGGCGCTATCTCTTCTCCGGTCGGACTTCGGACACGCAGCCCACGCTGAGCTATGACGAAATCATCAACGGCAGCACCGGCAAGGACGGGCTGCGGCAGGTGATCGACGAGCGCAAGAAGGCCGATCTCGGCAGCGACGGCATGGGCCGGCTGCAGATGGGAGTGACGGGCACGACGACGATCAATCTGTCGGATGCCGACCATGTCTACGGCTTCAAGCTCGGCGACATCTCTGCGACGGGAACCGGCATTTCGGTCTCCGCCCAGACGCCCGCGCCTGCCGGGACGAATGCCGCCTTCGCCATCTCCGTCACCGGCCAGCCCGTGCCCGGCGACAAGGTCAGCATCACCCTGAAGCTGCCCGATGGCACGCAGGAGCAGATCACGCTGACCGCGCGTGCGCCGGGGACGAGCGGCTCGGCTACGGATTCCTTCGAGATCGGCGCGGACATCAACGCGACCGCCGCGAACCTGCAGAATTCCATCGGTACGGCGATCAAGACGGAGGCGAAGACAACGCTTTCCGCCGCCTCCTCGCAGGTCGCAGCGGCTGCCTTCTTCGCTGGCAGCACCAGCAACCCGCCCGTGCGCGTGCCCGGCGCGGATCCTTACACGGCGACCAATCCTCCCACCAATGCCGGCGTCAAGGATACCGTGATCTGGTATCGCGGCGACGATGCCACCGATCCGGCGCGCAGCACCGCGACGGTCCAGGTCGATCAGGGGCAGACCGTCGGCACCGGCGCCCGCGCGAACGAGGAGGCCTTCCGGGTCGGCCTCGCCCAGTTCGGGATCATGGCGGTCGAGACCTTCCCCGCCGACGATTCCAACTCGCAGGCCCGATACGAAGCGATGGCGGAGCGGGTCGGAGACCGGCTCGGCTTCGGCGGCACCACCCAGAAGCCAACGGAGCTCATCACCGAGCTGGGCTCGGCCCAGACGGCGCTTGCGAATGCCAAGGAACGGCATCAGAGCACCAAGGATTACCTGACCACGACGCTTTCGGGTGTCGAGAACGTGACGACCGAAGAGGTGGCGACGCAGATCCTGTCGCTGCAGACACAGCTGCAGGCGAGCTACCAGGTGACGTCGATGCTCTCGAAGCTCTCGCTGACCAACTATCTCTGAGAGCGAGCTGTCAGGCGGTTCGCGCGGGGGCGGGGACTGGTTGTCGCCCTGTTCAGACCCTCGCATATCCACAAAAGCGAAAACGCCGCCCATCGGGCGGCGTTTTCGTGATGGCTCATCGGATCAGGAGGCGGTCAGCGACCGCGCAGGCCGGAGGCGATCTCGCGATTGATGCTGACCAGGATGCCGAGACCCTGCGGCTGCGGGTCAGCCGCGAGCTTGAAGCTCTGGTTGAAGATAAAATTCGCGAGGCCGAGGATATTGGTCTTGATGCCGACCGGCAGCGGGTTGTCTTCCGCGATCATGGCCTTGACGAGCAAGGTCCAGAGGCGCCGGTTGTAGGAGAGCGCGTCGTCGAGATCGCCTTCCCGGTTCATCCAGTCGTCGGCGACGGATTGCAGCCGGGTGGCAGCCTTGATCAGCAGGGAGGCTTCGAGCTCGCGGGGAGAAACGACGGACTGGGCTGTCTTGGCAGCGGCGGCGTAGGCGTTAAACCCGTTTTGCATGCTCGATCAATTCCGCTTCGTAGGCGATCAGCTTCTTGGCTGCCTTGAGAGCCTTATAAAGATCGCCGCTTAAGATGCGGTTATTGATCTCGTGAATATGCGGCAGAGCGCTCGGCGCGGCCTGCAGGAAATCGCGCACGAGCTGGAAGAAGGTCTCGTGCTGGTGCGTGGGATCCTGTTCCAGATACATCAATTGGACGGCCAGATAGATGTTCTTGGCCGGCGTATCGGCGCTGGCTGCGGTGAGAATATCCTTCTCGCGCAGGATCGGGGCGTCACCCTCGATGAAGAAGCGCGTGCGCTGCTCGTCGTTGCGGATCACCACCTGGCCGATGATGATCCGTTCACGCGGCTTGAGCTCGACCTTGAGAGCCATGTCGGTCCTGCCTTCTGGCTTGGAGGGGGGCGTGTCTTCGGCGTCAGCCGAAGAGCCGGAGCACGCCCTGATCGGCCTGGTTGGCGAGCGACAGCGCCGTCTGCGAGAGCTGCTGGCGGGTGTTGAGCGCGAGCAGCTTGGCGCCTTCCTCGTTCGGATCGGCGAGGACGAGGTTGTCGGCGCCCACGGTCAGCGTGTTGACCAGGTTCTTGGTGAAGTCCTGGCGGGTCTGCACGACCGAGAGCTGCGAGCCGAGCGTCGAGGAGATCGCGCGCAGTGAGGTCAGCACGTTGGTGAGACCGTCGGCGGCCTTGTTGAGGTCGTTGTCGTTCTGGATGTTGTAGTCGCCGGCGCTGGTCGTGGTGCCGTCGACGGCCATGCCGATGCCCAGATTGGCCGAGGTGATCGTCTGGCCCTGGACGTCGAGCTTGTTCTTGTTGGCGCCGGTCTTCTCGTTGAAGGTGATCGACAGCAGGTCGCCGCCGAGCAGGTTGATGCCATTGAAGCCGGCATCGCGGGCGAGACCGTCGATCTGGTCGCGCAGATCGTTGAACTGCTTGACCAGCGTCGAGCGTACCGAAGAGGTGCCGGCCGCGGTCACGCCCGCGATCACGGTTCCCGTGCCGAACAGCTTGTCGGTATCGGTCGTGACGGGGGAGAAGACGCCCGCCGTCGTCGCCGTGCCGGCCGCGATGGTCAGAGGATCGGAACCCGTGCCGGTGACGGTCAGCTTGCCGTCGTTGCCGACCGAGGCGGTCGCGATGCCGGAGCCGTTGATGCCGTTGACGAGGTCCCGGACCGTGGCGCCGGCGGCGAGGTTGAACGTGTAGACGGTCGTGCCCGCCTTGATCTGGATGGCGTTGCTGTCGGTGCCGGTCGCGGCGGTGAGGCCGACATTGCCGACGCTCGACTGGTCACCAGCGGTGGCCGGGTCGTCGCCCTGGGCGAGGCCGGCGGTGCCGATGAGCTTCTTGTTGAGTGCGACGTCGAGCTTGCTGCCGGCTGGCGGGAAAGTGGCGTTGCCCGCGCCGAGATCGGCGGTGCCGGCGATCTTGGGACGGTTGGCGGCGGCGTCGTTCTGGGCCTGCTTGATCGTGGACTGCAGCGACTTCACCAGGTTGGTGATCGAGTCGATGCCCTTCGATGCGGCCTGGATCGTCTGGATGCCGTTCGAGATGCCGTCGAGCAGGCCAGTGAGCTGGTCGGCGCGGTCGTTCAGGTTCAGCGAGGTGAAATAGTTGACCGGGTTGTCGATCGCGGAATTGACCTTGCGGCCGGTGGCGAGGCGATTCTGGATCACGCTCTGCTGGGCCGTGGTCTGCTGCAGCGTCAGCAGGTTGTTGCGGACGCCGCTGGAAAGAATCGTGTTCGCCATGTCTCGGTCCCCTGAGAGCGCGATCGCGGCGCCTGCATGGTTTGGATCGGACCGATCATCATTCGTTAAGACTAATATTAGGTTAATAGGCGCCGGTCGGAGTTAAAATGCGAAAACGGCGGGGCTTTGGGCCCCGCCGTTTTCGTCGTCTTCGGCCCGCTCCTGCGGGCTGCCCGCTTCTGCGGACGAAGATCAGAACAGGCGCAGAACCGCCTGGTCGGCCTGGTTCGACAGCGACAGAGCCGTCTGCGACAGCTGCTGGCGGGTCTGCAGGGCGAGGAGCTTGGCGCCTTCCTCGTTGGTGTCCGCCAGGGTCAGGTTGTCGGCACCCTGGGTCAGGGTGTTGACGAGATCCTTGGTGAAGTCCTGACGAGTCTGCACTGTCGAGAGCTGCGAGCCGAGCGACGAGGAGGTGGCGCGCAGCGAGGTCAGCACGTTGGTGAGCGAGTCCGCGGCCTTCGCGAGATCGGCGTCGTTCTGGACGTTGAACTGGCCGGTCGTCGCGCTGCCGTCCACGGCGGTCGTGATACCAAGGTTCGCCGAAGTGACGGTTTCGCCCTGGATGTCGAGCTTGTTCTTGTTGGAACCGGTCTTTTCGTTGAACGTGATCGACAGCTTGTCGCCGCCGAGCAGGTTGATGCCGTTGAAGCCCGAATCCCTGGCCAAGCCGTCGATCTGGTCACGCAGGTCGTTGAACTGCTTGACGAGCGTCGAACGGACCGACGAGCTGCCGGCGGACTGAACGTTCGTGGTCGTGCCGCCGATCAACTTGGCGGTTTCAGCCGCGCTGCCAGCGAAAGCACCGGCGGTTGTGGCGCCGAGTTCCACCGACAAAGCGTCCGAACCCGTGCCGCTGATCGAAAGCTTGCCATCGTCGCCGACCGAAGCCGTCGCGATGCCGGACGAGTTGATCGTGTTGACGACGTCGCGAACAGTCGCGGTCGCCGACAGCGTCACCTTGAACGTCGTGCTGCCAGCCTTGATCTGCAGCTCATTCTGCGCGACGGCAGCGCCCAGGTTGCCGTTCGTCGCTTCGTTGGTGCCCGCCGTCGCCGGGTCGTCCGCGCTGGCCACGACCGCGCCGGCGCCAACAGCCGCCTCGAAGACGTTCTTGTTCAGGGCGATGTCACGCTTGCTGGCATTGACCGGCAGAGTGGCGCTGTTGCCGCTCAGGTCGGTCGTGCCGGCAATCTTGGGACGGTTGGCGGCGGCGTCGTTCTGAGCCTGCTTGACGGTCGACTGCAGCGACTGAACCAGCTTGGTGATCGAGTCGATGCCCTTGGAGGCCGCGGTGATCGTCTGGATGCCGTTGGAGATGCCGTCGAGCAGGTTGGTCAGCTGACCGGCGCGGTCATTCAGACCAGCGGCGGTGAAGAAGTTGACCGGATTGTCGACCGCGGAGTTGACCTTCTTGCCGGTGGCGAGACGGTACTGGGACTGCGCCGCATCGGCCTTGGTCGAGTTGAGCGCAGTGAGCGCCGAACGCACGCCGGCGGAGAGAGAAACGGTAGCCATTTGAAAAACCCTTCTGGGATGGTGCCTTCTGGCGTCGAGGCCGTCCTGGCCGCGACTGGGGGACACTGCTTCGGGGCTTCGTAACGAGAGGTAAATTTCCGCGCTCGAATGCCTCAGGTCTTGGCGGGGCTAACGATGTGGTGAACGAGCGATTAAGGAGGGCGGCGTGCCCAGAAACGACAAAAGCCCGCTTACGCGGGCTTTCTGCGGAAGCGTGTATTTCACAAGCCTCAGGCGGTGCGTTCGACC
The DNA here is from genome assembly GCF_002220095.1 of Bosea sp. AS-1. Classification (GTDB taxonomy): domain Bacteria; phylum Pseudomonadota; class Alphaproteobacteria; order Rhizobiales; family Beijerinckiaceae; genus Allobosea. The sequence goes on from NZ_CP022372.1 coordinate 2,070,859, forward strand.
CGGTGGGGTGTCTCGCTGGCTTCGCGGGCGCGTTCGGTGAGTTCGCGCGAATAGGCTCGCAGTTTCAGAGTGGCCTCGTCGGGCAGCTGGAAGATCGTCTCGCCGGTTTCCCGGTTCTTCTTCTGCAGCACCAGGGCGCGCGTCCGGGGGTCGATGATAAGCTTGCGCTCCACGGTGTCATCGAGCGTCTTATCGGCTTCGCGGCTGTTCTGCGCGCGCTCGAAGCCACGCCTCTCGCCGGCGGCGCGGCTGCGGGCATCGCGCTCCTGAGCGCGGACATCGACGTGGACGGCGTCGCCGGCCGAGGCGGATTGCACGGTCTTCTCGGGGGGAAGATCAACAGCGACGCTGCCGGGCTGGGCGGTGACGTCGGCACGGGCAACGGCGGGCGCGCCGGTTACGGCAGACACCTTCGGGACATTGCCAAAGTCCATGTTGCACTCCTTCTGGAGCTCTCGACGGTGCCGCTGCACCGCTTCGTCGTCGTATCGCGGACAGGATAGAGCCATCCGATCCTGACGATACTGCCCGAAATGATTGAATCCCGCGTTAGAAAATTAGGTAAATATTGAAGATTGCCGTGGCAGCCGCCGAGCGTCCGCAGGGCGCACGTCCCAAGGTGGTGTCGCCGGCGTTCAGAGCTGGCGGGAGACCACGAGCGGCCCTGAGTTCGGCCGGGCGAAGACGCCCGCGCCGACTTTGGCTGTCGGCCCGTAGCCATTCGCCCGCATCGGCTTGTTGGCATCGGCGGCGAGGTCGCGGATCACGGACTCGGAAACGGCTCGGGCCGTCGCAAGCACGATCTGGTTGGTCTCGATCAGCCCCTGGAAGGCGTGATGTGCCTCTTTCAGCCGCTTCACCTCGGCGGGGGCGAAGCGGGCAAGGGCGACGGCATTCAGCTTCACCTGCTCGACACCGCGCATATAGATGCCGGCGAGCTCGGTCTTGCGGGGCTCGCGCGTCATCGCCTCGGGCAGGCGGCCCGCGCGCACGAGCTCGGTCTCCTCGCCGACGAGATGCGCCAGCGCCGCGAGTGCCTCAAGCACGCCCTCGACCAGCGCCCTGGCCTCACCGGGGCCGGAAATGCGCGGCCGCTCGTCGAGAATGCGTTCTGCCGCCGACATCCTCAGGCTCCCGCCGAGCCCTGGGCCTGCGAACCCTGGGCCTGCAGACTCAGCATCTCGCGCAGGATCTGGTCGGACACGCCGATACCGCCGGCCTTCTGGATCTGCTGGGCGTATTGTTGCGTGAGCTGCGAACGCCAGACGTCGCCGCCGGTGCCGTTGTCGCCGAGCGGCCCTTCCGTACCCATGTTGGTGAACATGTGCTGGGTCATCTGCTCGAGAAACATCGCCTCGAAATCGTCGGCCTGCTTCTTGGCTTTCGCCTTGGCCGGGTCGAGGGCATTGGCGATGCCGTCGACGAGCTTGCCGGCAACGCCGAGCGCGAGATTGGCGGCGGGGAGGGCGAGAGCGGCAGTCATCACATCACCTCGATTTCGGCCTGCAGCGCGCCCGCCGACTTGATGGCCTGGAGGATGGAAATCAGGTCGCGCGGGCCGATGCCCAGCGCGTTCAGCCCGTCGACAAGCTCGGCGAGCGTCACGCTTTCCTTGACGAGGGCGAGCTTGTTGCCGCCTTCGGTATCAACCTTGACGCTGGTGCGCGGCGTCACGACCGTCTGGCCGCGCGAGAAGGGTTCTGGCTGCGAGACCTGTGGCTGCTCGCTGATCGTGACGGTGAGGTTGCCCTGCGCCACGGCGACGGTGGAGACGCGCACGTCCTTGCCCATCACGATGATGCCGGAGCGCTCGTCGATGACGACGCGGGCGAGCTGGTCCGGCTCGACGCGCAGCTGCTCGATATCGGTCAGCAGCTTGATCATGTTGCCCTTGAAGCGGGCCGGGATCTGGAGGACCACTGTCGAGGGATCGGTCGGCTCGGCGGAGTCGCCGCCGATGAAATCGTTGATCGCGGCGGCGACACGGCGCGCCGTGGTCAGATCCGGATTGCGCAGCGACAGGCGCAGGGTGCTCAGCTTGTTCAGCGCGAAGTCGATCTCGCGCTCGACCACGCCGCCATTGGCGATGCGCCCGACGGTCGGGACGCCGCGCGTGATCTTGCTGGCCTCGCCTTCGGCCGAGAAGCCGGAGATCGCGACCGGCCCCTGGGAGACGGCGTAGACCTCGCCATCGGCGCCGAGCAGCGGCGTCACCAGCAGCGTGCCGCCCTGGAGCGATTTGGAATCGCCCATCGCCGAGACGGTGACGTCGACACGAGTGCCCTGCGTGGCGAAAGGCGGCAGGTTGGCGGTGACCATCACGGCGGCGACGTTGGCGGTGCGCATGTTGGCGCCGCGCGTGTTGACACCGAGGCGTTCCAGCATCGCCTGCAGCGACTGCTTGGTGAAGGGGGTGTTGTTGAGCGTGTCGCCGGTGCCGTTGAGGCCGACGACGATACCGTAGCCGAGAAGCTGGTTGGTGCGCACGCCCTCGACGGCGGCAAGGTCCTTGATGCGGGAGAGCGCGAAAGCAGGCTGCGCCGGCAGGCTGAGGCCGAGCACGAGCAGACCGACGAGCGGCCGCATCAGCGTTCTCAGGGCGGGCAGGCGAAACATGGGGCTTCCGATGCTCGTGTGCGAATCTGGCATCTGCCCTGCGAGGGGCGTGCCAAGTCGCGGAAAAAAGAAAAGCCTTGTTTATCAGTTAGTTGTAGGCTTGTCGTGTCCGGGCAGCGCCGCGGTTCTGCCTGCCGATCCTGCCGGGGCGGCAGTTTCTGCCGGGTGCTTTACCGGCTGTTAACCGTGAGAGGCCAAGCTTTCGTTAACACTTCGCGTTCGCGCATCGGGCGCCCGAAGGTCGGCTTTCCGTTCCGCCCCGATGCTCCAATGAGGCCGCCATGATCAGGATCGACCAGCGCGCGCCCGTCTCCGGCGCCGGCCCGGCGAGTTCCGCAAGGCGTGCGAGCGGCGCGTCCTTCGCGCTTCCGACAGCCGAGAGCGAGACGCCGACCCGCAGTGCCGGCGTGGCCACGGCCGGCCCTCTGGACACGCTTCTGGCCGTGCAGGCCGATGAAGACCAGCAGGAGCGCAAGCGTCGTCAAGCGCGGCGCGGGCACGATCTGCTCGACGGTCTCGACCGGCTGAAGGCGGCGCTGCTCGCGGGCCGGGTGTTGCCGTCGGAGCTGGAGCGGATCCGGCACGCCCTGGCGTTAAGGCGCGAGACGACCGACGACCCGCGCCTCGACGAGGTGCTGGCTCACATCGAACTGCGCGCTGCGGTCGAGCTGGCGAAACTCGGGCGCTGAAGCCGCCAGCGCTCACGCTGACGGGGTTATGCCGTCAGCGGATGAACTGGTCGACATATTCCGCGCCGAGCCCGTTCTGGGCGTAATGCGCTCGGCACTTGTCGATGCGGGTGAAGACGTCGTCATAGCCGAGACATTTGCCATCCGGGTCGACATAGATCATCGCGCCGTTGACCTGGAACATGGTGATCATCTCCTCGACATCGGGATCGACCACCAGCGTGTGGGTTTCGCCCGGCGCCTCGTAGACATAGGAGCCTTCGGTCGCGACCCAGTCGTGCTCGAGGTAGCGCCACTTCCCCTTCAGCACATAGCCATGCACCGGCAGCGGATGGCGGTGACGCGAGAGCACGCCGGCGCGCCGCACCTTCAGCAGGTTCATCCAGTAGCCGCGCGACACGCAGAAGAGCAGGGGGCGAAACCAGACATTGTCGTCGACCGGCACCCAGACGCGCTCGTCCGTCGGGATGACGTTCGGGACGATCAGCTCCGGCGGAGATTCCTTGGGCTGGGGATGGCGATAAGGCGTCCAGCGCTCTTCCTGGGTTGCGGCGACGGGCATCGGGCTGGTCGTGTTCATGGCGTCTCTCCCGTGCTGAGTTCTTGATTCAACGGTCGTACAATTCGATTCAGGATGCGTTTTCAATTCATTGAAAACATTTGATTTTCAGACCGCGAGGTAGCCGCCGTCGACCGGCAGGATCGCGCCCGTGATGAATTGTGCCTCCTCCGAGACCAGGAAGGCGATGGCGCCGCCGACATCGCCGGGCTTGCCCCAGCGACCCATGGGCGTGCGCGCGAGGATCGGGGCCGAGCGCTCCGCATCCTCGACGAGCGGTCGCGTCAGCTCGGTTTCGATCCAGCCGGGGGCGACGGCATTGACCCGGACGTTCTCCGGCGCCCAGGCGGCAGCCAGCGATTTGGTGAGCTGGCCGATGCCGCCTTTCGAGGCCGCATAGCCGGGTGCGAAGGGCGAGCCGTGGAAGGTCAGCATCGAGGCGATGTTGACGATGGCACCGCCCTGCTTGTCCGGCCCCGTCGCCGCGAGCTTCTCCTTCGCGGCAAGGCACATGCGCATGGTGCCGGTGAGGTTGACCTCGATGGTCAGGCGGAAGGCGTCGATCTCGAATTCCTTGCCGCCGCGCTGGATCATGCCGGCGCAGTTCACCAGCGCGTCGAGCCGCGGGCAGGCCGCGACGATGGCCGCGACCTCGTCGTCACGGGTGACATCGAGGCGGGCGTGACGGATGGCCGGGTGCGCCGGGGTGACGGCAACCTCCTCCGCGGTGAGGCCGGTAGCGAGGACTTCGTAGCCGGCCTTGGCGAGAGAGAGGGCGGCGCCGGCGCCGATGCCGCGCGTGCCACCGGTGACGAGGGCGAATTTCGATGAAGCCGATTGTGTCATGTGCCGGAGGCTAGAGCGCCGGCCGGAAATGGGGAAGGGCGCCTGCCGCAGGCCGCCATGAGCCTGCGGCTTACCTTACTGCCACTTGTATTTGAGCGAGATCAGCGCGGTGCCGCGGGTCTCATAGTCGCTGGCGACGAGCGGCAGCTTGCGGGCGAGCGCCAGATCGAGCGATGCCTGCCAGGGCAGATCCGCCATCTTGGCGAGATCGACCGAGAGCTTGACCTCCGGCGTCAACGTGGAATGGAACCCGTCGCCCGAGGCGAAGACATAGTTGCCGGCCATGCAGAGCTGCGTCGTCAGCGTCAGATGCGGGAAGATTTGCCGCCGATAACCGATCATGGCATCGCCGGTCTGCTCGGGATTGCCGCCGACCGTGCCGCTGCCTCCGGTCGAGAGGCCCCAGATCACGCCGGGAGTGGAGGAGACGGGCTGGGCCCAGCGCCAATCGAACCGTGCGTCACGCGATGCGCCTGCTTGTGCCGGCGTCGTCAGGCTGGTCGAAAGCGAGAAGACGTCCCGGCCCAGCTTGAAGCCGACGGAGCGGTCCTCCTGCGCGCTCGCGATCGTCTCGCGCGCCGCAAAGCCCTTGCGAATGATGTCGACCGGGATCGGCGCGCGTGCGCGCAGATGCGCACCGGACGAGGCGTTGGTCCGGCCGATCGCCGCCAAAGCCGGATTGAACACGATGGCGTCGGCGCTGGCGGTTATGGCCTCAGCGGCTCCCATCTCGTCGGCGTCGGGGTCTTGCAAGGCAGCGCGCGGGATCGGCAACTGCGCGGCCGTCTCCGGCGTTGCGTCCTGCGCGTAGGCCGGGCCGGTGGACAACAGTCCGACAAGAAGAAGCGCTGCCGGCGCTACGGCGGCGCTCTTGATCATGATGTGGCGAAACACGTCGTTCGTCCTGTCGCTATGACGAGCGGCAGATCAGGCTAGGCGAGGAAGATGCCGATTTTGCGGCAGCGCAACATATTCGCGTGGATGCGCATTGCCCGAAAGCTGCGCTTCCCCCGCCGGCCCGAACCCGCTAGGAAGCCCCCAAGCTGCCGACAGCGGCGAAAGCCGCCGTTCCGGATCGTTCTATACTGGAGAGCACAGGGGTCACCGCATGAGCAAGATCAAGGTCGCCAACCCGGTCGTCGACATGGACGGCGACGAGATGACCCGGATCATCTGGCAGAAGATCAAGGACACGCTGATCTTCCCGTATCTCGATCTGCCGCTCGAGTATTACGACCTCTCGGTCGAGAACCGCGACGCGACCAACGACCAGGTCACCATCGACGCCGCCAACGCCACCAAGAAGTGGGGCGTTGCCGTGAAGTGCGCGACGATCACGCCGGATGAGGCGCGCGTGAAGGAATTCAACCTCAAGGAGATGTGGAAGTCGCCGAACGGCACGATCCGCAACATCCTCGGCGGCGTGATCTTCCGCGAGCCGATCATCTGCAAGAACGTGCCGCGCCTCGTGCCGGGCTGGACCAAGCCGATCGTCGTCGGCCGCCATGCCTTCGGCGACCAGTACCGCGCCACCGATTTCAAGTTCCCGACCAAGGGCACGCTCTCGATCAAGTTCGTCGGCGAGGATGGCCAGGTGATCGAGAAGGAGGTCTTCAAGGCCCCCGGCTCCGGCGTCACCATGGCGATGTACAACCTCGACGACTCGATCCGCGACTTCGCCCGCGCCTCGCTGAACTACGGCCTGATGCGCAAGTATCCGGTCTATCTTTCGACCAAGAACACCATCCTCAAGGCCTATGACGGACGCTTCAAGGATATCTTCCAGGAGATCTACGACGCCGAGTTCAAGACGGAGTTCGAGAAGGCTGGCATCACCTACGAACACCGCCTGATCGACGACATGGTCGCCTCGGCGCTGAAGTGGTCGGGCGGCTATGTCTGGGCCTGCAAGAACTACGACGGCGACGTGCAGTCCGACACCGTGGCTCAGGGCTTCGGCTCGCTCGGCCTGATGACCTCCGTGCTGATGACCCCGGACGGCAAGACCGTCGAGGCCGAGGCCGCGCACGGCACCGTTACCCGCCACTATCGCGAGCACCAGAAGGGCAAGGAGACGTCGACGAACTCGATCGCCTCGATCTTCGCCTGGACCCGTGGTCTCGCCCATCGCGCCAAGCTCGACAACAACGAGGAGCTCGCCAAGTTCGCCAAGCTGCTCGAGAAGGTCACGGTCGACACGGTCGAGGCTGGCGACATGACCAAGGACCTGGCGCTGCTCGTCGGTGCCGACCAGAAGTGGCTCTCGACCACCGGCTTCCTCGAGAAGGTCAGCGAGAACATGAAGAAGGCGATGGCGGCCTGAGGCTGCCTCGTTGCCCAAGATGGAAGCCCGGCCGCAAGGCCGGGCTTTTTCGTTTGGGGCACCCGCACGGCGGAACGCGGATGCCTCTGAGACGTTGTCGATCGTCGCCGCTATCCTGATGATGCGGTGTCCCGCCGGGAGGACCAGCATGCCGAAGATCGACCTCGATGCGGTTCCCAGAATCAAGGGTTCCGGCTACCCGGAAATCTTCGCCGCCCCCTGCGCGGAGCGTATCAGGCAACGACTCGGCAATGCCGGCCGGCTGCAGGATTTCGGCGTCAATCTGATGCATCTGCCGGCTGGCGGGTGGTCGTCACAGCGGCACTGGCATTCACACGAGGACGAGTTCGTCTATGTGCTGGCGGGAGAGCTGATCCTGATCGAGGATGAGGGCGAGACGCTGCTCCGCGCAGGCGACTGCGCTGCCTTTCCGAAGAACAGCGGCAATGGCCATCACATGATCAACCGCTCGGACGCGGAAGCGGTCTATCTGGAGGTTGGCTCGCGCTGGCCGGCGGATATGACGACCTGCTCCGATATCGACATGATGAGCGCCAATGCCGATGGGTATTTCGTGCGAAAGAGCGGCGAGCCCTATCCGCAAGGCTAGGTTCGTCACTCCACCTTGATCGGCCGTCGCGCCAGAATGGTCAGCCCGCTGACCGGTGCGTTCATCACGTAGCGCAGCTCGTAGAGACCAGCCTGCTCGGGCGCGTCCAGCGTCGCCTCGACGTTCTCGGCCGGGAAGAAGCGCGGTCCTTCGGCATCGACCGGGGCGTCCGGCTTCACCAGCATGACGCGGTCCTGCTCGCCATTGGGGCCGATGCCACGCACAGGCAGGGCCTGACTGCGGCCGACGCGCTCGGGCGCCGCCAGCGTCGCGCTCGGCTCTGTGGTGGTGAGCGGCTGGCGGAACAGGATCTGGGGCGCGCCATCCTTCTCTACGGTCAGACGCAATTCATAGGTGCCGACGGCGCCCGGGGTTTGCAGGGCGGGAACTGTATTCTTCGGCTGCAGGACCACGATGGCCTTGTCGGCGGGATCGTCCGGCCGGGTGATGGCGAGGCGGGCGCCTTGCGGCGGGTTGCTCAGGAAGACGCTGAGCGGAGCGCCGGCCATGATGCTGCGCGCCGCCGAAAGGGAGGGCTGCGGGGGACGCGGAGTCGGCTTCTGTTGTTTCTGGGCCAAAGCCGCAGCCGGCCAGAGGCCGGCCGCGACCAGCAGGGCGCGGCGGGAGAGGGCACCAGGACGGGCGCTCTTCCCGATCCGCATCAGCCCATCGCGGCGGCGACGGCGTCGAGCGCGGCTTGCGCCTTGCTGCCGTCCGGCCCGCCGGCCTGGGCCATGTCGCGGCGGCCACCACCGCCCTTGCCGCCAAGCTGCTCGGAGGCCGCGCGCACCAGCGCGACCGCGTCGAAGCGCTCGGTCAGATCGGGCGTGACGCCGACGACGACGCCGGCCTTGCCGTCATCGGCGACGCCGACGATGGCGACGACGCCGGAGCCGACGCGCGCCTTGGCCTCGTCGGCGAGGCTCTTCAGGTCCTTCATTTCGATGCCGGTGACGGCCCGCACCAGGAGCTTGGCGCCGGCGATCTCGCGCACCGGATCCTCGGCAGCTCCGCCGCCGCCCATGGCGAGCTTCTTGCGGGCCTCGGTCAGTTCGCGATCGAGCTTGCGGCGCTCCTCGATCAGGGCAGCGAGGCGGTTGCCAGCCTCGGCCGCCGGGACCTTGAGCAGGCTCGCAAGCCCATCGAGCAGGCGCGATTCCTCATTGAGGCGCAGGCGCGCACCCTTGCCGGTCATGGCTTCGAGACGGCGGACGCCCGCCGCGACGGCGCCTTCGCCGACGATGCTGACCAGGCCGATATCGCCGGTGCGCGCCGCATGGGTGCCGCCGCAGAGCTCGACCGAATAGGCGCGGCCAGCCGGGTTGGTGCCCATCGAGACGACGCGGACCTCGTCGCCGTATTTCTCGCCGAAGAGAGCGCGGGCGCCCGAGGCGATGGCCTCGTCGACGCTCATCAGCCGGGTCGTGACCGGCTCGTTGCGGAGCACGATGGCGTTGGCGATCTCCTCGACCTCGCGCAGTTCCTCCTCGCTGATCGGCTTGGGATGCGAGAAGTCGAAGCGCAGGCGGTCGGGCGAGACCAGCGAGCCCTTCTGCGCGACATGGTCGCCGAGGACGAGGCGCAGCGCCTCGTGCAGCAGATGGGTCGCCGAGTGGTTGGCGCGGATCGCGGTGCGGCGCTCATGGTCGACGACGAGCTCGACCGGCTGGCCGAGCCGGAGCTCGCCTTCCTTGACCGTCACGCTGTGAGCGAAGACATCGCCGAGCTTCTTCTGGACATCGTCGACGACGGCCACCGTATCGGCGCCGCGGATCAGGCCGGCGTCGCCGACCTGGCCGCCGGACTCGCCATAGAACGGCGTCTGGTTGACCAGCACGAAGCCGCTTTCGCCAGCCTTCAGCGACTGAACCTCGGCATTGTCGCGGATCAGCGCCGTGACGACGCCCTCGGCCGTCTCGGTGTCGTAGCCGAGGAACTCGCTGGCACCGACCTTGTCGCGCAGCGGATACCAGAGCGTCTCGGTCGCAGCCTCGCCGGAGCCGGCCCAGGCGGCACGCGCCTTCGCCTTCTGCTGCTGCATGGCGGCGTCGAAGCCCTCGACATCGACGCTGATCTCGCGGGCGCGCAGCGCATCCTGCGTCAGGTCGAGCGGGAAGCCATAAGTATCGTAGAGCGTGAAGGCGACGTCGCCCTTGAGGCTCTGGCCGGCGGTCAGGTCCTTCGAGGCGTCGTCTAGCAGCGAGAGGCCGCGCGTCAGCGTGGTGCGGAAGCGGGTCTCCTCCAGCTTCAACGTCTCGGTGATCAGGGCCTCGGCACGCAGCAGCTCGGGATAGGCGCGGCCCATCTCGCGGGTCAGCGCCGGCACGAGCTTGTACATCAGCGGTTCCTTGGCGCCGAGGAGCTGCGCATGGCGCATGCCGCGGCGCATGATGCGGCGCAGCACATAGCCGCGGCCCTCGTTCGAGGGCAGCACGCCGTCGGCGATCAGGAAGGCGGAGCAGCGCAGATGGTCGGCGATGACGCGATGGCTCGCCTTCATCGGCCCGTCCGGATCGACCGAGGTCAGGTCGGCGATGGCGCCGATCAGGGCGCGGAACAGGTCGATATTGTAGTTGTCATGCGTGCCCTGGAGCACGGCGGCGATGCGCTCCAGCCCCATGCCGGTGTCGATCGAGGGACGGGGCAGGTCGGTGCGGATGCCGCCCGCCGCTTCCTCGTACTGCATGAAGACGAGGTTCCAGATCTCGATGAAGCGGTCGCCATCCTCGTCGGGCGAGCCGGGCGGGCCCCCCCAGATATGGTCGCCATGGTCGTAGAAGATCTCGGAGCAGGGACCGCAGGGGCCGGTATCGCCCATGCGCCAGAAATTGGCGGAGGTCGGGATGCGGATGATCTTGTCGTCGCTCAGGCCGGCGATCTTCTTCCAGAGCGCATGCGCCTCGTCGTCCTCGGAATAGACCGTGACGAGGAGCTTGTCCTTGGGCAGGCCGAACTCGCGGGTGACCAGAGTCCAGGCGTGGTTGATCGCCTGCTCCTTGAAATAGTCGCCGAAGGAGAAGTTCCCCAGCATCTCGAAGAAGGTGTGGTGGCGGGCGGTGTAGCCGACATTGTCGAGGTCGTTGTGCTTGCCGCCGGCGCGCACGCATTTCTGGGCGGTGGTGGCGCGGGAATAGGGACGCTTCTCCTGACCGGTGAAGACGTTCTTGAATTGCACCATGCCCGAATTGGCGAACATCAGCGTCGGGTCGTTGCGCGGCACGAGCGGGCTCGAGGCCACGACCTCATGGCCCTGGGACTTGAAGTAGTCGAGGAAGGTCGACCGGATATCGTTGACGCCGCTCATCGCTTCTTGCGCTTCTCAAAACGGGCAGGAGCCGGGCTTGAGCCCGGCGGGAAGGACCGGTTCTAGTCAGGCCGCCCGCGCCTGTCCAGAAAGCTTGATGCGCTGCACACCCGGCAAGGTCTTATCGGCAAACGAAAACGGGCGGCCCGAAGGCCGCCCGCGCCTCTTTCCCGGTATTCGGGCAGATCGTCTCAGGCTTCGCCTTCGTCGAGATCGTCGGCGGTAGGAGCGGCCTCGTCGAGGATGCGATCGGCGACCAGCCCGGAATTCTGGCGGATGGTGGCCTCGATCTTGGCGGCGACATCGGGATTGGCCTTGAGGAAGCTTTTGGCGTTCTCGCGCCCCTGGCCGAGGCGCTGGCTGTCGAAGGAGAACCAGGCACCAGCCTTCTCGACCATGCCGGCCTTGACGCCGAGATCGATCAACTCGCCGACCTTCGAGATGCCCTCGCCGAACATGATGTCGAATTCGACCTGCTTGAAGGGCGGCGCGACCTTGTTCTTGACGACCTTGACGCGGACCTGGTTGCCGGTGGCCTCGTCGCGCTCCTTCAGCGTCGAGACGCGGCGGATGTCGAGACGCACGGAGGCATAGAACTTGAGCGCGTTGCCGCCGGTGGTGGTCTCCGGCGAGCCGTACATCACGCCGATCTTCATGCGGATCTGGTTGATGAAGATCACCATGCAGTTCGAGCGCGAGATCGAGGCGGTGAGCTTGCGCAGGGCCTGGCTCATCAGGCGTGCCTGGAGGCCGGGCTGGACCTCGCCCATCTCGCCTTCGATCTCGGCGCGCGGGGTGAGGGCCGCCACGGAGTCGATGACGAGAACGTCGATGGCGCCGGAGCGGACGAGCGTGTCCGTGATCTCGAGCGCCTGCTCGCCGGTATCGGGCTGCGAGATCAGCAGGTCGTCGAGGTTGACGCCGAGCTTGCGGGCATAAACCGGATCGAGGGCGTGCTCGGCATCGACGAAGGCGCAGACGCCGCCCTTCCTCTGAGCCTCGGCGATGGTATGCAGCGCCAGCGTGGTCTTGCCCGAGGATTCCGGGCCGTAGATCTCGATGATGCGGCCCTTAGGCAGGCCGCCGACGCCAAGCGCGATGTCGAGGCCGAGCGAACCCGTCGAGATCGTCTCGATCTCGATCGAGGGCGCGTTCTTGCCCAGCCGCATGATCGAGCCCTTGCCGAAGGCGCGTTCGATCTGGGAGAGCGCTGCATCGAGCGCCTTGGCCTTGTCCATCGAGGAGCCTTCCACGAGTCTGAGATTCGCCTGATTCACGGTTCGGGCTCCTTATGGCAGGGCGACGGGGACATCTCAATGCGTCTTGACAGGAGAATGATCACTCTTTGTTCCTGTCCGCAAGTTCTTTTTTTGTTCTCTTTGTCAGTTTGTGTCAGGAGGAGCTGTTCGAGGGAAAATGGCCTCCGAGCGAAGACTCGATATGCTTGAACGATAGGCATTCCAAGGAGATCTAGCTTTGATATGCGTTTTTCGCATATCAAAGCTAGAGAATTGCCCATGGGCGGGCATTTGTGCCTTTGATATTGCGCGCGGCTTGTCGTTTCTTTTCTGAAAGTTGCCCGCGTGTCCTCCGCTCCCGTTTCGTCCGACGCCCTGAATTCACCGGGTCGGATCCTTCTCGCCAGCCTGATCGGCACCACGATCGAGTTCTTCGACTTTTATATCTATGCGACGGCTGCGGTGATCGTCTTCCCGAAGCTGTTCTTCCCCGGTGCCGACCCGACCTCGGCGATCCTGCAATCCTTTGCAACCTTCGCGATCGCCTTCTTCGCGCGGCCGATCGGCGCGGCGATCTTCGGACATTTCGGCGATCGCATCGGCCGCAAGGCGACGCTGGTCGCCGCGCTGATGACGATGGGGCTCTCCACCGTCGCGATCGGCTTGCTGCCGACCTATGCGAGCGTCGGGGTCGTCGCGCCGCTGCTGTTGGCCCTGTGCCGGCTGGGACAGGGGCTCGGGCTCGGCGGCGAATGGGGCGGGGCAGTGCTGCTGGCGACCGAGAACGCACCGCCCGGCAAATCGGCCTGGTACGGTATGTTCCCGCAGCTCGGCGCTCCGATCGGATTCATCTTCGCCACTGGCAGCTTCCTGCTGCTGGACGCCGTGCTCGGCAACGAGCAGTTCTTCGCCTTCGGCTGGCGTATTCCCTTTATCGCCAGCGCGCTGCTCGTCTTCATGGGACTCTATGTCCGCCTGCGCATCAGCGAGACGCCGGCCTTCCGCAAGGCGATCGAAAAGCAGGAGCGAGTGCAGGTGCCGTTCGTCAGCATCTTCGCCAAGCACAAGCTCGCGCTGCTCTGCGGCACCTTCGCGGCGCTCGCGACCTTCGTGCTGTTCTATCTGATGACCGTGTTCGCGCTGAGCTGGGGCACGACGAAGCTCGGCTTCTCGCGCGACCAGTTTCTGCCGCTGCAGATGATCGGCGTCGTCTTCTTCGGCCTGACGATTCCGCTCTCGGCGGTGCTGGCCGACCGTTTCGGCCGGCGCCAGACGCTGATCTGGACGACGGTCGGGATCGCGGTGTTCGGCTTCCTGCTCGCGCCGCTCTTCGGTTCGGGAAGCTGGCTGGGCGCGCTGGCCTTTTTCGTGATCGGGCTGTCGCTGATGGGCTTCACCTATGGCCCGCTCGGCACGGCGCTGGCCGAGATGTTCCCGACGGCCGTGCGCTATACCGGTGCCTCGTTGACCTTCAATCTCGGCGGCATTGTCGGTGCCTCGCTCGCACCCTATGCCGCGACCTGGCTCGCGACCGAGAAGGGGCTGCCTTATGTCGGGTATTATCTCAGCGTCTCGGCTCTGATCACGATCCTGGCGCTCATCGGTGTCGGCGTGCTGGCCGGGCGAGAGGAGGAAGGCGGAAGCGCGGTGCCGGCGCGCTAAGCGTCGGTCCTGCCGTCCGACGGAAGTGCTTGTCATTCCGGGGTTTCGCGATGCCCGGAATGACGGTCGGCTTCGGGTGCTCTGTCGCCTCCGAAGCCGTCAGCCCATCGCTGCTTTCACCGTCTCGACGAGCTGCTTCATGGTGAAGGGCTTCGGCAGGAAGTGGAAGCCTTCGCCTTCCGGCAGGTTCTTGCGGAAAGCCTCCTCGGCATAGCCCGAGACGAAGACGACCTTCGTGTTCGGGTTGCGCTGGCGCAGTTCGCCGAGCAGCGTCGGGCCGTCCATCTCCGGCATGACCACGTCCGAGACGACGAGGTCGATCTGGCCGTCGTTCTTCAGGAAGATGTCGAGTGCCTCGACACCCGAGGCCGCCTCGTGGACGGTGTAGCCGCGCGAGACCAGCATGCGGGCGTTGAGCGCGCGCACCGCGTCCTCGTCCTCGACCAGCAGGATGACACCGGCGCCGGTATGGTCGGCGGCGAGCCTCTTCGGCGCTTCCTTGGCGGCGGCCTCGGCTGCGACCTCCTCCTCGCTCGGCACATGGCGCGGCAGGAAGATCTGGAAGGCGGTACCCTTGCCGATGGTGGAATCGACGAAGACGTAGCCGCCGGTCTGCTTGACGATGCCGTAGACCATGGAAAGGCCGAGGCCCGTGCCCTTGCCGACTTCCTTGGTCGTGAAGAAGGGCTCGAAGATCTTGTCGAGATGCTCCTGCGGGATGCCGGTGCCGGTATCCTCGACCTCGAGCAGCACATAGTCATCGGCCGGCAGGGAAGCGTGGCCGAAGTCCTTGCAGTCGTCGCGCGGCACGTTGCGGGTGCGCACGGTCAGCTTGCCGCCGTCCGGCATGGCGTCGCGGGCGTTGACCGCGAGATTGACGATGACCTGTTCGAGCTGACCGAGATCGGCCTTGACCGGCCAGAGGTCGCGACCCTGGCGTACGTCGAGCGTGACCTTGTCGGCGACGACGCGCTTCAGCATCAGCGACAGGTCGGAGAGCACCTCGCCGAGCTCCAGCACCTGCGGGCGCAGGGTCTGGCGGCGCGAGAAGGCCAGCAGTTGCCGAACCAGCGCCGCGGCGCGGTAGGCGTTCTGCTTGATCTGCATGATGTCCGGGAAGGACGGGTCTGTCGGCCTATGACTGGCGAGCAGGAACTCGGAGGCGTTGATGATGACCTGCAGCACGTTGTTGAAGTCATGCGCGATGCCGCCGGCGAGCTGGCCAACGGCCTGCATCTTGCCGGCCTGGTCCATGTTGTCGCGCAGCTTGCGCTCGGCCGTGGTTTCCAGCGCGTAGACGATGGCGCGCTCGCCATCGCCATCCTCGCTCGCCGCGACGGGCGAGAGGTAGAGCCTCGCCGAGCGGCCATCCTCGCCGTTCAGCGTCACGTCGAGCGGGCTTGCGCCGGGCAGGCCCTCCATCGTCTCGCCCACCGCCTTGTCGAGGCCGGAACCCGGCGCGACGAGATCGTGGATCGTCGTCGCCTGTACACCGGCGGGGACGAGCCGGGCGAAAGCGGCGTTGGAGCGCAGGATTGCGCCCGCCTTGTCGACCGTCGCGATCGCCATGGGCGTCGAATGGAAGAAGCGAGCGAAGCGGACCTCGGCATCGCTGCCGCTGTCGGCACCGGCCTCGCCCGCGGCGCGGTTGAGGACGAGGGTGCGCGAGGGGCCGGCGCGCCCGTCCTGGCCGAAGGCGACCTGATGGTGCAGGCGCACCGGCAGGGGCGAACCGTTGCGGCGCTTCAGATCGACGTCGAGCACTTCGACGCGGACGTCGCCGGGCTGGCCGCGGATCGCCTGGACCAGCGCGGCGGCGGCGGGCGTGCAGATGTCGTCGAGATGCAGGCCGCCCGAGCCGAAGCGGGCGAGGTCGAAATCGAGCCAGCTCGACAGGGTGGCGTTGAGATAGGAGACCTCGCCGTCGGCGTCGATCGAGACGAAGCCGGCCGGGGCATGGTCGAGATAGTCGATCGCGTGCTGGAGCTCCTGGAAGGCGTTCTCCTGTCGCTCGCGCTCCGGCGTGACGTCGGACACGGTCCACAGTGTCGCGGTCGAGGTCTCGCGGCGCACCGGGGCGACGCGGACGCGGTACCAGCCGACCTCGCTGCGCCCGTTCAGCGCCGGCTCCAGCCGGACCTCCTCGACCAGGCGGCGGTGCTCGCGCGCAGCAGCGGCGAGGCGGTAGATCGCCTCCGAAACGTCGGCGCGACCGGTGAGCAGCCGGCCGACCGGCTTGAGGTCGTTGGCGCCGGTCGCGCCGGCGAGCTTCAGATAGGCTTCGTTGGCGTAGACGATGTCGTTCTCGCCCTCGGTGACGACGATGCCGTCATCCGCGCTGTCGACGACGGTCTTGGTAAGGTCGTTACGGGCGGCGCGGCCCGAGAACTGGATGAGCCCGATGGCATAGGCGAACAGCCCGAAGACGCCGACGACGGACAGGATCGCGAGCAGGCCGAGGATCAGCGGCTGCGCCCATTCGTTGGCGATGAAGCCGAGCGCGACGGCGGCGCCGACCAGCAGACCGGCAACGAGCAGGATGACGCCGATATGCCCCGGCTTGTCGGAGCGATCGATCGTACTGGTGGCCGTGCTTCCGCTCATTGCGGTCAAGTCCGTTTCCTTGCTGCCGGGTCCGCCTGGCGGGCGAGGGGCTGGCGGCTTCCGTTCATGCGCATCCGCCGCCGAGTTAGGCGCGCCGACCCTTCAGGCGCAAGACGTAACCGATGACTTCGGCAACTGCCTGATAGTGTTCGACAGGAATTTCTTCGTCGATGTCCACCGTCGCATAGAGAGCACGGGCGAGCGGCGGATTCTCGACGATCGGTACACGGTGCTCGCCGGCGACCTCGCGGATCTTGAGCGCGATGGCATCGACACCCTTGGCAAGGCAGAGCGGCGCGGCCATGCCGGGCTCGTATTGCAGCGCGACGGCGAAATGGGTCGGGTTGGTGATGATGACGGTGGCCTTGGGCACCGCGGCCATCATGCGCTTGCGCACGCGGCTGGCACGGATCTGGCGCAGCTTCGCCTTGATCTCGGGATTGCCTTCGGAGTTCTTGAACTCCTCCTTGATCTCCTGCTTCGTCATCTTCTGGCGTTGGTACCAGGAGAAGCGCTGCCAGCCGAAGTCGCCGATCGCGATGACGGCGAAGAGGGCGAGCACCGCGCCCATCAGCTTGATCGCGAGCGAGAGCGTCGCCGGCATCAGCGCGGCGACGTTCATCTCGGCGAAGCCTTCCAGGCGGTCGTGCTGGCCCCAGAGTGTGTACCAGACCACGACGCCGATCAGGGTGGTCTTGGCGAGGCCTTTGATGAAGTTGATCCAGGCCTCCTTGCCGAAGAGCCGCTTGGCCCCGGCCATGGGCGAGATCCGGTTGAACTTCGGCATCAGCGGCTCGAAGGTCCAGAGCGGCTTGTGCTGCAGCAGCGCGCCGGCCAGCCCCGCACAGAGGATGAAGGCGAAGGGCAGGCCGAGCGCCATGAAACCGGTCAGCACGCCCTGACGGGTGACATGCATCAGGGAAGCTCCGTCGGCCGGAATCTGATGCGCGTTCATCAGGAAGCCGCGCAGCGAGAGCATGGCGTCGCGCGCCGACCAGCCCGCTGCGACCAGCAGCGCCAGCGTGAAGCCGCAGAGCACGAAGAAGGTGCCGATCTCCTGCGATTTGGGGACGTCGCCTTTCTCGGTGGCCTCGTCCAGCTTGCGCTGGGTCGGGTCCTCTGTCCTGTCCTCGTTGTCGGCTTCTTCCGCCATGGCGTCAGCCTCCGGTGAACTGGCGCAGGAAGACGCCGAGCCCGTTCATGAAGACGCTCATCATCACGCCGATGACGACGAGCAGCACCAGCATGCCGCCGAAGATCGAGGCGGGCACGGCGAGGAAGAAGACCTGGAGCTGCGGCATCATCCGGGCCAGCACACCCAGGCCCAGATTGAACAGCAGGCCGAAGACGATGAAGGGCGCGGAGATCTGCACCGCCAGCGCGAAGCCCTGCGCGGTGGAACGGATGGCGAGCGTCATCACGTCGGTCAGGTCCGGAGTGCCGCCGGGCGGCAGCAGGCGGTAGCTTTCGTGGATCGCGGCGATGGCGATGTGATGCAGGTCGCTGGCCAGCACCAGCGTGATGCCGAGCATGGTCAGGAAGTTGCCGATCGAGGGGTTCTGGTTGCCGGCGGTCGGGTCCACGGTCATGGCGAAGCCGAGCCCCATCGACTGGGCGACGATGGTGCCGGCCGTCTGGAGCGCTGCCATCACAAGCCGGGCGCAGACGCCGATGATGAGCCCGATCAGCAACTCGCCGATCAGCAGCGTGCACAGGGCTGGGAGGGTGTCGGGGATCTGCAGCGAGGGGCGCGCCATCGGCAGGATCACCAGCGCGATGAAGAAGGCCAGTGAGAGCCGGGCGCGGGAGAAGATAAAGCGCTCGCCAATGCCGGGCATCAGCATGACCAGCGTGCCGACCCGCGCGAAAACGAGCACGAACAATGCGCCGATCTGGGGCAGGATCGCGATCTGCATCGTGCCGCGGGCACCTCTGCGCCAGATCGGGCGCCGCGGGACGGCTCCACCGGCGAAGGCGGGATGCAGCCGCGGCAGGCTCATCCGCCCGTGGCGATTCGGACGGCGACCCGCCCCATATAACCTGCCAGCGCGTCTCCCATGAACGGCAGAAGCAGCATCAGCGCGGCGAACACGGCGAGAATCTTCGGGACGAAGACGAGCGTCTGTTCCTGGATCTGGGTCAGGGCCTGCACCAGAGAGACGATAAGGCCGACGGCGAGCGCGATCGCCATCAGCGGCCCACCGACCTTGAGGAAGGTGACGATACCATCACGGGCGACGTCGAGAATGGCTCCGGAAGTCATGGTTTCGATCCGCCCCTGCCGTCAGACCGGCATCCGCATGATTTCCTCGTAGGCCGCGATGACCTTGTCGCGCACGGCGACGAGCGTCTGGATCGCGGTCTCGCTCTCGGCGACGGCCGTGACGACATCGACGACGTCGGCGCGACCGCTCGCGACGCTCGCCGTCTGGATGTCGGCCTTGCGGCCGGCCTCGGCAGTGGCGTCGAGCGCCTTGCCGAGGAGGGCGGAGAAGTCAGGCCCGCCGGCCTCTGCGCCGCCCGCAGCGAGCGGCTTCTTCATCAGATTGCCGGCGCCGAGCCCCTTGATCGAGGCATAGGCTCCTGCGGCGAAACCCGGTGTGGCCATGGGTCAGTCTCCTTCTGGAGGCGCGGTGTCAGGCGCGCAGGATGTCGATGGTGCGCTGGATCATCCGCCGGGTGGAGGAGATCAGGTTGAGGTTGGCCTCGTAGCTGCGCTGGGCCTCGCGCATGTCGACCATCTCGACCAGCGAATCGACGTTCGGCATCTTGACGTCGCCATTGGCGTCGGCGGCCGGATTGCCGGGCTCGTGCTTGGTCTTGAAGGCGCTGGGATCGCGCTGGACCTTGCCGAGCGCGACCATCTGGGCGTCGAGATCGCGGTCGAGATGGCGCTGAAAGCTGACGACCTTGCGGCGATAGGGATCGGCCCCGGCCCGCTCCGGCCCGGAATCCGCGTTGGCGATGTTCTCGGCGATGACGCGCATGCGGCCGGACTGGCTGCGCAGGCCCGAGGCCGCGACGGCGATGCTCTTGATCAGGTCCACGATCGCGCTCCTATGTCAGCCGCTCTTGCCGATCGCGATCCGCATCAGTGCCAGGCCCTTGCTGTAGAGCGACGCCGCGAGCTGATAGTCGGACTGGTTCTGCGCCACCTTCAGCATCTCGTCCTCGAGGCTGACGGCGTTGCCGTTCGGCGTGGTTTCGAAGCGCGGCGCGCCGGTGTTGTCGAAGCCGCCATTGCCCGCGGTCAGGCTCATATGACCGGCGCTGGTGCGGGCGAGGGCGACGCCGCGCTCCCGGTCGAGGCTCGGCGGCTTCAGATCGACCGGGCGGAAGCCGGGGCTGTCGGCATTGGCGACGTTTTCGGCAAGGACCTTCTGGCGCGACTGCTGATAGTGCATGCGCAGCTTCAGCGCCTGCATCAGGCCGCCGCCGATCGAGCCGTCATTCGCCATGGATTCAGCCCCGCAAGGGCGCGTGGTGCGCCCGGTTCACTGGGCAATTCTTGCCGGCCGCATGGTTAACGCGGCGTTAAAAGGGTGGCATTTCGGGTAACGGATTAACCACACGTTCACCATGTTTCCCGTTAAGGAAAGCGTTATGCTATAGCCAAGGTGTTGAACCTTGAGCGGAACTTCTGCCGCCCGGGGGCGGCCGTCGCAGAAGAGGCAGACCTTGCAGAGCTTGTTCGGATTGGAACTCACGACCGCGCAGAAGGTGATCGTCGCCTCCGTGGTCATCCTGGTGCTTCTCGCTCTGCTCGGCCTGTTCGTGCGGCAGATCCAGGGCGGGCGCCTGCGCGTGCGCGGGCAGGCCGGTGGCCGGCAGCGGCAGCCGCGCCTCGGGATCGTGGATACCTATGACCTCGACCGGCAACGCCAGCTCGTGCTGATCCGCCGCGACAATGTCGAGCATCTCATCATGGTCGGCGGCGCCTCGGATGTGGTCGTCGAGACCAATATCCTGCGCAGCGGTGCTCGCGCCGCCGCACCCGCCTACAGCGAGGCCGCGGCGGGCGACAGGCCGCTGCCGCCCTTCGAGACGCTGGTGCCGCCGAGCGAGCCGGCCCTGCGGGCCGGCGAGGAAGCTCGCCGCGGCGGGCAGGCCCAGTCACCCGAGATCCTCCCGCATCTGCCGACCCGCCACGCACAACAGCAGACCCACGCAGAGGCCGCTGCCGCGGCGAGCGCCGGCGTGGCGGCTGCACTCGGCCTCGAGGCGATCGAAGCTGCTGCGACGCATTCCGCACCGGCTCCTGCCGCTCCACCCGTGCCGCCCCCCGCGGCGCCTGCTCCGGCTGCCCCGATCACCACCGGGCCGGCGCCGAGCTTCCCACGCGAGCATGCGCCGGCTCCGGCCGTCAGCGCGGACGAACTCGACGATATGACGAAGCAGCTCGAGGCCGCGTTGAAGCGTCCGTTCTCGGCGGTGCGGCCCGCGAATGTTGCGGCCGAAGTGCAGGCCGAGTCGGTGGCAGCTCCGGCCAAGCCCGGCGCGCCCCGGCCCGCAGGGCGCGAGGAGCCCGTCGTCCAGCCGCCGAAGCCGGCCGAGCCACCCAAGCCCTTCTTCGAGTCGCCCAAGCCCGCGGAACAGTCCAAGCCCGTCGAGCCGGCCAAGTCTGCTGAGTCGGCCAAGCCTGCTGAATCAGCCAAGCCTGCGGAACCGGTCGTGGCTGCCGAACCCGCCAAGCCGGCGGAGCCGCCCAAGTCTTCCGAGGCACCTGTCACTCCCACGGCCCCGCAGCGGCCGGCCACCATCGCGGTGGACATGGAGGCCGAGCTCGAGGCCGCTCTCGGGTTGAAGCCCGCCCGGGTTGCTCCGAAGGCTGCCGAGCCGAAGACAACCGAGTCCAAGCAGGCCGAGGCCAAGCCCGCAAGCGAGCCACCAGCCGGTGGGAAGTCCGCCGAGGCCGAGAAGGCAGAGCAGCCGAAGCCCGCGGCTCCCGAGCCGGAGAAGCAGGCCGAGCCTGCCAAGGAGATCGACCCATTCTCCGTCGATGCGATCGAGGCTGAATTCGCCCGCCTTCTCGGCCGCGATCCCAAGTCGAAATCCTGAGGGCGAAGGCGCGACGTTGTGCAGCCGGTTCCGGCCGGCTGCCATCAACAGGAATGTCGTCGATCCCGCGGCGGGCCGATCCGCCGCAGTTGCTTGCCGATCCTCGCCCGCTAGCTTCGTCTCGCCCGATCGGTTGAGTCGGGCGGCAGCGGCAGTCATGTGACACTTCATCTCGCCACAGCAAGACGACGGCTTGGCCGGTCCCTGGCGGGAGCGGTGCTGCTGCTCGGCCTTCTCGTCGCGACACCTGTACTGCCGCAGACGCTGTCGCTCGACCTCGGGCAGGGCGGAGGGGTGGCGGAGCGGGCGCTTCAGCTCATCGCCGTCATCACGGTGCTGTCGCTGGCACCGTCGATCCTGGTGATGGTGACCTCGTTCACCCGTATCGTCGTGGTGCTGTCGCTGCTGCGCTCGGCACTCGGCACGCAAACGGCACCGCCGAACGCGGTGATCATCGGGCTCTCGCTGTTCCTGACCGGTTTCGTCATGGCGCCGACCTTGCGCGAGGCCTACACCAGCGCCGTGCAGCCGCTGGTGGCAGGGCAGATCCAGCCGCAGGAGGCCTATAACCGCGGCGTGGTGCCCTTCAAGGCCTTCATGCTGAAGAACGTGCGTGAGAAGGACCTGCAGCTTTTCCTCGACATGTCTCAGGGGCCGCGTCCGCAGCAGCCGCAGGATATCGGCATCGAGGTGCTGGTGCCCGCCTTCATGATCTCGGAGTTGCGCCGGGCGTTCGAGATCGGCTTCCTGCTGTTCGTGCCCTTCCTGATCATCGACCTCGTGGTGGCCTCGATCCTGATGTCGGTGGGCATGATGATGCTGCCGCCAGTGACGGTGGCGTTGCCGTTCAAGCTGATCTTCTTCGTGCTGGTCGATGGCTGGGGGCTGGTCGCCGGCTCATTGGTGAAGAGCTATGGCGGGGGGTAGGCCGGTCGCCAGGACCTGAATCCAGTCAATGACATGGACTGGATTCCTCAGCTTCTGAATCAGGCTTGCTTCCGCCCGGGCGCTAGGCCTGTTCTTGAGCTAGTGCTCTCCCAGGCAGATGGGGCGCCGAAGGTCAGTTTACCACAACGCGCCCGCGCTCGATGCGCAGGCTGAGCTGGCCGTTCTTCAGGGCGAGCGCCTTCTCGCCGAAGACTTCGCGGCGCCAGCCCTTCAGGGCCGCGACATCCGACAGCTCGTCAGAAGCGATGGCCTCCAGATCGTCGCTGGTGGCGATGATCTTCGGCGCGACGCGCTCGGCATCGGCTACGGATTTGAGCAGCACCTTGAGCAGGTCGAGCACCGCGCCATTGGTCGGCCGGCCGCGTTCGCGTTCCAGCCGGGGCAGGGTCTTGGGATCGATGGCGGCAGCGCGCTCGATCGCGGCCAGCACCTCGCCACCATTGCGGGAGCGCTCGAAGCCGTTGGGGACGGAGCGCAGCTCGGCCAGCGCCTCGACCGAGCGCGGACCGCGCTGGACGATATCCATCAGCGCGTCGTCCTTGAGCACGCGCTGGCGCGGCACGTCGCGGGTCTGCGCCTCGCGCTCACGCCAAGCCGCGACTTCCATCAGTATCGGCAATTCGCGCGGCTTGCGGACGCGGCCCTTGAGGCGCAGCCAGGCGTTCTCCGGCTTGACCTCATAAGTGGCAGGCGAGCTCAGCACGGCCATTTCCTCGGCGACCCAGCCCTCGCGGCCGGAGGCGTCGAGGTCCTCCTTCAGCGCCAGGTAGATCTGGCGCAGATGGGTGACGTCCGATTCGGCATAGGAGAGCTGGGCGTCGGTCAGCGGCCGGCGTGACCAGTCGGTGAAGCGCGAGGACTTGTCGATGCGCGCCTTGGCGAGATCGTTGGCGAGCTGCTCGTAGCCGACCGAGTCGCCGTAGCCACAGACCATGGCGGCGACCTGGGTGTCGAAGAGCGGTGTCGGCAGCACGCGGCCGAGCAGCCAGACGATCTCCAGATCCTGGCGGGCGGCATGGAAGACCTTGACCACCGCCTCGTTGGTCATCAGTGCGAAGAAGGGAGCGAGATCGATGCCCTGCGCCAGCGGATCGACGAGCACGGCCTCGTCGGGCGAGGCGAGCTGGATCAGGCAGAGCTTGGGATAATAGGTCGTCTCGCGCAGGAACTCGGTGTCGACCGTGACAAAGGGGTGGGTCGCAAGACGTTCGCAGGCGGCGGCGAGCTCGGCGGTGTCGGAGATCAGGTGCATGATCTTCGGCTCTTAGCAGACACAGGGGGCCGATGTCGCGGCCGTTCTTGACATTTCGGGCGCGCGCGTGTGGTTAGCCCCGAGCTGTGCGCTGGCCCCTCCGGCCGGCTCCCGACGCATTTCCGAAAGACCGACCCCGTGACTCTGCATCGCTACCGTTCCCACACCTGCGGCGCGCTCCGTGACAGCGACATCGGCCAGAATGTCCGCCTCTCCGGCTGGTGCCACCGCATCCGCGACCATGGCGGCGTGCTCTTCATCGACCTGCGCGACCATTACGGCATGACGCAGGTCGTGGTGGACCCGGATTCGCCGGCCTTCGCCGATGCCGAAACGTTGCGCTCGGAATGGGTCGTGCGCATCGACGGCAGGGTCAAGGCGCGTCTCGCCGGCACCGAGAACGCCAACCTGCCGACCGGTGCTGTCGAGGTCTTCGCGACCGGCATCGAGGTTCTGGGTCCCTCGGCCGAATTGCCGCTGCCGGTATTCGGCGATCTCGAATACCCCGAGGACACCCGCCTGAAGTACCGCTTCCTCGACCTGCGTCGCGAGAAGCTGCACAACAACATCATGCTGCGCACCAAGGTCATCGACTCGATGCGCCAACGGATGAAGGCGGCCGGCTTCTCCGAATTCCAGACGCCGATCCTGACCGCCTCCTCGCCGGAAGGCGCGCGCGACTTTCTGGTGCCGAGCCGCCTCCATGCCGGCAAGTTCTACGCGCTGCCGCAGGCGCCGCAGCAGTACAAGCAGCTCCTGATGATGGCGGGCTTCGACCGCTACTTCCAGATCGCGCCCTGCTTCCGCGACGAGGATCCGCGCGCCGACCGCCTGCCGGGTGAGTTCTACCAGCTCGACGTCGAGATGAGCTTCGTCGAGCAGGAGGACGTGTTCGCGACGATGGAGCCGGTGATCACCGGCGTCTTCGAGGAGTTCGCCGAAGGCAAGAAAGTCGCGCGCAACTGGCCGCGCATTCCCTATGCCGAAGCGATGGCGAAATACGGTTCCGACAAGCCGGACCTGCGCAACCCGATCGAGATGCAGGACGTTTCCGAGCATTTCCGAGGCTCGGGCTTCAAGGTCTTCGCGCGGATCCTCGAAGGCGACAAGAACCGCGTCTGGGCCATTCCGGCGCCGAACGGCGGCAGCCGGGCTTTCTGCGACCGGATGAACTCCTGGGCGCAAGGGGAAGGCCAGCCCGGCCTCGGCTATCTGATCGTCAAGGAGGACGGCGAAGGGCAGGGGCCGATCGCCAACAACATCGGGCCGGAGCGCGTCGCTGCGATCGTCAGGCAGATGGGGCTGAAGGGCGGCGATGCCTGCTTCTTCGTCGCGGGCGACCCCGACAAGTTCGTGAAGTTCGCCGGCTCGGCCCGCAACAAAGTGGGCCAGGAGCTCGGGCTGATCGACGAGAACGCCTTCGCCTTCGCCTGGATCGTCGACTTCCCGATGTTCGAGTACAACGAGGACGAGAAGAAGATCGATTTCTCGCATAACCCCTTCTCGATGCCGCAGGGTGGCTTGAAGGCGCTGACCGAGGAGGATCCGCTCTCGCTCAAAGCGTTCCAGTACGACATCGCCTGCAACGGCTTCGAGCTGGCCTCCGGCGGCATCCGCAACCACCGCCCCGAGGCGATGGTGAAGGCCTTCGAGATCGCCGGCTATGGCGAGGAGACGGTGATCGAGCGCTTCGGCGGCATGTATCGCGCGTTCCAGTACGGCGCGCCGCCGCATGGCGGCATGGCGGCCGGCGTCGACCGCATCATCATGCTGCTGGCGGGGGCGACGAACCTGCGCGAGGTCGCGCTGTTCCCGATGAACCAGCAGGCCGTCGACCTGCTGATGGGGGCACCGGCCGAGGCGACGCCGAAGCAGCTGCGCGAGGCGCATCTGCGCGTCAACATGCCCGAAAAGAACGGCTGACGACCATGCCTCTGCTGCCTGCCGGGCGAGCCTTGCCGCTCGCCTGTCTCTTCGCGCTGTCGCTTGGCGCCTGCGTTGCCGGCCAGGCTGACACCAGCTCGGGCCGCGCTTCGGCGCTCGCGACGACGATCTCGCGGGCGAGCGCCTGCAAGGCCGGCTCGCCGCAGCGCGGGACGCTGGAGCGCTTTCTCGCGACCGAGACGGCGCGTGGCGCGAGCGCGGAGCAGATCGCCGCGGCGCGCTCGGCCTATGTCTCGGTTTCCGAGGCCGAAATGATCAATCAGGCCGCGCAACCGCAAGCCTGCACGGCCGAGGAGCGTGCGGCGCTGAAGGAGCGCATGGCCCGGATCAGGGCCGGGCAGTTCGAGCAGCTCTGATACGGCGGCGCCGGGCCCATGCTTCCGAAACCGCTTCTCGGCTGCCTGCTTCTGCTCGGCCTCGCCGCCTGCACGACGGCCGGCCCCGTTCCGGGCACCGTCGAATACGCTGCCGCGACTCTCTCGCGCGGATATGATTGCGGTCTGCGCGTCGACCGCGGCCGCATCATCGCGCGCCTCGGAAAGCAGGAACGAGCAAGCTTCCTCGCGGTCAACGCCAGCTACGCCGTGAAGTCGTACAAGGCGCCGCATGCCTGCGGGAGCCTCGAGCGCGAGCGGGTGCAGGGCGAGCTCGCGGCCTTGTCGCGCTGAATTTGCTTGATTCCGGCCGGTCTGCATGGCCAGAAGGCCGCGATGCCCGCCGCCGCGATCACCGCCATCGTCGTCAGCTACGACAGCGCTGAAGTCCTGCCCGCCTGCCTCGATGCGCTGGCAGGGGAGAGCGTACCGGCCATCGTCGTCGACAATGCCAGCGGCGACGACAGCCGGGCCATCGCGGCGAAACGGGGAGCGCGGGTTATCGCCAATGCCCGCAACGAGGGTTACGGCCGCGCCAACAACCTTGGCGTCGCGGCAGCGGACACGCCTTATGTGCTGATCGTCAATCCCGATCTGGAGCTGAAGCCGGGCGCTGCTGCGGCCTTGCTGGAAGCGGCGGAGCGCTATCCCGATGCCGGGATGCTGGCGCCACGCATCGTCGAGCCATCGGGACGTGTCTTCCTACAGCCGCGCTCGCTGCTCTCGCCTGGTCATCTCAACCGCAGCGGCGCGATGGCGGTGCCAGGGGGCGACGCCTGCCTGCCTTTCCTGTCCGGTGCCTGCCTGCTGGTCCGGCGGGAGCTGTTTCTGGCGCTCGGTGGCTTCGATCCGGCGATCTTCCTGTTCTACGAGGATGACGATCTCTGCCGTCGCATGCGCGATGCCGGCCATGCGCTTGTCCATGTCCATGGCGCGGAGGCGCGGCATGGACGCGGGAAGTCCAGCGCTCCGTCGCCGCAGCGGCGCTTCAAGGCTCGCTGGCACCTCGCATGGTCGGAGCGCTACATCGCCCGCAAATACGGCTTGCCGCAGCCGAAGCCGGTGCGGACGCTGGAAAACCTCGGCAAGGCATTGGGGTACGGGCTCCTCCTCAAGCGCGAGAAGATGTTCGCCCACGCGGGTTCCGCTGCTGGCGCGCGCGCCTGGGCACGCGGCGAGACGGCGCTGGTGCATGAGGGGCTCGCGGAACTGCCGTGATCGGCGGGTAGTGGCGAGACCGGCTACCGTGTTTTCGCGACGGCGCCGATGAAGTCGTGGATCCGGTCGCTGAGCAGGAGCGGCAGCAGCGCATCGATCTGTGGCTTCGGCAGGTTCCACCAGCGTGTCGCGAGGAGCGCGGCGATCGTCGCCTCGTCGAAACGCAGGCGCACCACCCGGGCCGGATTGCCGGCGACGATGGCATAGGGCGGCACGTCGCGCGTCACCACGGCGCGCGCGGCGACCGCGGCGCCATGGCCGATCGTGACGCCGGACAGGACCATGCATTGCGAGCCGAGCCAGACATCATGCCCGATGACCACATCGCCGCGTGTCGTGTCATGGCCTGTAAGGCCGGCGGCATCGGGCCAGATCCGGGGCATGGCCGGGAACGGATAGCTCGTCGTCCAGTCGAGCCGATGGTTGCCGCCGAGCAGGATCTCGACTCCGTCGGCGATCGAACCATAGCGGCCGATGACGAGCCTCGCTCCGCTCTCGGGAAAGCGCACCTTCGGCCGCCCATAGGTATAGGGGCCGACCACGATCTGGCCCGGCCGCCGGGCGACGAGATGCGCCAGATGCAGCCGGGTCTGGTTGTCGCGGTTGAAGCGCTTGCGCAGCAGGCCGCGTGCGGTCTGCGGCAAGCCGGCCCACCAGGCCTGCAACGCGGATGGGCGCCAGTCGCGATCCTCGGCCGCGACGGCGTCCATAGCTTTGCCCGGCGACGTGTGGCTCACGCGCGCCGGTTCCCGCTGCGACTGGGCATGCCTCGGCTCACTGAGCCTCTGCCTTGACGTCGATCTTGTCGAAGATCTCGGTCGGCTGGCTGATGGTCAGCACATCGGCAAGTCCGAGGCCCGTCGGCGATTTCGCCGACGCGTCGATGGTTAGCGTGCCGGGTTTGGCGACGAAGCGCGAGGCGGCGGAGGCCAGCGTCTTCGCCGCTTCCGAGGGGCCGAGTATGGCGGCCAGGCCAACGCTGGCGACCATAGTGAACTGCTGGCGCACCTCCTCGACCTTGCGCTTGGTCTTGCGCGCCTGGTTCTCGATCAGCTTCTCGACGAGGCCGAAATTCTGCAGCTTGACCTGCAGGTTGCGGGCGGTCGCGCCGAGCGCCGCGACCTGGGCGAGCGCGAGGTCGCTCGAGAACAGGTCCTGCGTGACGTTGCCAAGGGTGCCCTTGGCATCGAGCTGGACGAGGCCGGCGCTGCCGAGCGAGAGCGTGCGGATGGCAAGCTCGTTCTTGGCGGCTTCCCAGGCGAGGTCGAGCTTCGCCGAGAGGTCGAGCTTGTCGATGCCCATGGCGAGCATGTCCTTCAGCGCCGGATTGTCGCCGGTGTCGACCACCGGAGTGACCAGCTTGTCGATGGTCAGGCCCAGGCTCGTCGGGATGCCGTTCAGCGGCTCGCCGCCCTTGAGCTCGAAGGTGCCGAGCGCGATCTTGATCGGCTGCTTGCCCGGAATGATCGGCGGCGCGTCGACCGACAGGCCGGTCAGGCGCATGGTCCCGAGCTTCGGGATGAAGCGGCGGTAGTCGATCTGCTCCAGATCCTGATCCGGGCTTGCGAGCATGGCCCGCAATTCACGCAGGGAATTGGTGAACGAGAAGCCGGAATAGCTGATCGAATCGACCCGGCCCTTGCCGGGGCCGGTGGCGAACGCCATGCCCTCGATCGCGAAGCCCGATTTGTCGGGGGCGTTCTCGCCGAAGGCGATGCGGTCGATGGTCCACTCGACCGGATCCTTCGCCTTGGCGCCCTCGGTCGCCGGTGGGCGAATGACGGCCTTGAAATCGCGGGCCTCGCCGCTGCCATAGTCGAACATGTCGAACAGGGTCAGCATCGACAGGGCGAAGCCCTTTTCAAGCTCGCTCTTGCCGTCGCTCTTGTCCGCCGTCTTGTCATCGGCCTTCTTCTCGAGCTCCTCGGAGGCCTTTCCAACCTTGTCGAGGAGATCGAGCAGCGGCTCGGGACCGACCTTCGCCGCGAAACCGCGCGCCGTGGTCTTGCCGATCGACATCTTGCCGGCCTTGCCCATGTCGAGGTCGTAGCCGTCCTGCTCGAAGCTGCCGATCACCGGCACATAGGGCTCGTTCGCGTCGGCCGTGGTCTTTTCGGTGAGGACGCGGGCCGACTGCTTCAGGTCGAGCATGTCGAAGGCCGTGCGCTTCAGCGTTCCCTTGATCGGGCCGGTCGCCCCGCCCGTCGCCTCGATGCCGGCGCTGGCCGATTCGCCGTGCCCGATCTTGCCGTCGCGGATATCGGTGAAGCGGATGTCGCGGTAGGTGGTGGTCTGCTTCTGCTCGCCGAAGGCCTGCTCCATGGTGAGCTCGGGCGCGCTGATCTCGGTCGCGGTCAGCTTGCCGATCCGCGCCGCCGCTGGTTCGTTCGCACCCTTGGCGAACAGCGCGAGAAAGGCGTCCTTCTCCAGATTCGAGCCTTTGACGGCGACCTTCGGGATCGTGATGACGAGGCGCCCGAGGTCGAGCTTGACGTTGTCGACCTGGAAATCGGCGGCCCCGGCAGGGGCGGAAAGAGCGATGAATACAGCCGCGAGAGCCGTGCTCCCGAGTTGCGTTGGCCGGCGAAGGCGCGCAGCGGTCATGAAAATCTCCTGTTCAATGCCGGGCGAAACTGCCGCAACCGGACGGCGAAAGAAAGTCACCCATCGCCGGGGCGCGTCATAGGAGCGGATGATCGTGACGGAAATCTTGACCTGATGCGGCAGAAGGCCGCTTTCTGCCGAAGATTCGCCATGGCCGCCTTCTAGGGCGGAACCGGGCGATGATCGCCAGGGAGTCGAGAAGCGATGCACGCCGTCCGCACCACCTTTGCCGCCATCGCGCTTTTCCTCGTTGCGCTCGCCCCCGCAGGGGCCTGGGCGCAGGCCCAGTCCGCCGGAGCGGAAGCCGCGGGTCTCGAGGCGCTGACGATCGTCAGCGGCGGCACCCGCCACGCCTTCCATGTCGAGGTGATGCGTACGCCGGATCAACGCGCCAAGGGGCTGATGTACCGCAACTATCTGCCACCGGACCGGGGCATGCTGTTTGACTTCGGCGCAAGCGAGCCGGTGGCGATGTGGATGCAGAATACCTATATCCCGCTGGATATGCTGTTCATCCGGGCCGACGGCACAATCGCGCGCATCGCGGAGAACACCGAGCCGCTCTCGACGCGGACGATTCCCTCGGGCGAGCCGGTGCTTTCGGTGCTGGAGATCAACGGCGGCGTCAGCAAGCAGCTCGGTATCAAGGCGGGCGACAAGGTGGAGCACAAGCTGTTCAAACGCTGAGCGGTTGACTGGCATCGTCCGAGACGAAGTCGCAAGAGCGGCTTTGGCTTGCGGTTCGAGGCCATGGCGTGATAGCGAACCGCAACGTTTCGAGTGCCGTCGGGGTATAGCGCAGCCCGGTAGCGCATCTGCTTTGGGAGCAGAGGGTCCCAGGTTCGAATCCTGGTGCCCCGACCACTGGAAACGTCAGCCGCGGCCCGGTTTTGGGTCGCACGAGATTTGGTGACGGCAGAGCGCTTCCATGACCGCACGCATCTATCGCCCCGCCCGCACGGCCATGCAGTCCGGCACGGCCAAGACCGAGCGCTGGCTGCTGGAATACGAGCCGGAGGCCCCGCGCCAGATCGAGCCGCTGATGGGCTGGACCTCGTCCTCCGACATGAAGAGCCAGCTCAAGCTCTGGTTCGACAGCGAGGCCGAGGCGGTCGCCTATGCGACGCGCAACGGCATTCCCTATCGCGTCGAGCAGCCGCATGATCCCAAGCGCCGCTCGATCTCCTATTCCGACAATTTCAAGTTCTCCCGCGTCGGTCAGTGGACGCATTGACGTCGACCGGCGAGGAACGTTTTCGCTTTCGGGCCCGTAGCTCAGTTGGATAGAGCAGCAGCCTTCTAAGCTGCTGGTCGCAGGTTCGAATCCTGCCGGGCTCGCCATCGCCTCATCGGATAATCTCGCCCGTTCAGGGCGAAGACGAGAGCACGGAATCATTCAACGGCCGAACCGGCATCTGCCAGGATGGTCGACCGAGCGCCAATTCTCCCGAACTATCGCTGGGGTTCGCCATGACCGTGCAGCCCGTGCTTCGCTCCGAGATCACCTGTCCCCATTGCGGTCACCGCAAGGTCGAGGACATGCCGACCGACGCCTGCCAGTTCTTCTATGCATGCGAGGGGTGTCAGGCCCTGCTGCGGCCGAAGCCGGGCGATTGCTGCGTCTTCTGCTCCTACGGCTCGGCGCCATGCCCGCCGATCCAGCTTGAGCGGCAGGGCAGTGGCGGCGGGTGCTGCTGCCACTGATCTGCGCCGGGGCGCCGTCAAAAACAGACGGCTTCGACCGCGCTCCGCTGACCATGTCGCCCGAACGCAGTTTCGCTTCAGCCAGGAGCGCTTTGGTCTCGGGCAATCAACGCAACTGCGGTCGCTGCGGGCAGAACTGGACGACATTCGAGCGAGCGCAGGTATTTTGAACCTTGGCGAGATCGACGAGTGCTCCTTCGATCGCCTTGCGCAGATGGTCGTCCGCCGACGTTCGTCCGGTCAGGCAGAAAAACGCACTCAACAGGAGAACGGTGCACTCGTCGTAATTAGAGACGGGACGTCCTCGATCACCCTTTGACGACATGATGGCCCCATGCGGTACAAACTGTTTCAAATCGGGCCGGCATAGGCGTAGCAGGCGATAGGGAAGCGATTTCGAGGCCAACCGTCGTCCTGTATTCGGGTGATCCCTCCGGCGATCCTCATGCGAGCCCGGTGCGAGGCTCTCGCCGTTCCCCGCAACCTGTCGGCGCGCCGTGTGGGCCTGCCTTGCTGGTGCCCGAAAGGCGCTTCATCGGGAGCCGCTCTTCGGCTAGACCGGCTCTCTCGGCACAAGCGCGGCCCGCGTCGCGAGGATGGATGATGTTTTCGCTCACGCCCGCGATCGACCGGCTCAGCGCCTTCGTCTCGGCCAGCCATGCGCGCGCCTGCGCCTTCCTGCTGCTGCTCTCGTTCGCGGCCTTCCTGCCCGGTTTCAGCACGTTGCAGCCGATCGACCGAGACGAGCCGCGCTTCGCCCAGGCCAGCAAGCAGATGCTGGAGACCGGCGATTTCGTCGATATTCGGTTCCAGGACGAGGCGCGCCACAAGAAGCCAGTCGGCATCTACTGGCTGCAGGCTGCGGCGGTGAAGGCCGGCGCGGCGCTCGGTGTTTCGGAGCCGCACACGCAGATCTGGCTCTACCGCATCCCCTCGCTGATCGGCGCGACCGCGACTGTGCTGCTGGCCTATTGGGCGCTGCTCGCCTTCCTCTCGCCGCCGTTGGCGCTTCTGGGCGCTGCGCTGATGGCAACCGCGGTGCTGCTCGGCGTCGAGGCGCGCATCGCCAAGACCGATGCCGTGCTCGCGGCCTGTGCCGTCGCCAGCATGGGCGCGCTCGCCCGCACCTGGCTGGACTGGACGCGCTCGCTCGCCTTCGTGCCGAGCCGGCGCAACTGGCTGGTGTTCTGGGGTGCGACCGCTCTCGGCCTGCTGATCAAGGGGCCGATCGTGCCGATGGTCTGGGGCCTCGCCATCCTCGTGCTGAGCGCGAGCCAGCGCTCGTTCCGCTGGCTGAAGCCGCTGCGTTTCGGGCCGGGGCTGCTCATCTGCCTGATCGTCGCGCTGCCCTGGTTCGTCGCGATCATGATCAAGACCGGCGGCAGCTTCTTCGCTGAGAGCGTCGGACAGGACATGCTCGGCAAGGTCGCTGAGGGACAGGAAAAGCATTGGGGACCGCCGGGGCTCTATCTTCTCTTCTTCTTCGCGACCTACTGGCCGGCGGCTGCCTTCGCCGCGATGGCGGTGCCCTTCGCCTGGGTCCGCCGCAAGGAGCCGCAGATCCTGTTCCTGATCGCCTGGATTCTGCCCTCCTGGATCGTCTTCGAAGCCGTGCCGACCAAGCTGCCGCATTACGTGCTGCCGCTTTATCCGGCCATTACGGCGCTGCTGCTGCTGGCGGTGGTCAATGGCGGCATCAACCGCCACCGACGCGGCGCGGTGGCGACGGCGACGCTGGTGGTCACGGTGCCGCTCGCGCTGATGGCCGTCGTCCTGTTCGGCAACTGGACATTGGACCACGCCGTTCCGTGGCTCGCGCTGCCGTTCTTCGCGCTGGTGCTGGCCGTGGGGGTCAGCATCGTCGCGGCTTTCCGGCGGCTCGATTTCGAGGGCGCGCTCTGGCGCTGTGTGCTCGTGGGCTTGCTCCTGACGGTCGCGATGTATCCTTTCGCGATCGAGAGTCTACGCTCGCTCAAGCTTTCGCCGCGCCTCGCCGAGGCGGCAAAGGCCGCGGGCTGCGCAGACCCGGCCGTCATCACGCTGGGCTATCGCGAGCCGAGTCTCGTCTTCCTCACCGGCACAGATCTCGCCATGGCGGCGGATGGTGCGCAGGCGGCGGCCTTTCTGGGTCAGCCCGGCTGCCGGGTCGCCTTCGTCGAGAGCAGGTTCTCCGGCGAGTTCGAGGCAGCGGTTTCCGCGCTGCCGCAGAAGCCGCGCCTGCTGACGACGATCAACGGGTTCAACCTCAATGGCGGACGCAGGCTCGCGATCGCCGTCTTTGCCAAGGCGCCGGGCTGAGGCCGCTTCCTTGTGCAAAAGTGGTTCCGACACCGGCATATCTTGCGCAGACCGTTTTGTGCTCTGTCGGCCGCAATCTGGCGATCTAAGCCTTTTGGAGAGCAGCGGATCCTTCCGAAAAGTGGTTCCCACTTTTCCGTCCGATGCGTTAGAGCAATGCCAGCCGTTTTCCGGATGAAGCCGTTTTGACCGAAATCCTTTCCCCCCAGCCCTTGCTCAGCGTCGTCGTGCCGGTGCGCAACGAGCAGGGCAACATCGCGCCGCTCGTCGCCGATATCGAGAAGGCCTGCGCGACGATCGGCGCCTTTGAAGTCGTCTATGTCAATGACGGCTCGACGGACGGCACGGCCGCAGCGCTGGCCGAACTCGCGGCGGCCAAGCCCTGGTTGCGCATCGTCACTCACGCCCGGTCCTGCGGGCAGAGCGCGGCGGTGCGCAGCGGCGTGCGTCATGCCCGCGCGGCCATCGTCGCGACGCTCGACGGCGACGGCCAGAACGACCCCGCCTTCCTGCCGAGCATGGTCGAGGCGCTCCAGAAAGCCGGGCTCGAGACCGGACTGGTGCAGGGACAGCGCGTCGGCCGCAAGGATACCGGCTTCAAGAAATTGCAGTCGCGCATCGCCAACACGGTGCGCGTGAAGGTGCTGAAGGACGGCACGCGCGACACCGGCTGCGGGCTGAAATGCTTCCGGCGCGAGGCCTATCTGGCGCTCCCCTATTTCGATGCGCTGCACCGCTTCATGCCGGCGCTGATGGTGCGCGAAGGCTACAAGGTGGCGCATGTCGACGTGCGCGACAGGCCACGACTGACCGGCGTCTCGAATTACGGCTTCTTCGACCGGCTCTGGGTCGGCATCCTCGATCTCGCCGGGGTATGGTGGCTGATCCGTCGGCGCAAGCGCGTGCCGCAGATCGTTTCGGAGACGCCCTGATGCTGATCGATCTCCAGCACAAGGTCGGTGGCTATTTCCACGACGTCTTCGTCAACAACATCGACTGGTGGGTGCTGCTGGGCGTCGTGGCGCAGGGGCTCTTCACCATGCGCTTCGTCGTGCAGTGGTGGGCGAGCGAGAAGGCCAAGCGCTCGGTCGTGCCGATGACCTTCTGGTGGTTTTCGATCGGCGGCGGGGCGCTGCTGTTGCTCTACGCGCTCTATCGGCGCGACCCGGTTTTCATCCTTGGGCAGGGTTTCGGCGTCTTCGTCTACGTCCGCAACCTGCAATTCGTGCTGCGGGCCAAGGCGCGGGGCGAAAACACCGACTCCGGGCCGGGCTAGAGCACCGGCACTGAGATCGATCATCGCGATAGCGTCCGAATGGGCGCGCGATGATCTAGGCGGCGTCAGCCATTCGATTGGGGTGCGCCTTCGGCCGCCGCGCCCTGAGAAGGCTGGACGGGAGCGGCGGCGCCCGGCGGCTGCGGCTTGCGCATCGGCGCCGAATAGGCCGGATAGCGTTCGCGATAAGCCTTGAGGAAATCCGAGACCGTGTCGGCGCTGGCGGCGGCGCGTGCCAATTCGCGGATGTCTGAGGCCTTGGAACGGTTCGCGCCGGTGACGAAGGCGAAGGTGCGGGCGTCGAGGCTCTGCGCCATCTTCTGCGCGAATTTGCTGCGTAAGCGGTCGAGCGAGAGCGCTTCGTTCGCCATCACATAGGAAATGCCGGCGCGCATCACGTCGGCGCGCCGACCGTCGCTGAGCGGGCTATCGCCGCGCCAGCTCTCATCGAGAATGCGTTCATAGGCTTCGCCGGCCTCGCGCCAGCGCCGGCCGGTCCAGTAGATGTCGGCACGCAGACGGTCGACCTCGGCGCCACGCTCGCCTTCCAGCATCTCCAGCGCCTGATCGGTGCGCGACAGGTCGGAGAGAGCCTTGGTCTCCAGCAGAAGCCGCGCGCGCCGGACATCCGCCGGGAGCTCGACGAGGCGGGTGGCATTGAGGGCGCGCACGGCATCGGCCGGCTTGCCGTTCATCAGGTCGATCATGGCGAGGCGGGCCGCGACGGTCGAGCGCGCGGCACCGGTCAGGCGCCGATCCATCTGGTATTTCAGGATCTCGGCCGCCTGGTCGAGCAGGTCGAGCTCCACCAGCCGGTCGGCGAGCAGGCGGGTGATCTCGTCGCCGCGCCGGCCGATCGGCAGGAACTCCTTGAAATCGTAGAATAGCGCGAGCGCATCGATACGCGGCAGCTTGTCGGCGCCGCCATCCGCGAACAGTTCGGCGAAGCGCTGGGCTGTCTCATCATGCATGCGCCGGGTCAGTGGATCGTCCGGGAAATTCTCGTTCGCCCGGCGCGCGACGAGGAAGGCGTCACGCCAGCGCTGCTGGTCGGTGTAGAGCCGGTTGAGTTCGGCCAGGGACTCGATCTCGACCCGGCCACCACGCCAGATCACCGAGACGGTCTCGAGCCGGGCAATCGCCTCGTCGCTCTTCAGGTCACTGCGTTTGTCGGTATCGGCGAGCTTGACCGCGCGCAGCTGCGCTTCGGCGGCAACCGGGCGGCTCTTCGCGTCGAACAGCGGGCGGTATCCCTGCATCGCCGGATCGGCCCGGCCGCTGGCGTCGTCAAGCATGGCCTGCAACAGCGCGAGCTTCTCCTGGTCGAAGCTGTCGCGCGGCATGTCGGCGAGCGCCTGCACCTGCCGCTCGGCCATGCCCATGTCCTGCGTCGCAAGGGCGGCGCGCACCATCGCTTCGCGGAATTCGCCCTGGAGATCGGCGGGATAGCGCTCCAGCAGGGGCTCGCCGCGGCGGAACCCGGAGAGAGCCTGGGCATTGCGGTCGAGCCGCTGCTCGACCAAGGCGCGCCAGAGGCCGGCTTCGGCATCGACCTTGATCGGTGCGGCTTCGAAGGCGGTCAGCGCTTCGGCGTTGCGGTGCAGCTGCGCGGCCGCGACGCCCTTGAGGAACAGCGCCTCGCGGTTCGCCCGCATCGCGGCATCGTCGGCCATCAGCGTGCCCAGAGGGCCGAGCGCTTCGACGGAGAGAGCGTTGGCGACATAGAAGCGGGCGAGCGCCAGCCGCGCCTCCGATTTATGCGCGCGCGAGGCGCCAGCGACCTCCTGCATCAGGGCGCGGGATTGGTCGCGCTGCGAGCCGAGGCGCAGGCTGGCCCAACGCTCGGGGTCGAGCAGCGGCGGCGCCGGCGCCGCACCGGCCTCCGCCGTGGATTTGGCTTCTGCCGGCCCGGCCAGGTCGAGCGAGACGGTCAGGCCTCCAGCGCGGCCGATGCGGACTTCGTTGGTGCCGGCGCGGGCGACGACGTCGTCGGAACGCGGCTGGATGGCAAGGCCCTGCGCCGTCGGCAGCAGGCCGAACTCGACGAACTGATAGGGCTTCGGCGTCAGTCGCGTCGGGCCGAGCGTGGTGGCGACGGCGATCGGAAGGCCGGCTGGCCCGGCCTCCAGCCAGTGCACGCCGGTGAGGCCGGGCATCGGCACGGCGACGATGGTCTGGCCGCGCTCGTCGACGCCGCGGCGGGGCTCGATCGCCGCGGCGGAGCCGCCACCGGTATCGCCGAGATCGAGCGACCAGCTATTGCCATCGGCGAAGAAGCGGGCAAGCGGCTGGCCGGCGAGGCGCAGCCTGACGAGAGTGACCTTGCCCTCGCGCGAAACCGCGCTCTCCTCGACCTGCTTCGGCAGGAGCTTTGCGAGATCGGCGGGGTCGATGGTGTCGCGGGTGTCGAAGGCCAGCGTCATCGTGCCGGCATCGAGGAAAGCGGCGGCGCCGGTCGGCCGGGGAAAGCGGAAATCGATGCGCTTTTCGGCTGCAGCGACGACGACCTTGGCAGGGTCCGGTTCCGGCGCCGGCGGCGTCACGGCGGCCGGGGGCGGCGTGGGCGTGGCCGATTTGGCTTCGGGCGCCGGGGCTTGGCTGGCGGCAGGCTGCACCGCCGGCGTGGGAGCCGAAGTCGGCTCGGCGGGGCTGGCTGAGGGGGGAGTTGCGACCTCCGATGGCTTGGCCAGTTCTGCAAGCGAGAGGGCGTTGGGCTTGGCCGGCTTGAGCAGGTCGACGACCAGCCCTGTCTCGTCGTCGAAGCTGCGCGCCTGCCAGTCCTTCGGCAGCGAGAGCGTCAGGCTGAGTGCGTCCTTGCCCGCGTCGAGTGCGGCGAGGCCGATGCCTGTGGGGAGGGCGGCACGAATGGCGCCTTCATCGGCGTTCATTGCCCGGTCGAAGCGCAGCTTCAGCTTGCCCTCGGAAAGATCGGTGGCAAGCGCTGTGCCGGAAGGCGCCTTGAAGATCAGGCGCTCCAGCGTCGGCAGGCTTGCAGTCCGCATCGAGAGCAGGGCCGGCGGGGCCTGGGGCTGGCGCATTGCTTCCGCCGCGCGGGCCTCGGCTAGGCGCAGGCGCTCGGTGAGTTCGGCAATCACTTCCGGCGGCGGGCCGGGCAGGAGGCCCTTCCAATCCTGAGGCAGCAGGTCGATGAAGGCCTTGTCGCCGGCCTCGATCAGATTGGCCTTGTAGGTTTGCGTCAGCGCGAAGCGCATGCCGCGGCCATCCGGATCGACGCGGGCGATCGAGACATAGTTCGGTAATTCACGCGCGATCTTCGCGACATCGACCGTCACGGGATCGCCGAAGGCGACGATCAACACGCCATTGGCGACACGCACGCGCGTCTGTGTCGGCTGGTCGAACGCAAGCGAGAGGCGGCCGAAGCCGGCTGACATCGCCTCGCCGCGCAGGGTCGCGCTGGCTGCGAGCGCATGACTGTCCAGGCCGGCCGCGAGGGCAAGCGCGGTCAGCCCGATACCGAAAGCGAGGGAACGCGACAGACGCAAAACCGGAGACTCGACCCAACGCAACAGGCTGGACTCGCATCCCGAGAGATGCGCCGGCCTGCTCGCAGGCTAGCGCATCAAGCATAATGGCTGCTTAACGCGGCCCCTCGCTTTTCCGGCCGTCAGTGCCGCTTGCAGTCGTCCCGGAACCGCTTCCTTGCTTTGCCGTGGAGGCCTTTCTGATCGGCCTGTGCCGAGCACTCTTTCGATTTGGCTGCCTTATCGGCCGCGCTCATCGTGGTCTTCTTGCCGGTGTCGGGCTGGGCCGGCGCGGTCACTGCGGGCTTTGCGGTCGAGGGGGCGGGAGCGGTGGTCTGTGCGAAGCCGGAGCTCGCCGTCATCGCGAGGGCGGCGAGCGGGAACAGGTAGCGGGCCAGGTTCATGGGGTTCGTCCGTGGAGAGCCCGGATGATCGGTTCCTGGCAGTCGCCGGGCCGGCTGTCGGATGACCGGACTTCGCGCCTGGTGGGTTGAACCGCCCCTGAACGAATCTTGACCGCCATGTGGCGAAACCGCCGTTCTCAATTCTGACGGATATCGCGATGCGAAAAGTTTCGCCGCAAGCTCGTTCGGGCTTCAGCGCGAAGCGGGCGCGATCGCCGGCAGTTCGTTGCCGGGCAGGGGGGCCTCGGCCGCGACGCGATCCGGCATTGGGCCTCGCCCGCTCGTAGCCAGCGCGATGGTCAGCTTTTCCGCTCGCTCGGGGGACATGGCGGCAAGCACTTCCGACATCTTGCGCGGGTTCATCTGCTGAACGACTGGAACGAGGACATCGAGATTCAGCCTGTCGAAGACGCGCGCGGCGTCCTTCGGCTTCATCGCCTCGTACATGATGACCAGGCTCTTGATAGCCTTGGACTCCTCGGCCGCGGCCTTCGCGGCCGGGCTCGCCTTCTCTTCGAGGGCCTTGAGGTCTCCGACGCGGCCGTCGAGCTTCTTCTCGGCAGTGTCGAGCAGCCGCTCGCGCATCTCCAGCTCGCGCATGCGGCCGTCAAGTTCCTCGCGGCGCTCGCCGAGACGTTCCAGGATCGCCTTCTCGGCAGGCGAGACGGGCGGGGCCGTGCCGTTCATGACGCCGGCCTTGTTGTTGGGGTTATTGGCCATGCGGGCTGCAGCCGCCTCGGCTTCCGCCTTCTCACGCTCCGCTTTGGGATTGGGCGCGGGAACCGAACCCGTCGTCTCGGGGTCGACCATGTCCGGCGCGTGGGCGCGGGCGATGACCTTGGCCAGTCCCCAGATTTCAGGCTCGGATTTGGCCTGGACAGCAGTGGCGAAAACCGGGGCGCTGGCAGGCACCGTGCCCGGATAGGGCTCCGCCGTCCAGGCAAGCAGCTTCAGCGCCAGGAGACCCATGGCGCCGAGGATGACTGCCGGCAGGAGGCGGGGACGCTCGATCACGCAGCCTGTTCCTCAAGGCGGCGGGCGGCGCGAGCGCGGATCGCAGCGGCTGATTGCGCGGCGCTTTCGAGCAGGGAGAGCGGCGCCGGCTGCGGCGCCGCAGCCGGCCGGGCTTCCGCCACGGGCTTGGCGACGAGGGCGGCGGCCGAGACGATCTGGCCGATGCGCTCCATCACGGCCTGCCCGGCTTCGACCTGGGCGGCGAGGTCGGCGGCGTAGCGCTCGGCGGTGCGCAGGCGCTCTTCCAGCGTGCGGTCGCAGTCGCCCAGCGTGTTCTTGAGGCCGGCGATGGCGCGCTCGGCATTGTCGGTGGCGGTGACCAGCGCGCCGACGGTCTGGCGCATGCCGGCCTCGTCCGCCTTCAGCCGCTCGATGCGCTTGGCCAGGACGTAGCAGGTGATGATGGTCGCGACGAGCAGGCTGGCGACAAGGGCATCGGCGATGAGGGTGATCGTCATGTCTGTCCTGCTCAGTTGGTGGCGCCAAGATGGCTGGCCAGGCTGTCGAATGCGGCGAGCGTGGTCTTGGAACGCCGCAGCGGGCTCACGACCTGCACCGCAATCTTGCCGTCGACCCGGCCGATGCGGCCCTCGGTGACGATGAAGTCGCCGCAGCGCAGCGACACGGTCGAATCGGGGCGTGCGTCGAACATCAGCGTGTCGCCGATCTCGAGCTTCATCACGCGCTTCAGCGGCATCCGCGTCTCGTGCAGCACGCAGGTGACGTCGACGCCGGCCTGCCAGACCTCGGTGGCGAGGTGGTTCTCCCAGATCGGATCGCGCCCGAGCTTCTCACCCATGAAGCTTTCGAGCAGCAATTCGCGGATCGGCTCGATGGTCGCATAGGGCAGGAGGATGTGCAGCGAGCCGCCGCGGCCTTCCATGTCGAACTTCAGTTCGACACGGATCGCCGCGTTGGCGGGGCGCGAGATCGAGACGAAGCGCGGGTTCGATTCGACCCGGTCGATGTTGAAGGTCACCGGCGAGAGCGGCTTGAAGGCGGCCTGCGCGTCGCTCAGCACGAGCTCGATGACGCGACGGACCATCCGGATCTCGATGGAGGTGAAGGGCCGGCCGTCGATGCGCGGAGCAGGCTGGCCGCGCTTGCCGCCGAACATGGTGTCGAGCACCGAGTAGATCAGCGAGGATTCGATGGTGATGAGGCCGAAATTGTCCCATTCCTCGGCCTTGAAGACCGAGAGCATCGCCGGCTGCGAGATCGAATTGACGTAGTCGCCGAAACGGACGGAGCGAATGCTCTCCAGCGTTACCTCGACATTATCGGTGAAGAAGTTGCGCAGGCTGGTCGAGAGCAGGCGCACCAGACGCTCGAAGATGATCTCGAGCATCGGCAGGCGTTCATAGGCGACCGAGCCGGAATCGACGATCGCCTGGATGCCGTTGCGGGAGGCGCTGTCCTCGCTGCTGGAGAAACCGAGCATCGTGTCGATTTCGTCCTGCGACATCAGGCGGTCGGTACCGCCTTCCTGCTCGCCGTCTTCCTCGATGACCGCGGGCATCGCAGCCCATTCCGCTGCCATGGTCTCGGGCGTCGGCTGCTCGTCGCGGGGCTTGTCCGGATTGTCGAGGCTCATCGGGACGTTGTCACTTCTTCTCGGGCGTCGGGGCGGCGGCGCTCATTGCACCAGCAGTTCCTTGAACAGCACGGCATCGACCTTCGCCGGGTAGAC
Organism: Bosea sp. AS-1; assembly: GCF_002220095.1. Taxonomy (GTDB): domain Bacteria; phylum Pseudomonadota; class Alphaproteobacteria; order Rhizobiales; family Beijerinckiaceae; genus Allobosea. The sequence goes on from NZ_CP022372.1 coordinate 2,112,579, forward strand.
CGTCATGTTGACGCGGCGCAGCAGCTCTTCCTTCAACCGATACATGCCGGCCGAGCCTTCGAGATCGGAGGGGCGCAACTCGCGCATGAAGACCTGAAAGGCGTCCTCGACGCGGGGCAGCAGCGGCTTGACCTCTTCCGAGACCTTCGGATCGCCGATCTCGAGCACGACCTTGATCTTCATGATCGGCTGGCGGTCCTGCTGGCCGCCATTCGACATGCCGATCATCATGTCCTTCATCTCGAGGAAGGTGGCGGGCTTCTTGGCCTTGGCAGCCGCTTCTGCGGCCGCGACCTGCTCCGGCGAATGCCGCTTGAACAGGAACCAGTAGCCTCCACCGCCGGCCGCGAGCAAAGCGACGGTCGCGATAATGATGATGAGCTTCTTCTTGCCGCCCTTCGAGGCTTCCTCGCCGGAGGCGCCTTCGTCTTCGGTCTTGGCCTTCTTCGCCATCTTTTCGGGTCCCGGGCGGTCTGGGACGGCGTCCTGCCGGCCTCTTCCGTACCTTCTCCAGTTACGGTTAACGCGTCGTTAAGGGCGGCAGATTTTGCCGGGCCATTCTTGCCGCTGAGACGGCGCATGCCGAGCGGCTGCGGTGCGACGCTCTCATCAAAGCAATTTAAAATCAACTACTTGGTCGAATTAACCATGCTGGCATGGCGCTTGCCGGATGTCCGGCGTGGCGACTGCGCTGGGGAGCGTCGAGGTCGCCGCGGGACATGATCGGGAGTTAAGCCGTGGAGAACGCCCTTCTCATCGGCCTCTCGCGCCAGGTCGCCCTGTCGCGGGAGCTGGACGTCATCGCCAACAACATGGCGAATGTCGGCACGAGTGGATTCAAGGCGCGCAGCGCGCGCTTCAACGAATTCGTCATGCCGAAAGCCAAGGCGGAGGCCTTCAAGCCGGCCGACCAGAGGCTCTCCTACGTCATCGACAAGGGGACTCCGCTCGACCTCTCGCAGGGGCCGACCGAGTTTACCGGCAACCCGCTCGACGTCGCGCTGAAGGGCGACAATTTCCTCGTCGTGCAGACGTCCGCCGGAGAACGCTATACCCGCGCCGGCTCGCTGACGATCAATCGCCAGGGCCAGCTCGTCACCCAGGCCGGCCAGCCGGTGATGGGCGAGGCGGGGCCGATCTCCTTCGGCAACACCGAATTCGACATGCGCATCGCCGCCGACGGCACGGTGACGAGCGACCAGGGCACGCGCGGCAAGCTCCGGCAGGTCCGCTTCGCCGATCCGCGCACGCTGGTGAGCGAGGGCACGAACCTGTTCTCCTCGCCGACCCCGGCCCAGGCGGCTCCGGCCGGCACGCGGCTGGAGCCCGGCGCGGTCGAGCGCTCGAACGTCAAGGCCGTCACCGAACTGACGCGACTGATGGAGGTGCAGCGCGCCTACCAGAGCGTCGCCAACATGATCAGCCGCTCCGACGATCTGCGCAGCAGGGCGATTTCGCGCCTGGCTGACCAGCAGGCCTGAGCCGGAAAGGAACCATTCCCATGCGCGCCATGCAGACAGCCGCTACCGGCATGATGGCCCAGGAGATGAACGTCCAGGTCATCTCCAACAACATCGCCAACGTGCGGACCACCGGCTACAAGCGCCAGCAGATCCACTTCCAGGACCTGCTCTACGAGAATTTCCGCCGCGCCGGCTCGGCCAGCTCCGACCAGAACACCCAGGTCCCGGCCGGCACCTTCATCGGCTCGGGCGTCAAGACGGTCTCGACCGGCCGCGTCATGACGCAGGGCAATATCAGCCCGACCGAGAAGCCCTACGACCTCGCCATCCGCGGCGAGGGCTTCTTCAAGATCCGCATGCCGGACGGCCGCACCACCTATTCGCGCGACGGCTCCTTCGACCTCGATTCGCAGGGCCAGATCGTCACGCGCGACGGCTATCTGCTCGAGCCCGGCATCACCGTGCCGAACAATGCCTCGGGAGTGAACATCAATGCCCAGGGCATCGTCGAGGCGACGATCCCCGGCCAGACCGCGCCGCAGCAGCTCGGCCAGATCCAGCTGACCCGCTTCGTCAACAAGGTCGGCCTCGAATCGATCGGAGACAACCTCTTCATCGAGACGGCGGCCTCCGGCCAGCCGATCGACGGCTTCGGCGGCGGCGAAGGCTTCGGCACGCTGCAACAGAACTATCTCGAAGAGGGCAATGTCCAGGCTGTGACGGAGCTTTCCTCGCTGATCGCCGCCCAGCGCGCCTACGAGATGAACTCAAAGGTCATCACCGCCGCCGACCAGATGATGTCGGCGACGACGCAGATGTTCCGCGGTTGACGGGGAGGAAGCGCATCATGATCCGTCTGTCACTCGCCAGCTTCCTGATCGCCGCGGCCCTGTTCGATGCGGGTGCCGCATCGGCGCAGCAGGGCCGGGCGCAGGCCGTCGGGGTCGCCATGGCCTCGGCCGATCCGGCGCAGGCCGCCCCGGCCCAGCAGGCGCGCCGGCTGCGGCTGCGTCCCGAGGTCAATCTCGGCCGCGATCTCGTCACCTTCGGCGACCTCATTCCGGGGCTTTCCGGCGACCTTGCCAGCATCGCGGCCTTCCGGGCGCCGGCGCTCGGCGAAACCGGCACGATCCAGGTCAGCCGCATCGCCGAGGCGGCGCGCGGCGCCGGCATCGTCAGGGACGGCGCCGAGCTCGAGAGCACGGGTTTCTCCCAGGTGGTGGTGACGCGGGTTGCGCGGCGGATCGGCGCCAGCGAGATGGAGGCTGCGGTGAAGATCGGGCTGCAGCAGCGCTTCGGCGTCGATGTCCGCCTGTTCGCGCTGGCGATCGACGGCGGGGCGCCGACTGTGGCGATCGAGCCGGAGCTGACCGGCGAGCTGACGGTCTCCGATCTCTCCTTCGACGCCCGCAGCCGGCGCCTGCAGGCGCGCCTGGCGGTGCCGGGCAGCGCGGCCATGCGGCTGAAGCCGCTGCGGATTTCCGGTCAGATCGTCGAGACGGTCGAGGTCGTGGTGCCGAAGCGCACGATCGCGCGAGGCGATACGGTCGGCAAGGACGATGTCGTCGTCGAGCGGCGCCCCCGCGACGGGCAGGTCGGCGAGGTCATCGGCGATGCCCGCGCCGCGATCGACAAGGTCGCGCGGCGCGCGCTGCTTGCCGGCGTACCGCTGCGCAACGGCGATGTTCAGCGCGAGGAAATCATCGCCAAGGGCGAGCTCGTCACCATCGTCTACGAGGCGCCGGGGCTGCTCATCACCATGCGCGGTCGCGCCGGTGAGTCTGGCGCGATGGGCGATGTCGTCTCCGTCACCAATCCCCAGTCCAAGCGCACGCTGCAGGGCACCATCACCGGTCCCGGCCGCGTCTCGGTCAAGCCGGCCATCGGCCGCATCGCCAGCGCCCAGTGAGTATCGTCGTGGAAAGCGTCATGATCCCGAACCGCATCCTCAAGCTCTCCGGCCTCCTGCTGCTGACCGCCTCGCTCGGCGCCTGCGGCATCGGCGACCGCCTCGCCAATGTCGGGCAAGCCCCGACGCTCTCGCCCGTCGAGGACCCGACCGCGGCGAAGGGCTACAAGCCCGTCCAGATGCCGATGCCGGCGATGGAGCATGCCTCCTTCGCACCGAACTCGCTCTGGCGCACCGGCTCGCGCGCGTTCTTCAAGGATCAGCGCGCCCGCAATGTCGGAGACCTCGTCACCGTCAAGGTCAAGGTCACCGACAAGGCGCAGCTCAACAACAACACCAAGCGCAGCCGCAAGAACGGCGAGGATTTCGGCGCCGAGAACGCCTTCGGCTTCGAAAACAAGCTCGACAAGTTCCTGCCTGACGGGGCCAAAGCCTCGTCACTCCTCAAGCTCGACTCGGATGGCTCCAGCGAAGGCGCCGGCTCGATCAACCGCTCCGAGACGCTGGCGACGAACGTCGCGGCAGTCGTCACCCAGAACCTGCCGAACGGCAATCTGGTGATCGAGGGCAAGCAGGAGATCCGCGTCAATTTCGAGGTGCGCGAACTGATCGTCGCCGGCGTGATCCGGCCCGAGGACATCGAATCGGACAACACCATCGATTCGACCAAGATTGCTCAGGCGCGCATCGCCTATGGCGGTCGCGGCCAGATCACCGATGTCCAGCAGCCGCGCTACGGCCAGCAGGTGATGGACATCCTGCTGCCCTTCTGAGCCTTCGCTCTCTTCCGGAATCCGACCGGCGCGGAACGCTCCCCCTTGTCTCCGCTCCGGTTCGGCCGGCGGTTCCTCCCGAGCCGCCGACAGCCCCGGCCGCCCGCCACGCTCCCCAAGCTTCAAAGGTTGGCGGCCAGAAGCCCCGCGTTCTCCCGACGCGGGGCTTTTCCATGTCAGTCTTCCTCGATCTTCAGGATCACCGCCTGATCCGGCCCGATGGCGCGGCCGTCCTCGGTGCGCACGTCGAGGCTCACGCGCTGGCCGGTCTCGCGCTCGACGAGGCGGGAATGCTTTTCCTCCGGCGCGAAGAGATGGCGCTCGCCGAACTGGCGCAGCGCGACCATGACCGGGAACAGGTCCTTGCCCATGGCGGTCAGGCGATATTCCACACGCGTTCCACCGTCGCTCAGCGGAACCGCATCGAGAATCCCGCTCTGGACCAATGTCTTCAGCCGATCGGTCAGGATGTTTCGGGCGATGCCGAGGCTCTTCTGAAATTCGCTGAAGCGGGTCATGCCGTCGAAGGCATCGCGAACGATCAGCAGCGACCACCAGTCCCCGATCACGTCGAGGGAGCGGGCGCTGGGACAGTAATCACCCTTGAGGCTCTTGCGAGCGACCATCAGCCTGGCCCCCATCCGCGAGCAATCGATCCGTTGCTTTTTGGTTGCATGATGAAACTCGTATCGCTATGCCTAATCTAGTTTCATCATAAAACTGATACCTGAGGTCTGCAATGGATTTGGATCAGGACGCGGCGCTGCCCGGCGCCGCGAAGGAGAGCGTTCGTCCTCGGAACGGGGACAGTACCGTTCAGGCCGTGAGCCGGGTCGCAGGGGAGGCGCTGCCCGAGACGCCTTCGCTGAATGGCCGCACCATTCTGCTGTTTGCCGCGGCGAGCGGGCTTGCCGTCGCTAACGCCTATTTCGCGCATCCGTTGCTCGATGTGATGGCCGACGATCTCGATCTGTCCCGCAGTGTCGCCGGGCTGATCGTGGGGGCAACGCAGCTGGGTTATGGGCTCGGCCTGCTGCTGCTCGTTCCGCTGGGGGATCTTCTCGATCGCCGCAGGCTGATCATCGGCCAGTCCCTGCTTTCCGTGCTGGCTCTTGCCTGTGTCGGCGTCTCGCATTCGGCCGCGATGCTGCTCGCCTCGATGGCGGCGGTGGGCCTTCTCGCCGTCGTGACGCAGGCTCTGGTCGCTTATGCCGCGAGCCTGGCGCACCCGTCGGAACGCGGCCATATCGTCGGCGTGGTCACGAGCGGGATTGTCCTCGGCATCCTGCTGGCGCGAACCATCGCAGGATCTCTGACCGATCTGTCAGGCTGGCGGACGGTCTACTTCGTCTCTGCTGGGCTCACACTGCTGATCGTGCTGCTGCTCTGGAGAATGCTTCCCCGGCAGGAGCCGAAACTCGTGGGCCTGTCCTATGGCCGCCTCATCGCCTCGCTCGTCACGCTGATCGCCACGGAACCGACCCTGCGCATCCGCGGGGTCATCGCCATGTTGATCTTCGCCAACATCACGACCTTGCTGGCCCCGCTCGTCCTGCCGCTCAGCGCGCCGCCCTTCTCGCTGTCCCACACGGAGATCGGTCTTTTCGGCCTGGCGGGTGCCGCGGGGGCGCTCGGGGCAACACGGTCCGGGCGCTGGACCGATCGCGGCCACGGCCAGCGCACGACGGGGATCGCACTCGCGCTGATGCTGCTGGCCTGGGCCCTGATGGCGCAGCTTCAGCAGTCGATCCTGTGGCTGATCGCCGGAGTGCTGGTGATCGACTTCGGTCTTCAGGCCGTCCACGTCACCAATCAGGCGATGATCTACCGCGTCAGGCCCGATGCGCAGAACCGCCTGACGGCGGCCTATATGATCTTCTATTCGGCCGGTAGCGCCGTCGGTTCCTCAACCTCGACGGTCATCTATGCCCATGCGGGCTGGCCGGGCGTATGCACGGCGGGCGCGTCGATCAGCCTTGTGACGCTGGCCTTCTGGGCACTCACGCTGAAGTCGACTCCGGGCGCGGCGACGAGACGGGTCGTCGCCTAGCAGCGGACGTCCCCGCCGGATTCGTCATTGCAGCATGCAAAAGGCCCCGCACGGTCGTGCGGGGCCTTTCGAAAAACAGGCGATGATCCGCCCGTCTCAATCGTCGCGGAAAACGCGTTCGTTGCGCTCGTGGCGCTCTTGCGCCTCCAGCGAGAGCGTGGCGATCGGGCGGGCCTCGAGACGCTTCAGCGAGATCGGCTCGCCGGTTTCCTCGCAATAGCCGTAGGAGCCGTCGTCGATGCGGGAGATGGCGGCATCGATCTTGGCGATCAGCTTGCGCTGGCGGTCGCGGGCGCGCAGCTCGATGGCCCGGTCGGTCTCGGAGGAGGCCCTGTCGGCGATGTCGGGGTGATTCTCGCTTTCGCTCTGGAGGGCGACAAGGGTCTCCTTCGCTTCCTTCAGGATCTCGTCCTTCCAGGCGAGGAGCTTGCCGCGGAAATACTCACGTTGACGATCGTTCATGAACGGCTCGTCATCGCTCGGCTTGTAGTCCGCATCGAGGATGATCTGCTTCGACATGGGCGCGCTCTCTGAGTTGTCTGCTCACGCGCCCATCGGCTGTGCCGCGGGAGGGTGAGCCGATTTGGCGCCCTTATAGCGATCCGTTTCAAGCGGAACAATCGCTTCCGACACGGCTTCAACCACTTCGTGAAGAAGGGCTCCGGGCGGCGAAAATTGCGGGAAAATCGAGGGTTTCAGGCCGCTTTCCGCAGGTTTCAGGCGCCGCGGCGCCGCCGAGCACGGCCGGAGGCGCGAATCGCGGGCGACAATCGCTGCCGCATGGGGAGCAGATTCGGGAAGCCGTGAACCTTTTGCGTAGGGCGCGGGCCGTTGTCGCTCAGGCGTCTTGGGCCTCAGAACTGGAAGTAGATGAACTCATAATTGGCATCCTCGCCGATCTTGAGCAGGATCACGACGAAGAGCAGGCCGGTCAGCACGGCAAGCCAGCGCGCCGGTGGCAGCCTGTGGACGAGGTTCCAGGTCGTCGGGCCAATGATCGCGAAAGCGGCAGCCGGCAGCAGCGCGCGCCATTTGAAGCCGCTTCCCAGCGGGGCGAGGCCGAACAGCCCCTTGTAGATGGCCAGGGCGGCCTCGAAGGTCGAGGCGCGGAACAGCACCCAGCAGAGCACGACGAAGAGGAAGGTCAGGAGCCAGCCGAGCGGGGCCGGCATCGGCCAGCCGGCGCGGCGCCAGAACAGGGCGACGATTAGCGCCAGCCCGTGCGCGACGCCCCAGGCGACGAAGGTGAGGCCGGCACCGTGCCAGAGGCCGCCGAGCGCCATCGTCGCGAAGAGCGCCCAGATCTGGGTGGGCAGGCCGGAGCGCGAGCCGCCGAGGGGGATGTAGAGATAATCGCGCAGGAAGCGCGACAACGTCATGTGCCAACGCCGCCAGAAGTCCTGGATCGAGAGCGAGCGATAAGGGGCTTCGAAGTTCTGCGGCAGCACGATACCGAAGAGCAGGGCAAGGCCGAGCGCCATGTCGGTATAGCCGGAGAAGTCGAAATAGATCTGGAAGGTGAAGGCGAGCGTCCCCTGCCAGGCTTCCATGAGGCTGACGACCTTGCCGGCCGCTGCGGCGGCGAAGACGGGGTTGGCATATTCCGCCAACGGATCGCCGAGCAGCACCTTCTTGGCGAGGCCGAAGGTCAGCAGCATCAGGCCCTGCGCGATCCGCTCGGCGGCATCGGGCCGCTGATAGGGGCGCTCGTCGAGCTGGTGCATGATCTCGCGCCAGCGCACCAGCGGGCCGGCGAGCACCTGCGGAAAGAAAGCGATGTAGAGCGCGTAGCGGACGAGATCATAGCGTGGCGCCTGCCCGCGCCTCAGATCCGTCAGGTACATGATATGGTGGAAGGTGAAGAACGAGATGCCGAGCGGCAGGGCGACGTCGAGTTTCGGCGCCGGCAATCCGGGAATCATTCCAGCCAGATCGGCGAAGAAGTTGAAGTACTTGAACACCGCCAGCACGGCGAGGTTGAGCGCGATGGCAAGCGTGATGAGCCCGCTGGACTTCGTCTTCTGGAAGGCTTCCGCGATCAGCCAGTTGATGCCGATCGAAAGAATCAGCAGCGGCAGGAAGCGCCAGTCCCAATAGCCATAGAAAGCGAAGGACAGCGCCACCAGCACCGGAAGGCGCAGGCGTGGCGCGAAGCGCTCCGCCAGCCAATGCAGGCCGAACGCCAGCGGCAGGAAGGCGAGCAGGAAGACGAAGGAGTTGAAGAGCATCGGGCGGGGAAGGGATCAGGGGGCGGGTGCCCCTTAGACCATTCTCCCGCGCAAGTCATGTCGCGGCTGGTCGACGCGGGACGGAGATCCATTTCTGATCGAGCGCCGCAGGTCATCGCGATATTCAATCAATCGATTGATTGAAGCGCCGATCGAGAGTATCGTCAGCGAATGAAAACCCATTCCGAGAGGGACGCGGGAACGCGCGATGCCTTGATACGTGCCGGGCTCGAGTTGTTCGGCCGCCATGGTTTCGAGGCGAGCTCGATCCGCGACATCGCCAGGGCTGCCGGCGTCAACAGTGCCGGAATCGCCTATCATTTCGGTGGCAAGGACGGGCTGCGCCGGGCCTGTGCGGAAGCCATCGTCGCAACCATGAAGCAGCAGGTGCTCGGGTCTGGGCCGGTTCCGCCGCTGCCTCCCGATCTTGACCAGGATGCGGCGCTGGAGATCATCCTGGCCGTCGTCAGCCGTGTGACGGCCTTCGCCGCCCGCGCGCCCGAGAGCGAGGCCATCGCCCGCTTCGTCGTGCGCGAGATGATGGAGCCAACCCCGGCCTTCGAGCTGCTCTACGAGGGCATGGTCGGGCCGGTCCATGGCCGGCTCTGCGTCTTGTGGGCGGCTGCGACCGGCATGGAGGCGGAGGCGCCGGAGACCAGGCTCTCGGTCTTCGCCATGATCGGGCAGGTGCTTTATTTCCGGCTCGCGCGCCCGGCCGTGATGCGGCGCATGGGCTGGCAGGCGATCGGTGCAGCCGAGAGCGAAGCCATTGCGGGCATCATTCGCGCTGCCGTCGCCGCTTCCGTCCTCGCAGCACGGGGAGAAACCTGATGATCCTCGGTTTTCTCTGCTCGTTCGGCTTGATCGCGGCGAGCTTTTCCGCCTGCGGGACGGATACGTTGCGGATCGCCGGCTATGTCGAAGGCGAATATGTGCGGCTCGGCCCGATCGATTCCGCACGGATCGAGCGCATCGAGGTGCGCCGTGGCGACAAGGTCGAGGCCGGTAAGGTCGTTGCCGTGCTGGAAAAGACCGACGCCGAGAACAGCGTCGCCGAAAGCGAGGCGCGGCTCGTGCAGGCGCAGGCGCAGCTCGATAATCTGCGCATCGGCAAGCGGCCGGAGGAGATCGCGGTGATCGAGGCGAGCCTCGCTTCGGCCAAGGCGCAGGAACGCGAGGCCGATCGGGCGCTCGATCGCCGCCAGGATCTGTTCCGGCGCGGGGTCTCGACACAGGCCGATCTCGACCAGGCCCTGACGGCGCGCGACGTCGCCGGCGCACGGGTACGGGAGATCGCCGCCAATCTCGGCGTCGCGCGGCTGGCGGCGCGGCCAGACGAGATCAAGGCGAGCGAGAACGCGGTCGAGCAGGCGAAGGCAGCGCTGGCGCAGGCGCGCTGGCGGCTGTCGCAGCGCGCGCTGGTCGCGCCCTCGGCCGGCCGGATCAGCGACGTGCTGCGCCGTGTCGGCGAGCTCGCCGGGCCGAGCGCGCCGGTGCTGCTGATGCTGCCGGACGGTGCGGCCAAGCTGATGCTCTACGTGCCGGAAGCGTGGATCTCCGGCGTGAAACCCGGCATGCAGCTGCAGGTCCGCTGCGACGGCTGCGCGCCGGGGCTGAGCGCGACCGTGACCTATGTTTCGCCGGAGCCCGAGTTCACGCCGCCGGTGATCTATTCGGCGCAGACGCGCCAGAAGCTGGTCTATCTGGTCGAGGCCCGGCCGGACGGCGGAACGCAGTCGCCGCTCCAGCCGGGGCAGATCGTCGATGCGATGCTGCGAGGCCAGCGGTGAGCGCGCCGCTCGCCATCGATGTGCACGGCATGACCAAGCGCTTCGGCAAGCGCACGGTGGTCGATGATGTCGATCTCGCGGTGGCGGCGGGCGAGATCGTCGGCTTCCTCGGCCCCAACGGCTCGGGCAAGACGACGACGATCCGGATGATCTGTGGGTTGCTCAGGCCCGATGCCGGGGAGGGCACGGTGCTCGGCCTGGATGTCCGCACGCAGAGCGCGGAGATCAAGCGCCAGGTCGGCTACATGACGCAGCGCTTCTCCTTCTATGAAGACCTGACCATTGCCGAGAACCTGACCTTCGTGGCGCGGCTTTACGAGCTCGACCCGGTCGAGGAGGCGGTGGCGAAGACCCTGGACGGGCTCGGCCTGACCTCGCGCAAGGACCAGCTTGCCGGCACGCTCTCCGGCGGCTGGAAGCAGCGGCTCGCGCTCGCCGCCTGCATCATGCACCAACCCAAGCTCCTGCTGCTGGACGAGCCGACCGCCGGCGTCGATCCGAAGGCGCGACGTGAGTTCTGGGACGAGATCCATCGCCTTGCCGGGGACGGGCTCACCGTGCTGGTTTCGACCCACTACATGGACGAGGCCGAGCGCTGTCACCGCATCGGCTACATCGCCTACGGTCGCATGCTGGCGACCGGGACGGTCGAGGAGGTGGTCCGTGGCTCCGGTCTCGTGACCTTCGTCGTCCACGGCACGCTGAAACCCGCCCAGATCCGGGCATTGGAGGCGACCGAGGGCGTCGAGCAGGTCGCCCCCTTCGGCGCGACGTTGCATGTCGTAGGCACCGACCGAGGCAAGCTGGAGGCGGCGCTCGAGCCCCTGACGCGCGAAGCCGGCATCAAGGTCGAGCCGGGCGAGACCAGCCTCGAGGACGTCTTCATCAAGTTCATGACCGGTGCGCAGGAGCGGGCGGCATGATCGCGCTGTTCTCCACCCGCCGGCTCGGCGCCATGCTGGCCAAGGAATTCGTGCAGATGCGGCGCGACCGCATCACCTTCGCGATGATGCTGGCGGTGCCGATCGTCCAGCTCCTGCTCTTCGGCTACGCGATCAACAACGATCCGCGCGGGCTGCCGGCGGCGATTTTGGCGCTCGGGCAGGACCCCTATACCCGCGCCGTGGTCTCCGCGCTGGAGGTTTCGAACTATTACCGTTTCGGCGAGCGGCCGCAGAGCGCGGCCGAGGCCGAAAGCCTGATGGCGAAGGGCGAGATCTCCTTCCTCGTCACCATTCCCAGCGATTTCGGCGCTCGCGTCGAGCGGGCGGACCGGCCGCGCATCCTGGTCGAGGCTGACGCGACCGATCCGGCGGCGGCAAGCGGCGCCGTCTCGGCGCTGGGCACCATCGCGAGCCGGGCTCTGCTGCGCGCGCAGGGACGTGAGCCTGTGACCGATCCCGCTGGCGCCAGCGGCGACAGTCTCTCCTTCGTCGTCCACCGGCGCTACAACCCGGAGAACATCACCCAGTACAACATTGTGCCGGGCCTCCTCGGCGTCATCCTGCAGATGACCATGGTGATGATGACGGCGATGGCTCTGACCCGCGAGATCGAGCGCGGCACCATGGAGAATTTGCTCGCCATGCCGGCGACGGCCGGCGAGATCATGCTCGGCAAGGTGCTGCCTTATCTCGCGGTCGGCGCCGTGCAGGTGGTGATCGTGCTGGGGGCGGCGAAATTGCTCTTCGCCGTGCCTTTCCTTGGCGGGCTCGGCCTGCTGCTTTCCTGCGTGCTGATCTTCGTGCTGGCACTGGTGCTGCTGGGCTACACGATCTCGACGATGGCGCGCACGCAGCTCCAGGCGATGCAACTCACCTTCTTCTTCTTCCTGCCCTCGTTGATGCTGTCTGGCTTCATGTTCCCCTTCGCCGGCATGCCGGGCTGGGCGCAGGCGCTGGGCGAATTGTTCCCGCTGACGCATTTCCTGCGGATCATCCGCGCGATCATGTTAAAGGGCGCCGATCTCGGGGATATCGGCGACGAGGTTTTCTATCTGAGCCTGTTCGTGCCGGTCTTCGCAGGCGTCGCACTGCTGCGCTTCCGGAGCACGCTGGACTAGGATCGCGGGCCCTCAGAGCGGGATGTTGTCGTGCTTCCTCCACGGCCGCTCGACGCTCTTGGTGCGCAGCATGGCGAGCGCCCGGGCGATGCGGCGGCGGGTCGAGTGGGGCATGATGACTTCGTCGATATAGCCTCGCTCGGCCGCGACGAAGGGCGACATGAAGCGGTCCTCATATTCCCTGGTCTGGCGCGCGATGGTCTCGGCGTCGCCGCCGCGGAAGATGATCTCAACCGCGCCCTTGGCGCCCATCACCGCGATCTGCGCCGTCGGCCAGGCATAGTTCACATCGGCGCCGATGTGCTTGGAGGCCATCACGTCATAAGCGCCGCCGAAGGCTTTTCGCGTGATGATCGTGACCAGCGGCACGGTGCATTCGCTGTAGGCGAAGAGCAGCTTGGCGCCGTGCTTGATCAGGCCGCCATATTCCTGCGCGGTGCCCGGCAGGAAGCCGGGAACGTCGACGAAGGTGACGATCGGGATCTCGAAGGCGTCGCAATAGCGCACGAAGCGGGCGGCCTTGCGCGAAGCATCGGAGTCGAGCACGCCGGCCAGTACCATCGGCTGGTTGGCGACGATGCCGACGGTGCGGCCCTCGATGCGCGCGAAGCCGGTGACGATGTTCTTCGCGTAGGCTTCCTGAATCTCGAAGAAGTCGCCCTCGTCGACCGTCTTCAGGATCAGCTCCTTGATGTCGTAGGGCTTGTTCGGATTGTCCGGGACGAGCGTGTCGAGGCTGGTATCGACACGGTCCGGCACGTCGAAGCTCGGCCATTCGGGCACGCCGACGGTGTTGTTGGCGGGCAGGAAATCGAGCAGGCGGCGCACCTGCAAGAGCGCCTCGACGTCGTTCTCGAAGGAGCCGTCGGCGACAGAGGACTTCGAGGTGTGAACCTTGGCGCCGCCGAGCTCCTCGGAGGTGACGGTCTCGTTGGTGACGGTCTTCACCACCTCAGGGCCGGTGACGAACATGTAGCTCGTGTCGCGGACCATGAAGATGAAGTCGGTCATCGCCGGAGAGTAGACGTCGCCGCCGGCACAGGGACCCATGATCACGGAGATCTGCGGGATCACACCCGAGGCTTGCACGTTCCGCTTGAAGACCTCGCCATAGCCGCCGAGCGCCGCAACACCCTCCTGGATACGGGCGCCGCCGGCATCGAACAGGCCGACGATGGGCGCGCGCATCTTCAGCGCCATGTCCTGGATCTTGATGATCTTCTGGGCATGGGTCTCGGAGAGCGAGCCGCCGAAGACGGTGAAGTCCTTGGAGAAGACGAAGACGGTGCGGCCATTGACCGTGCCCCAGCCGGTGACGACGCCGTCGCCGGGGATCTTCTCGGCCTTGTCCATGCCGAAATCCACGGCACGGTGCTGAACGAACATGTCGAACTCCTCGAAGGAGTCCTTGTCGAGCAGCAGCTCGATGCGCTCGCGGGCTGTCAACTTGCCGCGCTTGTGCTGCGCTTCGATGCGCCGCTCGCCGCCACCCTTGCGGGCGCCCTCGCGGCGCGCTTCGAGCTGTTCGAGAATGTCCTTCATGGCGGGATCCCGGAGCCGACGAAATGGTCGGCATCCGGCTTAAGGGGCAGCGGCGCGGGAGTCTACGCCTCGCAGCATCCGGCTTTTGGCTAGCCGTATGCGAGCAACAGCACGGCCGCATCGAATTCCTGGCGGCGGATGCTGCGGCGCTCGGCAGCTTCCTCATCCTGGCCCCAGACGGAAATCTGGTAGTCCTCGTCGAGATGGGCCGCATCCCAGGTGGCGTCTGGCCCGATCAGCCGGTTGGCGAGCGCGAGCATCAAGATCGCGGAACCGGTCAGCGTCATGACATTGTGTGCCCCCGCGAGGGCGAGAGGGGCGGGAATGGCATCGACCTTCCGAGCGAAGGCCGCCAGCGTATCAATGGGCTGTTCGGCGAAGACCACGCCCTCCGAGAGCACGAAGCGAGCGCCGATCAGTGCTTCGACCTCGCGCAGAATGGGCTGCCAGACGGCATCCTGCCGCGCGACCAGCTCTGCCGGCTCCCCGGCGCGATAGCAGAGCGCATCGGATGCGGCGTAACGGACGATCTCGGCGCGAACCGCCGCTTCCTGATCGACGACGCCGTCGAGTGCCGAGTTGACGAGCCGGGTGAGCGGCATCCGGGCCGGGTCGATGCGCTCGGCCTGCGCGTGCCATTCGGCCGCAAGCGCCTCGGCAACGTCGCGCACGCCGACGGCGAGCGGCCTGCGCGCGGGGGTGCGGGCAGTGCGCCCGTCGAGCGCGACATGGAAGAGGCCATCGCGCTCCAGCACGCCGGCTTCCTTGTAAAAGCGGGCGGGCAGGGGATTGCGCATCGCCTGCTGGGCGGCTGCGACGGGGTCGGGCTGGCTCGCGCCCGGCGAGCCGAAGCGGGCAAGGAAATCGTCCGTGGACATGCCCGCTGACTTAACTCATTTCGGGCAGCGGAAACAGCTTTCTCAGGCCGCGCGGATATGGCCGAGGAACTGGGCGACCTCCTGGTCGAGGTGGGTCGATTGCTGAGAGAGAGTATCGGCCGATTCGGCGATGTGGCTCGCGGCGGCGTCCGTCTCGGTCGCCATGCGGCTGGCGAACTCGATGTGCTCGCCCGCGACGACCGTTTCGTTCGCGACGCGGCCGAGATTGGCGGCGATGCCGGCCGCGGCCGAGGTCTGTTGCTCGACCACCGCTGCGACCTGGCTCGAAATACGGTTGAGGGAGCCGATTGTCGTATTCATCGTGTCGATTGCAGAGATGGCAGTCCGGCTCGAATAGTGGATCGCGTCGATCTGGGACTGGATCGCCTCCGTCGCGTGCGACGTCTGCTCGGCCAGCGACTTGATCTCCTGCGCGACGACGCTGAAGCCGCCGCGCGCATGGCCGAGCCGCGCCGCCTCGATCGAGGCGTTGAGGGCGAGCAGGTTGGTGTGTTGGGCGATCGTCGAGATCGTCACCACGATGGTGCTGATCTCGTCGGCCTTGCGCGAGAGGTCGGCGACCGAATCGAGCACCGCGCCGGCCTGGCGCGTGGTGTCGCCGACGATGCGCGTCGTTTCCCCAACCTGCCTGTCGACTTCGGCGAAGGAATCGGCGAGCTCCGCCGTGACCTGCCCGACGGCCAGCACGTTCGCCGACATTTCCCGGGAGGATCGCGAGGCCACGGTGGAGCGCGCGGAGACCTCGGCGGCGCCGTTGCGCATGCCCTGCGAGGAAAGGTGCAGCGACTGGATCGACTGCACCAGGTCGCGCGTGATGCCGGTGATCCGTTGCTCGAACTCATTGGCGATGCGGTGCAGGACCTGGCGGCGCTCGCCGGCTGCGCGTGTCGTCGTTTCGGCTACGTCCCGCCGCGCCTCATCCGCCACCTTGCGAGCGACGTCAGCCTCCTGCCGCTCCCGTTCGGTCGTCTGCATCGAGTGCTTGAGGGCCTGCACCATCCAGCTCAAGGCGATCGATTGCACGATGACGATACCCGCATGCAGGAAAACCCGGCCGACATCGTTGCCGTTCGGGAAGACGCCAGCCGCATAGAACAGGCTGACGAGCAGGTGGTGGGCGCCGATCAGAGCTGTCGCCGGAACGAAGATCCGCCAGTCGAGCCAGCCGGCCAGCACCGTCAGCATGGCGAAGAAATACATGTGCATGTCGGACTGGTAGGGATGCTCGCGGAAGGCATAGACCAGCAGCATCACCTGGCCGAGGACGGCGGCGCTGCTGGTCTGCCGGGTGACCCAGCCGGTGCGGTTGGCGAGCCAGGCCAGCGTGGCGATCACGGCAAAGGCCGTGCCGGCGACAGGAATCATCACGTCCTGTCGGAAGGAGACCAGGAAGAGAAGCGCCGCGTTGGCCCAGAGCAGGCCGATCAGGAGCGGGGCGAAGCTATGGCGAAAGCGCTCGACGCTCGTCATCAGATGCTCCAGCGCCGGATGCGGACGCAAAGATGCGCGACTGAACCGTCCAGAACCAGCCAGGCGCCGGATTGGTAGAGTGCGGAGGAGAAGCCGGCAGCATCTGCGATCGTCGTGATCGTGGCGGAGGTGGTGTCGATCTCGATGAGGCTGCCGCCGGCCTGTGCGACCGCCTCCGACATGGCCTTCGCCGTGCTTCCGGCCGGAAAGAAGGCGACCATCGGCCGGCCGGGAACCGGCCGCATCGCGGCCAGGAATGCCGCCAGGACGATCATGACGGCCAGCACGAGCCCGAAGGCTATCTCACGCATGCGAAGCCCCCCGGCTTGCCGACGCTGCTGTGGCAATACTCGCTCAGGTTGCGCTGAATAGGTTTCCGCTGGGTTAAGCCCTCTGCGGAATCTGGGAGGCCGCTCAGGCGCCGAAGCGGTCGCGCCAGGCCGGCAGCGCGCCGGGGAAAGGCAGGGCCGTCGCGGCGTGGATACCGCGCGCCACGGCCCGCGCCAGCACGTCGGCCGCCGTCGCACAGAGCTCGGTCAGCGCGAAGGCGTCGGATGGTGCTCCGCTATAGCCGGTCGCTGCCGCGAAGACGACGTCGCCGTCGAGCGGGGCGTGGGCGGGGCGCAAGGCGCGGCCAAGGCCGTCATGGGCAGCGAGTGCCAGCCGTTTCGCCTGCGCCTTGGTCAGCACGGCATCTGTCGCGACCAACGCGATCGTGGTGTTGCGGCCGGTCCCGCCCTTGAAGCGCAAGGCGGTTTCCGCCGGCGTGATCGCCGCCGGCCAGCCGAGGCGGCCGAATTCGGCCTCGTGCTCGTAGGGCGCGCCCCAGAAATGCGGACCATCGCCGATCGTCGCGCTACCGACGGCGTTGACGGCCACGAGCGCGCCGACGATCTGGCCGGTTGCAGCTCGGGCGCTCGCCGAGCCGAGCCCGCCCTTCAGGTTCACCGTCGTCGCGCCATAGCCGGCGCCTGCGGTGCCGAGCGCAAAATCGGCGCCTGCTGCGGCGGCGGCCTCGGCGCCGAGCCGGCGATAGGGCGTCTCGCCCTCGCCGCGGGCCCAGGGCTTGTCGCCGCCATTCATCAGGTCGAACAGGATCGCCTGCGGCACGATCGGGACGCGGAAGCTGCCAACGGGAAACCCGCGCCCCTGGCCGGCGAGCCAGCTCATCACGCCGTCAGCCGCGCCGAGGCCCCAGGCAGAGCCACCGGAAAGGACGATGGCGTCGACATGCTCGACGGTCATCTCGGGCTCGAGCAGGGCCGTGTCGCGCGTGCCCGGCCCGCCGCCGAGCACGGCCGCGGAGGCGATGGCGGGGCGCTCGAACAGCGCAGCGGTGACGCCGGTCGCCGCCGCCGCGTCATGGGCCTGGCCGATGAGGACGCCACGGACATCGGTGATAAGGTTGCGCATGACAGCCTCTGGGACCGAACCGAATCGCGCCGGGCGCGTTGGCGTCACATTACGATCTTTTCATCCGCGAGCCATCGCCGGTTCACGCGCTGGAAGCGACCGTGATGCCATCGCCGATCGGCTTCGAGACCCGCAGAGCGACACGTTACAGGCTGCCCCGAGGAGACCTTCATGAAACCCATCGCCCTCATTGCTGCATCGTCCATCGTGGCGCTCGCCAGCACCTTCGCGCTGGCTCAGCCGCAGACTGTCCCGCCGGCCGGCGGTGGCGACAAGAAGCAGGAGCAGAGCACGGAGACCCGCGAGCAGCGTCGCGACGAATGGCGCCAGCGCCGGGCGGAGCAGGCCAAGGCCCGGCTGGAGCAGCGCTTCGCGAAGGTCCGCGAAGACCTCAAGCTCAAGCCCGAGCAGGTGCCGCTCTTCGACAGGGTCGAGGCCCTGATCAAGCAGCGCTCCGAACAGCGCCCAGAGCGCTGGGCCGCGATGCGCGAGGAGCGCGAGAAGCTGCGCAGCGCCGATCTGATGGAGCGGATTGATGCGCGCGCCAAGCGTCTCGGCGAACGCGCTGCCTCGTCGAAGGAACTGGCCGATACGGTGAGGCCGCTCTGGGCGACGCTGAGCGACGAGCAGAAGACGGTGCTGCGCCGCTCCGTCCGGCAGGCGATGGCCGACGGCCGGGAGCGCTTCCGCGAGATGCGCGAATGGCGCGGGCGCGGTAACCGCGACGGCGATCATGGCTGGGGCTGGCATCGCGGACGCGACGACCGGCGCGGCAATGACCGTGGTGGCTATGACGACAACGACGGCGGCGGCTACGACGACTGAGGTCGCTACCTCCTGACAACAATCGGCCGGCTTCTGCGAGCCGGCCTTTTTCTTGGATTCAGCGTTGCCCCGAACGGGCGAGGGGCCTTTCGCCTCAGCCGCCGACTGCGTCGGAGACGCATTTCTTGGTGAAGCTCGTCTTGGCTGCACCGGCGAGCTTCTTGTCCGCCGCCTGCTTGTCGCAGGCCGAGGCGGCGTCCTTCTCGCATTTGCTCAGGAAACTGGTCTTGGCCGCACCGGCAAGCTTCTTGTCGCCGGCCTGGACATTGCAGCTTTGCGCATGGGCGAAGCTCGCGCTGCACGTCAGCGCCAGGGCGATCAACAGGGCTCTGGTCATCCGAATCACTCCCGACGGGTGGTTGCGACAATGACGCTACGGCATTGTGGCGCGATTGAGAATGGATATCGCGGTTGCGGCCTCAATTCCGTCAAACTTGCTAACCTACGGAAGTGGCAGCGGATTTCGTGATTCACCATGTCTGTTCAAGTTGGATTCACGGCTTCCCGTTTACGCTTTGTCAGTCACTGCAATGCGAGGGATGAGCCATGAAGAGCACGTGGCTGACATGGGGAATGCGGACCTTCATCGGTTCCGTCTTCGTCATCTGTCTGTTCGGACCTTATGCGCTGTCGATCCTGATCGGCTGCCTTGGCCTCGGCTGCTATTGCTTCAGGAACCAGGTGGGCTCGCACCTCTAGAGCTCGCTACGATTGCCCGCGCAGGGGCAATGAAAAGGGGCGGTCCATCGGGCCGCCCTTTCTCATTGCCGGGTACCGGAGTCTCATCGCCTGCGGCGCAGGTGGCAGACCTTGACCTTTCCACCTCGCCCATCTGCCCGCCAGACGCAGCCGGGACGGCTGGGTGTCCGGTCGTAGATGTGAATCTCCGCGCGACGGTTGCGGTTGAAGCTCTGGTTCGAGAAATCATGCCCGCCGACGCGAACATTGCGGCCGAACCGCACCTCTGCCTGTGCGGCGGGCGCCATCGGGATAAGTGCAATCGGGGCCGCCAGCAGGACCAGCGCTATGGCGGTCCACACGCTCCATCGGCCTTCGCGTGAGGAGAGAGGCATCGACATGGCGGAAGCCTAGGACATCGGACCGAAAAGTGGAATCCGCTTTTTTGGAAAAATCCGATGCGCCAACAATGAGATAGGCCGTCGCGATTGCGCCAGGATGGACGCGCGATGATCTCGGGAAGCTCGCGCCAAGATTCGACAGCAAGGCGGGAAAAGAGCTCTGCAAGGCAGCTCCCGGCCGACAAGCCCTCAAGATACAAAAAAGGGGACGGCGAAATCGCCATCCCCTGAATGTCGCTTGCGAGCGGCCGGTGGGGCCGCCGCGACCGCATCAGCGCGAGTAGAACTCGATGACGAGGTTCGGCTCCATCTGCACCGCGTAGGGCACGTCCGTGAGGGTAGGCGTACGGGTGAAGGTGGCGGAGAACTTGGTGTGGTCGGCGTCGATGTAGTCCGGCACGTCGCGCTCGGCGAGAGCGGCGGATTCGATGACGATGGCGAGCTGCTTGGAGCTCTCCTTGACCGCGATCACGTCGCCCGGCTTCACCTGATAGGAAGCGATGTTGACGCGCTTGCCGTTCACGGTGACGTGGCCGTGGTTGACGAACTGGCGGGCGGCGAAGACGGTCGGCACGAACTTGGCGCGGTAGATCACCGCGTCGAGACGACGCTCGAGCAGGCCGATCAGGTTCTCGCCCGAGTCGCCCTTGAGGCGGATCGCCTCGGCGTAGTAGCGGCGGAACTGCTTCTCGGAGATCGAGCCGTAATAGCCCTTCAGCTTCTGCTTGGCGCGCAGCTGCGTGCCGAAGTCGGACGGCTTGCCCTTGCGGCGCTGGCCGTGCTGGCCGGGGCCGTATTCACGACGGTTGACCGGGGACTTCGGGCGGCCCCAGATGTTCTGACCAAGACGGCGGTCAATCTTGTACTTTGCCTCATGGCGCTTCGACATGTCGCGTGTCCTCTCAGGTTCGCGAGTTGAGGACCGCGCCCTCCTGCTCCAGGCAGCTTGCCGAACATCCTGCGGATGCTCGATTGCGAGCTGCCATTTTCTCTGCATCGGCTTTGCCCGAAAAATGGAAGCCACTTTTCGGACCGACGCACCGGGATGACAGATCCAGCTTCCGAAGAAGAGCGGATCACGGGTGCGGAAAAAGCCACGCGGCCCCGTGAGGAGCCGCGCGACGAAAGGGCGTATGACGGAAAGCCGGCTTCGAGTCAATTCCGCACAGGCAGAAAGCCGAATTCAGCGCCAATGGCGGTGATGACGATAATGACGATAATAATGGTGGCGCGGACGGTGCTTGTACCAGCCATAGTGATGGCCGCGATTCCAGACGTAATGCCGGCGCGGCCCGTGGCGGTAAACGGCGTGATGTCCGTGGCCCCTGTGCCAGCCATGGGGCTTTGCCTGCGCTTCGGTACCCGCTCCGAAACCGGCGAACGCGAAGCCGATCGCAAGCGCACACAGCAATAGCAGTTTTCTCATGACCCGGATTCCTCGATTTCCTCGCGATGGTCGCCATCGCCGGAACGCACGGGAAAGAGCCGGAGTTCCGTCAGTTCGCGAGCGGCATGGGTTCGACAACGACCTGCGCCAGGCCGTAGCCGGCGAGCGCGATGCGCAACGGCCCGGTCAGGCCGGCGCCGCTGGTGAAGACGGCCGCTGCGTCAGGGCAGGTGAGGCTGAAGCCCTTCGCCGCCGGTAGCAGGTCGGAGACGCGACGGGCGATCGCCGGGGCCGGGTCTATCCATTCGACCGGCCAGGGCGCGAGCCGCTTCATCCGTTCGAGCAAGAGCGGATAATGCGTGCAGGAGAGGGTGACG
Source organism: Bosea sp. AS-1 (assembly GCF_002220095.1). Taxonomy (GTDB): domain Bacteria; phylum Pseudomonadota; class Alphaproteobacteria; order Rhizobiales; family Beijerinckiaceae; genus Allobosea. The sequence continues at coordinate 2,133,846 of NZ_CP022372.1, forward strand.
ACGTCGGTGCGCCGGCCTTCCGCTTCGACGAAGCAGGGAGCGATCTCCGCGGCGAGGACGGCGTCGTCGACGGCCTCGCCCTTTAGCGCCTGTTCGGCGAGGCCGGCGAGGCGGGTCGCGCCGACGAGGGTAACGCGGTGGCTCGTCGCATAGGTCTCGATCAGCTCGCGGGTGTAGTCGCGCGCCACGGTGCCGGGCGTCGCCAGCACCGAGATCAGGCCGCTGCGGGTCGCAGCCGCTGCCGGCTTGATCGCCGGGACGGTGCCGACGAAGGGGATGGCGAAGCGCGCCCGCAGGGCCGGCAGCACCAGCGTCGAGGCCGTGTTGCAGGCGATCACCGCGAGATCGGGGTGAAAGCGCGCGACGAGGCGCTCCATCACCGCGAGCACGCGCGTGACCAGCTCGTCCTCGCTGAGGCGGCCATAGGGAAAGCCGGCATCGTCGGCGGCGTAGACGATATGGGCGCCCGGGCAGGCCCGGGTGGTACGCCCGAGCACGGTGAGGCCGCCGAGGCCGGAATCGAAGACGAGGATAGTGGGTTGGAGGCGGGGGATCGCGAGAGGGCGATGGCCCGTTCCGGCGAGAAGATCGACCTGCATGACAGCGCCGCGAAACGTCAAAGCCCGATACCGCCAGAGAGGCGTTAAGCGAGGGTCAATGCGGCTTGGCGCGGCTGTCTCAAATTTAGTTGACTTTGTCCATTAATTCGATGTTCGCTCACTGGCAGGAGGGCGTCATGGCAGAGCGTGAGACCACGGCCGTCGCGGCCATTCGTCGGTTCAACCGGTTCCATACGCGCTGGATCGGTGCGCTGGGCGGAAACCTGCATGGATCGGGCTTCGCGCTCATCGAGGCGCGCGTGCTTTACGAGCTGGCGGAGCGGGATGGCTGCCTTGCGGTGGAGTTGTCGCGGGACCTCGATCTCGACCCAGCCTACCTCTCGCGCATTCTGAAGCGCTTCGAGGGGCAAGGTTGGCTCGAGCGGCAGCGTTCGGACGCGGATGGCCGCGCGTTTCGGCTCCGGCTCACGGAGGAGGGACAGGCCGCCTTCAGGCCGCTGGAAGCGGCCTCGCGGGCGCAGGCCGAGACGATCCTGTCGCGGCTTTCCATGACGGAGCGCGACCGGCTGGTCGGAGCGCTTTCCGATACGCAGTCTCTCCTGTCCGGAGAGCGGACGACGAGACCGCGGCCGTTGATCCGCGAGCATCGCGCCGGGGATATCGGCTGGGTGGTTTCGGCACATGGCCGGCTCTACGCCGAAGATTACGGCTGGGACCTGACGTTCGAGGCGCTGGTCGCCGAGATCGCGGCCAAGTTCCTGCGCGAGTTCAAGCCGGGGCGCGAGCGTTGCTTCATCGCCGAGCTGGACGGCGCGCCGGTCGGATCGAGCTTCGTTGTCGAGGAGGATGCGCGGACGGCCAAGCTCAGGCTCGTGCTGGTGGAGAAGCGGGCACAGGGGTTTGGGCTGGGCAAGGCGCTGGTGCAGGAGGCGGTCGATTTCGCGCGCGCCGCCGGATACCAGCGCATGGCGCTGTGGACGAACGACATCCTGCATGCTGCACGGGCCATCTATATTGCCGAGGGGTTCAAGCTGGTGGCCGAGGAGCGGCACCATTCCTTCGGCAAGGATCTGGTCGGCCAGAACTGGGAATTGACCCTCTAGGGCTGCATGCTAGGCCGGATCGGCGAAGGGCGAAACGCGGCGCCGATTGCCTTCAGGCCTTCAATCGCGCCAAAGCCGCCGCAGCCGCCCTCCCGGCCAGCGTCGCACCGCCGACCGTTATGGCGCCGCCACCGGCCGTCGCTTCGCCTGCGATGAAGAGGCGTTCGCCGACCGGCTGCGCGAGGGCATCGCGCGCCGCATCGTGGCCGGGCGCACAGATCGAATATGAGCCATGCGCGAAGGGGTCTATCCACCAGGCCGGAAAGGATGAGGCCTTCACGGTCTTGCGAAACTCCGAGCCGATCATCGTCGCCAGCAGGTCGGTGACGTGAGCGCGCGCCTCGTCCGGGCCGGCCTGCGAGATCTGGCGTGCGAAGTCGCCGCCGCAATAGCCGATGACGAGATCCTTGCCGTCCGGATACATGTCGAAATTGATCAGCCCTTCGGGTTTGCCCGATTCCAGGAAACTCGCGCCTGGCGTGATGCCGAAGCGGTCGCCCTCGACCTTCAGCGCGATCTTGGTCAGTGCGCCCATGTTGAGGCCCGCCAGCGCATCGCGTGTCGCGGCCGGCAGGGCGGGGGTGAAGCGGATCGCCTCGGCCTTCAGCACCCCGACAGGCACGGTGAGGATGCAGGCTTTCGCCCGCAGCGTGCCCGAGCGGGACGTGACCGTCACGCCGGAGCCGCTCCAGTCGATGGCCGTGACGGGCTCGTTCAGGCGGATGTCGAGGCCGGCGCCGGAGCGGGCGACCAGATTACCGTAGCCCGAGGGGACAACGAGGTCGTCGCCCGACCAGAGCCGCTGGTAGTCCCGGGCGGAGATCCGGCTTGATTCCTCGCCGATGGAGAGCAGCAGGCCGGATGTGGCGACCGGCGTCATCTCGGGGCCGAGATCTCCCAGCAATTCGGCGATCGAGAGGTCGCGGGTGCCGATGTCGACGGTCTCCAGCCGGCTGTCGATCTGCCGGAAGGCATCGCGCCGGCGCCGGCGGTCCGCATCGGCCATGGGTCGGCCCTCCGCGAAGACGCGGAAACCGCCGCCCCAGGGTTCCGGGGCCGTTTCCACACCGAGCTCGCGGGCGATGTCGGACCAGGGGTTGCGCTCGGCCCAATGAATATACATCGCGCCGGCGTCGTAGCTCGGCCCGAGGGAACTGTCGGTGAAGGCCCGGCCGCCGGCCCGGCCGCGCGCCTCCAGCACGGCGACGCTGCGCCCGGTCGCCTTCACCGCCTGAGCCGCTGCGATGCCGGCGGCGCCGGCGCCGACCACGATCACATCGATGTCGGCCGCGCGGGCAGGGGCGCGGGCGAGCGAGAACGCCGCCGCCATGGCGCTGCCTCCAATCAAGAGCTTGCGTCGATCGAGCGTGGCGTAGCGTGGCTTCATGACGGGAAGATGCGCCGCTTTTCGCGCGAGACAATGACCTCAGGCATGTCGAACGACCGCCGGGCGATCACGAGATCGGGAGCCCCAAGGGCGCACTGCGCCGGCGGGTTTTAGTTCTACATTAGAATAGTTATTTATTTGAGGATTTCTATTGTTTTGCTTTCGATTGCATAGCAATTGACACGTTCTCACGTAAACAATATCGCATCTCAAGTCTTATGAATCATAAGATACTGTTTATATTCATTTTAATCTGCTAGCTGCGGCTGGAAAGAGGCCGCGGCGCGACGGGGTTGGGCGATGGGCGTTCATTTCGGCAGGCTGCGCGGGGGCGTGGCGTTTGGAACTCTGGTGCTGATGCTGGCGGCGGCATCCGCGGCCGAGGCGCAGCAGCGCAGCCGGCAAGCCACGACGAACCCGCCTCCCGCCGCGGGCGATGCACCCGTCGTGCTCGACCAGATCAATGTGCAGGGCGAGGCGCAGGCCGGCGGTGCGCTGCTCAGCGGGCCGACGACGACACGTGTGACGCGGCAGGAGCTCGACCGCGAGCAGGTGCAGAGCCTGACGGATCTGTCGAACCGGGTCGAGGCTGGCATTACCTTCAACCGGCAGACCAATTCGCTGAACATCCGCGGCCTGGACGGCGCCAGAGTACTGACCACGATCGACGGCATCCGCCAGCCCTTCCTGGTCGACACGCGCATCACGCGCGGTGCCCAGAACGCCTTCGACTTCGACTCGCTCTCGACGCTCGACCTGCTGCGCGGCGGCAGCGGGGCGGCGACGCTCGGCAGCGGCGCGCTCGGCGGCGCGCTGGCTGTGCGCACGCTCGACCCGGAGGATCTTCTGCGCAACGGGCGTTCCTATGGTGCGCTCGCCAAGACAGGCTATGACAGTACCGACCGGGCCTGGTTTGGCAGCGCGGCGGCGGCTGCGCGGATGGGCAACACGTCCGTCCTGTTGCAGGGGGGCTTCCGCAACGGCCACGAGGTCGACAGCAAAGGCAACGTCAAGACCATCGGCGCGACGCGTACCGCACCGAACCCGAGCGACTTCGACCAGTACAATTTCCTCGCCAAGATCTATCAGCAGGTGGGCGAGCATCGTTTCGGCGTCACCGGCGAATTCTTCAAGCGCTCCGATCGCACCCAGACCCGGACCAACACGGTTTCGCTCACCGGCAATTTCCGCCCCGGGGCTCACGAGACCGGGGAGGATGTGGAACGCAGCCGCGTTTCGTTGAGCTACGACTACAAGCTGCCGGGCTCCTTCTTCGACGAGGCGCATGCCACACTGTACTGGCAGCGGCTGCGGCGCGACGATCTCGTCAATGCCTGGCGCTACACCAGCATTATCGGTCCCTATGGCCGCGACAACCAGAGCGTCGAGGATGCCTATGGCTTCAACGGCTATGTGCTGAAGAGCTTCAACACGGGCATCCTGACACACAAGCTGACGGCCGGCACCGAGCTCAGGATGTCGACGCTGGAGCAGTATTCGTCAGGTATCGACAACTGCCCACCGACGCCGGCCTCGGGTCGCTATACGGGGGCGTTCACCACCTGCAACAACCTGCACACCAACCAGGCGGACCAGCCGAATGTCGACGGCAAGCTCGTCGGCTTCTACCTGCATGACGAGATCGGGCTGCTCAACGATCGGCTGCGGGTCACGCCCGGCCTGCGCTACGACTGGTACGAGGAGAAGCCGAAAGATACGCCGGCCTATACGGCGAGCTCGTCCTATCCGGGCAGCCTGCCGCCTTCGTCGAGCGACTCGGCCTGGTCGCCGCGCATCCGGCTCGAATACGACATCCTGAAGAACGCGCCCTGGGTGAAGGACGTGACATTCTTCGCGCAATGGGCCAAGTCCTTCCGCGGCCCGACGGCCAACGAACTCTATGGTCGCTTCGGCGCCAAGGGCACCTATCTGCGCCAGGGCAATCCCGAGCTGCGGCCCGAAGTGGGCAATGGCGTCGATGTCGGCCTGCGCTTCGGTGACAAGCAGCTCGGCGGCTCGGTGACCTACTTCCACACTGACTACCGCAACTTCATCGATACCTATCAGATCGCACCTGCCGGTGGCGATTATCCGCAGGGCGGCATCACGGGCTATCGCAACATTGCGCGCGCCGAAATCCAGGGCGTCGAACTCAACGGCCAGTACGCCTTTGCGCCCAACTGGCTGCTCCGCGGCTCCTTTGCCTACACCCGCGGCCGGAACAAGACGGACGACACCTTCATCAACTCGATCCCGCCGGTGCAGGGCATCGTCGCCATCGCCTATGGCACGGATCGCTGGGGCGCCGAGGTTTCGGCAAAGATGGCGGGCAAGCGCGACGATGTCGCCCTCTCCGGCACGGATGTCGGCTTCAAGGCGCCGGGCTACACGCTCTTCAATGCCTCGGCCTGGTGGCGTCCGGCGCCCGAGATCGCCGACCTTGAACTGCAGATCGGCGTCTACAATATCTTTGATCGCAAGTACTGGGATGCCGTCAGCGTCCCGCTCTCGCGCCCGCAGGCCCGCGACTACTACAGCGAGCCGGGCCGGACCGTAAAGGCGACGCTGAAGTATCAATTCTGACCGGGATGTTTCGAGACCCCCCGACCAGATGGCCGGCCCTCCGGGGCCGGCCTTTTTTATTCGTCCGGCTGCTCCGGCGCCTCGGCCTGCCGCGCGAGCAGGCGGGCCTTCTTCGGTCCCTCGACCAGCGACTTGAAGACGCCGCGCAGAGTGCGGGCTTCCTGCTCGGTCATGTCGAGACGATGGAGGATATCGCGGAGGTTCGCCGTCATGATCGGCTTCTTGCCGGGCGGGAAGAAGCCGCAGAGGTCGAGTTCGCCCTCGAGATAGTCGAACATCGACAGGATCATCTCGCGCTTGGCCGGAGGAGACGGGTTGTTCTCGCGGAAGGGCGGCTCTCCGCTCGTCGTCTTGAACCATTCATAGCCGTTGAGCAGCACGGCCTGGGCGAGGTTGAGCGAGGCGAAGGCCGGGTTGACCGGGAAGGTCAGGATCGCGTCGGCGAAGCTGATCTCCTCATTGGTCAGACCGATGCGCTCGCGCCCGAACAGGATGCCGACGCGCTCGCCGCCGCCGATGCGCCCGGCGATCTCCGGCATGGCCTCGGCCGGGGTGAGCACGCGCTTCATCTGGCCGCGCTCGCGGGCCGTCGTCGCCAGCACGTGGTTCAGATCGGCGATCGCCTCGGCGGCGCTGTCATAGAGCCGGGCATTCTCCAGGATATGGGTCGCGCCGGAGGCGGCGGCCGTCGCGCCCTTCTTCAGGCCGCCGCCGCTCGGCCAGCCGTCGCGCGGGGCGACGAGGCGCATCTCGGAGAGGCCGAAATTCGCCATGGCGCGGGCGCACATGCCGATGTTCTCGGCCAGCTGCGGCTCGACGAGAATGACGACGGGAGCGGCCGCCTGGACGGCGGGGCGGGTGCGGTCGGTTCCGGAACCGGTCATGATCTCTGGTGTTGGGTTTGGAGCGACACCGCTATCCTGCGGTGGCGCTCCTGTCTGCCGCTGCGGGTCTGGCGTCAAGCCCCAGCAGCCTGCGACCGCCAGGAGGGACAGGATGGAGGGCGACGGCCATTTCGTGATCTGGATCGTGCTGATCGCGGTGCCGGTCGGGTTGCTGCTGATCTCGCGCTGGGCGAGGGCCCGCCCGCCGGGCGAGGTTCGCGCGCGAACGCTCGAGCGCGAACCTGACGACACGGAGCGCGACTGAGACGGGCTCAGCCGGCCGCCGCCTCGACGGCGCGCAGGACGCGCAGGGTGTTGCCGCCGGCGAGCTTGGCCAGGTTCTCCTCCGACCAGCCACGGCGGATCAGCTCGGCGATCACGTTCGGGAAGGTCGTGGTGTCTTCCAGACCGTCCGGATTGACCCAGCCGAAGAAGTCCGAACCGATGCCGATGTGATCGTGGCCGATGCGCTTGGCGAGATAGTCGACATGATCGCAGTACTGGGCGACCGTCGCCTTCGGGCGCGGGCCCGCCTTGGCCAGGATCTCGGCCTCGACCTTGGCGTAGTTCAGTCCTTCCGGCGCCTTGCCGTACTGGTCGCGCGCCGGGCGGTGCCAATCGCGCGAGGCCTGGCTGATGAAGTCCGGTACGAAGGTCGCCATGACCACGCCGCCATTCTTCGCGACGCGGTCGAGCACGTCGTCGGGCACATTCCGGGGGTGGTCGCAGAGCGTGAAGGCGTTGGAGTGCGACCAGACGACCGGGGCACTGGTCACGTCGAGCGTGTCGTGCATCACCTTTGGCGAAACATGGGCGAGGTCGACCACCATGCCGAGCTTGTTCATCCGGCGGACGACATCCTTGCCAAAGGCGGAGAGGCCATTATGGCGCGGGGCGTCGGTGGCTGAATCGCACCAGTCGGTGGTGCCGTTGTGGCAGAGCGTCATCAGGCGGACGCCGAGGTCGAAATAGGCGTCGAGCGCGTCGAGCTCGCCATCGACCGCCGAGCCGTTCTCGATGGTCATGAACAGGGCGATCCGGCCCTCCGCCTTCGCGGCCTCGACATCGGCTGCCGAGAGGCCCGGCCGGAAGACGTTCGCATGGCGCTTGAGGATGTCGCGCATCAGCGCGATCTGCGCGAGCGCGAAGCCGGCCGGGTTCGGCTGGTTCGGCGGAACATAGGCCGCGAAGAATTGACCGGCGAGCTTGCCCGCCTGCATGCGCGGGATGTCGGTGTCGACCTCGGCATGGACCTTGTCGAGACCATAGGCTGCGACATCGCCCTTGGCCTTGGCGTCCTTGCGGATGACGTAGGGCAGATCGTTATGGCCGTCGATCAGCGGAGCACGGTCGAGCAGGGCGAGCGCGGCGGCATAGGCATTGTCCTGAACGGGCGGTTTGGCAAGGGCCATGGCAGGGTCTCGGTCGGGAATCGGGGGCGCCATGGTGGCAGGCGGCGTCCCGGCAGGCGAGGGGGCCGGGCGCAGGTCTGTCATCCCGCACGCGCCACAGCACCCGGTGCCGTTGGGCAGATGCCGGATGACAGGCGCTCGATCAGAAGCGCGACGGCGCGAAGGGCGAGGGGTCGACGAAGACCTTCTGCCCGCTGATCATCTCCGCGATCATCCGGCCGGTGACGGCGGCGAGCGTCAGGCCATGATGGGCATGGCCGAAGGAGAACCACAGGCCCTTGTGCTTCGGCGCCGGGCCGATGATCGGCATCATGTCCGGCGTGCAGGGCCGGCGGCCGAGCCAGGGCTCGGCATCGAGGCGCTCGCCGAGCGGGAACAGCGTCCTGGCGATCGGCTCGGCGCGGGCGAGCTGCACCGGCGTCTTCGGCGCGTCGCGGTCGGCGAATTCGGCGCCGGTGGTCAGGCGGATGCCCTGCTGCATCGGAGCGAGGAAATAGCCGCGCTCGGTGTCGAGAACCGGATGGTTCAGCACCGCATTGCCCTGCGGCTTGTAGTGCATGTGATAGCCGCGCTTGACCGCGAGCGGCAGATGGTAGCCGAGCTTGTTGGTCAGCACGTCCGCCCAGGGGCCGAGCGCGACGACGACATCCTTCGCGGTCGCCTTGGTGCCGTCGGTGAGGGTGACGCTCCATTCGGCGCCGTCCTGCGTCAGCGTGCCGGCATCGCCCAGCGCAAGCTTCCCTCCGAGCTTCTCGAACAGGGCGACATAGGCTTTCGACAGGCCGAGCGGGTCGATGACCGTGACCGGATCGGTCCAGTGCAGGCCACCGATCAGGCTGGCATGGTCGAGATGCGGCTCGTCGGCCTTCAGCGTCGCCATGTCGAGGGCACGGTAGTTCACGCCGAAATCGCGCTTCCAGCGGGCGGCCTCGGCGAGGCGCTCGTCACGCTCCTTCTCGGTGCGGAAGACCTTCATCCAGCCCTTGCGGCGCAGGAGCTCGGTGGCGCCGGCTTCCTGGGCCAGCACGTCGTGCTCGGTGACGCAGTGCTCGATCAGCTTCGCGTATTTGCGGGCGATGGCCTCGTGCTGCGAGGCGCGCGAATGCATCCAGTAGGAGAACAGGAAGGGGGCAAGCTTCGGCAGCGCGCTCCAATGGTAGGAGGCGTCGATGGTATTGTTCATCGCGTAGCGGAAGAGCGCGCCGAAATCATGCGGGAAGCCGTAAGGGTAGACGCCCTCGCGCTGGATCAGCCCGGCGTTGCCGTAGCTCGTCTCCTCGCCCGGCCCGCGCCGGTCTACAAGCAAGGTGGAGCGGCCAGCCTTCTGCAGGTGAAGCGCCACCGAAATGCCGACGACGCCCGCGCCGAGAACAATCGTATCCACCCGCATGACCAGCTCCCGCCAACCCTTCTGTTCGGCCTGTCCTCGGCAAAAATACCGGTTTGCTCAGGCTTGTCAGCGGTGTGGCGGATTTTTGCGACAGATCCAGTAATCTTTCGCAGTTTCTGCTTCGATTGTCGGCATCTGCTGGCATGGGTCTGCATTTTGCCGGCTTGCCCGCAATTTCATGCCGATGCATTGGGCCCCTGCGGAGATGACGGGTGACGGCAGGTCGCCCTTCGGCCACTCTGCCGGCTCGATTTGCGAATGATTCCAGCACGGTGCCGATGAATCCAGCAACGCTTCTCGCCGCCGGGCTGGCCTGGCTCGGGCGCCATGGCACGCAGGGGTTCGCGCTTTCGATCTTCCTCGGTCTGGCCCTGCCGCAATTCTCAGCGATGGCGCGGCCGGCGCTGCCGATCACGATCTTCTGCTTCACCACGGTCGTGTTCATGCGCCTGGACCTGCGCGTCACGGCAGGTCTCCTGCGCCGGCCGGCCCGACTCGCGGCCGCCTGTGCCTGGCTGATCGCTGCGCCGGTACTGCTGATCGGGGGGGCGCTTCTGCTTGCCGGCCGGGAGAGCCTCGATCCGGGCATCGTGCTCGGTCTTGCCCTGATGGGCGCGGCGCCGCCGATCATGTCCTCACCGGCGGTTGCGATCCTCTATGGCTTCGAGCCCTCGCTGATCATCGCCAGCGTCATCATCACGACGATCGCGAGCCCTCTTGTGGCTCCGGTGCTGGTCGAGCTGCTGGCGGGGGCCGCCGTGCCGCTCGACCGGGCCTCGCTGATGCTGCGGCTGCTGATCTTCATCGGCGGCGGCATGGCTGTCGCCGTTTCGCTCCGGCTCTGGCTCGGGCTCGAGCGCATCAAGGCGATGAAAGCCAATCTCGATGGCTTCGGCGTGCTGATGTATTTCATCTTCGCCATTGCCGCGATGGATGGCGTGACGGCGGCGGCGCTGGCGCAGCCCCGGCTCGTTCTCTTCGTGCTCGCCTGCGTCTTCGCGGTCTCGGCTGCAGGACTGATCTCGACCTGGCTCGTGCTGCGCATCCTGAAGGCGCCCGATCGTTTCATGATCGGCTACGGCACCGGCCAGCGGAACATGGGGCTGCTGGTCGCGGCGCTGGGGGCGGGCGTCTCGCCGACGACCTTCTTGTTCTTCGCACTGGCGCAGTTCCCGATCTACCTGCTGCCCTGGCTGCTCGGCGGGGTGGCGAGCCGGATTCGGCGCCGGGAGGCCTAGCTCCGCTGCTGACGGGCGCTGACGCTGCGCCTTGCGAGGCTTTTGCCATCGCAGGAGTTCGCGCCATGATCACATTGTATTCCGGGCCGCTGAGCCTGTTCGCGCGCAAGGTCGAGATTGCGCTGAGAGAGAAGGGGCTCGCCTTCGAGCGCGTCATGGTGCCGTTCAACCAGACGACCGGCTACGACCCGAAGCATCCGGAGGTGCTCGCGCTGAATCCGAAAGCGCAGGTGCCCGTGCTCAGCGATTGCGGACTCGTGCTCTACGACTCCACCGTGATCAACGAATATCTCGACGAGGCCTATCCCGAGCCGCCGCTGATGCCGGACACGCCGGTCGAGCGAGCCCGCTGCCGGCTCGACGAGCTCTATGCCGACGAGATCATGCTGCAGGCGCTGCGGCCCCTGATGCATCGCACCGGCCCGCCATCGCCCGATCGCGACCGCCGCATCGCCCAGGAGGCGGATGCGCTGATCGCCGAGGAGGCCCTGGCACGGCATTACGAGGTGCTGGAGCAGAAGCTGGCGGGGCGCGAATTCTTCGGCGGCCGGCTCTCGACCGCCGATATCGCGCTGTTCATGAGCGTCCTGTTTTCGCTCCGCCTGGGTGGTCCGTCGCTCGATGGATATCCGGGGCTGTCGGCCTGGTTCGCGCGGCTCCGGCAGCGCCCGGCCTTCGTTCAGGTCGCCGCCGAGATCGCGGAAGCCGACCGGCGTCTGTCCTTTCCGGTGAAATCGCGCTCCGCCTGATTGCGATAACGAGGTCATGGCGTTACATCGCGAGCCATGACCCGCCCCATCCGCATCGCTCCTTCCATCCTCTCGGCCGATTTCGCGAAGCTGGGCGAGGAGGTGCGCGCCATCGACGCGGCTGGCGCCGACTGGATCCATTGCGATGTGATGGACGGGCATTTCGTGCCGAACATCACCTTCGGGCCCGATGTGCTGAAGGCGATCCGTCCGTACACCCAGAAACTCTTCGACGTGCACCTGATGATCGCGCCCGTCGACCCTTACGTCGAGGCCTTCGCCAAGGCCGGCGCCGATCTGATCTCCTTCCATGTCGAGGCTGGCCCGCACCCGCACCGGACGATCCAGGCGATCAAGGCGCAGGGGAAGCAGGCCGGCATCGTGCTCAATCCCGGCACGCCGGCAAGCGCGGTCGAGGCGCTGATCGCGGATGTCGATCTCGTCCTGCTGATGACCGTCAATCCCGGTTTCGGCGGGCAGAGTTTCATCCACTCCGTGGTCGAGAAGGTCGCACAGGTGAAGGCGTTGATCGGCGACCGGCCGATCACGCTCGAGATCGACGGCGGCGTGACGCCGCAGACCGCGCCACTGGTCGTCAAGGCCGGCGCCGATACGCTGGTCGCAGGTTCGGCCGTGTTCAAGGGCGGCCCTTCGGCCTATGCCGGCAATATCGACGCGATCCGCAAGGCGGCGGAAGCTGCCCGCGGCGACTGGGTTTGACGAGATCGCAGCCCTCATCCTGAGGAGCTGCGCGCCTTCGGAGCGCTCCTCAGGATGAGGGCTCATTGGGTGACAAGGACAAGACGATGATCCCGCGCTATTCCCGCCCCGAGATGGTCGCCATCTGGGAGCCGCAGACCCGGTTCCGCATCTGGTTCGAGATCGAGGCGCATGCGACCGACAAGCTCGCCGAGCTCGGCGTGGTGCCGAAGGAGGCCGCCGCCACGATCTGGGCCAAGGCGAAGGACGTCGAGTTCGACGTTGCCCGCATCGACGAGATCGAGCGCGTCACCAAGCACGATGTCATCGCCTTCCTGACGCATCTGGCCGAGATCGTCGGGCCGGAGGCCCGCTTCGTCCACCAGGGCATGACCTCCTCGGACATTCTCGACACGACGCTTTCGGTCCAGCTCGCCCGCGCCACCGATCTCCTGATCGCCGATGTCGACGCGCTGCTCGCCGCGATCAAGCGCCGCGCCTTCGAGCACAAGCTGACCCCGACCATCGGCCGCTCGCACGGCATCCATGCCGAGCCGGTGACCTTCGGACTGAAGCTGGCGCAGGCCTATGCCGAGTTCTCGCGCTGCCGCGAGCGGCTGGTCGCGGCCCGAGCCGAGATCGCGGTCGCGGCGATTTCGGGCGCGGTCGGGACCTTCGCCAATATCGACCCGCAGGTGGAGGAATACGTCGCGCAGAAGATGGGGCTCGCTGTCGAGCCGGTCTCGACGCAGGTGATTCCGCGCGACCGCCACGCGATGTATTTCGCGACGCTCGGTGTCGTTGCCTCCTGCATCGAGCGGCTCGCGATCGAGATCCGCCATCTCCAGCGCACCGAGGTCTACGAGGCGGAGGAGTATTTCTCGCCCGGCCAGAAGGGCTCCTCGGCGATGCCGCACAAGCGCAATCCCGTTCTGACCGAGAACCTGACCGGCCTTGCCCGCCTCGTGCGCGGCATGGTCACCCCAGCGCTGGAGAACGTCGCGCTCTGGCACGAGCGCGACATCTCGCATTCGTCTGTCGAGCGCATGATCGGCCCCGATGCGACGGTGACGCTCGACTTCGCGCTGGCGCGGCTGACCGGTGTCGTCGACAAGCTGCTGATCTACCCGCAGAACATGCGCAAGAACCTCGACCGGCTCGGTGGCCTGCACAATTCGCAGCGCGTGCTGCTGGCACTGACGCAGGCCGGCGCCAGCCGCGAGGATGCCTATGCCATGGTCCAGCGCAACGCGATGCGGACCTGGGAACATGGCGAGGACTTCCTCACCAACCTGCTCGCCGACAAGGACGTGGCCGAGAAGCTCGCGGCCTCCGAGCTCAAGGCGATGTTCGACGAGGGTTATCACTTCAAGCATGTCGACACGATCTTCCGGCGGGTATTCGGGGAAGCTTGACGGGCTGGACTTCGGCAGCGGCGAGGCTATCTACGGCTGATGAAATCCTCCGACGTCGACATCCTCATCGTTCCCGGCTGGTCCGGCTCCGGCCCCGATCATTGGCAGAGCCGCTGGGAATCCCGCCTGCCGACCGCCAAGCGTGTCGAGCAGGAGGATTGGTACAAGCCCACGCGCAATGGCTGGGCCGATCGGATCGTCGCGGCGGTGCGCGCGGCGACGCGACCTGTCGTGATCGTCGCGCACTCGGCCGGTGTCAGCGCCGTTGCCCATGCGGCCGAGCATCTGAAGCCCGGCGAGGTGGCCGGCGCTTTTTTGGTGGCGCCGGCTTCCGAGCGGGCCAAGCGCGCGATCCCCGACATGGAAAAGGAGTTCATCGCGCATCGTCGGGAAAGGCTGCCGTTTCCGTCGGTGCTGATCGCGAGTGCGACCGACCCCTATTGCACCCATGACGAGGCGAAGGAACTCGCCGAAGCCTGGGGCTCGGAGTTCGTCGATGCCGGCGATAGCGGCCATCTCAACAGCGAGTCCGGGCACGGCCCCTGGCCGGACGGCTTGCTGCGTTTCGCAGGCTTTCTCAAGAGCTTGAGCGTCGTTCCCAAGACTTTGAGTCAATAAGCGCGGCTGGGCCTGGGCGCTAGCTGGCCCCCTTGCGCCGGGTCGTAACCGTCAGCGTGAGACCGGCGAGCACCAGAAGGACGCCGGCGATGAAGAGCGGCCCCAGCTCGTCGCCGAACATCACGGCTGCAGTCGCGACACCGATGATGGGCTGGAGATACTGGATGCTCGCGGCGATGCGGGCCGGGACGGTGCGCAGCAGGTGGAGCCAGAGAAACAGGCCCGCCACGGTCACCATCACACCGAGGTAGAGGGCCGCTCCGATCCCTGTCGGCGTCAGCTGCACGGGGGTGTGCGACATCTCCCAGATCGCCCAGGGCAGAACGGCGATGAAGCCGAACAGCGTGCTCCACGCGGCCACGGTGGCGGTGCCGTACTGATCCGAAAGCTCGACGCTCCAGACATAGTAGAAGGCGATGGTCAGGGCGGAGAGCAACACGAGGCCGGCTCCGGTCAAGGTGGTCTGCGACGCCGCGGAGGCGGCGTCACCACGTCCCGAGGCGACCAGTGCGATGCCGATGAAGGCGGCGAGGATGCCGAGAGCCTGGAGACGCGACACAGGCTGCTTCAGCCGCAGGGCGGCGAAGACGACCACGAAGGCCGGGATGGCGGCCGAGATCGTCGTTCCGACCGAGGCCGAGGTACCGGCGACTCCGAAAGTCTGCGCGACCTGTCCGATGCCGATGCCCAGGATGCCCAGCGCAGCGACGCGAAGCAGGGCACGTCGCGGCAGGCGCTGCTTGCCGGCGACGAAGATGAACATCAGCGGGATGGCGATCAGGAAGCGCAGGGCGGTCAGCGTCAGCGGCGGCAGCGTCAGCAGGCCGAGCTTCGTGATCGGGATGGACAGGCCCCACATCACGGCGAGCAGCAGCGCGGCCGCCAGGCTCCTGAGCGAAGGATCAGGCGGGGAGGTGGCTGTTGTCGGGGCCATGGGCGCGGGTCAGTTCGGGCGCAGCATGGCGACGACCGGAAGCATCAGGTCAGCGATCTGCCATGGATGGGGAAAAGGCGGGCTTCGAGCCGCCACCTTTAAAAGCCCGCCCCGGAGAATCCGGGGCGGGCTCTTTGCGTTCGCAAACGGCGATCTTGCCGCTGCGATCAGTTCTCGACGTAAGTGATCTTGCCGTCGGGCTGCTTCTTCCAGGTGTAGACGACATAGTCCGGACGGGTGATGTCGCCCTTCTTGTCGAAGCCGATGTCGCCGATCACGGTCTTGACCGGCTCACCCTTGTGCAGCGCGTCCGCGATCTTCTTCGGATCGGTCGAGTTCGCGCGCTTGGCACCCTCGGCCATGATCTGGACCGCGGCGTAGCTGTAGAGCGTATAGGCTTCCGGCTTGAAGTTGCGGGCCTCGAACTTCTTGAGGACGGCAGCCGCCTCCGGGCGCTTCTGCGGGTCCGGCGGGAAGGTCATCAGCGTGCCTTCGACGCCGGGGCCGCCGATGGTGGCGAACTCGTCGGTGGTGATGCCGTCGCCGGAGACCAGCACAGTCTTCAGGCCCTGGTCGCGCATCTGGCGCACGATCAAGCCGCCTTCGGTGTGCAGGCCGCCCCAGTAGAGGTATTCGGCGCCGGAGGCCTTGATCTTCGAGACGAGGGCCGAGAAGTCCTTCTCACCCGCGTTCACGCCTTCATAGAGCACTTCCTTGACGCCGCCGGCATTGAGCCCCTTCTTGGTCTCGTCGGCGAGGCCCTGGCCGTAGGTCGTCTTGTCGTGGACGATGGCGATCTTCTTGTCCTTGAAGTTCTTCAGCAGATAGGCCGAAGCGACGCCGCCCTGCTGATCGTCACGGCCGCAGGTGCGGAAGGTGTTCCACAGGCCGCGCTCGGTGATCTTCGGGTTGGTGGCCGAAGGCGAGATCATCAGGATGCCGTTCTCGGCATAGACTTCTGACGCCGGCATGGTGACGCCGGAGTTGAAGTGGCCGACCACCCATTTCACGCCGTCGCCGACGAACTTGTTGGCGACCGAGACGCCCTGCTTCGGATCCGAGACGTCGTCGCCGACGCTGACCTGGATCTTCTGGCCGAGGACGCCGCCGGCGGCGTTGATGTCCTCCGCCGCTTGCTCGGCGCCGTTCTTGAGCTGGGCACCGAAAGCGGCGTTCGGACCGGTGATCGGGCCGCCGACGCCGAGCTTGATCTGGGCATTGGCCACGCCCGAGAAGGCGAGGACCGCGCCGAGCGCGATGCCGCCCAACAGCAGCTTCTTCATGAGTTGCGACTCCCCTCTAAGGATCTGTTCAACGGGCTTTTCTCCATTTGCCCGTCTCGGCACGTTTGGCCGCCCCAAACCGCAGTCTTGCGTGTTTCAGGAGGTCTGTCACGCGACAAGCTCGTCAATCTTTCAGGTCAATTCCGGCTTGATCACGGCGCCGGGGCGCGGCTTCCAGCCGAAGGGGCCGGCGCGCTCGAACAGCCAGTGATATTGCCGCGTCATCTGCTTGGCGCGGGTGTAGCGCCAGCCGGCGAAGCCGAAGGCAAGCAGCACGGCCACGTCGACCAGATAGTAGTGAACCGTCAGCAGCGTCGCCTCGAACAGCGCGAAATGGATGAAGCGCACGAAGAGGCCCAGGATCAGCATGTAGATGACAAGCTGCCAGTTCGGCCGCCAGGTCAGAGCGATCGCGCGGCCGGCCATCCAGGCGAGCCAGCCGCCCATCACCACCGTCACCAGCAGGAACAGCCAGATCGTCGATTCTTCGTAGAGGATGCCTTGCATCTGCTGCTCCAGGCTTCACCGGGCTCCCAGGTCCGCCGACATCGCCCCTAAGCGATGGCATGGCCGGCCCGGGGCCGTCTCTCATCAAAAAGTTGCAGCGGGGACGATCCGTCTCCGCCGCCCGGTCTCAGTGCCGGCCGCCTTCGAGATAGGCGGCGCGGACCTGCGGGTTGGCGAGCAGGTCCTTGCCCGTTCCGCTCATCGTGATGACGCCGTTGACCATGACGTAGCCGCGATGGGCGAGCTTGAGGGCATGGAAGGCGTTCTGCTCGACGAGGAAGACGGTCAGCCCTTGCGTCCGGTTGAGCTCGCGGATCGCCTCGAAGATCTGCTTCACGATCAAGGGCGCAAGGCCGAGCGAGGGCTCGTCCAGCAGGAGCAGCTTCGGGCGCGCCATCAGGGCACGGGCGATCGCGACCATCTGCTGTTCGCCGCCCGAGAGGGTGCCGCCGCGCTGTTGCAGGCGCTCCTTCACACGCGGGAAGAGCACGCAGATCTTTTCGAGGTCCTCCTCGAAATGCTCGAAATTGCGGACGGCGGCGCCCATCTGCAGGTTCTCGAACACGGTCATGCGCGGGAAGATGCGGCGGCCTTCCGGAGACTGCGCGATCCCCATCCGGGCGATCTCGTGGCTCGGCATCCGGGTGATGTCGCGGCCCTCATAGGTGATCGTGCCTTCGCGGGCCTGCGGATTGCCGAAGATCGTCATCATCAGCGTCGACTTGCCGGCACCGTTGGCGCCGATCATCGTGACGATCTCGCCGGCGTTGACGTCGATGTCGATGCCCTTCAACGCGATGATCTTGCCGTAATAGGTCTTCACGCCGCGGGCGGTGAGGAGAGGCTGGGTCATGGTCACGAGATGCCGACCTCCGCTCCGACTTCTTCGACCTCTTCGTCGTCGACACCGAGATAGGCAGCGATGACCTTCGGGTCGGCCTGCACTTCGGCCGGCGTGCCGTCAGCGATCTTGGTGCCGTAGTCGAGCACCACGACGTGGTCCGAAATCTCCATCACCACCGACATGTCGTGCTCGATCAGCAGCAGCGCCGTGCCGAGATCCTTGCGGATCGAGAGCAGCAGCGTGTTGAGATCGAGGCTCTCGCGCGGGTTCAGGCCCGCGGCCGGCTCGTCGAGGCAGAGCAGCACCGGATCGGTGCACATGGCGCGCGCGATCTCGAGCCGGCGCTGGTCGCCATAGGGCAGGTCGGCGGCGGGGTCGTCGGCGCGTTGGGTGAGGTTGATCTTGTCGAGCCAGAACTTGGCTTTCTCGATCGCCGCTTTCTCGCTGGCCTTGTAGCCGCCGACGCCGAGAATGCCGAGGATCGAGAAGCCGGACGCCAGCATCAGGGGGTTGTGCTGGGCGACGAGCAGGTTCTCCAGAACCGTCATGCCGCCAAAGAGGCGGATGTTCTGGAAAGTGCGGGCGACCTTGGCCTTCCAGGCGATGCGGAAGTCCGGCATCCGCTCAAGCAGATAGCTGGTGCCGTCGTCCTGTGTCAGGGTGACCATGCCCTGCGTCGGCTTGTAGAAGCCGGTGATGCAGTTGAACACCGTGGTCTTGCCGGCGCCGTTGGGGCCGATCAGCGCGGTAATCTCCCCCTTGCGCGCCTCGAAGGAGAGGGCGTTGACGGCGGTGAGGCCGCCGAAGCGCATGGTGACCTGCTCGACCTCGAGCAAAGGCCGACCGTGGGTGGCAGGAGCGGTCATCAGCCGTGTCCCTCCTGCACCAGATCGGCGGAGATCTGTTTCTTCTCCTTGAGGAAGGCGGTGGGCTCGCGGGTCGAGATCAGGCCGCGCGGCTTCCAGATCATGATGACGACCATGGCGAAGCCGAAGATCAGCATGCGGTATTTCGTCGGGTCGAAATCGGGGCCGAACAGCGCCTTCATCCATTCCAGCTCGCGCAGCAGCTCGGTGCCGCCGATCATCGCGATCGCCGCGATGGCGACACCCCAAAGCGAGCCCATGCCGCCGAGCACGACGATCGCGAGGATCACCGCGGATTCCATGAAGGTGAAGGATTCCGGCGAGATGAAGCCCTGGCGCGCCGCGAAGAAGGAGCCGGCGAAGCCGCCGAACATGGCGCCGATCGAGAAGGCGGTGAGCTTGGTGTTGGTGGTGTTGATGCCGAGCGAGCGGCAGGCGATCTCATCCTCGCGCAGGGCCTCCCAGGCGCGCCCGACCGGCAGGCGTCGCAAGCGCAGCGTCACGAAGGCCGTCAGCAGGGCTAGGCAGAGAATGAGGTAATAGAGGAAGATCGTTCGGTATAGCGGTGAGAATTCGAGCCCGAAGACGGCGGCAAAGCCGTCATCCGCTGCCGTGAAGGGTATGCCGAAGAAGCTGGGCCGGGGGATGCCCGAGATGCCCGCATAGCCATTCGAGAAATCGGTCCAGTTCACGAGGATCATGCGGATGATCTCGCCGAAGGCCAGCGTCACGATGGCGAGGTAGTCGCCGCGCAGGCGCAGCACGGGGAAGCCGAGCAGCATGCCCCAGAAGGCGGCGAGAATGCCGGCGAGCGGCAGCAGGATCCAGAACGAGAGGCCGAAATTCTTGGCGAGCAGCGCGTAGGAATAGGCGCCGACCGCGTAGAAGGCGACATAGCCGAGGTCGAGCAGGCCGGCGAGGCCGACGACGATGTTCAGCCCCCAGCCGAGCATGACGTAGATCAGGATCTGGACGCCGAAATTGTCGATCCATTTCAGCGAGCCGCCCCAGCCGGTAAGGCCGATGGCGATCGCTGGGAAGGCGACGAGGAAGCCGAGACCGAAGAGCGAGAACAGGCGCGAATGGCGCTGGAAGAAGGCGATCGTGCCATGCGGCAGGATGCGCACCGCAGCCTTGCCGGGCGTGCGGCCCTGCTGGCGCAGCGCCACCAGGAAGCGGCCGACGAAGACGATGCCGACCGCCCAGGCCACGGCACCCCAGCGCGGATCGAGGACGAGGACGTTGTCGAGGTTCTGGCGCGTGCCCCAGGCGATGATCGGGATGCACAGGCCAAGGGTGACGAGGGCGGCGAAGCCGGCCTCCTTGAGGGCGGCCTTGACGTCGCGGCCCTGGGCGGCTCCGGCTGCCGCCGGGCTGGTCGTGGTCTGGATCGTCGCCATGCGTCAGACCTTCTCGACTTCCGGCCGGCCGAGGATGCCGGAGGGCATGAAGACCAGGACGATGGCCAGGATCGCGAAGGCCGCCACGTCCTTGTAGTCGATGGTGAAATAGGCCGACCACATTACCTCGATCAGCCCGATCAGCAGGCCGCCAATGACCGCGCCGGGCAGGGAGCCGATGCCGCCGAGAACGGCCGCGGTGAAGGCCTTGACGCCCGGCGTGAAGCCGTCAGCGAAGTTCACCACGCCGTAGAGCACGAGGAACATCACGCCGGCCACAGCAGCGAGTGCCGCACCCATCACGAAGGTGATCGAGATGGTGCGGTCGACGTCGATGCCGAGCAGGGCGGCCATCTTGCGGTCCTGCTCACAGGCGCGCTGGGCGCGGCCGAGCGGCGTCTTCTGGACGATGTACCAGAAGGCCAGCAGCAGCACCGCGGTCGTCACGATGATGACGATCTGCTTGTAGGAGATCTGGACGGAGTAGACCGAGCTCTCGATCAGCGTGATCGACTTGTTGAGGATCGGCGGGATCGACTTGTTGCGCGGGCCCTGGGCCACCTGAACGAAGTTCGAGAGGAAGATCGACATGCCGATCGCCGAGATCAGCGGCGCGAGTCGGAAGGAGCCGCGCAGCGGCCGGTAGGCGACACGCTCGATCGTCCAGTTCCACAGCGAGGTGAAGAACATCGCCAGCGCCAGCACGATGATCAGGGCCAGCATCACCATGCCGGCACTGGTGCCGAGGATGGCTGTGATCAGCATGAAGAAGATCAGCGCGATGAAGGCGGAAAGCATGAAGATGTCGCCATGGGCGAAGTTCACCATGCCGATGATGCCGAAGACCATCGTGTAACCGATGGCAATGAGACCGTAGATCGATCCCAGTGTCAGCCCATTGATGAGCTGCTGCAGAAATACTTCCATTGAAGACGCCGACCCCTCGAACCAGCTCCCGTTCTTGTCGTCAGCATGTCGCTGGCGCATGCGGGATGCGATTGCCATGCAGAGCTACCAATGGCTTGCGGCACCGACAATCACCCCGGCCCAAATTTCTGTCAAAAGCAATCTCGCGCGAATTGCTTCTCGAATGTGCAGAATTCTGTGCGAAACCGCGCTCATTTCGCGCATGATGATTGTGCCGTGAGCGGGGCTATTCTGGCTCGGATCGGGTGAAGATCTGCGGATTTCGCCGGCCGGGGCTGCTTCGGGAGGGCTCGACAGGGATCGTCCATGCACCTTGCCGCGGAAACGAATCCCGCTGTCGCAAGCGTGATCGGAAACGGGTTTGTTTCGTCGAAGGTATGATGCGGAGAAAGTCTGACGTTCCGCATCGGCGTGCACTCGATCCGGCCGATTGCGGCGCGTGCGATGCGACCGGGCGGGCACCCGCAGGGACGAGGCGCAGGGGCCGTTCCGCCGTCGTCTGGCAATCGCGGCTGCGAGCCGCTACATGGGCGGAAGCTGCGTTTTCAACTGCGGCGCGAGCCACAGAGCCGATGACACGAATCGTTCAACCTTTCCCGCCGGTGGCGGAGCCACCCCCGGGGCAGGCCTATCGCGATGCGATGGCGAAAGTCGCCAGCGCCGTCCATGTGGTCACGACCCGGGGCGCGACGGGGCGCCTCGGCATGACGGCGACGGCGGTGGCTTCCGTCTCGGACACGCCGCCGACCGTGCTGGTCTGCATCGAGCGCTCCAGCCGGACGCTGGCCGCGATCGAGGCGAGCGGAATCTTCTGCATCAACACCCTGCCGGCGCATCTGGTCGAGACGGCCGAGATCTTCGCCAACCGTCGGAAACTGCAAGGCGAGGACCGATTCGACGCGGGGCGCTGGGGTGAGCTCGTCACCGGTGCGCCGGTGCTGCTCGACGCGCTGGCCGCTTTCGATTGCCGCCTCGTCGCCGCCCACGACATCGCCAGCCACCGGGTCCTGATCGGTGAGGTGGCTGGCCTCGGCGCCGCCGGGCAGGGCGGCAGCCTGATCTATCGCAACCGGCATTTCGAAGCGGTCTGAAGCTTTGGCTCAGCGCGCGCTGGCGGTTTCGGCGTCGATCTCGGCGAAGACCGCCGCGGCCTCCTTATAGGCATGGTTGGCCGCGGGAATGCCGGCATAGCCCGCGACCTGCAACAGGATCTCGCCGATTTCCTCGCGACTCAGGCCGTTGTTGAGCGCGCCGCGGGTATGGATGCGGAATTCTCCCCAGGCACCGAGCGCCGCCGAGACCGAGAGCACGACGACCGAGCGCGTGCGACGGTCGAGACCCGGCCGGTTCCAGATGTCGTTCCAGGCGGTCCGGGTGATGAAGGCCTGGAAATCGCGGTTGAAGTCGGTGACGCCGGTGAGCGCCTTGTCGACATAGGTATCGCCGAGCACGGCGCGGCGCGTCTTCAAGCCGTCGTCGTAGCGGCCGTCCTTATCCATGCTGGTTCTCCTGTTACCGGGCGTCCGGCATTTTCGGGCCCTGTTTCCAATCGAGCGCGTTGCTGCCTGCGAGTGTGATCCGGCCGCTTTCCGACACGGTGATGCGGTGGCCGGAGAGGCGCTTCTGCTCGCCAGCAGGCAGGCGGAAGGCCGGCGGTGTCGGCCAGCCCATCTCTCGCGCGACAATCAGGCCGAGCAGCAGGATGGCGTCGGGCGCATCCATCAGCAGGGCGGCGGGCGCCTTGCCGGCATGGACGAGTTCGAGCAGCACGGCCGAAGCGGAGGAGGAGCCGATGGTGCCCGGCAGCGCCAGCACAGTGCCTGCAATGTCCTGGCCCCGCTCCGGGTGGCGGGCGTCGATGATCGCGCCGCTACGCGGATCGACGCCGCCCCAGAAGCTGATCGGAGCGGAGAGGACGAGGCAGCGGCCATGGGCTGGCGCACCGGGCATGAGCGGTTCGGCGGTCAGCTCCATTGCCGCGGCTCCCTGACGAGCCGGCCGGCGGCCGCGCTCTCCACGCATTCGGCCAGCGAGCCGTAAGTCACGGCATAGCCGGTGTTGCCCGGGGCGTAATGGGCGAACTTGCCGGAGTTGGTCATCAGCACCGCGCCTTCGATAGCGGGCAGGATCGGCGCTACGACGACGCAGGTATCGACGACAAAGACGACGCCAGCGGTTTCCAGCGCTTTGCGGCGGCCCGCCCGATCGAGCGGCGCAAGCACATGGCGACCGGTATTGGCATAGAGCGGGACTGCCAGCTTGCGACCGGCGATCAGTCGCTCGAGCGCATCGACCTCGGGCAGCGAGAGATGCGGCGAGCCGATGGCAACTGCATCGATGCGGTCGCTCTCACCTGCGGTCGAGAGGCCGGCGAGCGCGTCGGCCACATCCTGCGGCGTTAGCACGATGCGTTCGCGCGGCGGCTCGTTCCCCAGCGCCGTCGCGAGGTCCGGCGCTTCCGGCGTCACCCCTGCGACATGGAAGAGTCCGACGCCGCCGGCTGAAGCCGCGGCCGCGCCGAGCGCCTTGAGGCGATCCTCGGTCGTACAGCCCTGCAGGCCCTGGATGACCGCAACGGCGCTTCCGGCGCGGCGGCCGAGGATCGTGCCGAGGACGGGATAGAAGACGTCGGAGCGGCGCAGTTCCTGCGACAGCGCCGTCACATCGATCAGGAGAGAGGCGCGCCGGTTCTCGCTCCGGTGGAGGCCGTAATCCGGCGCGCGGGCGCTGATGGCGCAGGCGATGTCGAGGAAATCGCCATAGCGGTTGGTCCGTGCCCCGAGCACCGAATTGCAGAAGACGACGGCATTGGATTCGCCCCAGGCGACATCGCTGCCGGTCACGGGGCGGTGTCCGGCCTGATAGGGCGCGCAGGTCCAGCTCGGTTCGCAGCCCATCGCCTCATAGGCGCGCATCATCCGCCGCGCCATCTCGCGCTCATGCGGCGGCAGGCGGACGGCGGCGCAGCCAGCCGGTGTCAGCGCGCCGACATTGAGGCTCGCGCGCACCGCCACCCTCCCGCCGCCCGCGACCAGCCTTTCGGCGAAGAGCGTGCCGGAATCGCCGTGGTAGAGCGCGCCGTCGATATGGGCGGACGCGATCGGGATGAGCCGTGGCGCGCCCATCAGCCGCGCGGTCTCGGCGACGATGCGCAGCGCCATCGCGGCGCCTTCGCCTTGCTGCCCCGCCGCGACGGCGCGTTCATCGGTTGTGAGTGCGACCATCGAACCTGACCAACGATCGCCCCTCGTGCCCCTTGTGCAGGCAAGGGATTTTCGACCATGGATAGGGAACTGGATACCTCGCGATACGGGGCCGCTGCAACCGCCGCGCCCGGTCGAGACAGCACGGAGACGCGCCATGGCGATGACGATGAACGGCGAGGCCACCCTGCCGGCGAGCAAGGATGTCGTCTGGGCGAAGCTCAACGATGCCGAGGTGCTGAAGGCCTGCATCCCCGGCTGCGAGCAGCTCAACAAGGATGACGACACGCATTTCTCGGCCGTGGTGAAGGTCAAGCTCGGTCCGGTGAAGGCGACGTTCAAGGGCAAGGTCGAGCTGAGCGAACTCGATCCGCCGAACGGCTATCGCATCGCCGGCGAAGGCGAGGGCGGCATTGCCGGCTTCGCCAAGGGCGGGGCACGAGTTCATCTCAGCGACGCCGAGGGCGGCCAGACCCTGCTGCGCTACGAGGTCGAGGCACAGGTCGGCGGCAAGCTGATGCAGCTCGGCTCGCGGCTGATCGACTCGGTGTCGAAGAAGCTGGCCGATGAGTTCTTCGCCAATTTTGCCAAGGCGGTGAGCGAGGGCTGAGACAGCGCCAGGCCGTCTCAGGAGGCCTTGCGCAGCGCCGCCAGCGCCTTGGTGACGGCCGCTTCGGCTGCACCGACCTGCAGCGCGATGTCGGCTGCTGCGGCGTTGGCGCGTTCCAGGGTCCGGTGCGTCATGTCGAGGCTGTCGTTGACGGCGTTGGCGCTGTCGATCGCCTCGTCCGAGCTCTGGGCGACCATCGCGGCATCATGGGCGATGCTGGCGGTGACTGTGCTCTGCATGGAAACGGCTTCGGAGATCGCCTCGGAATCGAGGCGGATGGCGTCGACGGTGGCGGCGATGGCCGTTGCGTGCGTGGTGCAGGCTTCGGCGCTCGCCGCCAGCTCCGCGATCTGGCCAGCGATGTCCTGCGTCGCGCTGGCGGTCTGGGTTGCGAGTGACTTGACCTCTGAGGCGACGACGGAGAAGCCGCGGCCGGCCTCGCCGGCGCGGGCGGCCTCGATGGTGGCGTTGAGCGCCAGGAGATTGGTCTGTGCGGCGATGTCGGCGATCATGCCGACGACCTTGCCGATGCTGCCGGTGGCCTCGCGCAGCCGCAGGATCGCATCGTTCATCTGGGCGGTGTCGAGCACGGCCTGCTGGGTGACCGTCAGGCTCTGCATCGCCCGCTGGCCGATATCGGCGAGATTGGCCGACATCTCCTCGGTCGCTGCGGCGGTCTGGGTCGATTTCTCGCGGACGACGACGGAAGCCCTGGCTACCTTGCCGACAGTGTCCTTGATGAAGGCCGTGGCCCGCCCGGTCTCGGCGGCGGTCGAGACGAATTGCTCGACGGCGGTGCTGATAGTGTCGTCGAGGCTGCCGATGCGGGTCTTGAGAGTCGCTGCGGCTTCGTCGAGCGCGAGGCCGCGCCGGTGTGCATCGTTCGTCTCGGCGTCCTGGCTCAGCGTCATCGCGGTATTGACGTCATAGGTCAGCACCCGCTCGATGATGAAGAGGTCCTCGGCGAATTTCTTCGGTGCCAACAGCGCCTTGCGGCGGCTTTCCAGGCAGATTTCACGGATCAGCGAGAAGGCGATCGAGGCGCGGGAGCGGGCGCGCACCTCGGTCTGGCGCTCGAGCAGGCAGAGCTGCTCCATCGAGGCGATATAGGCCTCGTCGAATGCTCCAGTGAAAAGCAGGCGAAAATGGTTCGCCGCAGCGGCATGGATTGCCTCGGAATAGGGCGCGACGCTGTCGCGCAGCGGGGCGTGGATCGCAAAGGCCCGCTCGAAATCGTTGGCGACGAGGTGGTCGATCACGCGGTCGACGATCGGCCGGTAGCGCTGCAGGCGCAGGCGCTGCGGCTCGCTGAAGCCGATCACGCTCAGCCGTCGCTGAATCTGCTCCATCATCAATGGCACGGCGATACTCGCTCAGGGGGCCGGTCGCCCAGGCCACGACGTGGCGATCATGCGCGCCGCGCATTAAAATTTTGCCAATGACGCATGCCGCGGCGGTTCGCCCCGCCGGAGCGGCCAATCTTGCGGAACGAGCCAAAAACGTCCCGAAAGATCGCCTTTCGACTGAGGGTGTTCCGCTTGACCCGGCAAAAACGCGGGTCCACATTCCGTTTTGATCCATTCCAAGGAAAAGCTGCCCGTGGGGGCGAGCGTCGCGAGGGGGATCGGCGCCGTTGCCCGTGATCGGTCACGGACGGTGCTTCAGAGACGGGTCACAGGAGATGTGCTCATGACCACTGTTTCGCTGACGGTGAACGGCAACCCCGTCACCGCCAATGTCGACCCGCGCACCCTTCTGGTGCAATTCCTGCGCGAAAATCTCCGGCTCACCGGCACTCATGTCGGCTGCGACACCAGCCAGTGCGGCGCTTGCGTCGTGCATCTCGACGGCAAGGCCGTGAAGTCGTGCACCACGCTCGCCGTCGCCGTTGATGGTTCCAGCGTGACCACGATCGAGGGGCTGGCTGCCGGCGATGCGCTGCATCCGATGCAGGAGGCCTTCCGCGAGCATCACGGCCTGCAATGCGGCTTCTGCACGCCAGGCATGATCATGTCCGCCGTCGACATGGTGAACCGCCGCGGCAATGTCCTCGACGAGAAGACGATCCGCGAGGACCTCGACGGCAATATCTGCCGCTGCACCGGCTATCACAACATCGTCAAGGCGATCGCTGCCGGAGCCGAGGCGATGGGCAAGGCCGGCGCGCCGGCCCGCCAGGCTGCCGAGTAAGGCACCCGCGCCCGAGGGCGCAGGTTCACCATCCGTGATGCGTTCCAGGCAGTGAGGCGTCCGGTAGAGGCGCCGTGCGAGGAGGGAACACCATGTCCGCTACCGGAATCGGCGCCGCAGTCCGCCGCAAGGAAGACCACCGCTTCATCACCGGCCAGGGCCGCTATACCGACGACGTCAACCGGCCGGGCCAGGCTCATGCCTATTTCCTGCGCTCGCCGCATGCGCATGCCAAGATCAAGTCGATCGACACCAAGGCTGCTGCCGGCATGCCGGGCGTCATCGGCATCTTCACCGGGGCCGACCTTGCCGCCGACAAGATCGGAGGGCTGATCTGCGGCTGGATGATCCACAACAAGGACGGCTCGCCGATGCGCGCCGGCCCGCATCCGGCACTGGCTCAGGGCAAGGTGCGCTATGTCGGCGACCATGTCGCCGTGGTCGTGGCCGAGACGCTGGCGCAGGCGAAGGACGCTGCCGAGGCGATCGCCGTCGACTACGAGGTCCTGCCCGTCGTGGCAGACACGGCCAAGGCGGCCGGCGCCAAGACCGTGGTCCATGACGAGGCGCCGGACAACACGGTGTTCAACTGGCATCTCGGCGACAAGGACGCGACCGAGAAGGCCTTCAAGGCCGCCAAGCACGTCACCAAGCTGGACCTCGTCAACAACCGCCTCGTTCCAAACGCGATGGAACCGCGCGCGGCCGTCGGCGACTACGAGGCCGGCGACGGCATCTTCACGCTCTACACGACGAGCCAGAACCCGCATGTGGCGCGGCTCGTGCTTTCGGCCTTCATCGGCATCGCACCGGAGAACAAGCTTCGGGTCATCGCGCCGGATGTCGGCGGCGGCTTCGGCTCCAAGATCTTCATCTATGCCGAGGAGACGGTCTGCGTCTGGGCGGCGAAGAAGGTCGGGCGGCCGGTGAAATGGACGGCGGACCGGACGGAGGCCTTCCTTTCCGACGCGCATGGCCGCGACCATGTCACCCATGCGGAACTGGCGACCGATGCCGAAGGCAAGATCCTCGGCATGCGGGTGCACACCACCGCCAATCTCGGCGCCTATCTCTCGACCTTCTCGTCCTCGGTGCCGACCTATCTCTATGCGCCGCTGCTGTCGGGCCAGTACGACATCCCGGCGATCTACTGCGAGGTCGATGCGGTCTATACCAACACCGCCCCCGTCGATGCCTATCGCGGCGCCGGGCGGCCCGAGGCCACCTTCGTGGTCGAGCGGTTGATCGAGGTCACGGCCCGCCAGCTCGGCAAGGACCCGGCCAAGTTCCGGATGCTGAACTACATCAAGAAGTTCCCGCATCAGACGCCGGTCATCATGATGTACGACACCGGCAATTACGGCGCCTCGATGAAGAAGGCGCTGGAGATGATCGACTACAAGGGGCTGGGCAAGCGCAAGCGCGACTCGGCGCGGGTCAGCAAGCTGCGCGGCATCGGCTTCTCCTCCTATATCGAGGCCTGCGGCATCGCGCCTTCGGCGGCGGTGGGCTCGCTCGGCGCCGGCGTCGGCCTGTGGGAATCGGCTGAGGTCCGGGTCAATCCGATCGGCACCGTCGAGGTGCTCACGGGCTCGCACAGCCACGGCCAGGGCCATGAGACGACCTTCGCTCAGCTCGTCAGCGATCGGCTCGGCATTCCGATCGACAATGTCTCGATCGTCCATGGCGACACCGACAAGGTGCAGATGGGCATGGGCACCTATGGCTCGCGGTCCGGCGCGGTCGGCATGTCGGCGATCTTCAAGGCGCTCGACAAGGTGATCGCCAAGGGCAAGAAGGTCGCCGCCCATGTGCTGGAGGCCGACGAGGCCGATATCGACTTCGCGGATGGGCATTTCGCGGTGAAGGGCACCGACCGCAAGCTCGATTTCGGCTCCTGCGCCCTGCAGGCCTATGTCGCGCACAAGTTCAACGGGCAGGAGCTGGAGCCGGGGCTGAAGGAGGGGGCGTTCTACGACCCGACCAACTTCACCTTCCCGGCCGGCGTCCATATCTGCGAGGTCGAGATCGATCCTGCGACGGGCGTGACGACGATCGAGCGCTGGGCGGCGGTTGACGATTTCGGCAACGTCATCAATCCGATGATCGTCGAGGGGCAGGTCCATGGCGGCATCGCCCAGGGCGTCGGCCAGGCGCTCTTGGAAGGCGCGCGCTACAATGCCGACGGCCAGCTCGTGACGGCGAGCTTCATGGATTACTGCATGCCGCGCGCTGACGATCTGCCGTCCTTCGAGGTGGGCATGACCGTGACGCCCTGCCCGTCGAACCCGCTCGGCATCAAGGGGTGCGGGGAGGCCGGCGCCATTGCCTCGCCGCCCGCCGTCATCAACGCCATCACCGATGCGCTCGGCCATGAGGACATCGCGATGCCGGCCACGCCGCAGGCGGTGTGGCGCGCGGCGCAGAAGTCGATCAGCCGCCAGGCGGCCGAGTGAGCTGAAAGGACAGGACGATGTACGCTTTCACCTATCACAAGCCCACCAGCGCCCGGCAGGCGGCGACGCTGCTCGCCAAGAAGGAGGACGCCAAGCTGATCGCGGGCGGCCACACCCTGCTGCCGACGATGAAGCAGCGGCTGGCCTCGCCCTCGGCGCTGGTCGATCTGGGGGCCTGCGCCGATCTCAAGGGCATCGCGGTCAAGGGCCGCAACATCGTCATCGGTGCGATGACGACCCATGCCGAGGTCGCGGCCTCGCCCGAGGTGCAGAACGCGATTCCGGCTCTGGCCTATCTCGCCGGTCATATCGGTGATCCGCATGTACGCCATCGCGGCACGATCGGCGGTTCGGTCGCCAATAACGACCCGGCGGCCGACTATCCCGCTGCGCTGCTGGCGCTGGGCGCCACCGTCGTCACCAACAAGCGCAAGCTGACGGCGGAGGAGTTCTTCACCGGCCTCTACGAGACAGCGCTGGAAGACGGTGAGATCATCACCAAGGTCTCGTTCCCCGTCGCCTCCAAGGCGGGCTACGCCAAGTTCCGCAATCCGGCTTCGCGCTATGCCATGGTCGGCGTTTTCGTCGCCAAGCGCGGCAGCGAGACCCGCGTCGCGGTGACGGGGGCGGGTGAGGGCGGTGTCTTCCGCTGGCCGGAGGCCGAGGCCGCGCTGAAGGCGCGCTTCGCGCCGAAATCGCTCGACGGAGTGAAGCACACGGCCGACGGTATCAACGGTGACATCCATGCCGATCCGGAATACCGCGCCCATCTGATCGGCGTCATGGCGAAGCAGGCCGTGGCCCAGGCGACGGGGAAGGCCTGAGCCAGCCGGCATATGCCATCATCCCGGATCGGTGCCGCCGATGCGGGCTGTCCGGGATGACGGCGAGGCCGAGCCTCAATAGAAGAAGCGTTCCTCGACGATCTTGCCGTCCTTGACGGTGTAGAGGCCGACCTCGTCCATGACACGTCGCTCGCCGGTTTCCTTGACGGTGACGTCGACATGGAAGCTGACGGCGAACTGGTCGCCGTTGAGATAGGGGCCTTCGCTGCTGAAGTCGTGCATCTCGTGGTTGGCGGCCCACCATTCGCCCTTCTGCCTGACAGCTTCCTTGCCGTGGCAGGCTTGCATCGGCCCGGGCATGTTCTCGTAGCTGGCGATGTCGTCAGCGTTGAAGCGGCTGGCGGCCTCGTCATGCTTGCCTTCCTTGAGGAGGGCGACGAAATCCTTGGCGATCTGTTCGGTGCTCATGGTCCGTGCTCCGTTGTTCTCGCTGCAGGAGGCTACGATTCCTGGCGCCCTGCCGTGTCAGCAGCGTGACCCTCGGGCTTGTGCCGCCTTTCGCCCACGCCTTCCTTCGCCCTTCCTGCCGCGATAGAGAACGAGCATGCTGAATTCCTCCCGCCTTCCGGCTTCCATCGATGCCACGCTGTCGCTGCTGCAGGCGCAGGGCTATGTCGCTGATCGCTCGCTGGCGACGGTGCTGTTCCTCGCGCTCAGGATGAAGCGGCCGCTGTTGCTGGAGGGCGAGGCCGGAACCGGCAAGACCGAGATCGCCAAGGTGCTTTCGGCCGGGCTCGGGCGCCGGCTGATCCGGCTGCAGTGCTATGAGGGGCTCGACCTCGCCTCTGCCGTCTACGAATGGAACTATGCCGGGCAGATGATGGCGATCCGGCTGGCGGAGGCCAGCGGTATCGCGGAGGATCGCGACCGGCTGGAAGGCGACATCTTCTCGGAGAAATATCTGGTCAAGCGGCCGCTGCTGCAGGCGCTGGAGCCGCAGGAGGGCGGGGCGCCGATCCTGCTGATCGACGAGCTCGACCGCACCGATGAAGCCTTCGAGGCCTTCCTGCTCGAAGTGCTGGCCGATGCGCAGGTGACGATCCCGGAGTTCGGCACGGTCAAGGCGGCCGAGCCGCCGATCGTGATCCTGACCTCCAACCGTACCCGCGAAATCCACGACGCCCTGAAGCGGCGCTGTCTCTATCACTGGGTCGGCTACCCCGACGCGAGCCGCGAACTCGCCATCCTGAAGGCGAAGGTGCCGGATGCGCCGGCCAAGCTGTCGAAGCAAGTCGTCTCCTTCGTGCAGGCGATCCGCAAGGAGGAGCTGTTCAAGGCGCCGGGCGTGGCCGAGACGCTGGACTGGGCGACGGCGCTGGTCGAGCTCGATGCCGTCGCGCTCGACCCGACGGTGGTTTCGGATACGCTGGGCGCGCTGTTGAAGTATCAGGACGACATCCAGACGATGCAGGGCTCGAAGGTGAAGGAACTGCTCGATCAGGCGAAGGCCGAGGCAGGGCGCTAAGTCTTTCACCGGTGGCGGGTCGGCCTGAAATGCGGGAGGGATGTCATGAACGCGGACATCAAGGCCGTCGAAGCGACGGTGCGGACCTATCTCGACGGTCTTTATGAGGGCGATGCCGAGAAGCTCGCCCATGTCTTCCACCCGACCAGCGCGCTGACCACGGCGCGCGAGGACGGCACGATCCAGATCCTGCCGCGCGAGCAATGGCTGGAGGCAGTCCGCAACCGACCCGCGCCGCAGAAGGCCGGTTTGCAGCGCGACGATCACATCCTGACCATCGACCTGGTCGGGCCGACGCTCGCCATGGTGAAGGTCAAGTGCCAGATGCCGCCGCGCTATTTCACCGACCTGCTTTCACTGCTGAAGATCGAGAGCCGCTGGCAGATCGTCCAGAAGGTCTTCATGACGGAGACGGCCGGGGCGTGACCGGCAAACTTCCCGAGAACGTCGCCTATTTCGCCCGTGCCCTGCGAGCGGCGGGGCTGCCTGTCGGGCCGGGCGCGCTGGTCGAGGCGGTCGAGGCTCTGGGCAGCGGCGCGCTCGGCGGCCGCGACGACGTCTATTGGGCGCTGCATGCGATCTTCGTGAAGAAGCATGAGGACAGCCCGCTCTACGATCAGGCCTTTCGCCTGTTCTGGCGACGGAGGAACCTGATCGAGAAGATCATGGCCCAGATGTCGCCGGTCTCGCCCGGCGCCGACCGCCAGCCGGAAAAGGCGGAGGCCGGCGCGTTGCGTGTGGCGGAGGCCTTCGCGCCGCCACCGCGCGAGGACGAGCCACCGGCGGAGCTGACGGAGCTGACCGCGCGGCTCACGGTCTCGGATCGAGAGATGCTGAAGTCGCGCGATTTCGCCCAGATGAGCGCGGCCGAGATCGCCCGCGCCAAGCAGCTCATCGCGGAACTCAGGCTGCCGGACGACAGCGTGCCGATGCGGCGGTTCAGGCCCTTGGCGCATGGGCGGACCATCGACTTGCGCCGGACTTTGCGGCAATCGCTCAGGGGCGGCGGGGGCTCGATCGACCTCGCCTTTCGGGAGCGGCGCGAGATGCACCCGCCGGTGGTCGCGCTCGTCGACATCTCCGGCTCGATGGCCGAGTACTCGCGCATCTTCCTGCATTTCCTGCACACGCTGACCGAGAAGCGCCGGCGGGTGCATTCCTTCGTCTTCGGCACGCGGCTGACAAACGTCACCCGGATGCTGAAGGCACGCGATCCGGACGAGGCCCTGGCGCTCGCCGGCAAGGCTGCGCCCGATTGGGAAGGCGGCACGCGGATCTCGGCGGCGCTGCACGAGTTCAACCGGGTTTGGTCGCGGCGCGTGCTGGCGGGCGGGGCGATCGTGCTGCTCTTCACCGACGGGCTTGAGCGGCATCTCGACGACAGCCTCGCCTTCGAGATGGACCGGCTGCATCGTTCCTGCCGGCAGCTGGTCTGGCTCAACCCGCTCTTGCGCTACGATGCCTTCGCGGCGCGGGCGAGCGGTATCAAGGCGATGCTGCCGCATGTCGATTCCTTCCGGCCGATCCACAACCTCGCGGCGATGACCGATCTCTGCACCGCGCTGTCGCGGGACGCAGGGCGGGAGAGCGATCCGCGCCAGTGGTTGAAGAAGGCCGGTTGAGGCATGATCTCTTGAGGGCTAAGCCTCATCCTGAGGGAACAGTCGGCATGATCAGCACCGAAACCGATATCCTGCGCGCTGCCGAGGAATGGGCGGCTGCCGGCCGCGGCGTCGCCATCGCGACCGTGGTCGAGACCTGGGGCTCGGCGCCGCGCCCCGTCGGCTCGCATCTCGTCATCGACGGGGAGGGAAACTTCCTCGGCTCGGTCTCCGGCGGCTGCGTCGAAGGCGCGGTGGTGGCCGAGGCGGCCGACGTCATTGCCGACGGCAAGCCGCGCATCCTGGAATTCGGCGTCGCCGACGAGACGGCCTGGAAGGTCGGGCTCTCCTGCGGCGGACGCATCAAGGTCTATGTCGAGCCGGTCCGCGGGGAGGCGGCGCACTAATGGCTTCCTGGGAAACCCTCATTGCCTTTGCGACGGTCACCATTCTCGTCGCCTATTTTCCGGGGCCGGCGCTGCTCTACACGGCGGCCCAGACGATCAGCCACGGCCGCAAGGCCGGGCTGATGGCCATGCTCGGCATCCATCTCGGCTGCTATCTGCATGTCTTCGCCGCGGCCTTCGGGCTTTCGGCGGTGTTCAAGCATGTGCCCGAACTCTACATGGTCGTGAAGCTCGCCGGCGCAGCCTATCTGGTCTGGATCGGCATCGGCATGATCCGCTCGCGTCTCGGTGCCTCCGACCAGCCGGTGGCGCCACCGAAGACCGTGAAGCGGGCGCTGCTCGATTCCTTCGTCGTCGAGGTGCTCAATCCGAAGGTCGCGCTGTTCTTCATCGCGCTCTTGCCGCAGTTCGTCGACCCGGCCGGCTCGCTTCCGGTCTGGGGACAGTTTCTGATCCTCGGCATCATCGTCAATTTCGCCTTTTCCTCGGCCGATCTCGTCACGGTCTTCGGTGCCTCCTTCGTCGTGGGCGCGATGAAGAAGACCAAGGCGGGCCTCGGCTTCGGGCGCTGGATCGGCGGCTCGCTGATGATCGGGCTCGGCCTCAAGCTTGCGGCCGACAGGGGCTGAGGCGGTGGATCTCGCGATTCTCTCGGCGCTGAACGCCGAACGCGCGGCGCGGCGCGCGGCCGTGCTCGTCACCGATCTCGCAAGCGGCGCGCAGCGGCTGGTGAAGCAGAGCGGGATCGCAGCCGACCCGCTCGCCGAGCTGATCGAGAAGCAGCTGCGCACCGGCAAGAGCGGCACGGTCGAGGCCGATGGGGTTTCCTATTTCCTCGCCGTCCAGGCGCCGCATCCGCGCATCGTGGTGACGGGCGCCGTCCATATCTCGCAGGCGATGGCGCCGATGGCGAAGGAACTCGATCTCGACCTCGTCGTCATCGATCCGCGGACCGCCTTCGCCACGCCGGAGCGCTTTCCGGGCGTGACATTGCTGCCGGAATGGCCGGAGGAAGTGATCGGCAGGGTCGGGCTCGACGGCTACACTGCCTTCGTCGCGCTGACGCATGATCCGAAGATCGACGACCCGGCGCTCATTGCGGCGCTGCGCTCGGATTGCTTCTATATTGGTGCGCTCGGCAGCCGGAAGACGCATGGCAAACGGCTTGAACGGCTGGCTGCCGCGGGCTTCGACGAGGCCGCGACCGGGCGCATCCATGCCCCGATCGGGCTCGACATCGGTGCCGTATCGCCGGCCGAAATCGCGCTCGCGATCCTGGCGGAGATCGTCAGCAGCTTGCGCGGCCCGCGCAGGAAGCCGGCCTGAAAGAGTTCGTGTCATGAAGTTCGGCCCCATCGCCATCGCGGACGCCGTCGGCTGCATTGCCGCCCACACCATTCGGGCCGGTGCGACGACCGTGAAGAAGGGCGCGCCCATCACCGGCGAGATCGCGGCCAGGCTTGCGAAGGAAGGCGTCCGCGAGATCGTCGCGGTGCGGCTGGAGCAGGGAGACGTCGCCGAGAACGAGGCCGCCTCCCGGCTGGCGGCGCGCCTGATCGGTGGGAACATCCTCGCGGAGGCGCCCTTCACAGGACGCGTCAACATGTTCGCGACGACGGCCGGCGTGCTGCAGGTCGATGTCGCGGCGATCGACGGCTTCAACGCCGTCGACGAGGCGATCACGGTGGCGACGCTGCCGGCGCTGAAGGCGGTCGTTGCGGGTGAACTCGTCGCCACGGTCAAGATCATTCCCTATGCCGTCTCGGAGGCGCGGGTGGAGCAGGCGCTCGCCGCGCTCGGGGCGGAGCCTGCGGTCGCGGTCGCGGCCTATCGGCCCTCGAAGGTCGGCGTGATCTCGACCACACTGCCGGGCCTCAAGCCGAGCGTGGTCGACAAGACGATGCGCGTGATGATGGATCGTCTCGCTCCCGCGGCGGCGACCCTCTCCGCCGACGAGCGGGTGCCGCATGACGCCGCGCCGCTGGCGGAGAGCATTGCGGCGTTGGCCAGGGGAGAGAGCGACATCATCGTCGTCTTCGGCGCCTCGGCCATTACCGACCGGCGCGACGTCATCCCGCAGGCGTTGGTCGAGGCTGGCGGTCGCGTCGAACATCTGGGCATGCCGGTCGATCCGGGCAATCTGCTGATGCTGGGCGAGATCGACGGCAAGCCGGTGATCGGCGCGCCGGGCTGCGCACGCTCGCCCAAGGAGAACAGCTTCGACTGGGTGTTGCAGCGGTATCTGGCGGGCATCCCGGTCGGCCGCGCCGATGTGCAGCGCATGGGCGTCGGTGGCCTCCTGATGGAGATCGTGTCGCGGCCGCAGCCACGGGCACCGACGCAGGCCGGGCCGGGACATCTCGCGGGGATCGTGCTGGCCGCCGGCCGCTCGACCCGGATGGGGCCCGACAACAAGCTGCTCCAGGATCTGCGCGGCAAGCCGATCCTGCGCTATGCAGTCGAGGCGCAGCTCGAGGCCCGGCTCGATCCGGTGCTGGTCGTCACCGGCCATCAGCGGGAGGAGGTCGAGGCCGCCCTGGCCGATCTGCCGGTCCGCTTCGTACCCAATTCCGACTACGCCTCCGGGCTCGCCGGGTCGCTGCGTGCCGGCGTGGCGGCGTTGCCACCCGAGACGGAAGCGGCGGTGATCTCGCTCGGCGACATGCCGAACGTAACGCCGCAGGTCATTGAGCGGCTGGCAGAAAGCCATCTGCAGCAGCCGGATGCGCTGGCCGTGGTGCCGACGCTGTTCGGCCATCGCGGTAACCCGGTGCTGCTGGCGCGACCGATCTTTCCGGCGGTCTCGCTGCTGACGGGGGATCGCGGGGCGCGGCGCCTGCTCGAAGAGGCGGGCAGTCGCGTCGTGGAGGTCGCATTCGAGGATCCGGCGATCGCCATCGATGTCGACACGCCCGAGGCTCTCAAGGCGCTGCGGAGCTGAAATCGATCTCGGCCGAACGCGCCATGATCTAGCGGAGCCAGTGCAGGCCGAGCGTGGCGTAGAACGCCGAGGGCCGGTCGCTCGCCTGTTGCCAGCCGCCGGAGAGGCGCCACTCGAGGCCGAGCAGGCGCAGCCCCGTGAGGTGCAGTCCAAGGCGCAGCTTCCGGTAGTCGCGCTCGCGATAAGCCTCGATCTCCGGCCCGGCGTAGAATCCGAACGGAACCTGCCAGCCCGGGGCCGCGCGCGCCCAGAGCCGACCGTTCAGCGTCGAAGCATAGGCACTCGCCTGCAGCATCATGCCAGGTGCGGGCGTCGACCACAGATCGGCCTGCAGCCGGGCGCCGTAGCGCGCTTCGACCGATGACGGGCCAAAAGGCTCGAGTCGCTGCTCGCTCTGGAAATCCGAGCCGGCATAGAGCGCCAGGAAGCTGTCGCCAATGCGCCATTCATAGCCGATGAGGGCCTGGCTCTCGGCCTTGTAGGTGGTGCCGCGCGGCGGCCGGCGCCGCGTCTCCTCCTGCGATCCGCCGGCCTTCACGAAGAGGCGGAAGCCACTTTGGGCGAGGCCGCCGCCAAGCGCCCGCTTCATCCCGACCGAGAGAAAGGTCTTGGTCGGGCCGGCTTCCATCGAACCGAAGATGACCATCGAGAGCGGGGAAGGCTCGGCCTCGGCGTCATCGCTTTCTGCCCAGGCGGCAAACAGGGGCATGGCGGCGAACGCCACCGCCAACCCGGTTCTTCCGGCCCTACGCCAACCCCACGCCACGCCCGCCCCCCAGCCCGCCGCGCGGCCGTTTCGCTCTGGCGGCAGGCCCAACAATTGCAGCAGTTTGGCAGGAGACTTGCAACCCTTCGTTAACCAAGCGGGCGCAGCCTCTATGCGGCTGGCTAAGCTTTCATTCCGTGGCAGGAGGGGAGGTTGAGATGGTATCCGCGGATTTCATCAAGCAGCTTGAGGGCTACGGGCTGACCACGGCGACGATCCTGTATCGTATGCCGGATCATCTCAGCGTCCTGCAGACCTATATCTGGCAGCAATACGATATCGCTCCGTGCTTTCCGGTGCTGCAGGATTTCCTGGCATTCTGGCGGCGCGAGCTCGAAGGACCGGTCCATTCCGTCACCGTCGCACATGCCCGGCTGATCCGCCCGGCCGAGATCCGGACGGTCAATGGCGTGCTGACACTGCATTGAGTGCCTGCGTGGCGCGTGCTTGTTGCGGGTCGCCCGGCCGTGCTAGGCCGGCGGCTCAATCCGGCACGGCCTGGTTCTCTTGTCATCTCCCTTACGCACATCCGGACTTCTGAAAGCCTTGGCCGGCCTGCCCGGTGAACGGGTCGCTGTCGAGACCATCATCGCAGCGCTGCAGGATCGTGCCTATGCGCTGCTCGTGGTGCTGCTCGGCCTGCCCAACTGCCTGCCGATGCCGCCGCCGATCCCGCTGGTCTGCGGTCTTGTGCTTGCCTTTGTCGCGCTGCAGATGCTGCTCGGCCGCAAGACGCCCTGGCTGCCGCGGGCCCTTCTCGTCCGCAGCATCGGCAAGCCCGAGCTCAACCGCGCCGTCGAACGGGCCCTGCCGCCACTGGTCTGGCTGGAGCGCTTCTCGCGTCCGCGGCTGACGATGCTGGGCAGCCCCTATGCCGTGCCGGTGCTCGGGCTCGTCATCCTGATTCTGGCGCTCGGGCTCATCGTCGCGGCGCCGTTCATCGGCCAGATTCCGCTCGGGCTCGCGGTCTGCCTCGTCGGGCTCGGCCTCGTCGAGCGCGACGGGGTGCTGATCATCGCGGGGGCGGCGCTGGGGGCGATCGGGCTGCTGCTCAGCGCCGGTTTCGCCTATGCCATCTTCAGTGGCATTCACGAATTGCTCTTCTGAGCCGCGTCGTCGCGGTCAGGCAGCGAGAGCCTCAGCAAAAGGGTTGTTCACCGTGAGCAACCTGTCGATCTCCTCAGCCGGCACTGCTTTCGAGAACAGGAAGCCCTGCAGTTCGTGGCAGCCGATCGCCTGCAGGAAACGGTGCTGCTCGGCCGTTTCGACGCCTTCGGCGCAGACACGCAGGCCGAGCGCGCGGCCGAGATGCGCCATGGAATGGACGAGGATCGCGGATTCGCCGGCCTCCTCCATGTATTCGAGGAAGGTGCGATCGATCTTGATCTTGTCGAAGGCGAAGCGGCGCAGATAGATCAGGCTCGAATAGCCGGTGCCGAAATCGTCGAGCGCCAGGCCGACGCCATGAGCGCGGATATCCATCATCGCCGTCTCGGCCGCGTCCGCATCCTCGATCAGCACGCCCTCGGTCAGCTCCAGCTCGAGCTGGGCGGGGTCGAAATCCGTCTCCTCGATGATGCGGATGACGTTCGACACGAAATCCTTGTGGCGGAACTGGATCGGCGAGACGTTGACAGCGAGGCGGATGCTCTTCCAGCGCTTGGCTTCGAGGCAGGCCTTCCGCAACACCCATTCGCTCAGCGGCACGATGAGCCCGCGCTCCTCGGCGATCTGGATGAACTCGGAGGGCGGGATCATGCCGTGCACCGGGTGCGGCCAGCGCACGAGCGCCTCGACGCCGATGATGGTGGCGCCGTCGATCGAGACCTGCGGCTGGTAGTGCAGGGTGAGTTCGTCGCGTTCGATGGCGTTGCGCAGGTCGTCCTCGACCATGCGCTTGACCTGGAGCGAGCGGTTCATCTGCGGCTCGAAGAAGGAGAACCGGTTGCGGCCGCTGTTCTTGGCTTCGTAGAGCGCGGTGTCGGCAAGCTTGAGCAGCGTCTCGCGGTCGGTGCCATCCTGCGGCGCCACGGCGATGCCGACGGAGCAGCCGATGGTGACCTCGACGCCCATCACCGTGAACGGCGCAGTGAGCGTCGTCAGGATGCGCTCGCCGAGCGCGGCGCTGTCGGCGGGCGAGGCATCGGCCTGGATGACGCCGAATTCGTCGCCGCCCAGGCGAGCCACGGTGTCGCCCGTCCTCACGATGCCGAGCAGCCGGTTGGCGACCTGGCGGATGAGATCGTCGCCGGCCGTATGGCCATAGGTGTCGTTGACGGCCTTGAAGCGGTCGAGGTCGATCAGGAATATCGCGAAGCCGCCATGGTTGCGGGCGAGACCGGCAAGGGCCTGGTCGAAGGTCAGGTCGAAACTGCGGCGGTTGGGCAATCGCGACAGCTCGTCCTGCCCTGCGAGCCGCTGGATCTCCTGCTCGCGCAAGGTGATCTGCAGCGCAGCCGAGCGCAGGCGCTGAACGGCGAAGACGATGATGCCGCAGACCAGGAGCCCGACTGCGATCAGCGCCCAGAGGAAGCGCTCCAGCATGACGTCGCCCGGACGCGCCGGCGTCCAGGTCAGCCAGGTGCCGACCGATGCGTCGGGCGCCGGAATAGGCAGGCTGGACAGCGCGTCGGCCGGCTGCTGGTCGACAAGGCGCATCCCGGCGACCCGGTAGCCATCCGCAAGCTCGGCCAGCACCGTGCCCGAGAGGCGACGGTAGGCTACGAAAGACAAGGGTCCGGTAGATGGGGAGATGACCGGGGTCGTGGTCCGCGAGAGGTCGATCACCATCAGCAGGATGGTGTCGCTGCCGTTGCTCGCGATGGTCGACCAGGTCGGGCTTTGGTGCGCAGGATCGATGAGGGTGGGCCGATAGCTCCCACCAGGGATGAAATCGCTGAAATGGCGCAGCCCGTCATAGCCGATCTGGCCGGCGGGTGCGTTCGCCTCGACCCCGGCGAGGACGGTGCCCGCGGCGGAGACGATGTAGGTCCCGTCGAAATCGGCGAGCTGGCCGCGCAGGCGCGCGAAGGCGGCTTGCAGGTTGGCGCGCGGGGCCGGGCCGCGCAGGGTCTCCTGGAGATCGCCGGCGATCGCCAGTCTTTCCAGCCGCAGTTCGCTCGCGCGGATCTGGTTGTTGAAGGCGGCCTCGATGCGTTCGCGCTGGCGCTGGGCTTCGAGCCGATTGGCCTCGCGCGTGATCGCGACCACCACCGCCGCGCCAGCGGCCATCAGAAGCAGGAACGCGCAACCCAGCGTCACGACGGTGCTCGCGAACATGCGCGCGGACGAGCCCGCGTTCGTCATCTTCGCGCTGGCAAATAGAGGCATGCGACGTCCGGCTTCGGTCCTTCGCATCGACCTAACTGTCGAAAGATTGATATCCCGTTGCCTTGACCGGCAAATTCACCCGCGAATTCAGCTTTGGCCGGGACCGTAGGGCGGGCGCGGGATCGCCATATGAGCGGCCCTGAGCGCCGCCGACCAGCGCTCGCGCAGGTCGTGGAAATAAGGCTCGCCAGCCTCGATCCGGCGGTTGAGCTCGAAATCGTCTGCATCGCGGCGCATGACGACGAGGTCGATCGGCAGCCCGACGCCGAGATTCGAACGCATCGTCGAATCCATCGAGATCAGCCCGACCTTCAGCGCGTCATAGAGATGGGTCTTGAAGGTGACGGCGCGGTCGAGGATCGGCTTGCCGTATTTGTGCTCGCCGATTTGCAGGAAGGGCGCGTCGATGCCGCATTCGATGAAATTGCCGGCGCTGTAGATCATGAAGAGCCGCATCGGCTGGCCCTTGATCTGCCCTCCGAACAGCAGGGAAAGCTCGAACTTCACGCCGGCTTCCTCGAGCGCCGGGCCGTCGATGTCGCGGACATGGCGGACGCAGCGGCCGACGAGCTGCGCCGCGCGGAACATCGTGGTCGCGTTCTGCAGCGTCTCGATCTCGCCGGTCTCGGGGTTCGGCAGCCCTTCATGCAGGAAGCTGACGATCGACTGCG
The DNA here is from genome assembly GCF_002220095.1 of Bosea sp. AS-1. Lineage (GTDB taxonomy): Bacteria > Pseudomonadota > Alphaproteobacteria > Rhizobiales > Beijerinckiaceae > Allobosea. The sequence continues at coordinate 2,175,130 of NZ_CP022372.1, forward strand.
TGATCGAGAGGTTGCCTGCCGTCGCCAGCGCGAAGCTGCGGTCGCCCGACCAGTTGAAGACATGGAGCTTGCGGAAGGTCGAGATGTCGTCGAGCCCGGGATTGGTGCGGGTGTCGGCGATCATCACCAGCCCGTCCTGCACGAGGATTCCGGCGCAATAGGTCACGGTTCCGGGCCTTTCAATCGTTTTCCGTCGCCGATGGCGAGGCCGCGTCGAGCGTCTACTGGCTCGCCTGGCGGCTGCCGGCTTCCCGGGCCGTGACGAGAACATTGAGGTTCTCGCTCCCGCCGCCCTGGCGGGAGCCTCGCACCGGGGCTGCATCGGCGTAATCCAGCCCTACCGCGACACGCACATGCGTGTCGATGGGGCAGAGGCCGTTGACGCTGTCGAAGCCGATCCAGCCATAGCCCTCGAGATGGACCTCCGCCCAGGCATGCGCGCCGCTGCCGCTGGGAAAGCTGTCCGACTGCGCGACATAGCCCGAGACATAGCGGGCCGGCTGCCCGAGATGGCGGGCGCAAGCCATGAAGACATGGGCGATGTCCTGCGCGATGCCCTCGCCAGCCGCGAAAGCCGCGGGCGCGCCGACGCCGGTGCGACCGCTGGCATCGAGGCAGGTCATGCGCTCCCCGAGCGCGCCCATCAGCGCGTGCATCTGGGAGAGCGGCGTGCCGGCGCCGGCCGCGGTTTCCTCGGCGAAGCCGCGCAGGGCGTCATCCTGAGCGGTGAGCAGCGTGTCGCGCCGGTAGACGTCGCAGGGCACGCGCTCCAGCCCGCCGCGGACGGCGCCGGCAAGGTCGATGGTCTCGATCAAGCCGTCGATCCGGATCGCCAGCGCCGAGATCGGCCCGTCGGCGTAGAAGGTGTGGACGATGTTGCCATGCGCGTCCTGGCCGGCCCGCAGGCGCCCGTCGATGCTGGGCTCGATCCGCCAGGACATCACATGCTGGCCGTCATGGTCGCGCGGCGTCAGGCGCAGGATCTGCGTGATGTGGCGTGCCGGCTCGGCATAGTCGTAGCTGATCGCGTGGGAAATCCTGATCCGCATGGGTCTCGGCCGTTCCGGGTGCCTCTGTCACTCTTGTTCCCTTGACCCGCCGGCTTGCGGCGAGGCGAGCGGGTCACTGCAGATACTGTTCGAAGATGGTGTTGCTGAGGCCGTTGTTCTCGGTGATGAAATCCTCGATGAACTCGTGCAGCCCGTGCTGGAAGACGCCCTCGATGCGGGTGTTGTTGAGATTCGCCAGCGTCTTGCGGGCCTGGCGCTGAGCCGGGCCCTGGCGGCCATAGGCATCGCCGAGTGAGTCGAGGAAGCGCGAGATGCTCTCGTAGCAGGCGGCCAGCGAGCGCGGCATGCGGCGGTTCAGGATGAGCAGGTCCGCGATCAGGATCGGTTTCACCGCCTCGCGATAGACCCAGTGATAGGCGGTGAGCGCCGAGACCTCGCGCAGCACCGTGGTCCACTGGAAATAATCGAGCGAGCCGCCGACCTGCTCGTTGGCCGGCAGCAGCACATGGTATTTCACGTCGAGGATGCGGGCGGTGTTGTCGGCGCGCTCGATATAGACGCCGAGACGCGAGAACCAGTAGCCGTCGTCGCGCAGCATCGTCCGGTAGGCCGAGCCGTCGAAGACCAGCGAGACGTTCTTCACCCAGTCGAGAAAGCGGGCGAACTCCTCGCGATCCATGCGCTTCTTCTCGAAGCGCTGCAGTTCCAGCCAGGCGCCGTTGAGCGCGTCCCACATCTCCGAGGTCAGCGCCGTGCGCACGGCGCGGGCGTTCGAGCGCGCCTGGGCGAGGCAGTTGCGGATCGAGGACGGGTTGTCGGGGTGGAAGGTCAGGAAGTCGCAGACATTGCGCTCGTTCGCCTCGCCATAGGCGGCCGCGAATTCATCCTCGCAGCCGGCGGTCGAGACCGCGCTCTGCCATTCGGTGCCGGCGCCGCCATAGGTCGAAGGCAGGTTGGTCAGGCGGGTGGTGGCGTCGAGGATGCGGGCAAGATATTCGGCCCGCTCGACATAGCGGGAGACCCAGTAGAGGCTGTCTGCGGTGCGCGAGAGCATGGTCAGCGAGGGCCTTTCCGCAGCATGGCGGGCAATATCCGGGAAGCCAGAGATCGGAGGCGGTCGGGGGCGGTCATGCGTCGAGGACCCAGGTGTCCTTGGTGCCGCCACCCTGGCTGGAATTGACCACGAGCGAGCCTTCCTTGAGGGCGACGCGGGTCAGTCCGCCCGGCACGCAGGAGATGCCGTTGGCGCCGGAAAGCACATAGGGCCGCAGGTCGACATGGCGCGGCGCCACGCCCGAGGCGACGAAGGTCGGGCAGGTCGAGAGCGCCAGCGTCGGCTGGGCGATGAAGCCTTCGGGCTGAGCCTTGAGCTTGCGGCGGAAGGTCTCGATCTGGGCCTTGTTGGCGTGCGGGCCGACGAGCATGCCGTAGCCGCCCGAACCATTGACCTCCTTGACCACCAGCTTCTCGAGATTGTCGAGCACATAGGCGTTGGCCTCGGGCTCGCGGCAGCGGAAGGTCGGAACGTTCTTCAGGATCGGTTCCTCGCCGGTGAAGAATTTCACGATCTCCGGCATGTAGCTGTAGACCGCCTTGTCGTCGGCGACGCCGGTGCCGACCGCATTGGCCAGCGTGACGTTGCCGGCCTTGTAGGCGCCGATGATGCCGGGCACGCCGAGCACGGAATCGCTGCGGAAGACGAGCGGGTCGATGAAGTCGTCATCGATGCGCCGGTAGATCACGTCGACGCGCTTCGGCCCCTGCGTGGTCCGCATGTAGACCACGTCGTCCTTGACCAGCAGGTCCGAGCCCTCGACCAGCTCGACCCCGAGCTTGTCGGCCAGGAAGGAGTGCTCGTAGAAGGCCGAATTATACTGGCCCGGTGTCAGCAGGCAGATCGTCGGGTCGGAGGGAGCGCTGCGCGGCGCGACCGAGCGCAGCGTCGCCAGCAATTGGTCGGGGTAGTTGTCGACCGGTGCGACGCGGTGCGTGGCGAAAAGCTCAGGGAAGAGCCTGAGCATCACCTCGCGGTTCTCCATCATGTAGGAGACGCCGGAAGGCGTGCGGGCATTGTCCTCGAGGACGTAGAAGGTGTCGGCGTCGACCCTGACCACGTCGATGCCGGCGATGTGGCAATAGACGCCGTGCGGCACCTTGAAGTCGACCATTTCGAGCTGGTAGCAGGCATTGCGATAGACCAGATCGGGCGGGATGACGCCGGCCTTCAGGCACTCCTTGGGGCCGTAGACATCGGCCAGGAACATGTTGAGCGCAGTGACGCGCTGGCGCAGGCCCTTCTCCAGCTTGGTCCATTCCGGCTTGGTCAGGACGCGCGGAATGATGTCGAAGGGGATCAGGCGTTCGGTGGATTCCTCATCGCCATAGACGGCGAAGGTGATGCCGATGCGCCGGAAGAACAATTCGGCCTGGGAGCGCCGCAAGGCCAGCATCTCGGGCGGGGCTTCCTTCAGCCAGCGGTCGAGCGCGTCATAGGCCGGCCTCAACTCCTGCCCCGAGCCGGTCATCTCATCGAACGCAACCATGCGGCTGTCTTCTCCCTTTTCGTCAGCCTATGCGCATTCGCGGGCGTTCGGGAAGAGGGAGAATAGCTTATCAATTGAACTGATCTGCCTTTTTCCTAGGCAGTATTGATCAGACTCAGTTCTTGCTCGATGCCTTCGGCAAAGAAGAACCGCTCCGCGAAACGCGGCAATTCTTTCATGCGGCCGCTGCGAGCGGCTTCCTTTGCTATTCTTGGACCGGATCGGCGCGGCCGTCCAGCCAGAGCAGCAGGGCCTCCGCGTTGTTGCGGGTTTCGTCCTTCGCCGCATAGAGCAGCGTCACGGGGCCGGCCGCGATCCTGTCCCTCAGGACGGCGAGAGCGGCCTGCGCCGGGGCGGAGCCGAGCTCGGCCGCATAGGCGGCGCGGAAGGTCTGCCATTGATCTGGATGGCCGTGGAATTCGTGGCGCAGGGCGTCGCTCGGCGCCAGGTCCTTGAGCCAGAGGTCGACCCGATCCTTGGTGACGCCGCGCGGCCAGAGCCGGTCGACGAGGATGCGGGTGCCGTCCTGCGGGCTCGCTGGCTCGTAGATGCGCTTGATCGAGAGTTGCGTCATGCTGCCTGTTCCCTGTCCAGATCATCGTGCGTCCGTTCGGGCGCGATCGCGGTGATCTATCTTATCGTCGGTGCATCGGATTTTTCCGAAAAGCGGGACCCCGTTTTCGGTCCGATGCTCTAGCCGTCGATCAGCCCCAGGCTGCGGAAGCTGGCATGGCCGTCGCGGCCGACGATGATGTGATCGTGGATCGCGATCCCGAGCGGCTTGGCGATATCGACGAGCTCGCGCGACATCCGCATGTCGGCGCCGGACGGGGTCGGGTCGCCGGACGGGTGGTTGTGGACCAGGATGATCGCCGAGGCCGAAAGCTCCAGTGCCCGGCGCATCACCTCGCGCGGATAGACCGGGGTGTGGTCGACCGTACCGGTCTGCTGCACCTCGTCCGCGATCAAAGCGTTCTTCTTGTCGAGGAAGAGGATGCGGAACTGCTCGCGCTCGGCGAAGGCCATCGCCATGCGGCAATAGTCGAGCACCGATGACCAGGAGGACAGGACCGGTCGTTTCGAGACCGCGCCCTTGGCCATGCGCTTCAGCGCCGCCTCGACGACCTTGAGGTCGAGCGCCACGCCTTCGCCGACGCCTTTCACCTCGGTGAGGCGCGAGATCGGCGCGGCCAGCACCTCGGCGAAGGAGCCGAAGCGCTGGATCAGCTCCTTGGCGAGCGGCTTGACGTCCCGCTGCGGGATCGAGCGGAAGAGCAGCAGCTCCAGCAATTCGTAATCGGGCAGGGCGTCGGCGCCGGCTTCCTGGAAGCGGGCGCGCAGGCGGTCACGATGGCCGTGGTAATGCGGCGCCGGGGGTTGAGTAGCGAGGATGGCCGGGGCGGCGGATTCGGCGAAGAGACCCGCGGGCGAGGGCGCCTTGTGCGATCCCTTGCCCCGGCGTTCGCTCATTTCGTGGCGAGCGGATTGTCGAGGCCGCCGGGCGAGAGCGTGAAGATCTCGCAGCCCGTCTCGGTGACGCCGATCTGGTGCTCGAACTGGGCGGAGAGCGAGCGGTCGCGGGTCACCGCCGTCCAGCCGTCGGAGAGCACCTTCACTCCCGGTTTGCCGAGATTGATCATCGGCTCGATGGTGAAGACCATGCCGGGCTTGAGTTCGACACCTTCGCCAGGGCTGCCGTAGTGCAGGATATTCGGTGCGTCGTGGAAGAGCTGGCCGATGCCGTGGCCGCAGAAGTCGCGGACGACGGAGCAGCGCTCGCCCTCGGCATAACGCTGGATGGCGAAGCCGATATCGCCGGTTGTGGCGCCCGCGCGCACCGCCTTGATGCCGCGCAGCAGGCTTTCATAGGTGATTTCGATCAGCCGCTCGGCCTTCCGCGAGATTTCGCCGACGCCGTACATGCGGCTCGAATCGCCGTGCCAGCCATCGACGATCAGCGTGTAGTCGATGTTGAGGACGTCGCCCTCGCGCAGCGGCTTGTCGTCGGGGATGCCGTGGCAGACGACATGGTTGATCGAGGTGCAAATCGACTTGGTGTAGCCGCGATAGAACAGGGTCGCCGGATAGGCGCCATTGTCCATGGCGAACTGGAAGGCGAGGTCGTCGAGCCGTTGCGTGGTGACCCCTGGCTTGACGTAGGCGCCGAGCATGTCGAGGCCCGCGGCCGTGAGCCGGCCGGCCTTGTGCATGGCCGCAAAGGCCTCGGGTCCGTGAATCTTGATGGCGGGCTCGCGCGGACGCGAGCGGCCGATGGTGTCTTCGAATGTCATCGCGCGCGGGAAACTCCTTGCCTCATATCTATTGCGTTTGGCGTTCCGCGCAAGTTGATTGGGCGAGGGCGGTCGTGGCGCGGCCGGCGCGGGGCGCTGGCGTCGATGCGCCGGCGGGTGTATCAGGCTGGCGCAATGGCAATCATCGAACAGTCACCGGCGGAGGAGCGGCCCTTCGGCACCTTCGCGCCGAAATCTTCGCTCGCGCGCATCCTGGCCCGGACGCGGTCGGCTCCCGACAGCTTCCTCGGCCGCAAATTCGCCTATGCGCTGCGCCGCGTCGGCTTGCGTTCGCTCAAGGGTGGCCCGGTCGACATCGAGGCGCTCGGCGCCCGGATGCGGCTCTACCCGGACGGCAATGTCTGCGAGAAGCGTGTGCTGTTCACGCCGCAATATTTTGATCCGGTCGAGCGCGACCTGCTGGCGTCGCGGATGCGGGAAGGCTTCACCTTCATCGATATCGGCGCGAATATCGGCGCCTACTCTCTCTTCGTCGCGGCGCGCGCCGGACGCAGCGCGCGCATCCTGGCGGTCGAGCCGCAGCCCGAGGTCTTCGCGCGGCTCACCTTCAACATCGCGCAGAACCCGTTCGGAACGGTGAAGGCGGTCGCCTGCGCGCTCGCCGACAAGCCGGGCGAGCTGACCCTGTTCATCGATCCCGCCAATCGCGGCGAATCCAGCGTCCGCATCCTGAGCTCGATGGCCGGGAGCGCCGTAAAGGTGCCGGCCATGACGCTGCTCGCGCTGGTCGAGAACGAGGGCTACGACCGCATCGATGCGGTCAAGCTCGATGTCGAGGGCGCCGAGGACCTGATCCTCGAGCCCTTCCTGCGCGATGCGCCGCCCTCGCTCTGGCCCGGCTTCATCATCATCGAGGATTCGCGCCAGCGCTGGCAGAGCGATCTTGCCGGGCTGCTCGAGCGCAGCGGTTATCGCATGGTGATCCAGACGCGGCTCAACCTCGTCTTCGAGCGCAAGCCCGGCTGAGTGCAGAGCGGGCATGGCCGGGGCGCGACCGGCCGCGCTTGAGCGCAGCCCCGTTCCGCCCTAGCTCTTGATCGTCAGGTCAGGAGCACCGCCATGTCCGCAAGCCAGAGCAGCCAATCCCCAATCATCGTGACGGCGGCGATCCTCGTCATCGGCGACGAGATCCTGTCCGGGCGGACCAAGGACAAGAACATCGGCTACATCGCCGAGTACCTGACCAATATCGGCATCGAGCTGCGCGAGGTCCGGGTGGTGCCGGACGTGACCGACGAGATCGTCGCGGCGCTGAACGCCCTGCGCGCCCGCTACACCTATGTCTTCACCACCGGCGGCATCGGCCCGACCCATGACGACATCACGGCCGATGCGGTGGCGGCCGCCTTCGGCGTGACGATCGACTACGATCCGCGCGCGGTCGCGATGATGCGCGAGCGTTTCTCGGCCGAGGACCTCAACGAGGCCCGGATGCGGATGACGCGCATTCCGGCCGGCGCCGAGCTGATCGCCAATTCGGTTTCGAAAGCACCGGGTTTCAATATCGGTAATGTCTACGTCATGGCCGGCGTGCCGACGATCATGCAGGCGATGCTCGACGTGGTCGGGCCGACCCTCAAGACCGGCACCAGGATCCTTTCCGACACGGTGCGGGCCGGCCTGCGTGAAGGCGACATCGGTGGGCCGCTCGCGGAGGTGGCGAAAGCGCATCCCGACGTGGCGATCGGCTCCTATCCCTTCTGGTCGGAGACGGGGCCGGACACCAATATCGTGGTGAGATCGCGTGATCCGCAGAAATTGCAGGCTGCAATGGCCGCGGTGAAGAGGATGATCGAGCAGCATAGCCGTCGAGGCGAGTAGTGCGTCGTGAGTTATGCAACTTATGAGGGCGTCGCGTGTTGCGGCTGCCTTCGATGATCAAATCAATTGTGAATTGATAACTTGAGGCGGCTGTTCAATTGATTGAGATGCTATTTCATCTTGGCTTGATTGATGAATCCAGTACTCGATGAGTGTCATCTTTTTATTCGTAAAGTATTCATAAACCCATCTGTGTCACATTTTCTCCGTCCGAGCACAGTTTCGGATCGCGCCCGTGGCGCTCTCGGCGTCACGGGTTTTTCTTCGGCTTTCATCGTGGCGCTGCCCTGCGCCGATCCTGCCGCAGGGGCGCCTGGGGGGTATGGATGTCGCTATTTTCCGGTTTCAAGTCGAGCCGCCATGTGGCGGGGCAGCTCGCGGCGATCAATCGCTCGCAGGCGGTGATCGAGTTCGATCTCGACGGCAAGGTGGTCGATGCCAACGAGAATTTCCTCGACGTCATGGGCTATTCGCTGGCCGAGGTGAAGGGGCAGCATCACAGCCTGTTCATGCCTCCCGAGGAACGCGACACCCCGGCCTACAAGCAGTTCTGGGATGATCTGCGCCGCGGGGAGTTCGCGCGTGGTCAGTATCTTCGCGTCGGCAAGGGCGGCAGGGAGGTCTGGATCCAGGCGAGTTACAACCCGATCATCGGAGCGGGCGGCAAGCCGGTCGGCGTGATCAAATCTGCGTTCGACGTCACCGAGCAGAAAAACCGTCTTGCCGATCTCGAGGGCCAGCGCGCGGCGATCGACAAGGCGCAGGCCGTGATCGAGTTCGATCTCGATGGCAGGATCCTGCATGCCAATGAGAATTTCCTGGCCGTGCTCGGCTATGCCTTGCCCGAGATCCTCGGGCAGCATCATCGCCTGTTCGTCGACCCGGCCGAGCGCGAGTCGAGCGCCTACAAGGCCTTCTGGGAGCGCCTCGGCCGTGGCGAATACGATGCCGGGCAGTATCGCCGCATCGGCAAGGGCGGCAAGGAGATCTGGATCCAAGCGAGCTACAACCCGATCCTGAACGCGCAGGGGCGCCCGTACAAGGTCGTGAAGTTCGCCACCGACATCACCGCGACCTTCAAGGGCAAGCAGCTCGAAGCCGCGGTGAAGGAAACCACCGAGACGATCGCCCGGGCGAAGGGCAAGGACCTGACCGGGCGCGTGCCGCTCGAAGGCAAGAGCGGGGAGGTCGCCACCCTTTGCGCCGGGGTCAACGACCTGCTGGATACGCTGGCCGAGGTCGTCAGTTCGGTGCGCGACATTTCCGTGCGGATCGACGAGGCGTCGCTCAAGATCACCTCGGACAGCCAGCAACTCGCCGAGCGCACCGAAGCCAATGCGGCGAGCCTGCAGCAGACGGCGGCGACCACCGAGGAACTGGCGGCCTCCGTCAAGCACAGTGCCGGCAACTCCAAGGCGGCGGTGCAGCTCGGTAACGAGGCGAGCGAGGTCGCCGCACGCGGCGGTGCGATCGTGACCGAGGCCGTCGATGCGATGGGGCGGATCGAGAAGGCCTCCTCCGGCATCTCCGAGATTATCTCGATGATCGACGAGATCGCCTTCCAGACCAATCTGCTCGCGCTCAATGCCGCCGTCGAGGCCGCCCGCGCCGGCGATGCCGGCCGCGGCTTCGCGGTGGTGGCGACGGAGGTGCGTGCGCTCGCCGCCCGCTGCAGCGAATCCGCCAATGGCGTCAAGACCTTGATCGCGAATTCTGCGCAGCAGATTCAAGCCGGTGTCGGGTTGGTCAAGGATGCCGGGACGACCCTGCGCGAGATCGTCGATGCCGCATCGAAGGTAGCCGTGACGGTCAGCGAGATCTCGCAGGCCACGACCGAGCAGGCCAATGGCATCGATGAGATGGCCCGCACCGTCGCGCATATGGACGAGATCACGCAGCAGAATTCACTGCTGGCCGATCAGAGCGCCAAGGTCGCGCGCGACCTCAAGCAGGAGACGGAAGCGCTGACGGCCATGGTCGCGGCCTTCAGCCTCGGTGGCGAGCGGCGGGCGGCCATTCCGCATCTCGTCCGTCCGGCGGCGCTCGCCGTGGGGAGCCCCAGGGGTGCGGCAAGGCCGGCGGCGGCCCCGGTCCGACGCCTTGCCGCCGGCGGCGGTGGTGGCGATGGCTGGGCCGAGTTCTGAGATCGGGCCGGCTTTGCCAGGGGCGCCGCTGGGGATCGCGTGCATCCGGGTCTTGCCAGCGGCCCCGCAATAGGGTTTTCGGTCTGGAACAGGCGCCTCTGGCGCCGCGATCAGTCCGGAGCGCTCCGCCATGGCCGAACCGACCTCGAACAAGGCCTTCCCGGTTTCCTGGGACCAGTTCCACCGCGACGCGCGGGCCCTCGCCTGGCGGCTGGCGGAGAAGGGGCCCTTCGAGGCGATGGTCTGCATCACCCGCGGCGGGCTGGTTCCGGCCGCGATCATCTGCCGCGAGCTCGGCTTGAGGCTGATCGAGACCGTCTGCGTCGCGAGTTATCACGACTACAAGAACCAGTCCGAGCTGAAGGTGCTCAAGGACATCGCGCCGAGCATCAAGGCGGTGGGTGACGGCAAGGGCAAGGGCGTGCTGGTCGTCGACGACCTGACCGACACCGGCAAGACGGCCCGCGTCGTGCGCGAGATGCTGCCGAACGCGCATTTCGCCACGGTCTATGCCAAGCCGGCCGGCGTCCCCGTGGTCGACACCTTCGTCACCGAGGTCAGCCAGGACACCTGGATCTACTTTCCCTGGGACATGGGGCTCTCCTATGTCGAGCCGATCGCCAAGGGCCACCAGGGCTGAGCGGCTTCCGTCGCCTGGGCTTCAGCCTGTCGAAGGCGAGCGAAAGGCGACCAGCATCCCGGAGATGACGACCGCCATGCCGGCGATCTCGGCCGGCGAGGGGTATTCGGCCAGCAGCAGCGCGCTGCAGCTCGCCGTGACCACGGGCACCAATGGCAGGAACAGCGTCGCCCGCGCGGCGCCCAGCATCGCGACGGTGCGGGCATAGAGATAGAGCGCGACGACGCCGACGAGAACGCCCTGATAGACCGCCTGCAGCAGCACTTCGGTGAGCGGGACCTGCGCCATATGCACCGGCAGGGCGACCGCGACGATGCCGAGCAGCGGCAAGGCGAGCACGCAGGACGCCACCGTGACCTCGATCGAGCTCGCGCCCCAGCGCCGGGCCTGCAGGCCGAAGACCGACCACATCATGGCGATCAGGACGAAGAGCAGGTCGCCGATCCAGGCATCCGGCCGGGATGGCGTCGCCATCAGCGCGTCGCGGGAGAAGATCGCGATGCCGACGACGATGAGGCCGAGCCCGGCGAGCCGCATCCGTCCGGCGCGCTCGCCGGTGACGAGGAAGACCAGCGCGGCGGTGAAGACGGGGATCAGCCCCGGCGAGATGATCGACGAGTGCAGCGCCGGGGCGAAATACGCGCCGCCGACCAGGATCAGGCTGTAGAGCGGCCCGACCAGCAGCGCCATGAACCAGGCGCGCTTCCAGCCAAGCGAGCCGACGGGGAAGGGGCGGATGCGCGTCGCCGCCCAGGGGATCAGCACGGCGGAGGCCGCGACGAAGCGCAGGATCGTGACGTCGGCCGGCGAGAGGCCGGTCAGCATGGCATGGCGCGAGACCACGGCCTGCACGCCCCAGATCAGCGAGGTCGTGAGCCCGCACAGAATGCCGAGCCATTGCGCGCGGGAACTCATGATGCGGCTTCTGTCAGGCTCGTGGGGCAGCGGGCAAGGCGGTTGCCGGGCGCTATGCCTTTGGCCTGCGGCAGAGGCAATGGCGTTTCGCGCGGCCCGGCCCCGCGTCATGCCGATGGCGGCCGCGTCAGGCTTCGACGGAGCGCGAGACCAGCGGCAGCAGCCGCGAATCCTCCACCGCGGCCGTGCGATGGCCGATGCCGGCGAGATAGTCAGGGTTGCTCGCGAAGGCGATGAAATCCTGTACGGATTTCTGCCGTACGAGCATGACGCGGTCCCAGCGTTCGGTCTCGGGGCCGATGAGGTGGGGGCCGCCCTCGGCCAGGAAGAGGAGTGCGCCGCCGCTTGCCTCGAGATGCGGTCGCGTATGCGCCACGTAGCGGTCGAAGGCTTCCGCGCCGCTGATCGGCTGGTCGGGAGCCAGTTCCGGCGTCGCGGCGTAATCCGCGACGGGGCGCAGGCGCAGCAGGTTGAGCATCACCACCTCGCCGGAGAGGTTGCGGCGCACGAGGTCGCGCCCGGCCTCCCAGCTGGGTTCGAGATAGGTTCGCATCGCTTCACCCGGCTCGCAGGGCATCGGCCGCGAGGTTTTCGGCATGGCTGCGGATATCGTCCGGCCAGCTTCGACTGTGCTCGGTGAATCCGGCCGCGTCGCCGGCAAAGAGCGCGCGCGACGCCTCCTCGAAGCCCTCGCGATTGCCGGCCATGGCGGAGATGAAGGCATAGGCCGCTTCCTGCTTCTGTCTGACCCGGCTGCGGCCGCCATCGGTGCGGCGCGCCTCCTCGACGAGGCGCCGCAGCGCCTGCGAGGCACCGCCCGGCTGGGCCGCGAGCCAGCCCCAGTGGCGCGGCAGCAGCGTGACCTCGCGCGCGACGACGCCGAGCCTCGGCCGACCGCGGCCGCGCTCGGTCGGCGCTTCGGTCTGTCCTGTCGCGTTGGCTGCGGTGGGCACGGCCAGCCGTGCCACGATCTCTTCCGCCGTGCCGCGCAGATCGAAGTCGATGGCACGACCGGTTTCGTCGTCGAAGACGAGGATCGTCGCGGTCGGGTCAGCCACAAGGGCAGCTTTCACGGCGAGCGCTACATCAGGTAGCGGTCCGCCGGCGAGGCGGGCGTCGCCTTGGAAGGCTGAGCAGGTTCGGAGAGGCAGATCGGTCATGGTCGGTTCCTGAAGTCCGCGCCTTCTAGCGCGCGATCCGCTCCTTGACAATATTGCCCGGGTAAAAATATTAAGGCGCGGACGGGCTTGCCCTGCCCAGCAAGGGATGCTGCAATGCAGCAAGAATAGAAGGGCTTCCGCTCAGAGGCCTGCTCGGGAGGCGAGCCGCCATGGAACAACCCATTGCACTGGCGCAGATTCCCGCCATCGACATCGCCGCCCTCGCTGATGACCTGCAGGACAAGATCGAGCAGGCGCGGCTTGCATCGCGGGACGATCCTTTCGGCAATCCGGTGCTGCGCGTCACGCTGTGGCTGACGCGCCTGATGGATTCCGGCGAGCTTTCCATCGCAGCCGCGGGCGAGCTGGTGCGCCTGCTCGGACGCCAGGCTCTACGGCAGCGGGCAGGGCGGCTCGCGCATTATGTCGGGCTCGAGCAGGACGAGGCTGCGGCTTTCGACGCGATCGCCCAGCAGCAGGGAGAGGGCGCTACGTCCTTCGCGGCCTTCCGGGCGGCGGTCGAGCGGCCGCGCTTCGGCGCGGTCTTCACCGCCCACCCGACCTTCGGCATGCAGCGCCGGCTGGTCCATGCGCTGGCCGATCTCGCTTCGGGTGACGAAGCCGCTGCCGGCGCGGTCATCGGTGAGCCACAGCTCAGCTTCCGTCCCGACGGGCGCATCACCCTGCAGGACGAGTTCGAGCAGGCGCGCTTCGCCGTTCGGCATGCGCGCGACGCCATCGACCGGCTCAATGCCGCCTTCCTCGCCGAGGCACGGCGCCGCTGGCCGCAGGACTGGGTGCAACTGGCGCCGCGTCCGATCATTCTCGCCTCCTGGGTCGGCTGCGACACGGATGGGCGCACCGATATCGGCTGGTGGGACACGCTGCGCTATCGGCTGGAGTCGAAGGACGGGCAGTTCGCCCGCATTCTCGAAAAACTGCCCGAGGTGGCGGCGACCGAGGCTTTGCGCAAGCGCGTCGGCGAAGCGCGCGACGCCGTCCGGCGGCAGCTCGCGCTTGCTCCGCCGATCGGTACGCAACCCTCGCTGGAAGCCTTGCAGGCTTTTGCTCTGGCACTCGTGCATGAGCGCGAGACCGCCATGCCGGATTCCTCGACCCTGCTCGCGGTGCTGGACGAGGCGCTGGCCGCCGCACCGGATGAAGAGACAAGACTGGTGCTGGCCTTGATCCGCGCCGGCGTCGTTGCGCATGGCGTCTCGATCGCGCTGCCGCATTTCCGGCTCAACGCCTCGCAGCTCCACAACGCCCTGCGCGGCGTCATCCCCTCCGATGGCGAGCCGGCGGAGCCGGCCGAGCGGCGCGCCTTTCTCGCCGCCGCCAATGCGGCGCTCGGCAAGATCGAGCCGGTCGGCGTGGATTTCGGGGCGCTTGCGGCCGAGCGGGCCTCGGCGGCGCGGATGATGATGACGATCGCGCAGATCGTGAAGCATGTCGACGGTTCGCGGCCGGTGCGCTTCCTGATCGCGGAGACGGAGACCGGTTACACGCTTCTCTGCGCCTTGTGGCTGGCGAGCCGCTTCGGCATTGCCGACAAGGTCGAGATCTCGCCGCTGTTCGAGACCTCGGATGCGCTGGAGCAGGGGCCGCGCATCATCGACGAGGCGCTGCGCAGCCCGCATTTTCGCGATTACCTCAAGCAACATGGCCGGCTCTGCATCCAGTTCGGCTATTCCGATTCCGGCCGCTATATCGGGCAGGTCGCCTCGACCTTCTGGGTCGAACGCTTGCGCATCCGCATCTGCGAGCTGCTCGCGCGCTACGAGCTCACCGGTGTCGAGCTCGTCATCTTCGACACGCATGGCGAGTCGGTCGGGCGCGGCGCCCATGCCGACAGCCTCGCCGACCGGCTGGCCTATCTCGACCCACCCTATGCAAGGCAGGCTTTCGCAAAAGCGGGCATCGCCACGGTGCGCGAGACCAGCTTCCAGGGCAGCGACGGCTATCTGCTGTTCGGCACGCCGCAGCTTGCGGGGGCGACCGTCGGCCGGATCGCGGAAGCGGTGTTCGAGGCACCGCAAGCCGGGGACGATCCGATCTATGACGAGCCGGATTTCGCCAGCGAGTTCTTCCAGACCGTGCGGGAGGAGATGAACGCACTGGTCGACGATCCCGGCTATGCCGCGCTGATCGGCACCTTCGGCCCTTCGCTGCTCGACAAGACCGGCTCGCGCCCGGCGGCGCGCCAGACCGAGGGGGCAGGGCCGGCGCGTATCCGCCATCCCCGCGAATTGCGGGCCATTCCCAACAACGCCATCCTGCAGCAGCTCGGCTGGATGGCGAACAGCTTGCACGGCGTCGGCCATGCGGCGGCGCGCGCGCCCGACATCTTCAGCGCGATGCGCGAGCAATCCGACCGTTTCGACCGGGCCTACCGGCTCGCCGCCCATGCGATGGGCCATAGCGATCTCGACGTGCTGCGCGCCTATCTCGACTCGCTCGACCCGGGAAGCTGGTTCGACCGGGCCCGGCGGACGGTGAAGGAAGGACGGCGCGAGGAACTGCTCGTCGTCGCCGAGGCGCTGTCGCGGCTGGAGCTTGCGCCGGCGCTGCGGCGGTTGTTCTGGCGCCTGTCTTCCGATGCGTTGAAGCTCCGGGCAACCGCGGACGATGTCCCGCGCATGCCGGTCAGGCTCGCGGCGCTGCACGCGCTCCGGCTCGCCGCCATGCATCGGATCTGGCTCAAGGCAGCGCATATCCCGGATTTCCGGCCGCATGCCGGGCTGACGCGCGAGGCGCTGTTCGAGCGCCTGCTCAGGCTCGACCTGCCGGCCTCGCTCGCATTGCTGGCCGAGATCTTCCCGCGCGATCCCGACCCGACCATCGGGCTCGATTTCGGCGAGCCGCCCGGTCCGCGCGAGGAAGGCACCTATGAGGCGCTGCATCGCGACGTGCTGACGCCGATGAGCGAGCTGTTCGCGTTGATCCGCGAGATCTCGGGCGCGATCCAGCACGAGATCGGGGCGTTCGGGTAGCGCCTGCCCATCCTCTCCGGGACATGGCTGGAGGCTTCGAGCGAGCCAAGCGTTGCAACCCGCGCCGATGCCACTACGTTGACCGGCCAAGGAAACGCCGACCGGGAGACGAGCCAGGCATGGCCGCCACCACCTTCGACGCCGCAGCCGCACGAATTACCGTCTTTCGTGCCTTGCTCCAGACCATTGCGCAGCATGGCAAGAGCCGCGTCGCGCTGGAGGACCCGGAACGCCAGCCGATCACCTATGGCCGGCTCGTGCTCGGCGCGCTGGTGCTCGGACGCAAGCTCGCGGCGCTGACACAGGAGCGCGAGCATGTCGGCGTGCTATTACCGAACATGCAGGGCATGGCGGTGACGCTGTTCTCGCTCCTCGCCTATGGGCGGGTGCCGGCGATGCTGAACTTCACCGCCGGCGTCCGGAACCTGCGGGCGGCAGGGGAGCTGGCGCAGCTCAAGACCATCGTCACCTCGCGCCGCTTCGTCGAGAAGGGCGAACTCGACGAGGAGATCGCCGCGCTCGGCGAGGGGCGGCGCGTGATCTATCTGGAAGACGTCCGCAAGCAGGTGACGAGCTTCGACAAGGCCTGGGGGGCGTTGCAGAGCCTCGCGCCCGGGCTGGTGCACAAGCGCTACGAGGCCAAGCCCGACGACCCGGCCGTGATCCTCTTCACCTCCGGCACCGAGGGCACGCCGAAAGGCGTCGTGCTGAGCCATGCCAACCTCGTCTCGAACGCAAGGCAGGTCTTCGCCCATGCCGGCGGGGCGATCTCGGAGCGGGACATCTTCATGAACCCGCTCCCGGCCTTCCACTCCTTCGGGCTGACGGCCGGAATGCTGGTGCCGCTGCTGCACGGCATGAAGGTCGTGCTCTATCCGAGCCCGCTGCACTACAAGCAGGTGCCGAAGCTGATCCGCGACATGAGGGCGACCTTCCTGCTCGCGACCGACACTTTTCTGCAAGGGTACGCCCGCGCCTCCGACAAGGACGACCTCACCAGCGTCCGCTTCGTCGTCGCAGGCGCCGAGCGGGTCAAGGCCGAGACGAAGCGGATGTGGGAGCCTTATGGCACCACGATCCTCGAAGGCTATGGCTGCACGGAATGCTCGCCGGTGATCGCGGTCAACACGCCGCAGGCGATGCGCGAGGGCACGGTCGGCAAGTTGCTGCCGGGTCTCGAAGCCGCGCTCGACCCTGTCGAAGGCATCCAGGAGGGCGGGCGGCTGCGGCTGCGCGGGCCGAACGTCATGGCGGGCTATCTCGACCCGGCGCAGCCAGGCAGGATCGTGCCGCCGGAGGGGGGCTGGCATGATACCGGCGACATCGTTGTGATCGAGGACGGCTTCGTCGCGATTCGCGGCCGGGCCAAGCGTTTCGCCAAGCTCGGTGGCGAGATGATCTCGCTCGCCGCGGTCGAGACGATGATCGCAAAGCTCTGGCCGGACCAGAATCATGTCGTCGTCGGCCTGCCCGATCCGCGCAAGGGCGAGCAGCTCATCCTGGTGACGGAAAAGCCGGATGCCGACCGTGCGGCCCTGTTGGAGGGCGCGAAGGCGCAGGGTTTCCCCGAACTCTGGGTGCCGCGCGCGATCCTGGTGACGCAGGCGATTCCCGTGCTGGGCAACGGCAAGATCGACTATGGCGCGACGCGCGAGCTTGCCGCCTCACGCCGATCGCTGCTGTAATGCCACAATTGTAATTATGTTGCACCGCATGATGATCCCGGCCTCCATTCTCGCCACGCTGCGCATCGCCACGCTCGCCCCCGTCCTGTCGCTGGCGGGGCCGGCCGATCTGGCGGCGCAGTCGCCGGGGGCGGTCTATGTCCGGCGCGACGAATGCATCGAGGCCGGCAAGCTCACGGCCGAGCAGTGCGAGTTCGCCTACCGCAATGCGCGGGCCGAATTCCTGCAGAAGTCCCCGCGCTATGCCTCGCGCGCAGCGTGCGAGCGCAACCACAAGCGTTGCGGCGCCCAGATGATCTCGGCGGGCGGGTGGGAATCCTTCGGCAAGGGCGGCGCGACCTATGTGCCGCGTTTCGTCGGTGTCAGGGTGACGGGCGAGGGCACTGGTGCCCGCGCCCTGCCGGTGGTCGAGGGCAAGACGGTGGTCGCTTTCGCCGGTCGGCCGGTCTCGGAGCTTCAGGACAAGGTCGCAGGGCAGCGGGGCGTGGTCGGGCTCGTCAGCAATGTCGGGCGCGGGGCGCACCGGCATGCGGGGCAGTCTTCCGGTGCCACCGCCAAGAGCGGCGACCGCGACGACACGGTGCGCGTGCCGATGAAGGAGGAGCCGATCGGCGCGAACGTTCCGCCGGGGCTCTATGTCGATCCCGACGGGATCGAATGGTACAAGCCGACCCGCCCACATTGACGGCGCTTCTACCGGAAGCTTGGTGCGGACGGCGGGGATCGAACCCGCATAGCCAAAGGCTGAGAGATTTTAAGTCTCTTGCGTCTACCAGTTTCGCCACGTCCGCACGGTTCGAGCGGTAGCGGGCCGGGGCGCACGATGCAAGCGCGGCAGAAGCCGGTCAGCGGCGCCGGAAGATCAGGCTGAGATTGTTCGCCGGCATCTCGACGATTTCGGGCGCGGTGAAGCCGTTGGCTTCGGCCAGGGCGGTGACAGCGCCGAGGTCGCGCAGGCCCCATTCCGGATTGCGGCTGCGCAGGCTCTCGTCGAAGGCGGCGTTGCCGGGTTCCAGCGGGCGGCCCGGCCGGCGGAACGGACCATAGAGATAGAGCACGGCGCCGCTTGCGAGCATCGCTCCGGCTTTCTCGAAAAGCCCCTCGGCCGCAGCCCAGGGCGCGATGTGGATCATGTTGATGCAGAGGATCGCTGCCGGGACGAGCGCGGGCCGGGTGTCGCCGCTGGCATCGAGTTCGAGTGGCGGGCGAATATTGGCGAGCCCGCTTTCGGAGATCCAGGCGGCAATGCTGGCGCGCGCCTCCGGGCTCGGGTCGCTCGGCTGGAAGGTCAGGGACGGGAGCGCCTGTGCGAAATGCAGAACATGCTCGCCCGAGCCGCTGGCGATCTCGAGGACGAGGCCCTCCCGGGGGAGAACGTCGCGCAGCACGGCGAGGATCGCGTCCCGGTTGCGCTGGGCCGAGGGCGCATGCAGGCGGGCGTCGCCCTCGGGATGGGCGGCTTCGGACGGCTTCCAGAAGCTCGGCTTGGCGGTGGTCATGAGGACGCCTCGCGAATCTTGGGTCGCCCCCATCGCTTTGGGGACGCAATACGCTATAAGGGGGCCGGAAGCAGGCCGCCATATGACGCGGCTTTGCAGATTGCAGGCTGGTTTTGTTAACCGAAATCCTGATCGTCGTGGTGCTGACCGTGGTCAACGGTCTGCTCTCCATGTCGGAACTCGCCGTCGTCTCCTCGAGGCCGGCTCGGCTCAAGGTTCTCAGCGATCAGGGTAACAGGGGCGCAGCGACCGCAATGCGTCTCGCCGAAGATCCGGGCCGCTTCCTCTCGACCGTCCAGATCGGCATCACGCTCGTCGGCGTCCTGTCCGGCGCCTTCTCCGGCGCCACCCTCGGCACGCGCCTGTCGGGGTGGCTCGGCACGCATGGCTTCTCGCCATCGGCGGCCGACACGCTCGGCGTCGGCATCGTCGTCGTCGCCATCACCTATCTGTCGCTGATCCTCGGCGAGCTCGTGCCGAAGCAGATCGCCCTACGCGATCCGGAGCGCGTCGCCGCCCGTGTCGCGCCAGCGATGTCGCTGCTCTCCCGGATCGGCGCGCCGCTGGTCTTCCTGCTCGACATCTCGGGCAAGACCGTGCTCGCCCTGCTCGGGCAGAAGGGCGAGTCCGAGGAGCGGGTGACCGAAGAGGAGGTCCGCACCATCATCGCCGAGGCGGAGACAGCCGGCGTGCTGGAGCGCGACGAGCGCGAGATGATCGCCGGCGTCATGCGCCTTGCCGACCGCTCGGCGCGCGCGCTGATGACGCCGCGTCGCGAGGTCGAGGTCATCGACCTGTCCGACGAGCTCGACGAGATTCGCGCGCAGCTCCGCGAGACCCGCCGCTCACGGCTGCCGGTGCAGGACGGTGAGTCGGATTCGATCGTCGGCGTCGTCGTGGTCAAGGATCTGATCGATTTCCTCTCGCAGGGCGGGACGATGGAGGAGCTGCGCAAGCATGTGCAGGAGACCCCGATCGTGATGGACACGGCGGATTCGCTGCATGTCCTGCGCGAGATCCGCTCCAGCCGCGTGCATATGGCGCTGGTCTTCGACGAGTACGGCCATTTCGAGGGCATCATCACGCCCGGCGACGTGCTCGAGGCGATCATCGGTGCCTTCCAGGAGGAGGAGGAGAGCGAGCCCGCGGTCGTGGCGCGGCCGGACGGCTCCTACCTCGTCGCCGGCTGGATGCAGGCCGACGAGTTCTCCTCGGAATTCGGCATCCCGATGCCGCGTGACGCCGATTTCCAGACGGTCGCCGGCTTCATCCTGGCCGAGATGAACCGCCTGCCCAATGTCGGCGAGACCTTCGACAAGGACAATTGGCGCTTCGAGGTGGTCGATCTCGACGGGCGCCGGATCGACAAGATCCTGGTCAGCCCGATCGAGTGACGCGGCCGCCGGCATTGACGCCGGTGGCGCCTCCATGATCTAGTTCTGGCAAGGGGTTCCTCGCGACGACCCCGTGAGGCTTCGGCCCAATGCTCGCGTCCAGCTTCCTTGTCTAAGGATGGACGCATCATGTCTTCCAACGAACAGATTTCGGTTGCGCAGCTCTCGCGGCTCATCGGCAGGCCCGATGCGCCGGTGATCATCGATGTGCGGATCGACGAGGACATCGCCGCCGATCCTGTCTTCCTGCCCACGGCGACGCGCCGTGACTACCGTACCGTTGCGGCATGGGCCCCGGCCTATGCCGAGCAGCAACGGGTCATCGTCGTCTGCCATCAGGGTCTCAAGCTCAGCGAGGGCGTGGCAGCCTGGCTGCGTCAGGTCGGCGTCCCTGCGGAAAGCCTCGAAGGTGGGCATCTCGCCTGGCGGGAGGCCGGCGGGCTCGTGATCTCGCCGGAGCATCTGCCGCCGCCCGGACCGTCCGGCGGCAGTGTCTGGGTGACGCGGGCGCGGCCCAAGATCGATCGCATCGCCTGCCCCTGGCTCATTCGCCGCTTCGTCGACCGCAAGGCCGTCTTCCTCTTCGTCGCCGCCACCGAGGTCGAGGCGGTGGCGGAGCGCTTCGGCGCCACGCCCTTCGACGTCGAGAACGTGTTCTGGAGCCATCGTGGCCCGCGCTGCACCTTCGATGTGATGATCGAGGCGTTCGGTCTGGCGTCGCCGGCACTCGACAGGCTCGCCCGTATCGTGCGGGCCGCCGATACCGCGACGCTGGAAGCCGAACCGCAGGCGGCCGGACTGCTGGCAGCCTCGCTCGGGCTGTCGCGCATGTTCAAGCATGATCTCGACCAGCTTGAGGCCGGCATGCTGCTCTACGATGCCTTCTACCGCTGGTGCCGGGACGCCAGCGAAGAAACCCATAACTGGCCCTCCGCACGCCCGGCTTCGGAGCCCCACCGATGACCGCCCTGCAATCGGCGATGGCGGCTCCGCCGGCCGAGGAGCTGCCCACGCTGGCCGAGGCGACGCGCGTCTGGGCGCGGATCGGCTGCCTGTCCTTCGGCGGACCGGCGGGGCAGATCGCGCTGATGCATCGTGAGCTGGTCGAGGAGCGGCGCTGGATCGGGGAGGAGCGTTTCCTGCATGCGCTCAACTACTGCATGCTGCTGCCGGGGCCGGAAGCGCAGCAGCTCGCGATCTATATCGGCTGGCTGATGCATCGCACGCTCGGGGGGTTGATCGCGGGCCTTCTCTTCATCTTGCCCGGTGCGCTGGTGATGCTGGGCCTCAGCGCCCTTTACGTCACCTGGCGCCACGTCCCGTTGATCGAGGGGTTGTTCTTCGGGATCAAGGCGGCGGTGCTCGCCATCGTCATCGAGGCCGGCTTCCGGATCAGCCGTCGCGCACTGAAGACGCCCGCGATGCGGCTTTTGGCAGCGGCGGCCTTTCTGGCGCTTTTCCTGTTCAAGATGCCGTTCCCTCTCGTCATCCTCGCGGCGGCACTCATCGGCTGGGCCGGACACCGGCTGGCGCCCGGCCGGTTCTCCGCGACGCAGCGGCACGGCGCGATGGGGCCGCCCGTCACCGGGTTGGTCGATGCCCTCTTCGCGCGTGGAGAGCTCGGCCATGCGCAGCCCTCGACGAGCAGGGCACTGCGCGTGCTGGCGCTCGGGATTCCGCTCTGGCTGGCGCCGGTCGGGTTGCTCTGGCTGACGACCGGTGCCGGCAGTGTCTGGACGCAGATCGGCTCCTTCTTCAGCGTGATGGCGGTCGTCACCTTCGGTGGCGCCTATGCGGTGCTGAGCTATGTTGCGCAGGCGGCGGTCGAGGGGTTCGGCTGGCTCGCGCCGGGGCAGATGCTGGACGGGCTTGGACTGGCGGAGACCACGCCGGGGCCGCTCGTGCTGGTCCTGCAATTCGTCGGCTTCCTGGCCGGCTTCGGGGCGCCCGGAACCTTGCCTCCGCTGCTGGCGGGCAGTTTCGGGGCACTGCTGACGCTGTGGGCGACCTTCGCGCCCTGCTTTCTCTGGATCTTCCTCGGGGCGCCCTATGTCGAGGCCCTGCGCAGCAATGCGGGACTCTCGGCGGCACTGGCGGCGATCACGGCGGCCGTGGTCGGAGTGGTCGCAAATCTCGCCCTGTGGTTCGGGCTGCATGCACTCTTTCGCGAAGTGCGCAGCCTCGATCTCGTCTGGCTCGCTCCGGATGTGCCGGTGTTCTCGTCGCTGGACTGGCGGGCTGCGCTGCTTGCCGCGGCCGCTATCGTCGCGATCCTGCGGTTCCGCATCGGCATGATGCCGGTGCTCGCCGCCTGCGCGGCGGCGGGCATCGTACTCAAGGGTTTCGGTTGAGGGTCAGCGGCGCGGCGGCTCGCCGGGTTCTATGACGCGGTATTCGGCGTCGATGATCTCGATCCGATCGGCCGCAGGGCGTTGGCCCGCGAAGGGGTCGACCGGGCGATCGAAGCCGGCAGCCTTGAGCTTGGCCTTGAGCCGCCAGACCGCGATGGCGCCGGCGACCGCGACGATCGGAATCAGGATGAGCGCGAGGCTTGCGGCCACCAGGAACAGGGTGACGCCGATGACGAAGCTCGCCGCCATGACGAGCCAGGTTACCCAGCGCGGCGCCGCCGTGGCGCGTCCGTTGAGCCGATCTTGAAGATTGACGCGGATCATGTCGTTTTCATTCCTTCCCGGGCCCAGAGATAGGAACGAAATGCGGCGTTGACGAGATGGGGACTGCGACTCTTGTACTCAGCCCGCTTCCGTTCCGCTCGCGTCGCGCCAGTCATAGAGCCAGCCATAGCGGCTGCGCATGCCGTCCGGACCGAGGCGCTTGAGGACGAGGTCGCGCCCGATGCTCCAGGGCCAGCCGAGATGGAAGTTGCGGCCATTCTGCCGGCTCGCCTCCTGAACGCGGGCGACGCGCCGGGCGCGGGCGGCGGCGTAGGCCGCCATGGCGGCAGGCACGCCAGCCGCTCCCTCCCGCGCCAGATGTTCCGCGAGCAGGCGCGCCAGTACGCCGGCGTCCTCGATGGCGAGCGAGGCGCCCTGCGCAAGGAAGGGCAGGACCGGGTGAGCGGCGTCGCCAAGGAGCGCGATCCGCCCTCTGGCCATGGCGGCGGGCTTGCGATCGAACAGGGACCAGACCTGCCAGCCGGTCGCGGCGCCTGCCAACTGGCGCAGAGCGGAGGAGCCGGCGGCAAGGTGGTCGGTCAGCACCGCGTTGTCGCCGGCGCGGGTCCAGCCTTCGCGCGCTTCCTTGGCCTGTCGCAGGACGACGATGTTGATCTGCCTGCCGCTCGAGACCGGGTAGTGGACGGCATGGCGCTGGGGGCCGAGATGCAGGGTCACGCGCGGCTTCTCGCCCGCGAGGCTGGCGGCGGCGGTAGGGACCATGGCGCGCCAGGCTTCGTAGCCGGTGAATTCCGGCGGGGCGGCGTCGCCCGTGAGGCTGCGGGCGCGCGACCATAGCCCGTCGGCACCGATCAGGCCGAGGCCATGCAGCGTTTCGCCGCCGTTCTGGCTGGCCAGCGTCGCGGTGACACCCGCCTCGTCCTGCCGGACATCCTCGACACCGCGTCCGACGATGAAGCGGATGTTCGGCATGGCGCGAGCAGCATCGAGCAGGATGGTGTGCAGGTCGATGCGGCTCAGCAGGCGGAAGGGGGTTGGCAACCGCGCCGGATCGGCCGGCATCTCGACGATCGGCTTGCCGTCTCCCCAGCGCCGGATCATGAGCCCATGCGAGGCGACGCCGACGCGCTTCAGCGGCAGGGCGAGGTCGAGCGCATCGAGTACGCGGCCGGAATTCGGGGTGAGCTGGAGGCCGGCCCCGGTCTCGCCGAAGCCGGTGCGCTTCTCGATGACGGTCGAGGCGATGCCGCGCCGCGCCAGCGACAGTGCCGCCGTCAGGCCGCCAATGCCGGCGCCGGCAATGAGGAGGTGAGGAGCAGTCACGGCGAAAGCCTTCGATCGGGCGGCGTGCGCGGAACCGTTGGGGAGCGCAGGTGCCCCTCAGAACCTGCGCGACGGGCCTGCGGCCGGTCAGGTCACGGGGATCAGGCCGCCTTGGCGGAGTCGTGATACTCGCATTCCGGCGGGTTGGAGGCGCTGCCCTTCAGCGAGGCGTCGTATTTGAACAGCGTCGAGCAATAGGGGCAGATGATCTCGGCGTCCGCGCCCATGTCGAGGAAGACATGCGGATGGTCGAAGGGCGGCTTGGCGCCGATGCACATGAACTCGCGCGCGCCGATATGGATGACGGCGACACCGGGGTCGTTCTGGAAATGCGGAATGCCGGTCGCGGCCATGGCTCTTCGCTCTTCAAAGCTGGAATTCGCGCGCAACCTATCTCGACACGCTGCGAGATGCCAGAGGCTGTTCGCGCCGGGTGGCGGCGCAGTTTGCCTCAGGGTCCCCGCAGGCAGGCCTGCGCCAGACGGGTCATTCGGGTGCCTTCCTCGGCGGAGAGCGTGTCGGAGAGCGCCTTCTGCCAGAGGTTCTCGCGCTTCAGCCCGGCGACGGTGCAAGAGCAGACCTCCCGGCAGGCCTGTTCGGAGAGCGAAGGACCGGTGCAGCTGCGCTGGCACTCCGCCCGGAAGGCACGTTCGTCCGGCGGGAGCGGCGTGACGATCTGCGTCGCCAGCATGATGAGGCCGATGAAGAGCGGCTGGTGGACCAGATAGACCAGCAGGCTGTGGCGCCCGCCCCAGCAGATGATTCGTGCCGGCGCCGAACGGGGGCTCCAGGCCGCCGCAGCCGTTCCGTCGAGACGGGGCAGGGCGAGACGGGCCAGCACGATGCCGGTGAGGACGCAGCCGAACCACGGGAAGACCGGTACGAAATCGGCGGTCTGGATCGGGGCATGCGAGAAGCCGAGCCACACCACCCAGGGCCCCTCGAAGATCGGGCTTGCGACGAAGGCGGGCAAGGCGAAGGCGACGGCCGCTGCGAGGGCGACCAAGACAACCGGAAGGCGCAGGAAAGGCAGGGCGAGCACGCTCGCCAGCGCGACATGGTGCAGGATGCCGAAGAAGATGAAGTTCTCGCGCATCGCGAAGAAGGTGCCGATCGTCACCGCAGCGGCGGCCGCGACGACCATGGCGAGGCGCTTCAGGAAGGCCGCGCGGTTCAGGCCCTTGCGCGTCGCCAGCACGAGGCTGATGCCGACGACGACGAGGAAGGAGCCGGCGATGCAGCGCGCGAACAGCCGCCAGCCCGGCTCGAAGGCGATGTCGGTTTCGATCAGTCCGAAATTCGACAGGTCATAAGCGAAATGGAAGACGAACATCGCCAGCAGCGCGACGCCGCGGGCGAGATCGACGAGCTGGATGCGGCCGCCTTTCGCGGTGGAGGCCGGGATCGGCATGGAGGACGTGGCGGCGGCAGGCTCGGTCATGGCCGTCGTTCATAAGCAAGCCGCGCCACAGCCGCTACCCAAAGCAGCGTCGGCATGGCAGGGAAGATGGCTGAGTGAGGCGGATTTCGACGACGGGACCCATGCAGAGCTTTTCCTCCGACGGTGTGAACATCGCTTATATCGATCTCGCGCCCACCGGTGAGGCGCCGAAACATGAAACGGTGATGCTCGTCCACGGTTTCGCTTCGACCCATGTCATCAACTGGGTCAACACCCAGTGGACCAAGTCGCTGACCCATGCCGGATACCGCGTCGTCACGCTCGACAATCGTGGCCATGGCGAGAGCGAGAAGCTCTACGATCCCGCTGCCTATTCCTCGCAGATCATGGCCGAGGATGTGCGCCGGCTGATGGACCATCTCGACATTCCGCGCGCGGCGGTGATGGGGTACTCGATGGGCGCGCGGATCTCGGCGCATCTGGCGCTGGCGCATCCGCAGCGGCTGAACGCGCTGCTGCTCGGCGGGCTCGGCATCCATCTCGTCGAGGGCGTCGGACTGCCGATCGGCATCGCCGATGCGATGGAGGCGCCGTCGCTCGATGGGCTGACCGATCCGATGCAGCGCATGTTCCGCGCCTTCGCCGAGCAGACGAAGAGCGACCTCAGGGCGCTGGCCGCCTGCATCCGCGGCTCGCGACAGACCCTGACCGCCGCGCAGGTCGGCCGGATCGCCGTGCCGACCCTGGTCAGCGTCGGCACGAGGGACGACGTCTCCGGCTCCGGTCCCGAACTGGCGAAGCTCATTCCCGGTGCGGAATCCTTCGCCATCGAAGGGCGCGACCACAATCTCGCGGTCGGCGACAAGAGCCACAAGCAGGCGGTTCTCGACTTTCTCGCGCGTTTGTGAGAAGTCTCCGGGCTCTGAGAGGCATTCTGGAAAAAAGCAGGCGACGCCAATGTGTTGTCGACGTTCCCTGAAAAACTGAATCCGCTGCCTCCCGTTTCGATTCAATTTCGTCCGGCTTGAGCCTTTGATGCCGCCCGGCTTGCGGGTAGGCTGTCTTGCTGCCGACGATCCTTTCCGGAGAACGATCATGCCGTCAGGGCGCTCCGCCGTGGAAGCTCGCGATCCCGCAACCGGCCTCGACCGGCTCGATCCCGTCTGGGCCCGCCTGCGCGGCGAGGCCGAGGCTGCCGTCGCCGCCGAGCCGGCGCTCGGCACGCTCATCGTCGCCTCGGTGCTCAATCAGCCGAGCTTCGAATGCGCTGTGGCGCATCGCGTCGCGGTCAGGCTCGGTCACCAGGCCGTGACGTCCGACCTGATCGAGCAGGCCTTCAGCGAGGCGATGGCCGACGATGCGAGCATCGGGCCTGGCATGCGTGCCGACGTCATGGCGGTGCTCGACCGCGATCCGGCTTGCTACCGGGTGCTCGAGCCGGTGCTGTACTTCAAGGGCTTCCATGCGCTGCAGTGCCACCGCCTGGCGCATTGGCTGTGGAAGCGGGACCGGCGCGACTTCGCGCTCTATTTGCAGTCGCGTGCGTCGGAGATCTTCCAGACCGACATCAACCCGGCCGCCCGGATCGGCAAGGGCGTCTTCCTCGACCATGCGACCGGCCTCGTCGTCGGCGAGACCGCGGTGATCGAGGACGATGTCTCGATGCTGCACAGCGTCACGCTCGGCGGTACGGGCAAGCAGGGCGGCGACCGCCATCCCAAGATCCGCAAGGGCGTGCTGATCGGTGCCGGCGCGAAGATCCTCGGCAATATCGAGGTCGGCCAGTGCAGCCGTGTCGCCGCAGGGTCCGTCGTGCTGGCGTCGGTGCCGCGCAACAAGACCGTGGCAGGCGTGCCGGCCAAGGTCGTCGGCGAGGCCGGCTGTGCGGAGCCGTCGCGCTCGATGGACCAGATCCTCGAAGCCGGCTGCGGCGCCTATATCTGATCTGCCTGCGCCGAGGCGGCGAGCCATTCCATCACCTCGATCCGGCGCGCATGCGCGCCGGCGTTCGTGGCCGGCGTCAGGGTGAGCCTGTCAGCCGTCGGGACAGCTTGTCCGAAAGGCGCGACCAGCCGGCCGGCTGCGAGATAAGGCGCGACGAGACTCATCCGCCCCATCAGGAGGCCGGAGCCGGAGAGCGCGGCCTCCAGGGCCAGGCTGTAGAGCGAGAAGGCCGGGCCACGGCCGGGATCGACCTTCGCCTCCGGCGCCGCGGCAGCGAGCCAGCGCGCCCAGTCGCCGCGCCAGACGGCATCGTGCAGCAGCGTCTGCCGGGCGAGATCGGCTGGCGATGCCAGCCTTTCGGCCAGCGCCGGGGCGCAGACGGGCAGGATCGCGTCGGGGCCGATCCGGAGCGTGGACGGCTCCGCGGTGGCATCCCGGTAGAACAGTGCCAGATCATGGGAATCGCGCAGCGGATCCGGCGGCTCCTCCATCGCCGAGACGGAGATCTGCAACTCGGGAAAGGCCTGCTGCAGGCGGCCGAGGCGCGGGGACAGCCAGAGCTGGGCGATGCAGGGCAGGGCGGCGATGGCGAGCGGGCGGTGCGGCTCGGCATCGCGCAGCGTCTGTACGGCCTGGCCGAGCAGGTCGAAGCCGCGCGTCAGCTTCGGCAGCGCCTCGCGTGCGGCGTCGGTGAGGGCGACCCCTTGCGGCATCCGCCTGAAGAGCGGGAAGCCCAGCGTCGCCTCGAGCTGCCGGACATGCTGGGTGACGGCGCCCGCCGTCACGGCCAGCTCCTCGGCCGCCTTGGCGAAGCTTTCCAGCCGGGCCGCGGCCTCGAAGGCGCGCAGCGCATTGAGCGGCGGCAGGCGCGGGCGCGGCGGCTTGACAGGCAAGGGCAGGCTCCCGGTCGAGGGTGAGATTTCCTCAGGCTCCTCAGCAGCAATACTCATTTGCGCGGCGCCGGGCAAACGGCTGTTATGGCGCCGTTCTGGCAGGACGGCTCGGGAGGGAAGCGATGACGGCACTGGGACGGCGCGATTGGGTGCCGCAGGCGAGCGAGGATTACATCCAGCGGATCGCCGGCGAGACGGCGAGCCAGCCGCTCGACGCGATCGCGCAGAGGATCGCGGCGCTGACCGCGGAGAACCGCGCCATCCATGAGCGCGATTGCGTCAACCTCAACCCCGCGACCAATGTCATGAACCCGAAGGCGGAGGCGCTGCTCTCGGCCGGGATCGGGGCGCGCCCCTCGCTCGGCTATCCCGGCGACAAATACGAGATGGGGCTGGAGGCGATCGAGCAGATCGAGGTGATCGCGGCCGAGCTTGCCGCGGAGGTCTTCGGCGCAAAATATGCCGAGATTCGCGTCCCGTCCGGCGCCATCGCCAATCTCTACGCCTTCATGGTCGCGGCGAAGGCCGGCGACTGCATCATCGCGCCGCCCGGCGAGATCGGCGGCCATGTCACCCATCATGGCGCGGGCGCCGCCGGACTCTACGGCATCGTCACCCATCCGGCGCCGATCGACCCGGTGAACTACACCGTCGATGTCGACAGGCTCAGGGCCGATGCGTTGCGCCTGCGGCCGAAGCTGATCTCGATCGGCGGCAGCCTCAACCTCTTCCCGCATCCGATCCGCGAGATCCGCGCCATCGCCGACGAGATCGGCGCGCTGGTGCTGTTCGATGCGGCGCATATGTCCGGCATGATCGCCGGCCATGGCTGGCAGCAGCCGCTGGAGGAGGGCGCTCACCTGATGACGATGAGCACCTATAAGAGCCTTGGCGGTCCGCCCTCCGGCCTGATCCTGACCAATGACGCCGCCATCGCCAGGAAGCTCGACGCCATCGCCTATCCCGGGCTGACGGCCAATTTCGACGCGGCGAAATCGGCGGCGCTCGCCGTCTCGCTGCTCGACTGGAAGGCCTATGGACGCGCCTATGCGCAGGAGATGGCGAAGACCGCGAAGGCGCTGGCGGAGGCGCTCGGCGAACGGCAAGTGCCGGTCTTCGCCCGCGACCGGGGCATGACGACCTCGCACCAGTTCGCCATCGAGGCGGCGCCTTATGGCGGCGGGCAGGCGGCGGCGAAGAAGCTGCGCGCCGTCAACATCCTCTCCTGCGGCATCGGCCTGCCGCTGCCGGCGGTGGAGGGCGACGTGAACGGGCTCCGGCTCGGCACGCCCGAGATCGTGCGCTTCGGCATGACGGCGGCGGATATGCCGGAGCTCGCGGGTTATATCGCCGAGGGGCTGAATGGCTCGCGCCCGGCCGAGGCGGTGGCGAAGGACGTGACTGCCTTCCGCAGCCGCTTCCGCGAGTTGCATTTCATGCGCTGAGCGCCGCGGCCTGCCTGCTCAGCGCGGCAGGTCCGCCGCGTCGATCCAGAAGACCTCGCCCTCGCTCTCCTCGGTATCGAGCCAGGTGAAGGGCAGGTCGAATTCGGCTTCGAGCGCAGCGCGCCCGGTGCCGACCTCGCAGATCAGCGCGCCACCCGGGTTCAGATGGCTGCGCGCCTCGGCCAGGATACGGCGCGTGATGTCGAGCCCGTCAGCGCCGGCGATATGCGCCATCTGCGGTTCGCTGCCGTATTCCGGCGGGAAGGCCGCGACCTCTTCCGCCGTGACATAGGGCGGGTTGGCGATGATGAGGTCGTAGCGCTGCCCTTTCAGCGGCGCGAACAGGTCGCCCTCGAAGAGATGGACGCGGTCTTCGAAATCGTGGTCCGCGACGTTCAGGCGGGCGACCTCGAGCGCGGCCGGCGAGAGCTCGACGGCGTCGACCTTAGCGTGCGGGAAGCGTCCGGCGGCGATGATGGCGAGGCAGGCGGAGCCGGTGCAGAGGTCGAGCACGCGGCCGATCTCCTCCGGCTCTGGCACGAGGCCGAGACCCTCCGATTCGAGCACGCCACGCATCAGGATCTCGCCGATATAGGAGCGTGGGACGATGACGCGCTCGTCGACGCGGAAGCCGAGGCCATGGATATAGGCGCGCCCGACGAGATAGGCGGCAGGCTTGCGCGTGGTCACCCGCCTGTCGATGAGATCGAGCAGGTGGGCGCGCTCCTCGCGGGTCAGCCGCGCCTCGAGCCAGGGATTGATGTCGTCGACCGGCAGTTTCAGCGCCTCCAGCAGCAGGAATGCCGCTTCGTCGAGCGCGTTGGTGGTGCCGTGGCCGAAGCTCAGGCCCGCCGCATTGAAGCGCGAGACGGCGAAGCGCAGCAGGTCACGCACGGTGAGGAGGTCGTCGAGAGCAGTCATGGCATCCGGGCGGTTGGGAGCGTTCCGCCTCTTACAGGGCCGCGGGGCATCACGCCAAGCTGGTCTTGGCGGCCAGGCTCGGAGCGTCCGGTGTCCCGATCCGCGTCAGGAATCGCCGGGCGGCGCGAAGAAGCAGAGCAGGTCGCCGGCATCGTCGATGCAGAGATGCCAGCGTCCATCCGGCGATTGCTTTGCCTTATCATAAGGGATTTCGAGAACCAGGGGTTCGCGCCGTTCCTTCGACCACATCGGGTGCTTGCCGGGGGCGATCGTGATGATGAAGCCGCCATGGCCTTCGCGCACGGCCTCGGCCTCGATCGGGGCGCAGTCGGAATCGAAGCAGCAATAGAACGGGTACTCCCAGCCGCTGGGAGCCTCATGGGCGCGAACCGGCATCGCTCCCGCTGCCAGGAACAGCACCATGGCGAGTGAAGCGATCAAGCGCATCGGCCAGCCCTCGCAGCAGAATCTGCGCGCCGAAGGCGGCGAATGCGTGGCATTCCAGCGTGCGTTCAGGCCGGGAAAGGAAACTTGTCCCCGTCTGTCGGGGCATGGCTATTCTGGGGTCACCTCGTCCCCGAGGGGCAGCCATCCGGAGGTATGCCGTTGGTGGGGCGAGGTCGGCGCCTGCGGGTGGAGTTACGATCCACTCCCGGGAGGCTTCGGGGCACCGCCCTGGGGACATTACGATCCCTGTGCGAGGAGCTCGCTGGACGGGTTGGCGGAAGCGGCCCTGTCCGACACCGCGGTGTGGCGCACCCTTTGGGGCGTTGAGGCCGCAGGACGGCATGGCTGGCCCGCCCGCCCTTATAAGCGCGGCTCGGAGTCTGAAAATCGCCGATAAGCGGAGCGCCACGGGGCGTGCGGAAGGTGGCTCAATCCTTCCGCGCCGCATCCTGGCTCAATGGAAGCGGCCCGATACAACCTGCGCCTCGCGGCGCTCCGCTGCCCCTCGACCGAAACGCCCGCGCATCGGCGCGGGCGGCGAAGGCGCTTGCGCCGATGGGCCTGGCCTCGTCAGCCTCGCGCCTGCTCGACATAGCGGGCCAGCATCTCGACCTTCATGTCCTGCTCGTCGACGACGCGGCTGCCGCCGAGCCAGACCGATTGCACGGTGCCGGCCTCGTCGCGCACCAGCCTTGCCGCCTCGCCCGGGCTGTTGAAACCGGAGGCACGGGTGATGCGGCCATGGTCGGGCCCGTCGAGCGTGATCTCGGGGGCGTCGAGGAAGGGCAGGAGCAAGGCCGGATTGGCGACGAGGATGCGGTCGGAGACCGGCACGAGATCGCCGGCGCCCCACAGCGTCCAGCCGCGGCGGCTCCAGTCCTTCGTCTCGGGCGGCGGAGCGCCGTGCTCGGAGAAGGTCTTGAGGATATGAGCGACGCCGTCGAGCCAGGGATGGGCGAGGCCGTCGATGGCGTTGGTCAGGACCGAGACCGTCAGGTCCTGCTCCGGGAAGATACAGGTGCGGGTGATGAAGCCCTGGAAGCCGCCGGAATGACCGAACCAGCGCCAGTCACCCTCGCCTCCATGGATGGTGCCGTAGCCGTAATGCCGGCCGAGGCTGGATTCGTCGTCCGGCCAGAGGCGGCGGCTCATCTCGCGGCGGCTGAGCGGCGAGATGATCGAGGTTTTGGCATGCGGCGAGAGCTGGGCGAAATAGCGCGCCACATCGGCGGCGGTGGCGACGAAGCCGGCCGCCGAGACCATCGCATGGCCGGGATTGTCGCCGGGGATGACGACACGGTAGCCCAGCGGCTGCCTGCCACTATGGCCCTTCGCCATGGGCCGCGGCCCCCAGAGCTCGATATCGGCCTTGGTCTCGAGCAGGCCGACCTTCGCCACGACCTCGTCGGTGATCCATTCGCTGTAGCTCAACCCGGTCACGGCCTCGATGACGAGGCCGAGCAGGGCGAAGCCGTGATTGGAATATTTGAAGCGCTGTGCGGCGGGGAAGACCGGCGGGGCGGCGAGGTCGGCGAGGAGCTCGGTCTTGTCGCAATAGGGCTTGCGGTCGAGGAACTGGCCGGCGTCCGGCCCGTCGCGCGTGAGGCCGGCGCTGTTGGAGAGTACCTGCCCGACGGTGACGTCGGCGATCTCAGGGTGCAGGCCGTCGATCAGCGAGCCGACCTTGTCGTCGAGCCGCAGGCGCCCATCCTCGACGAGCCGCATGATGCCGGCCGAGGTGAAGCTCTTGGAATGGGAGGCGATGCGGAAGCCGTGGCGCGGCGTCAGCGCTTCGTCCGTCGCGAGATCGGCACTGCCGAAGGCCGCTTCGAGCACGATCTCGCCGCCGCTCGCGATGGCGACGGCCACGCCCGGCTGGTCGTGATGGCGGCGCTGGAAATCGAGCCAGCTCGCGACATAGGCGAGGGCGGCGGGAAGCCAGGGCGTCATGTATGCGATCCGTCCTCAGAGTGGGGTGGGGCGCATGCTACGGATCGCCGGGCAGGGCGCAAGCCGGGTTTCGGCAGGGCGGCCGGGCTGCTTTTGCTTGCCCTGTGCGGCCCGGCGTGGCATCGCTCCCGGCCAATCGAAAGGGACACGCATCGTGGACAAGACAGAACTCGCCAAGCTGCAGGACTATCTGCGCCGGACCTTCAGCAACACCAACATCACCGTTCGGGCCCGGATGAAGAAGACCGACTCGGCCGAGGTCTATATGGGCGAGGAGTATATCGGCATCATCCACGTCGACGACGAGGATGGCGACCGCTCCTTCAACTTCACCATGGCGATCCTCGACGTCGACCTCGAGGGCTGAGATCCGCTGGGGAATGGCCCGAGCGCATCGGGCCGCCGCGCTCAGCGGATCAGGCCGTCGAGCGTACGCCGCACGCCTCCGAGCATCACCGCCCAGTCGGCGATGATGGCGCGGGGGAAGCGGATGTTCACATCCATGCCGCGATGCTGGAAGGTGACGCGGCAGGGCTCGTCGAACAGATTGCCGGTGGCGATCGGGCAGCGCGCCGCGAAGCCGCGTCCGTCCGGCACCGAGACGTAGAATTCATCGCCCTCGAAGGGCGAACCCTTGCGGAAACCGCGAACGACGAGGCCGCCCGGATTCGACCAGACCGTCGAGGTCAGGAAGCGGGCATAGGTGGCGAGCTGGCGCGCCGGCTCGTTGACCTTGTCGGGCGGGCTCAGGGTGATGAGCAGCTTGTATCGATTGTCCGGCCCGGCCGGGCCGAGATCCGGCCAGGCGAGGCGCAGGCGCGCCATGCCGACGAGCTGGCTGCGGTCGCTGTCGCCATCGTCGATACCGGTCAGGTTCCGCGGGATCATCAGGCCGACCTCGCCGACGCGGGCCGGCTGCAGCTCGGTGGACGGCGCCTCGCGTCGATGCGTCCAGTAGAGTGCAGCGGCGGTCGTGAGCGCCCCGACGACCAGGATGGCGAATGCCGCCTTCAGCACGGCGCCATCGGCGCGCGGCAGGGGCGGCGGCTGGCGGCGCAAGCGCTGGCGGACCATGGAGGTCAGCGCTGCGGCCTGGTGCCCGGGCAGATGATGTGGAAGCGACGCAGACATGTCCGGTGTTCTCGGAACGGGTTCGCGTCACTGAATCATCGGCGCCTTAACGCCGCGTAAACCATAAGGCGGCTCAGCCGATGACGGCTTTCCTCAGGTCTTCCGGGTTACCGACGACGCGGTCGCGGCCGAGGCGCTTGGCCTCGTAGAGATGCACGTCGGCATGGGCCAGGAGGTCGCGGATGTTCGCGGCGTCGTCGGGGAAGGTCGCGACGCCGATGCTGACGGTCGGTGCCGCGGCGAATTCGCGGGCGAGCGTGCCGCGGACGGCGGTCCGCATGCGCTCGGCATAGGCGAGGGCGGCCGCGTGCGGCATGTTTTCGCTGAGGATGACGAACTCCTCGCCGCCATAGCGGAAAATCTTGTCCTCGCTGCGGATTTCGGCGCGCAGGCATTCGGCGACACGCCGCAGCACCTCGTCGCCGGTGATGTGGCCGTAGCGGTCGTTGATGCTCTTGAAGTGGTCGACATCGAGCATCGCCAGGCTGAGCGGCTTTCGCAGCGAAGCCGCTCGCGCCAGGACGGCCGGGCCGGAGGTGTCGAAACGTTCGCGGGTCAGCGCGCCGGTGAGCGCGTCGTGCCCGCTCTTGCCAAGCAGCTCCTCGTATTTGCGCCGGTAGGTGAGCTTGTAGAAGACATCGGCCAGCGGCTGCGGCGCGACTTCCTGCGGATCACGCTCGAACAGCTGCAGATAAAGGCCCATTAAGGCGCTGTAGACGATGGCGGCGCCCATCTTGGCGATCCAGCCGCCGAAGAGCGCGTCCCAGGGCGTGCCGCTGATCGCATGGAGGCCGATGAAGAAGCAGAGCTGATCGAACGTCAGGATCACCGCAAGGCTCAGGCAGGCGCGCAGGATCGTGGCGTGCGGCAGCAGGCGGTGCAGCTTCTCGTAGAGCAGGATCAGCGCGATCGAATCGACGAAGAGCAGCGTCGTGCCCCAGACCATCAGCGCGCCCATCTGGTCGATCAGGACGAGATCGGGATTGTAGCCGGGGAGCGCGACCGGCGAGCCGTAGAGGCGCAGCGTCATGACGAGCGCGACCATCAGGAAATTGCCGACCAGCAGGCCGTAGATCGGCTGGCGCACGGTCTCGGCGTCTTCCCGGATGTAGAACAGCAGGATGATCGCGAGCTTGCCGGAGAACAGTACCGTCGAGCCGGGGGAGAGCAGGCCGAAGGGCAACTGGATGAAGAAGACCGCGGCCAGATAGGTCTCGAGGAAATGCATCACGCCCAGCGCGCAGAGAAAGGCGCCGAGGCCCATCACATGGCGCAGCCGGAACAGAAAAGCCATGACGCCGAAATAGATGAGCGCCTGGGCCAGAAGCAGGATGATGC
Source organism: Bosea sp. AS-1 (assembly GCF_002220095.1). Lineage (GTDB taxonomy): Bacteria > Pseudomonadota > Alphaproteobacteria > Rhizobiales > Beijerinckiaceae > Allobosea. Next base: position 2,210,676 of record NZ_CP022372.1, read on the forward strand.
CTGACATCGCCGAAGAATCGTGCCGAGTTCCGCAGTTTACGGCACTCTTTCGTCGGCAGGGTCAACCGTTCCGGCCATTTCATTTGCATTCGGTCGGTGACTGTGCCGCCGAAGGCACTGCAGTACCGGTTGCGCCTGACCAAGCGTTAACCATGTTCATTTACTAATCATTAAGGATCTTCTTCCCTGCGTTCGGACCATGGGTCAGTCTCCCGCACGTTTTGCCGAAGGAGGCTGCGTGCCATGACGATCGAACCCGCTGCGCTCGAGGCGCTGCAGTCGCTCCTCCTCGGCTTCGCCTTCGCCGGGCTCCTGGCTAGCGCCTTCGAATTGTTCACCGCCCGCCGCGCCGACTTCAAACTGCTTCAGGCGGGAGGCTTCGCTGCTGTCGCCAGCGTGCCGGTGGTCATCTTCAGCGCACCGTTCCTGATCCTGCGCAACACGGTGCGCGGCCGGCGAATCGAGGGGCGTCCCTTCATGTTCGTGATGCTCGCCAGCATGATCGCCGCGGTCTGGAGCATGGCGTCGGGACGGGTGGTGCTGGACCTGCTGCACGTGTTCGCGGCTTGACGACAAGGCGTAGCGGCCTGCAATCCTCGGCATCGACCGCTCTCTGGAGAATCCGATGCCGCTCTACTCGCTCGATGGAACCAGGCCGGAGACGCCGCCCGAGGGGCAGTGGTGGCTCGCGCCCGATGCCCATGTGATCGGGCGCGTGCGCCTGGCTGCCGGCGTCGGGATCTGGTTCGGCGCGGTGCTGCGCGGCGACAATGAGTGGATCGAGATCGGCGAGGACAGCAATGTCCAGGAAGGGTGCGTCTTCCACACCGATATGGGCTTTCCGCTGACCGTCGGGGCCCGCTGCACCATCGGCCATCGCGCCATCCTGCATGGCTGCACGATCGGCGAGAACAGCCTGGTCGGCATGGGCGCGACCGTGCTGAACGGCGCGAAGATCGGCCGTAACAGCCTCGTCGGCGCCAATGCGCTGGTGACGGAGGGCAAGGAGTTCCCCGACAATTCGCTGATCGTCGGTGCGCCGGCCAAGGCCATCCGCACGCTCGATGACAAGGCCGCGGCCGGGATCACGGCCTCGGCGGTGGGTTACGCCAAGCGCTGGCGGCAATTCGCGGCGGGGCTGAAGCGGCTCGACTGAGCCCGCTCCAAAAGAGCGGGCCGGCTTCCCTTTCGGAAAGCCGGCCCTGGCGAAACCCGATCTTGGGGACGGGTGGGTGGGGACGTGACCGAGCCTCGCCTTTCTGAAAGAGCAGTCCGATATCCGTCCGGGCCGCTCGATAAATCCTGTTCAGGCTGCCGCGCGAGGGCAGCCCGGCGCCATCAGCGCTGAACCGAAGCGACTGTCGGGGTCTGCGCGCCGCCGAGCGAGGTCCAGCCGGTGCGGTACTGCGACTCGCGCTTGACGTAGACGTAGCCGGTCTGGCTCCAGGGCAGGATGGCGTTGCGCTTGTTGTCGAGAACGAAGTCGCCGCGGTCGGTGCGGATCATCAGCACGGCGTGGCCGGCATTCTCCTCGTCGATGACGACCGTGGCGAGCATGGCGCGGCGCGGCAGGCCGGCCTCGGCCAGACGCTTGCGCTTCAGCAGGACATAGTCCTCGCAATCGCCCTTGCCGTCGGTCGGGATGTCCCAGCGATCGACCACGCCCCAGTGATCCTCGTCGGTGATCGGCTCGATCTCGCGGTTGATCCGGTTGTTCAGCGCGACGATCGCCTTCCAGACCTTCGGCGTCAGCTCGATGCGCTCCGGCTCGCGGGTGTCGACCCGGCACTCGGACGGCATGCGCTTGCAGAAATCCGTCCAGGCATAGGGAGCGCGGGCGTCGCCGTTGGCGTCGGCCGGGGCGCTCGCCACCGGGATGCCCGAAGAGTTCTGAGCTTCAGCCGGCGTACCGGCGATAGCGAGAAGCGCGACGAAAGCGCTGCTGATCAAAGTGCGATGAAGAGAAAACATGTCGTCCCCTTTCTGTCCCGGGGAGACGATGCGTTCCGGCCAATGGATTTCGCTTGAAGTGAAAGCGTACAAATTTATGTAATTCGGCCAGCAACGTGGTCAGTCAATATCAAGGCCAATCTTGCTCAAATCGAGAAGTAACGATTTGCGACGATTGCAGAACCATATTTTAACCATTAATTGTGCGTTACGCAGCAAGAAGCCATTAACTTACCTAATTATGACCAGGGGGAAGCGCGCGCCAAGGCTGCGCTCATGGCTTTTCCCCCGCGATTTCGAGGGCGTGCGAGGGCGCTGCAGCTCGGGCGTGCCGAGACTCGTCGAAGCGTGATGGCGATTGACGAGAGCGGGGCGCCTCGACCCTAGGCTTGCTCGGGACCGCTCAAGCGGCCGGGCGACGGCAAGCGCGCGGTGGTCAGCTTATCGGGAAATACGGGTACCGGCTGGCGAGGCCGGCTTCAGAGCTCGAGATTCTCGTCGAGCAGATCGGCCGAGAGCGGGAAGCTGAACTCGACCGCATAGCCACCGTCAAAGCGGCGGACGACCCGGCCCGGCGTGGTGCCCAGCCTGACGGGAGTGTTCATCGGCAGGTCGAGGTCGCTCGAGATGGCGGCGCCGGACAACGAGATGTCGATGATGCGGACCGGGTGTTCGGAGCCGTCGCTCAGCGCGAGCATCGAGCGCGGGTTGCGCGGCACGATGCGTTCGTGGCGGCGGTCTTCCGGCAGGCCGAGTTCCTCACGGTTGGCGAGCCAGGTGAGCTGCGCGGTGAACTTCTCGCGCTTGCGGCTCGTCGCCGTGATCGTCATCGCGAACCCTTCCATGGTGGTCCGCACGCAGCTGCCCTCGATCCGGCCGAGATGCTCGAGATAGACGATGACGCGCTCGCCCGGCGCGGCCTTGACCGGCGCGGCGAGATGGACGCCGCCCGGCGAGATGTCGATGCTCTGGCAGGGATATTCCATCCGGTTGGGCAGCATGTAACGGCCCAGCAACACCACCTTCATCCGGTGATGCCGTCTGCGTTCGACCGGAACGGTCGCCGCCCGGGGCGTTTGGAGCGCGCTCAACATCAATGACCAGCCTGGATTCGGGCCGATCCTAGGCAGGTGCGGTTAACGGAAGGTTAGATCGAGAGTTTCTAGGCGCGCCCGCCGGGCAGGACGACGAGGCGGGGCGGGCCGGCACGTTGCGGCTCGGGGGCGGCCGCGCGGGAGGCCGCCGCCGGCCAGAGCATGCGCAGCGAGATCATCCGCATGGTGGCGACGGTGTCGAGACCGAGCCAGTCCGGCGAGAGGGCGGGCGACAGCGCGCCCAGGATCCGGGCATGGGTGCGGCCGCGATAGCGCAGCGGGAGCAGCAGCAATTCGAGATAGATCGGCGCACCGGTGCTGCTTTCGCCGGAGAGACCGGCGACCGCACCGGCCGTCTCGTCCATCACGGTCTGGACCAGGCGGCGCATGTCGCCTTGCGCCTCGACATCGGGCCAGAGCGCGGTGAAGGCACGGCCACGCAGTTCGTGGCCGATCAAGGCGCAAAGCCGCGTGCCGGCGAGGCGGAAGACCGGGCCGATCGGCTCGTTCTCGAGAATGAACGTGTCGGCCAGCGCGTGGCGCAACGCTCCGGGCTCGATCTCGCCGCGCTCGGGCGCCGCCCGCTCGCCGCGCAGGGCGTCCCAGTAGTCGAAGACCAGTCGTGTGCTCGTATTCTTCATCCTGCGTCCATGTAGCCGGTTGCCCCCGTCGGCGATCTTGCGTCCAGCGATGGCGCAGATCTGTCCGAAAGGGAGACGAATCGTTCTCCGAAGTGATCGAAGACGCACCCGCCATGCCGTCTTGCCATTCCGGGGTGAGTCGGGGGAGGCGCCCGGGCGGTTAGGGTTAATGAAGTCTTGCCTTTGTGGAAGACCCGTAAAATGCGTATCAAATGCCGCAGAATTCCCGGGCGACGAGCATCGACCGCAGCAGAGCTGGAGGGGGGCGTGACACGTCGTCCGGATATCCGGGCGACGGCACAGCCGGCGGAAAAGGGGAGGGCCTCGCGCTCTCTCCTTTTTCGTGCATCCGGGGCGCGAGTGCCTTGCGCGGGCCTGCCGCTTCGGCAAGTGTTGCGGCGCAATGGCCTCCCATGATCCTCGCCCCCCGGCGCGCGAACCCGCCTTCAATCTGCCGCCCGTCGTCGTCCAGCTCCTGGCAGTGCTGGCGCTGATCCAGGCCGGCCGCAGCCTGCTGTCGGACTATAACGACTATGTGCTGATGTCGTGGTTCGCCTTCGTGCCGGCGCGCCTGACGCTCTGGCTCTCGCCCGACAGGCTCCAGGACGTCGTCGGGGCGCTGGCACAATCCACCGTCGGGCAGGACGTCGGCGACCGGCTACAGCTCGTGCGGCTTCTGCTCGCGGATGGTGGCGTCCGGCTCTGGACCCTGCTGAGCTACGGTCTCCTGCACGGCTCCTGGCTGCATCTGGCCTCGAACGGCCTCTGGCTCGCGGCTTTCGGCAGTCCGGTGGCGCGGCGGCTGGGCCCCGGCCGCTTCCTCAACCTGCTGGCGCTGTCGACGATCGGCGGCGCGCTGCTGCACTGGTGGTCGCGCGATCTCGACGTGCTGCCGCTGGTCGGGGCTTCCGCCGGGATTTCGGGCGCGACGGCTGCGGCGATTCGCTTCGTCTTCGCACCCGGGCTGCGCTTCGGCGAGCTCGGGGACGATGCGGTGGTGAAGGCCATCCCGGCCGAGCCGCTCGGGCAGCTCTGGCGCAATTCGCGCGCCCTGCTGTTCACCGGTATCTGGTTTGCGACCAACATCCTGTTCGGTGCCGGTCTCGTGCCGATCTTCGGCGAAGAGACGAGCATCGCCTGGGAAGCGCATATCGGCGGCTTCGTCGTCGGGCTGTTGCTGTTCCCGCTGCTCGACCGCGGCCAGCAGCGCCGCTGAGACCTGCCGCGCCTTGCCTGCGCCGCGGTCTTACCTCACACTCCGTCTCATTGCGAAGCACTCCTCGGGCCTGCCTGGCATCGTGAGTTCGCCGGCAGCCTGGGAGCGTCAGCGAAACCGCGCGCCCCATATCGGCGCGTCATTGAGGAGGAGCCTTCGATGAATGTCGAGCAGTTGCTGAGCGACAAGGGCCGGGAAGTGATTTCGGTGCAACCGCACCGGACACTTGCGGAAGCGGTTCGCGTCCTGAGCGAACGGCGGATCGGCGCCCTGGTGGTGATGGGAGCGGACGGCGCGCTCGTCGGCATCCTGTCCGAACGCGACATCATCCGGGCGCTCGGCGCAGAGGGCGGCGGCGCTCTGGAGAGCGCCGTCTCGCGGGTGATGACCGCCAAGGTGGTGACCTGCCGGCCCCAGACCAGCGTCGACGAGCTGATGGAGATCATGACGACCGGACGGTTCCGCCATGTTCCCGTGGTCGAGAATGGCCGCGTCACCGGCATCGTCTCGATCGGCGACGTGGTGAAGCATCGCGTGGCGGCGATCGAAGCCGAAAGCAAGGCGATGCGCGATTACATCGCGATGGCGTAAATAGAAGCGCCGTGCGCCCGGTGGGCGCACGGCCATCGACGATACCGAAAGGCGGTTGTCCTTAGTCGTCCCGGTGCTAGCCGCTCGCCGGAATATGGTTCGCGGCGACGACCGCCGCGATCTCGTCGAGGGCGCGGTGTGCCGCCTGCCGGCCGAGGTCGATCGTTTCCTCCGCCCGGTGGAAGTCGAACAGGCCGACGCGGCCGAGGCGCGGCCCGATCATCACGTCCGGCGGATCACCGGCCAATCGCGAGCGCGAGATCCTGTCCTGGGTGATGTTGAAGGCGTCGATCATCACGCCGGCGAGGCCAGGACGATTCTCGCTCGGGCGGCCGACGAGGTTGCGGACGCGCTTGGCCGCGTCGCTGATGCCGTGGAACCAGCGCGGCGAGGGGCGCACCTCCAGCTCGGGCACGATCGTATCGTCGTCCGAATCCGGGTCGGGATCGGAGGCATAGTTCTGGATCACCGTGCCGCGACCGGCGAGGTCGTTGTTGAGGTTGACGCAGATCACGACATCGGCGCCGAGCGCGCGCGCCGCAGTCACCGGCACGGGATTGACCAGCGCGCCGTCCATCAGCCAGCGTCCGCCGAGCTTCACCGGGTCGAAAATGCCGGGCAGGGCGTAGGAGGCACGCAGTGCCTGGATCAGTGGGCCATGTGTCAGCCAGATCTCATGGCCGGTGCCGAGCTCGGTGGCGATGGCGACGAAGCGCTCGTCCAACTCCTCGATTCGCAGGCCGTCGAGATGGTCCTCGAGCAGCCGCTTCAGCCGGCCGCCGGAGATCAGCCCGGCGCCGCCGATGTGAAAATCCATCAGGCCGACGACACGCCGCTTCGTCAGGCTGGTCGCGAACTCGGTCAGCTCGGCAAGCCTGTCTGCGGCGTAGCAGCCGCCCACCACCGCGCCGATCGAGGTTCCGGCGATGACTTCCGGCGCGTAGCCCGCCTCGATCAGGACTTCCAGCGCGCCGATATGGGCCCACCCGCGCGCCGCGCCGCCGCCGAGGGCCAGGCCGATCTTGGGTTTTCGCCTGGCGGATAGCTCCGGCGCGGACGTCATCTCGTTCATGGTGCTTCCACCTCCGCCGAGACCGAAGGCTCGTCGCGCGGCGTTGTCCCACAACATGGATCCGTCCCTCCGCAGAGGCCCAGAATCCCAAAATGCGATGAGCGAAACGTGAACGGCATGCCGTTCAGGTATTATCCGTGGTGTTTGACGACAAGGTGAAGGAGCGTCGGAGCAGGGCAGCCCTGCCGCAAGCTCACGCGAGGACGAGCGGTCCGTCGGCCTCGCTCCGCAGCGGCTGAACGCGGTAGAAGCAGGAGCGGCGCCCGGTGTGGCAGCAGCCGCCATCGCCCGCGACATGGACCTTGAGCCAGATCGCGTCCTGATCGCAGTCGACGCGCATCTCCAGGATGGTCTGGATCTGTCCCGAGGTCGCGCCCTTGTGCCAGAGCTCCTTGCGGGAGCGGGACCAGTACCAGGCCTCGCCGGTCTCGATCGAGCGCTTCAACGCCTCGGCATTCATATGGGCGACCATCAGCAGCTCCCCGGTCGTCGCGTCGGTCGTGACACAGGTGACGAGGCCGTTCGCGTCGAAACGAGGACTGAGCACGGTGCTCTCCTCGAGGGCGTGCTTGTCGGCCGGGGCGGGGAAGAGGCTCATGGCAGCTCCAGGGAAGGCGTGTCCTGGCCTTTTACAGGTGAAACGACCCGATCGGAAACGCTCCGTCGGGCCGCTTCGGGTCGCGATGTCACCGCTAAAGACCTGGGGATTTCACCATGGTGAAGAAGCGGACCTGCTCGGCCGGATCGTCGCGGAAGAGGCCGCGATACTGCGTCGTCATCGTCGAGGAGCCCTGTTTCTGCACGCCACGCATCGACATGCACATATGCTCGGCCTCGACCAGGATGGCGATGCCGCGCGGCTCCAGCACCTCCTCGATCACATCGGCGATCTGGGCGGTCATCATCTCCTGCGTCTGCAGGCGGCGGGCGTAGACGTCTACGATGCGGGCGAGCTTGGAGAGCCCGACCACGCCCTTCGACGGGTAGTAGCCGATATGCGCCTTGCCGACGAAGGGCACCATGTGGTGCTCGCAATGCGAATAGAACGGGATGTCGCGGACCAGGACCATGTCCTGATAGCCGTCGACCTCCTCGAAGACGCGGTCGAGGATGTCGTGCGGATCCTCGTCATAGCCCTTGTAGAATTCCTTGAAGGCCTTGGCGACGCGCTGCGGGGTTTCGGCCAGCCCTTCGCGGGACGGATCGTCGCCCGCCCAGAGCAGCAGCGTGCGCACGGCGGCTTCCGCCTCTTCCTGCGTTGGCTTGCGAACCAGAAACTTGTCAGCGGAGGGGCCAATGGCCTTCTCGACGGACAAGGACTTAACCACAGGATTCATGTGGTGCCTCCCGTTGGGACGATGAAGGCCCCGCGTATCGGCCGAGAAAGCCGCGGCCGCGGGGCCGATGCGACAAGTTTGATGCCTCGCGGCGGAAGAGGTTCCCATGCCCTCCCGTTTCGTGGCGATCAACCCTATATTGGGTTCCAGGGCCGATCATTCCAGACCGGCGAGAGACCAAGCCATGCTGGACGACGTCTACAACAAGCGCATTCTGGCGCTTGCCGCGAACATCCCCCTGCTCGAGCGGCTCAAGGCTCCGGACGCCACCGCCAAGGCTCATTCCAAGCTATGCGGCTCCACAGTGACAGTCGATGTCACCATGGAGGGCGATGTCGTCACCGGCTTCGGTCATGAGGTGAAGGCCTGCGCGCTCGGGCAGGCTTCGTCCTCGATCATGGCGCGCCATGTCGTGGGCTCGACGGCACAGGAACTGCGCGAGGTGCGCGAGCAGGCGCGCGCCATCCTCAAGGAGAACGCCGAGCCGCCCCAGGGCAAATGGGCGGATCTCGCCGTGCTCGTGCCGGTGCGCGACTACAAGGCCCGCCACGCCTCGACCATGCTGACCTTCGATGCGGTTGTCGATGCGGTCGACCAGATCGAGGCGAAGCGCAAGGGCGCGGCCGCCTGATTACTTCACGCCGAGATTACTTCACACCGAGCGCGACGCGGATTTCCGGAATCGTCTCGTCGAAGCGGACCTTGAAGGCGCGGTCGGCGAGCAGGGCCTTGGCGACGGCGCGCCCGACCTTGTCGCCGGCGACGAGGTCGCTCGGGTAGTGGAAGCCGCAGATCAGCCGGCTCTCGTCATAGCTCTTGACCCGCTCCTCCAGCTTGTCGCCGAGCTCCGGCACGGCCGTCTTGAGCAATTCTGCGTAGAGCGCGGCGGTGGCGGCGTGGCCCGAGGGGAAGGAGGTGCCTTCCGGCCGGGCGCCAGGGCACGGCTTGACGCGAACCTTGTTCCAGACCGCGAAGGGGCGTGGCCGGCTGGTCAGGCGGTGGACGCTCTTCAGCAGGATCGACAATTCGATCTGTGCCTCGCGGAAGAGCAGGCGGACCTCGCGATGGGTGTTGTCGACATAGCTGTTCTCCATGCCGTTGAGGAAGTTGACCAGTGCCTGGCGCTGGTCGGCAATGGCCGCCTTCTCGCGCTCCGGCGTGCGGGCCTGAGAGAGTTCCAGCACCTGCTCGAACTCGGCCTTGGCCTCGGGCGTGCCCTGGGCGGGCGGCAAGCCGATGATCTTGGCGATGTCGAGCTTGGCGCCGTCGAGCCAGAGCAGATAAGGCCGCTGCTGGGCGCTCGCGTTCGTGGCCAGGGCAAGGCCGAGGAGGAGGCCGCAACCGGCCAGGGCGTGGCGAAAATGATTGGCGCGCATCATGTTATGAAATCGATCAAGGAAAGCGGTTCAGGTGGCGGGGCGGCAAAACGAAGGAGACGCCTTATTTCAGCGTCTCTTTGTTAAACAAAGATGTTCGCGGTTGCACAAGGCCAGCCATTGGCCGCGCCAGGCGGCACATATCGCAATTCGCGGCTACCAGCTCAGCTTTTCGATGCTGGTCGGCCGCCATTGCCGGCACTGGCCGAGCTGCTCGGCCTATACCGACGAGGCGATCCAGCGCTTTGGGCTGTGGCGCGGCGGCTGGATGGGTTTTGCGCGGATCTGTCGCTGCAATCCTTACGGCACCAGCGGCATCGATCTCGTCTGCGAGGAATTGCCGTCGGGCGCGCGGTGGTATAGGCCGTGGGCTTATGGCCGCTGGCGCGGGACGAACGCGCCGGCGGCTCTCGATTCCGACGCCGATCCGACTGCGGGCGGCGGAACGTAAACCTCACATTCGCAGCCGGTCTGACTTACGGGGTTCGTATCCCCGAGTGAGCAGGAGCGCGATCGATGACGATCTCCCTGACTTTCCCCGACGGCGCCAAGCGCGAATTCCCCTCCGGCATTTCCGGGGTCGAGATCGCCAAGGGCATCTCTCCCTCCCTCCTGAAGCGCACCGTCGCCATGGCGCTCGACGGCACCGTCGTCGACCTCGCCGACCCGATCGAGCGCGACGCCAAGATCGAGTTCCTGAACCGGGAAGACCCGCGTTCGCTGGAGCTGATCCGGCACGATGCCGCCCACGTCCTGGCCGAGGCGGTGCAGGAGCTCTTTCCCGGCACGCAGGTCACGATCGGCCCCGTCATCGAGAACGGGTTTTTCTACGATTTCGCCCGCAACGAGCCCTTCACCCCGGAGGATTTCCCGGCGATCGAGAAGAAGATGCGCGAGATCATCGCGCGCGACAAACCCTTCACCAAGGAGATCTGGAGCCGCGACAAGGCCAAGGATTTCTTCGCGCAGAAGGGCGAGGCCTACAAGGTCGAGCTGGTCGATGCGATTCCCGCCGACCAGACGCTGAAGATGTATGCGCAGGGCGACTGGATCGACCTCTGCCGCGGCCCGCACATGACCTCGGTCGGCAAGGTCGGCAACGCCTTCAAGCTGATGAAGGTGGCCGGCGCCTATTGGCGCGGCGACAGCAACAACGCGATGCTGACCCGCATCTACGGCACGGCCTTCGCGAAGCAGGAAGAGCTCGACGCCTATCTCAAGCAGCTCGAGGAGGCGGAGAAGCGCGACCATCGCAAGCTCGGCCGGGAAATGGACCTGTTTCACTTCCAGGAGGAGGGGCCGGGCGTCGTGTTCTGGCACTCCAAGGGCTGGCGGCTGTTCCAGGAGATCATCGCCTATATGCGCCGGCGCCTCGCTGCCGACTACGAGGAGGTGAACGCGCCGCAGGTGCTCGACAAGTCGCTCTGGGAGACATCTGGCCACTGGGGCTGGTATCAGGACAACATGTTCGCGGTGAAGTCGGCCTCGGCCTTCGAGAACCCGAACGACAAGGAGCGCGACCACAAGGTCTTCGCGCTCAAGCCGATGAACTGCCCCGGCCATGTCCAGATCTTCAAGCATGGGCTAAAGAGCTACCGCGATCTGCCGATCCGGCTTGCCGAATTCGGCAATGTCCATCGCTACGAGCCGTCTGGCGCGCTGCATGGGCTGATGCGCGTGCGCGGCTTCACCCAGGACGATGCGCATATCTTCTGCACGGAAGAGCAACTCGCGGCCGAGTGCCTGAAGATCAACGACCTCATTCTCTCGGTCTATGAGGATTTCGGCTTCACCGAGGAACTGGTCATCAAGCTCTCGACCCGCCCTGACAAGCGCGTCGGCTCCGATGCGCTCTGGGACCATGCCGAGGACGTCATGACCAAGGTTCTGGAGACGATCGCGCGTCAGTCCGGCAACCGGATCAAGACCGAGATCAATCCGGGCGAGGGCGCCTTTTACGGGCCGAAGTTCGAGTATGTCCTGCGCGACGCCATCGGCCGCGACTGGCAGTGCGGCACGACCCAGGTCGACTTCAACCTGCCGGAGCGGTTCGGCGCCTTCTATATTGGCGCCGATGGCGAGAAGAAGCAGCCGGTCATGGTCCACCGCGCCATCTGCGGCTCGCTGGAGCGCTTCACGGGCATCCTGATCGAGCACCATGCAGGGCATTTCCCGCTCTGGCTGGCGCCCGAGCAGATCATCGTCGCGCCGATCACCTCGGATGCGGACGGCTATGCCGAGGAGGTCACCATGGCCTGTCTCTCGGCCGGCCTGCGTGCCCGCGCCGACCTGCGCAACGAGAAGATCTCCTACAAGGTCCGCGAGCATTCGCTGGCCAAGGTCCCGGTCATCCTCGCGGTCGGCAAGCGCGAGGCCGAGGAGAAGACGGTGACGATCCGCCGCCTCGGCAGCCAGGCGCAGACCGTGATGCCGCTTTCCGAAGCGCTTGCGGCGCTGACGCAGGAAGCGCTGGCGCCGGATCTGGCGCGGATCCGGAAAGCGAAGGCGGCCTGACCGGCCGATGACATGATGCCCGGGCTTCGCCTGGGCATTTCTTTTTCCGGACCCTCGCCGCTGCGTCCCGGGCCGAAGCCGCGCTTTCCCCGGGAGTGACGCTCTGCGTTGCTATCTCTGGTAAAACCCGGGCGGCTCATGGCACATACGGGCCATGCTGACCGGTTCCTACCGCAAACGGCTCGAAGCCGACCTGATTCGCTGGGTTCACGAGGGTTGGGTGACGCCCGACGGCGCCGGAGCCATCCGGCGCGATGTCGCCCGCGAACATGCCGGCTTTCGCCTGCCTGCCCTGCTCGGGCTGTTCGGCGGCCTCCTGATCGCATCCAGCGTCGCCGCCTTCGTCGCGGCGAACTGGGAGGCGATCCCGCGGCTCGTGAAGCTCGCGATGATTCTGATTGCGATCGCCGTCGCCTTCACCGTTGCCTACCGCCTGCAGAAGGCAGGCTCGACGGGCGGCGCGGATGCGGCGGCGACCTGCGGGGTGCTGATCTTCGGGGCCGGGCTCGCACTCGTCGGCCAGATGTATCATCTGCCGGAGGACTGGCCGGGCGGGGCAATGCTGGTCGCGGTCGGCGCGCTGGTCGCCGCCTTCCTGATGCGCTCAAACGGGGCGCTGGCGATCGCCTTCGCCGCGCTCTGTGCCTGGAGCGGCGGGCGCTGGGACGAGGCTGCCGGACGAATGCATTACGGCTTCTTCGTGCTCTACCTGCCGGCGCTCTGGATCGCACTCTCGCGCAGCAACCGGCTGGTGCATCACCTGGCTGTGCTGGCCGCCGCCTTCTGGCTCGGCACGGCACCCGGAATATGGCTGATGCATTCCTTCGACTACGGGCTTCTGGCCTATGGCCTCGCCATCGCGGTCGTTTTCGTCGCGCTGGGTGCGCTGGCGCTCGACCGGGGCGGGCCGGCGCTGCTGACCGCCTGCCTGCCCTGGGGCCTGATCGGCATGGTGATCGCGCTCAATGCCGAGCTGGCCCGCATCCTCGACGATCATGAAGCGCGGGCAGGGCACGCCTTCCTGTTCGTCTTCTACGCCTATGCCGCAGCCGTTCCCTTGAGCGTTCTGCTCGGCGTGATGGCGCGCGAACGACGCTTTGCCTGGCCTCTGACCGCGGGGCTGCTGTTGGCGCTGCTGGTGCCGGTGGTGTTCTGGACCGACCGCGTCGCCGGGATGCCCGGCCGCATTGCGGTAGCGAGTCTCATCCTGCTCTCGGCGACCGCGCTGGTCGTCGCGGGGGCTGCGGGCGGAATCAGGCGGATCCTGACGGCCGGCTCGTTCCTGTTCGGCATCGCGATCCTCATCCTGCTCTGGCAGACCATCGGCACGCTGCTCGACCAGTCGCTGTTCTTCCTGGTGGCTGGCGCGGCCCTGCTCGCCACCGCCTGGGGCGCGAGGCGATTGTTCGCCAGGCTCAACAGCCCGGCCGGGGAGGCTGCCTGATGCGTGTGCTTTCCGCCGATGCCATCGCCGCCAAGGTGCCGCCGCTGTGGCGCGCCGTTGCGACCGCGCTGCTGCTGGTGTTCGGATTGCTGGCGCTCGTCCAGCAACGGGCCGGCATCCTGAGCAGCGGCACCGAGATCCGGCTGCCCACCGTACCGGTTGATCCGCGCGACCTGTTCCGCGGCGACTATGTCGTCTTCAGCTACCCGATCAGCGTCGTCGACACCGGCAAGGACGCCGGAACCTTCAAGAGCGGCGAGACCGTCTATGTGACGCTCGGGCGCGACGCGGAAGGGTTCGCCCGCGCGGTCGGCGTGTCGCGGAACTGGCCCTCGACCGGCGGCGATGCCGTGGTGATCGCGGGCCGCGTGACCTCGACCAGCGCCTGCGCACTCAACGATTCGGGCGAGTTCGACTGCAATGGCGACCGCCGTCGCCTGCGCATTGCCTACGGCATCGAGAGCTATTTCGTGCCGCAGGGCGAGGGGCGGGCGATCGAGACGACGGACAAGGCGCGCATCGAGGTCGTCGTCGCGGTTTCGTCTTCGGGAGAGGCTGCGATCAAGCGGCTGCTGATCGACGGCAAGGCGGTCTATGCGGAGCCGCCCTATTGAGGCCTTGAACGACCGTCACCTTATCTTGATCGGCTGTCTGGAGGCCGCGGGCGTAAGATGCCTGCGGCCTTTCGAATGCCGGTCGGTTCATCACACGGGCTTGTGACAACGCGCCGCGTGACGGGGAACTGCTCCAGTAATATGAACGGCAGATGAACGGATTCTGCAGATGATGTTCATGTTCCGCCGATCGGGCGGAACCGATCGTCAGGTGCGAGCGTTCCGTTCTTCGTCCGACGAAGCCTGCCAAGGGACTGCCTTCCGTGTCGTCAGACCCGTCATTCAAGCGCTTCATGCTGTTCGGCCGCCGCGCCGAAGGCGTGTCGCGTCGGCCGTCGGGGCGCGACATCCGGATCGACATGATCCGCGGACTGGCGCTGCTGATCATCTTCATCAACCACATGCCGGGGAACGTGGTCTCGGCCTATATGCCGAATAATTTCGGCTTCTCCGACGGTGCCGACGCCTTCGTGCTGCTGGCCGGAGTCTCGGCGACGCTGGCCTATGGCGGGCTGATCGAAACACGCGGCTTCCCGGTCGCTGCGCTGAAGCTCGGCGCGCGGATCTGGACGCTCTACATCGCCCATATGGCAGTGTTCATCCTCGTCTGCGGCGTGATCGCCATCGCGGTGACGCGGACGCAGAACCCCCTCTATATCGAGGCGATCAACATCCAGCCGTTCTTCCGCGACACGGTCGATGCGCTGATCGGCGCGCTGACGCTGACCTACCAGCCATCCTATCTCGACATCCTGCCGCTCTATATCGTGCTGCTGGCGCTGTTCCCGGCGATCTATTACGGCGTGCGCTTCAGCCCGGCACTGACGCTGACCTGCTCGTTGCTCGTCTGGCAGGTGGCGCTGGCCCTCGAGCTCAACCTGCCCAATTCCGGCGGCCACTGGTTCTTCAACCCGTTCGCCTGGCAGGTGATCTTCACGCTTGGCGTCATCCTCGGCCGCGCGGCGCAACTCGGGATCACGGCGCCCCAGCTGCGTTGGCTCGACGCGGTTGCCATCGCCTTCCTCGTCTTTGCCTGGGTGGTGAAGATCCCGGTCGGCAATCCGACCGGCGTCGCCATGCTGAACGACTGGTTCGACTCCGTTCAGCTCGGCTCCGACAAGACCAATCTCGCCTGGAGCCGGCTCCTGCATCTCGGGGCCCTGGCCTGGCTCGCCATTCGCTGGCTGCCGGCCAGCGGAATGCTCACGCGCTCGGTGGTCGGGCGGGCTCTGGCCTGCTCGGGACGCAACTCCCTGCATGTCTTCTGCGTTGGTATCGTGCTGGCGATCATCGGGCAGATCGTGCTTGCGGAAACGTCGTTCGCCCTGGACGTTCAGTTGCTGCTTTGCGCCGGCGGCGTTACAGTGTTGACAGGGCTAGGGATTTTCCTGTCGTGGTACCGTTCGATCACGAGTCGCGATCAGCGCGCGGAGCCTGTCGAGGCGTCTGGCGCGCAGGCACAGCGGCCATCTTTCTCGCCGCGCTGACCTCGCTCGGCTCGGCCGCGCCCCCCGTTTCGCCAGCCTCGGTGGACACACGCTGCCGCGCTGGGGCGATGCAGCCATTCCATCCGATCATTCCGGCGGCGCGCAAGGCGATCCAGGAGACGGGGCGCCTGACGATCGTCGCACTCGGCTCCTCCACCACCGCGGGTTCCGGCGCCAGCGCCGAGGACAGGAGTTATCCCTTCGTCCTTCAGAGCGAGCTGCGCCGGCGGCTGCCGGGGGTGGAGGTGCGGGTCATCAACAAGGGCATCGGCGGCCAGTCGGCCTATGACATGCTGCTCAGGATGGACAGCGACGTCATCGACGAAAAGCCTTCGGTGGTGATCTGGCAGACGGTGGTCAACGACGCGATCCGGGACATCGGCGAGGAAAAGCTCGCCAAGATCCTGCGCAAGGGCATCGCCAAGGCACGGGCCGCTGGCATCGACATGATCCTGATGGACCTGCCCTGGCTCGCGCGGGAAGGGCGCTACCCGCATTTCGACGAATACCGGGCCGTGCTGGCGAAGACGGCGGAGCAGCAGGGCGTTTCGCTGTTCCCGCGCTATGCGATGATGAAGGGCTGGTCGCGCTCGAAGCAGTTCACCGAGGAGGAGCTCGTCGGCATGAACGGGCTGCACCTCGTCGATGCGGGCTATCGCTGCCTCGCCTCGCGCATCGCCGATGGCATCGTGTCGGCTGTCGGCGAGATCAAGATCCAGACAATGGGCAGGATGGGGCGGGTCGATTAGTGGCGGCGCGCCCGACCGGATCCGCTACTTCGCCAGGACCTCGATGTCGCGGTCGACGCCGGATTCGACCTTGAAGTCGCGCGAATAGACCTGACCCTCCTGCCGGGCGATCAGCACATAGTCGCCCTCGGCCAGGATCACCTGGGGGAAAGCGCCGATCGCCTCGCGGATGACGTCGCCACCCGGCGTCAGCACGCTGAAGGCGGTGCCGGCGAAGGCTTCTCCACCTGCGGCGGCGACGAGCTTCAGCGTCACCTTGGCGGCGCGGTGATGCAGCGTCGCATCGGTGACCTTGCCGGTCTCGACACGGACGTCGGCACGCTGGATGGCGTTGGAATCGCCATAGGTCGAGACGACGTGATAGGTGCCTTCCGGCAGGCGGATGAGATCGCCGGCCTTGGCGCCATTGGTGACGAGGCGCCCTTCGGAGTTGCCTTGCAGCGGCACGAAGACCTGGAAGGTGAGCTGGGCCGCCGGGATCGGCGTATCGCCGATCGAGCCTGCCAGCGTGAGGGCGCCGGCGCTGATCGTCACCTGATCGTTCAGCCCCTGGGAGCCGAGCGTGATGCGCTTCGTGCCGCTGGCGAAGCCATAGGCCGCGTGCACGATGTAGCTGCCCGGCAGCAGCGAGAAGCTCGGATTGGCGCTGGTGGAGCGGGCGACGATGCGCGGCGCCGAACCGTCCGCGGTTTCGGCGAGAACACGCCAGTTCAGCCCGGAGCGGATCGGCTTGCGGTCATTGGCGAACTGGGCGCCGAGCGAAAGCTGGACGGCGGCGGCCGGCCAGCCGGGCTGCTGCGGAGCGGGCTGCGGGGCGGGGGGATCGCCGGGCGTCTGAGCCGGCTGCGCCTCTTCCGGCCGGGGCGGCGGAATCTGGGCAGGCGCGAGCGAGGGGGCGAGCAGGGCCGCGAGCAAGCCAAGCACGCCGAGGGCGCGGCGGCCAGCTTCGAAGCCATCCAGTTCAAACATGCATTTCGTCCTCAACGCCCTTGCCGTGATGTATGAGCAGGCTCGCTTGTCCTCATCATGGCAAAGGCATAGGTCACGATCACCGCCATAGATCGGATGCTTCATGACCGATACGCTCTCCCTGCTCAAGCTGCGTCGCTCGGTGCCGCCGCAGTTCCTCACCGCTCCCGGCCCCGAAGGGGCGCAGCTCGACGAGCTCCTTGCCATCGCCGCGCGCGTTCCCGACCACGGCAAGCTCGCGCCCTGGCGCTTCATCGTCTTCAAGGGCGACGCCCGCAACCAGGCGGCCGAGGTGGTGGCGCGGGTTTTCCGCGAACGCAACCCGCAGGCCAGCGAGGAGCAGGTCGAGTTCGAGCGCAAGCGGCTGACCCATGCGCCCGTCATCGTCGGGGTGGTGTCGCGGGCGCGCGAACACGTCAAGATTCCGCTCTGGGAGCAGGAATTGTCGGCGGGCGCGGTCTGCATGACGATGCTCGTCGGCGCCTATGCCATGGGCTATGCCGGCTCCTGGCTGACGAACTGGTTTTCCTTCGACCGCGAGGTGCTGACCGCCTTCGGCCTCGCCGCCGACGAGCGCATGGCCGGATTCGTCCATATCGGCACGCCGACCGCGCCGATCAGCGATCGCGACCGGCCGGTGATGGCCGATATCGTCAGCTACTACGGGAGCTGACGCGATGATCTACTCGGCGACGCGGGACGATCTCGGCTTCGCGCATGATCCGTTCAAGGCGATCGTCGCGCCGCGGCCGATCGGCTGGATCACGGCGTTGAGCGCCAAGGGCGAGGTCAATCTCTCGCCCTACAGCTTCTTCAACGCGATCTCCTCGCGGCCGAACCTCGTCATGTTCTCCTCGGAAAACAAGAAGGACGCGGTCGCCTTCATCGAGGAGACGGGCGAATTCACCTGTTCGCTGGTCTCGGGCGCATTGATGCAGCAGATGAACCTGACCTCGGCGCCGCTGCCGCGCGGGCAGAGCGAATACCCCCATGCCGGGCTCGCCATGGCGCCGTCGCGCTTCGTCAAGCCGCCCCGGGTCGCGGGCACGCCGGCGGCGCTGGAGTGCAAGTCCGTCTCGATCCAGCAGCTCAAGGACGTCGATGGGAACGAGGTACCGCGCTGGATGGTGATCGGCCAGGTCGTCGGAACCTTCATCGACGACGCCTATGTCAAGGACGGGCGCTTCGACACCGCAGGCGCAAATCCGGTCGCCCGCTGCGGCTATGCCGACTATGCCGAGGTGACACGCCTGTTCTCGCTGCAGCGGCCCGCGGGCGGGTAGATCATCGCGCGTCCATTCGGACGCAATCACGATGATCGGTCTTGGCCCGATGCTCCGGGCTCGTCAGCCGCCGTCGACCACCGGCCCCTTCACCCGGTAGTCGCCGAGTTCGGCCAGCGTCTTGTTGATCGCCGCGGCGTCGATATTCGCGCCTTCCGGCAACGTCAGACGCGGCGGATCGAGCGTGACCTTGGCGCCCGGTGCCAGGGCCGTCGCGGCGCGCTCGACGCGGGAGGCACAGCCGCCGCAATGCATGCCGGAAACCTCGAAAACCTGAGTCATTGGAATCATCTCCGGCCGATCATTCAGCCAGTTTGCGAGCGCGGGCGACAAGCCGCTCGGCCCGGATCAGATGCGGGCGATCCAGCATTTCACCCTGAAGGCCGATCACGCCCGCGCCCGGATTGGCGGCAAAGAGCGCGATGATCTGCTCGGCCTTGGCGAGCGATTCAGGCGAGGGCGCGAAGATCTCGTTGATCGGGGCGATTTGCGCCGGATGGATCGCCATCTTGCCGGTGAAGCCGTCCCGGCGGGCGGCGATGCATTCCGCCCTGAGCCCGGCCTCGTCCCGGAAATTGGTGAAGACACTGTCGATCGCATCCACCTGGGCCGCGCTTGCGCCGAACAGCGTCAGCGTGCGGGCCAGGCGGTAGGGGTCGGTATAGCTGCCGTTCTCCAGCCGGTTGGTCTCGGCGCCGAGATCGGCGGAAAGGTCCTCGGCGCCCCAGGTCAGCGCCATCAGCCGGTGCGAGGCGCGGGCGTAGGTGCCGAGCCCGAAGACGCCCTTGCCGTTCTCGGTGGCGATCGGGAGGATGCGCGTCGTGCCGTCCGGAAGCTCGGCTTCCGCCTCGCGCACCGCGATCTTGGCAGCGAGATGGCCGACATCGACGCCGCCTTCCGATTTCGGCAGCATGATCGCGTCCGGCGCGCCGGGCATCACCGCGTCGAGATCGGCATCGCTCAGGCCGGTGGCAAGGGCGTTGATCCGTACGATCAGGAAGGGGCGGTTCGGCAGGGCCTGTGCCGCATCCAGGAAATCGCGCGTGACGGTGCGAGCCTGCGGCTTGGCGTCGAGCGCCACGGAGTCCTCGAGGTCGAGGATCAGCGCGTCGGCGCCGCTCTCCAGGCCCTTCTGCTGCTTCTTCGGGCTGTCGCCCGGCACGAACAGGAGCGAGCGCATCCGGGTCAGACCGCGACCGTGGCAGGGGCGGGGTGCTTGCGCATGAAGGCCTGGCGCCGGCACTGGGCGACCAGCGTGCCATCCTGCTTGTAGGCCTTATGGAGAAACTCGACGATGCCGGCGTCGGGGCGCGAGCGCGACTCGCGCTTGGCGACGATCTCGGTGGTGCAGTTCACCGTGTCGCCCTCGAAGAGCGGGGCCGGGAAAGCGACGTCGGTCATGCCGAGATTGCCGATGGTGGTGCCGACGGTGGTGTCGTTCACCGAGATGCCGATCATCAGCCCCAGCGTGAACAGCGAGTTCATCAGCGGCTTGCCCCACTCGGTCTCCGTCGCACAGAAATGCGCGTCGATATGAAGGGGTTGCGGGTTGAGCGTCATGTTGGAGAACAGCATGTTGTCCATCTGCGTGACGGTCCGCGTCAGGCCGTGCTCGATGACGGCACCGACCTGGAAATCCTCGAAATAGATCCCGCCGCGCTTGTGACGCACCAGTTCGGCCATCGACATTCTCCGCATCAAAGATGCCGGCCAGTGAGCCGGCGCGAAAAGTCGTAAAGGGCGTTCTGCCGGGAGGGAAGCGGAAAGCATCCGGTTAACCGGCGCCGGCAGGGCCTTAACCCTTCGCTTACCATAATGGAGGCAATCTTGTGGCGCGTCCCCGCAGCTTCGCGGCGCGGCGCGTCGAGACCGCCGATGTTCCTTTTCACCACCCCGCCGAGCCGCGAGACACAACCTGCCAATCCGGTCGTCAGCGCCATCCGCGAGGGCGCGGAGCGGACAGGGACGGGCTTCGATTACCTGCTCAAGACGGCGCAGCGGGAATCGGCGCTGACACCGGACGCCAAGGCGAAATCGTCGAGCGCGACCGGGCTCTTCCAGTTCATCGAGCAGACCTGGCTGTCGATGGTGAAGCAGGAGGGGCCGAAGCAGGGCCTGCAGAACTACGCCGACGCGATCAGCGAAAGCGGCGGCCGGCTCACCGTCGCCGATCCGGCGCTGCGCGAGAAGATCCTGCAGTTGCGCAACGACCCGCAGGTCTCCGCCGTGATGGCGGGGGCGCTGACCCAGAAGAACCGCGACCAGCTCGCCGGCACCCTCGGGCGCCAGCCGCAGGCGGGCGAGCTCTACATGGCGCATGTGCTGGGCGCGCGCGGTGCGGCCGACCTCATCCGTGCGGCTGCGAGCGACCCAGGCCGCGTCGCCGCCCGCGATTTCCCCGAGGCGGCCGCCGCCAATCGCGGAA
Organism: Bosea sp. AS-1; assembly: GCF_002220095.1. Lineage (GTDB taxonomy): Bacteria > Pseudomonadota > Alphaproteobacteria > Rhizobiales > Beijerinckiaceae > Allobosea. The sequence continues at coordinate 2,231,438 of NZ_CP022372.1, forward strand.
TCTTCTACGACAAGGCCGGCCGGGCGCGCAGCGTCCAGGAGGTTTATGGCGCGCTCGCCGCCAGCCATGCCAGCACCCAGATGGCTGCATCCGCGACGAATGCGAACGCGGGAACGGATGATACTCCAGTGGCCGAGATCGCCGCGGCACTGCAGCCCGGGCGGGCGCATGGGCTGATCGGGCTGTTCTCGACCGGCGGCTCGCGTGCGCCGGTCTCGCAGGCCGTCGCGAATCTCTGGACGACGCCGCGTGCCAACGGTACCCGCATGGCGTCTCTGGAAGGCGCCGAGCGCTACTTCCCACGGGTCAAGAGCGATGCCTCGTCCTCCGCTGCCGAGGCTGCCGGTTCCGCGAGCGCGGCCGCACAGGGCAAGGCGGTGGCGGCGCCGCTGCCGCCGACGCGGCCGACCGATCTCGCCGCTCCAGCCGAGAGTGTTGCACGCGCGGGCAAGGCGCGCCGCGGGCCGCTCGACCTCTCCTCCTTCATGATGCAGCGGAGCGGTGCATGATCGTTCGGCGGTTTCTGCTCTGGGCCCGCACGGCTCCTGCCGAGGCACGTGCGTCCGGCGCCGCTGCGCTCGCCGGGGCCTATCTGCGCTCGAACCTCTCGCCGGAGGACCAGCAGGAGGCCGAGACGGCCCTGATCGCGCTGATCGACGACCCTTCGCCGCTGGTGCGCCGCGCGATCGCGGAGGAGATGGCGCCATCGCCGCGCACACCGCGCAATCTCGCGCTCGGGCTCATCGCCGAGCAGGGCGACGTCGCGGCGCTGGTGCTGGCGCATTCGCCGGTGCTGACCGAGGCCGATCTCGTCGATGCCGCCGCCGTCGGTGATGTGCTGGCGCAGCGCGCCATCGCCATGCGCCGCTACCTGACGGCCGGCGTCGCCGCGGCATTGGCGGAAGTCGGCTGCGAGGAGGCTCTGCTGACGCTAGCCGGCAATCGGACGGCGGAGATTCCGGATTTTTCCTTCGAGCGGATGGTCGAGCGCTCCGGCGATAGCGGAGCGCTTCGCGAGATGCTGCTGGAACGTGCCGACCTGCCACCCGGTCTGCGGCAGGTGATCGCGACGCGGGTTTCCGACGCGCTGGCGCATTTCGTCTCCGGCTGCGGTTGGCTGACGCCTGAGCGCAGTGCGCGGCTCGCACGCGAATCGACCGAGCGTGTCGCCGTCGCGCTGGCGGCCGGCGGCGAGGCGACCGATGCGCCTGCGATCGTCGAGGTGCTGCGCGCCACCGGTCGGCTGACACCGGGGCTGATGCTGCGCTCGTTGCTGAGCGGCGAGCCGGCGCTGGCGGAAGCCGCGTTCGTGGCGTTGTCGGAGCTGCCGACTGTCCGTGTCGCGGCGCTGCTGCGCGACCGGCGCGGCGCCGGTCTCAAGGCACTTTGCCGCAAGGCCGGGTTGCCGCTGGCTCTCGAGCCTGCCTTCGTCGCCGCCGTTCTGGCGCTGAATGCGCGCGGCTTCGATGCGGGCAGTGCGCGCCATGGCATGGACCGGGACCTGTTGCGGCAAGTTCTTTGCGCCTGCGAAGCGATGGAAGGGCCGGAAGCCGATGCGCTGATGGCGCTGCTGCGACGCATGGATGCCGAGGCCGCGCGCGAGGAAGCGCGGCTGATGGCGGATTCCCTGGCCGATGACGCAGCCTTCGCCCTGCTGGTCGAGGCCGATCCGTCCTTCCTGATCGAGCTTGAGAGCGGCGATCTGCGCGACGCCGCCTGACGATCGGAAAAAGGCTCTAGTAGCCGAACTGCTCGCGCAGGATGCGCTCGTCCAGGCTATGGCCGGGGTCGTGCAGCATCACCAGGTCGACCGTTCGATCGATCTCGATGGAGACCGATGCGACCTCGTCGATCTGGGTGTGGTCGGCGACGGCGCTGACCGGGCGCTTGTCGGCCTCCAGCACCTCGATCGTCACCTTGGCATAATCGGGCAACAGAGCCCCGCGCCAGCGCCGCGGCCGGAAGGCCGAGATCGGCGTCAGGGCGAGCAGGGGCGCGTCGAGCGGCAGGATCGGGCCGTTGGCTGAGAGATTGTAGGCGGTCGAGCCGGCCGGCGTCGCCAGCAGCACGCCGTCGGCGATCAGCTCGGAGAGCCGGACCTGGCCATCGACGGAAATCCGGAGCTTGGCGGCCTGATAGGAGCGGCGCAGCAGCGAGACCTCGTTGATCGCCTTGGCCTCGACCCGGCCGCCCTGGCGCTCGATGGCATGCATCGACAGCGGGTGCACGACGCTGCGCTGCGCGGCTTCCAGACGCTTGCTCAGGCCGCGTTCCCTGTACTCGTTCATCAGGAAGCCGACGGAGCCGCGGTTCATGCCGTAGATCGGCGTGCCGGTGCCGAGAAAGCGGTGCAGGGTCTGGAGCATCAAGCCGTCGCCGCCGAGCGCGACGATGACGTCCGCCTTGGCCGGGTCGGCATTGCCGTAGCGCTCCACCAGCTTGGCGAGGGCGGTCTCGGCTTCCGGGGTTTCGCTGGCGACGAAGGATATCGCGCCGAATCGCTCGGTCATGACGGGTCCTGAAGCGGCGGGCCTGCGGATCTCTCCCGACTTAGCACGGGCCTGCGGAAAGTCGCGAGACACACCCGCAACAAAAAAAGGCCGGGCGGACCCGGCCTTCCGCGCAAGCGCGACGCGCGGCTCAGAGTGCCGAGCTCCACTGCACCGGCACCATCTCGAAACCGCTGCCGTCCTTGGCGATGAAGCCGGTGGCGGGGAAGGGGGCATGGTAGAATGCTACCTGCATGCGCTCGGCCGAGACCATGTCGAGCAGCTTGCGGCGCGTCGCAGCCGCTTGCGGGCCGTCCATGTCGAACACCGCCGACCAGTCCGGATTGCGGACGAAGAGGGCCGGGTGATTGGTCGTGTCCGACATGATCATCATCCGGTCGTTGCCGGAAGCGAGTGCGAAGACGGTGTGGCCCGGCGTATGGCCGGGGGCGGCGATCGGCGTGAGGCCCGGCAGGATCTCCTTGCCGGGTTCGAACTGCCTCACATCCTTGGCGACGGGGCCGAAGACACGGCGCACCCCGGCGAAGGCGCCCTTCATGCCTTCCGGTGCGGCATTCATCTTCGCATCGTCCATCCAGAACGCCCATTCGGCCGCGGGCACCATCGCCTCCGCATTCGGGAAGACGGCGGAGCCGTTCTTGAGGCGGAATCCGTTGATATGGTCGCCGTGGAAATGGCTGAAGACGACCGTCGAGACATCCTTGGGATCGAGGCCGGCGGCCGTGAAGTTCGCCATCCAGGTTCCGGAGGTCGGAGCGCCGGAATCGCCGTTGCCGGTGTCTATCAGCGTCAGCTTGCCGCCCTGCTGGATTGCCAGCGTCGTGAAGGTGACCTGGAGCGCATCCTGCGGCAGGAACGCCGCCGCCATCGCCTTCTTCACATCCGCCAGCTCGGCATTGCGCACGAAGCCTTCGAGCGGGCGCTTGCCGAAGCCGTCATGGATCGCGGTCAGGGTGACGTCGCCGATCTTGTAGCGATAGAAGCCGGGAGCCTGGCCGTTCGTGGGGGCTTGGGCCTGGGCCTGGGAGAGGGTGGGCAAGCCGAGCGCTGCGGCGGCAGCGAGCGCCCCCGTGCCGGCAAGGGCGCTGCGTCGCGACAAACGAAAGCTCTGCATGATCTCCTCCTCGCTCATGGCGGAGGAAGGTAGCGGCGCGGGCGGCGCGTTCAACTGCCGCGGCGCGGCTCGAGGTCAAGTTTCCGTGAGGGACGAGGCCGTTGCCACGAAATGCTCATCCGCTAGCCGACATCCGGCTCCTTGCGCGCCAGTGCCCGCAGCATGGCGGCGCAGAGCGCGAGCGAGCCCATGACGCCCTGCCCGGAACATTCCGCCACCAGGGCCTGGAAGGCGAGACTGTCGTCGGACGCCAGGCATTGCAGGCTCCAGCTCCAGCCGGGTGCCTTTTCGCGCAGCAACGAGACGGCCACGTCGATGTCTGCGCTGACCGCGCCGAGCGATTTCCAGAAGCTGCCCTGCTGGTAGATGCCGCCCGCGGGCGTACGCCGCGTGGCGAGCCGCGTCGGCTTGCGCCGCACCGTGAAACCCAGCGCCTCATAGATGTCGGCGTCGAGTTCGCGGTTGGGCTTGCTGGAGGCCTCACAACGCTCCGCCAGCGCCAGAAGATGATTCCGGTCGTCCATTCGGTTCCGCAACACGATCAGAAAACCGGCTGCCGCAGCACGGGATCCGGTCCACAATTCCGAACCATCTTATCGCATGGCGGCGGGCCGCGGCCAGCTTTCGATGCGGGCCGCGACCCGGACGATCTCTCCCTGCCTTCGACGATCAGGGGCCGACGACGGTCCCGCGCGCTCGCCCGCCGGGAACGCGGCAGGAGCAACCGATGCCCAGCGGCGCCCGCTCGTAGAGCGTGCAGATCTTGACCGGTGTGCTGCATTGCCCGCCGTTGGCCGCAGGGACGGCCTCGTAGGCCGGATAGACCGGGTAAGCCGGGTAGGCGGGGTAATCATAGTAATCCGGATAGGCGGGATAGGTCGTGAGAGCGCCGATCGTCGCAGCGGTGGCGAGACCAGCACCCCAGCCCCAGCCGGGGTAGCCACCCCAGCGACGGTAATGCGGCCGGTAGTAGCCGCCGCGCCAGGCTCCGGCGCTGGGAAAGACGTTGCCGCGATAGGCGCCTCGCCAGCCGGTGCCACCGTGCCAGCCGGCGGCTCCACGCCAGCCGGACGAGCCGCGCCAACCGCCGAAGCCTCCGCCACCGTGAAAACCGCCGGCGCGGAAGCCATGGCCGCCGACACGCTGCTGGGCCATGGCCTCGGTGCCGGCCGCAAGGAGCAGCGGCGTCACCGCAGCCGCGATCAGGAACAGGCGACGCATGGCGCACCTCCCTTGTAGAACTCACCCCAACGGAAACAACGGCCAGCGCGACGGGGTGTTCCCTTCGGGCAGTTCGTCTCAATCGTCCCAGAAGGTGCCGACCTTGCAGCGATAACCGACGAAACAGGCTGGGACGTCGCGGCTTGGGACCCAGGCCGGCTCGAGGATCTCGTCGAACTGGCAGAAGCTGCGATCCCGGACGAAGCGATCATAGGTCTGCCCGCCGGTGCCGAGCACGATCGCTCCGCGCGCAAGGACATCCTGGCGACTGGCGGCGCAAGGGCGGGTCGTGGTCGACGGACGCGACTGGGCGACGGCGACCTGCGTGCTCGCGACCAGAAGCAGCGCGACTGCAATGCGTTTCATCAGTGCCTCCACGGGATGGTGCGCAAGCGGCTTCGGCCGGGCTGGCCGGCGTTCGCCAGTATATCACCGGCGAGGTGCCATCCATCTCTACGACGCAGAGTGGATCATGCGGGTTCCCGCCGGCGAAAACCGTTCCCCTGCGAGCTCGGTTGCCCCACGGGAACGACCCGTTCCACGGAGACCGGCAGGGGCGGCGAGGGAAAGATGGTGCCGGCGGAGAGGATCGAACTCCCGACCTTCGGTTTACAAAACCGCTGCACTACCGCTGTGCTACGCCGGCGCCGTATTCCGGCCGCGAGGCCGGCCGGCCACCATCGCGGAACGGATCCGTCGACGGCTCCTAGCCGGTTACCAGCCGGCGGCCGGGAGAGCAAGCGGAGCGGTTACCCGAAACGCCGAGGTCTCTCGTTCGGAGTGTCCTTCCGGTCAGGCGTTTCTCGGGAGATGTTCCGCGGCTTCCACGGGCGCACGCCTTCGCGCTAAAGCGTTTCACCAGCCTGTCGTCAGCGGATGCGCAGAGTGCCCGGCACCATGAATTCTTCTTCTTCTTTCCGACCGAATGGAGCGGAGGATACGGCCATCGGAACAGTCGCGGGCGGCCCCGGCGAAGTTTTTCGCGCCTTCCTCAAGCTCGGCCTGACTTCCTTCGGCGGACCCATCGCCCATCTCGGCTACTTCCGGGACGAGCTCGTGCTGCGGCGCCGGTGGATCGACGAAGCTGGCTATGCCGATCTCGTCGCCCTCTGTCAGTTCCTGCCCGGCCCGGCCTCGAGCCAGGTCGGTTTCGCGCTTGGCCTGCTGAGAGGCGGGCCGCTGGGCGCGCTGGCGGCCTGGTGCGCCTTCACGCTGCCCTCGGCCGCGCTTCTGATCCTCTTCGCCTTCGGGGCGAGCGCCTTTGGCGGAGCCGTCGGGGCGGGGCTGATCCACGGCCTGAAACTGGTCGCCGTCGCGGTCGTGGCGCAGGCGGTCTGGGGGATGGCGTGCTCGCTTACGCCCGACAAGCCGCGGGCAGCCATCGCGCTCCTCTGCGTACTGGTCGTCGTCTTTGCCGCCGGAGCGCCCGGCCAGATCGCGGCGATCCTGCTCGGCGGCCTGCTGGGGCTGTGGCTGTGCCGGGATCAGCAGGCGGTGAGCCCAAGCCATCTGGCGTTTCCGATCGCGAGATGGGTCGGTTTGCTCAACCTAGCACTGTTCGTCCTGCTTCTTGCCGGGTTGCCGCTGGCATCGGCGACGAGTGGGCTGCACGGCGTCGCGCTGTTCGACGCCTTCTACCGGGCCGGGGCGCTGGTGTTCGGCGGCGGCCATGTCGTTCTGCCGCTGCTGGAAGCAGCCGTGGTGCCACCCGGCTGGATCGGTCCGGACGCCTTCCTGGCAGGGTACGGCGCCGCCCAGGCCGTTCCTGGCCCGCTGTTCAGCTTTGCGGCCTTCCTGGGTGCCGCCATGACGCCGCCGCCCAACGGCCTTGCCGGCGCGGCGATCTGCCTCGTCGCCATCTTCGCGCCGGGGTTGCTGCTGGTCACGGGTGCGCTTCCGTTCTGGAACGACCTGCGCCGCCACCCGCTGGCGCAGGCGATGATGCGCGGTGCCAACGCGGCGGTCGTCGGCATTCTGGCCTCGGCCCTCTACGATCCGGTCTGGACAGGGGCGGTGCTGAACCCGCGCGACTTCGCGGTGGCACTCATCGGTTTCGTCCTGCTCACGGTCTGGAAGACGCGGCCCTGGGTCGTCGTCGTGCTGACCGCGGCGAGCGGCGTCGGCCTCGCCCTGCTTTGAGAGGCAGTCCGGAACCGCCGGGTCCATGAAAAAAAGCCCCGCCCTTGCGGGCGGGGCCTCATTCGCTGCTGAAGCGAAGTTTACTTCAGGATGTCGCGGTCCTTCGTCTCGGGCAGGAAGAGCAGGCCGATCACGAAGGTGCCCAGCGCCACGATGATCGGATACCAGAGACCCGAGAAGATGTTGCCGCTGGCCGCCACGATGGCGAAGGCCGTCGGAGGCAGGAAGCCGCCGAACCAGCCATTGCCGATGTGGTAGGGCAGCGACATGCCCGAGTAGCGGATGCGGGTCGGGAAGAGTTCGACCAGCAGCGCGGCGATCGGGCCGTAGACCATCGTCACGAAGAGCACGAGCAGGAACAGGATGCCGGTGGCCTTCAGGGCGCGACCATCCGTGAGAACCTGACCGATCGAGGGGGTCTTCAGGATGGTGGCGTCACCCGCCTTGGGATAGCCGGCAGCCTGGGCCGCGGCGACGAGTTCGCTCGCTCCGCTCGGGGCATCCGCGCCGTTGATGGTCGCCTTGAGCGGCGAGCCAGCCGGACCGGCGGCCAGTTCGTAGTGGATCGAATTGGTCGCCAGGGTGCGGCGGACGACGTCGCAGGGCTTGGTGAAGGTCCGCACGCCGACGGGGTCGAAGAGCGTGCCGCACTCGGCCGGATCGGCGGTGAGGACGAGCTTGACGTTCTCGGTCGCGCTAGTGAGCTTCGGGTTCACCGTGTTCGCGAGCATCGTGAACAGCGGGAAGTAGGTCAGCGCGGCGATCAGGCAGCCCGCCAGCAGGATCGGCTTGCGGCCGATCTTGTCCGAGAGCCAGCCGAAGAAGATGAAGAACGGCGTGCCAAGCAGCAGCGACAGCGCGATCAGTAGGTTCGCGGTGGTGCCGTCCATCTTCAGCGTCTGGGTCAGGAAGAACAGCGCGTAGAACTGGCCGGTGTACCAGACCACGGCCTGGCCGGCGGTGCCGCCGAGCAGGGCGATGAGGCCGATCTTGGCGTTGGCCCAGGTGCCGAAGGCTTCCGTCAGCGGGGCCTTGGAGTGGGTGCCTTCTTCCTTCATCCGCAGGAAGGCCGGCGATTCGGCGAGCTGAAGACGGATCCAGACCGAGAAGCCGAGCAGGATGATCGAGAGCAGGAACGGAACGCGCCAGCCCCAGGCCGCGAAGGCTTCGGGCGTCATGCTGAGGCGCAGGACCAGGATGACGATCAGCGAGAGGAAGAGGCCGACCGTTGCCGTGGTCTGGATCCAGGAAGTGTAGAAGCCGCGGCGGCCCATCGGGGCGTGCTCGGCGACATAGGTCGCGGCACCGCCGTATTCGCCGCCGAGCGCGAGGCCCTGCAACAGGCGACAGGCGATGAAGATTGCGGGGGCAGCGTAACCGATGCTCTGGAAGCTCGGCAGCAGGCCGACGACGAAGGTGGAGAGGCCCATCACCACCATGGTGACGAGGAAGGTGTATTTGCGGCCGATCATGTCTCCGAGGCGGCCGAAGAACAGCGCGCCGAAGGGGCGCACCGCGAAGCCAGCGGCGAAGCCGAACAGCACGAAGATGAACTTTGCCGTATCGTTGTCGCCGGGCACGAAGGTCTGCGCGATGTTGGCGGCGAGAGAGCCGGCCAGATAGAAGTCGTACCACTCGAAGACCGTACCGGCCGACGAGGCGACGATGACCTTTCTTTCTTCCCTGGTCATCGGGCGCGGCGCGGCGGCCGACCCCGATGTGTGCGATGCCATGCTCATGGCGTTCTGCCTCCCCTTGGTGAATTCGTTCGCGGGGCGCGGCCCGGCTTGCCTCGGTCCGGTCTCCGCGCCGCCGGAGCGGCAAATCACGCGCCGTTCCGGGTCGGCAAAAAGGTTTGCGCGCGGAAAGACACGGGCGCAATCAAGCACTTGGTCTTGCACCGTTGGTCTTAAGACTATGGATGGAGGCGAGGCGGCCGCAGGAAAGATCGCCGATGCAGGCTGGCCAGACGCTTCGGTGCGACTATAATCCGAAAGCGGAGGCTTGGCGAGATGCGGATGGGGAGACGCGTCATGGCGTTGCGTGTCATCGGCTTGTCCTGCGGCCTGTTGCTGGCTGCAACCCTAGGCCTCGGTGAAGCCCGGGCCGGTGGGCGCGGCGGTGCCATGGCGGTAGCGCCGCATCCGACGGCCGCAGTGCCCGCCCATCACCCGCAATCGCGGCCTGTCTGGAACGCGGCCCGCTGGCGACAGGCCGCCGGTCCAGTCCGGCACGGCGTCCATCGTCGCTGGGGGTGGGGCGGGCTTGGCTACGCCGATCCCTGGCTCTTCTATCCGCAAGCGGAGAACAGCACGATCGCCGTCATCGAGCGCCCGGTGGAGTTGAGCCAGCCGATCGATCTCGATTCGTTCGAGAATCTGCCTGCACGCGCCGGGATCAGGCGCGGGCCGGCCCCGGAGCCGACGATCTACCGGCTGGAGGGACCGCGCCTGCGACCCGCAGCGCGGGTCATCCGTATCGGCGCAGCCGAATCGCAAGGCAGCCGGCGCACGCGCTTCGCCCATGCCGAGACCGGGGCGCTGCTGCTGACCGTGCCGGGGCGCTGAGCCGAATCAGCGGCGCCGGCTGGCGGCGTAGAGCGCGATTGCCGTCGCGTTCGAGACGTTCAGACTGGTGATCGCGCCCGGCACTTCGAGCCTTGCGACGTGGTCGCAGAGCTCGCGGGTGCGCTGGCGCAGGCCCTTGCCCTCGGCGCCCATCACCATGACGAGCGGGCGGCGCAGCGCGACATCATCTAGCGCGACATCGCCGTCCGAGTCGAAGCCGAGGCGCAGGAAGCCGCGCTTGCCCAAGGTCTCCAGCGCATCGCCTAGATTGCGTACGGCGATGAGAGGGACATGCTCCAGCGCGCCGGAGGCCGATTTTGCCAGCACGCCGGTCGCCGCCGGCGAATGGCGGATGGTGACGATCACCGCCGCGGCCGCGAAGGCTGCGGCCGAACGCAGGATCGCGCCGACATTGTGCGGGTCGGTGATCTGGTCCAGAGCCAGGACGACGGCATCGTCAGGGAGGCTGTCGAGATCGGGCGAGGGCAGGGGATCGCAGACGAGATAAAGACCCTGGTGCACCGAATCGGGCGTCAGCAACCGGTCGATCTCGGAAGGGCGGACCAACTCGGCCTCGAGCGGCAGCTCGCCGACCTCCTCGCCGAGGCGGCGCAGCGCGTTCTCGGTCGCGAGCAGGCGGCGGAAGCGCCGGCGCGGATTACGCAGGGCCTCGACGACGGGATGGACGCCGTAGAGCACCGCCTCGTCGATATCGCCGGGGCGATGCGGCGGCGGGGCGCCGGTGCGGCGGGCGTGCCCGCCCGGTCTGCTGCCGGCCGGCCTGGCCTGTTTGGGACGGAATGGCGGCGCCATCGCTTTCTCCAGAATTCTTCCATCTGCCGTGCCACGGCGCGGCGCTCTTGACCAGCGCGGAACGATACGCGCGCCCTTCCTCCACTTCGAAAGGTTCAAACCATGGCAGATGCCAGCCAACGCTTCGTCGTCATCACCGGCGGTCCGGGTTCCGGCAAGACCACGTTGATCGACGCCCTCGCGGCCTCCGGCCATGCCGTCATGCCGGAAGCAGGCCGGCAGGTCATCCGCGAGCAGCTCGCGGCAGGCGGTCGGGGGCTCCCCTGGGCCGACCGCGAGCGCTTCGCCGCGCTGATGCTGGCGCAGGACCTGCGCAGCCATGAAGCGGCGAGAGCCGAAGCTGGATTCGTCTTCTTCGACCGGGGCATTCCGGACATTGCCGGCTATCTCGGCCTGTGCGGACTGCCGGCGTCCCAGGCGGTCGAGCAGGCGGCGCGGGAATGCCGTTACCGTCGCAGCGTGCTCATCGCGCCGCCCTGGCCGGAGATCTTCACGCAGGACGCCGAGCGCAGGCAGGATCTCGCCGAGGCGCAGAGGACCTATGAGGCGATGGCCGCCACCTATCCGCGATACGGTTACGCGCTTGTCGAATTGCCGCGCGCCGGCGTGGCCGAGCGCGTGGCCTTCGTCATGAGGCATCTCGCGGCGCCGGCATGAGCGAGTTTGCACAGGAACGGGCCGCTGCCGACAATGAATTTGCTGCGATGGTCTTTTTGCCGTTGACACGTCGCGGCCCGGTCACCATAAGTCCGGCCGCGCCTGCCGGTCGTCACGCGAGTGACATATCGGTGGCCCGCGGCTCACAGAGCCGGTCATGGGCGCAGGCGGGGGAATGTCCCGAGCGGCAAAGGGGGCGGACTGTAAATCCGCTGGCTATGCCTTCGCAGGTTCGAGTCCTGCTTCCCCCACCATCTCCGATCAGAACTGCGAATCGGGCCGCGTTCAGCGGCGTGGCTTCGCAAGTTGTTCCCGAAATTGTCATTCCTGCCGATAACGCGGATCTTCCGGGCCCGACGACTATGGCGTTGAGCCCTCGTTTGCGAGCTTCGAGTCCGCCAATGGACAGCCACTCGGCGAGTTCCTTGGCAAATTTCTTGATGGAGCGCGTGGCGAGGCCGGCTACTCACCAGACTGAAGCGTCAGCCGATGCTCGTCGCTCCGGTATGGATGACGGCCGGCCGATTCCATGAGGCGCGATCCGGCTCGGCCGGTGCCCAATCACGTTCCGGGTCGGGCCATGGAATCGCGGACACCAGCGCCTGCGTATAGGGGTGCTCCGGCTTCTCGATGACGCGCTCGGGCGGTCCAGCTTCGACCAGACGGCCGTCATAGAGGACGATGACTTCGTCGCTAACCTGATAGGCTGTGGCGAGGTCGTGGGTGATGTAGACCACCGAGATCGCGTGTTCCTGGCGCAGGGCACGCAGATTGTTCAGGATGGTCATCCGCAGGGAGGCGTCGACCATCGAGACCGGCTCATCGGCGACGATCAGGCGCGGCTTGAGCGCGAGCGCCCGCGCGATCATCAGGCGCTGGCGCTGCCCGCCGGACAGTTCATGCGGAAACCGGCCAAGCACTTCGCGCGGATTAAGGCCGACATCGCGGCAGGCGGCCTCCATCGTAGCTCGCGCCTCCGCCGGGCTTTCGGCACCGCCCAGATGGAGCAGGGGCGTCAGCAGGGCGTGGTCGACGCGGTAGAACGGGTTGAATGACGCGTAGGGGTCCTGGAAGATCGCCTGGACCTCGCGACGAAAGCGAGCGCGTTCCGGTGTCGAGAGCCGGCCGACATCCTGGCCGCGATAGCGGAACCGTCCCTCGCTCGGGGCTTCCAGGCCGAGCATGATGCGCGCCAGCGTCGTCTTGCCCGATCCGGACTGACCGACGACGGCGATCACGCGCGGCCTGTCGGCGTCGATCCGCAGGTCGATCGGCGCCAGCGCCTGCTTGGTCCGGCCGCCCAGGAGCCCGCTGCCGAAAATCTTGCCGACGCCCGACAAGTCGAGGAAGGGTGCATCCGCGCCAGCAGGTTCACTGCGTGGCAGCGACGGACGCGAGCCCAGCGTCGGCACGCTCTCGATCAGCTCGGCCGAATAGGCGTGTTGCGGGGCGGCGAAGAGCCGGGGCGTCAGCGCATCCTCGACGATCCGGCCATCCTTCATGACGATGATCCGGTCCGTAGCCTGGGCCATGAGCCCCATATCGTGCCCGATGATCACCATGCCGCAGCCGATGCGCATCTGCGCCTCGTGCAAAGTCTGGATGACTTGGCGCTGCGAGATCACATCGAGCGCGCTGGTCGGCTCGTCGGCGATGATGACCTGCGGATCCAGCATCATCGCGATGGCGATGCAGACCCGCTGCTTCATGCCACCGGAGAGCTGATGCGGGAAGAGATCGGCAACGGAAGCGGAAAGGCCGACGCCGGCGAGGGCGTCGCGTACACGGGCCTGCGCCTCCCGCGCGGAGAGCCTGACGCCATGATCGGCAAGGCCGTCCAGCATCTGCTCGTGCACCCGCAACACGGGGCTCAACGAATTCATCGCGCCCTGCGGAATGTAGGAGATGGTCTTCAGGCGTGCAGCGCGGATCGCGGGGCCCTGCAGCGCCACCAGATCGAGATCACCGACGCGCGCCGAGCCCGAGACGATCCGGCCCGGCGGCTTGAGCATGCGCATCAGCGCCAGCGCCGTCGTGGTCTTGCCCGAACCGGATTCGCCGACAAGGCCGACCCGTTCGCCCGCAGCCACATTGAAGGAAACGTCGCGCACGGCATGGACGACCTGCCGGGTCGTGAAGAAGTCGACCGAGAGGTTGGAAACCTGCAGCAGGCTCATGTCAGGCCCTCCGGCGCAAGCGCGGGTTGGCGAGTTCGTCGAGACCGGCATTGACCAGGTAAAGGCCGACGAACAGGACGACGAGGATGACGAGCGGCGGCACGATCCACCACCACATGCCACGCAGGAAGGCGGATAGCTCCATGATCCAGAAGATGGTCATGCCGAGCGTCGGCTCGTTCTGCGGGCCGAGGCCCATGGCTTCCAGACCGACGCCGGCCAGGATCGCGGCGGAAACCGCCGTAACGAAGCTCGAGATCAGGAAGGGCAGCAAGTTCGGCACGATCTCGCCGAAGATGATCCTGAGCGGGCCGAGCCCCGACAGCCGTGCCATCTCGATATAGCCGGCATTGCGAATGACCAGCATCTGGCTGCGCACCTGCCGCGCCGGGCGACGCCATGCCAGCGCGGCGATGATCAGGGCCATGCCCATCGAGGTGAGCGAGGTCTGGACCACCGCGGCAATCATCACCAGGAACAGGATCGCCGGGACGGTGAGCAGCACGTCCACGATCCAGGTGATGACCTTGTCGCGCCGTCCACCGACATAGCCGGCATAGAGGCCGAGCGCACTGCCGACGGCCACGCCGAGCGCCCCGGCGACGAGACCGGTGCGGACGGTCAGCCACGTGCCGAGGATCATCACGGACAGGATGTCACGCCCCTGCGGATCGCTGCCCAGCGGGACGCCCGGCCCCGGCGGCTGTGCCGGCGGAACCGAGAGGGGGTTGGCGGCATTCGTGTCGACGATCAGCCGGCCAAGCCCGGTGAACAGGATCAGCGAAAGCAGCAGCAGACTTCCGACGATCATCGACGGATTGCGGCGGAGATAGCCGAGCGTCTCGCCGAGCCAGGCCGGGCCGCGCCGTGCCGTCTGTGAGCTGCGAACCTCAACGCGTGCGGTCGCCATCGTCACCTCCCGACCCGCGCACGAGGGTCGAGCAAGGGGTACAGGAGATCGACGAGCAGCATGGACAGCGCCACGGTGAGCGTCAGGATGAAGACGATGCCGTAGATTGTCGGGAAGTCGAAGAGCTTGATCGAATCCAGAAGCAGCGAGCCGAGCCCGGGATAGGCGAAGACGATCTCGACCAGAACGGCTCCGGTGACGATCTGGCCGAAATAGAGTGCCAGCGCCGTCATTTGTGGCAGCAGGGCGTTGCGCATGCCGTAGCGATAGAACAGCCGCGATGCCTTCAATCCCTTGGCTTCCGCGAAGGTCATGTAATCCTCGCCCTGGACCGTGACCATCATGCCGCGCATGCCGATCGCCCAGGTTCCGACCGAGGCGATCAGGATCGACAGCGCAGGGAGCGTTGCGTGCTGCAGGACCTCGTAGGCGAAGTCCCACGACCATTCGGGGACCGAGGTGAGGCCGTAGCCGCCGGAGACCGGGAACCAGCCCAGGCGAGAGGCGAAGACATAGATCAGCACCAGCCCGAGCAGGTAGAACGGGATCGCCGAGAACACCATGATGATCGGCGAGATCACGCTCAGCAGCGCCGAGTTACGATACCAGCCGGCGGCGGCGCCAAGCAGCGTGCCGATGAGGAAGGCGAGCAGCGTGGTGGTGATCATCAGGCCGAGCGTCCAGGGCAGAGCCTCGCCGATCAGGTCCCACACGCGCGCCGGATACTTGGTGATCGACTGGCCGAAATCGAAGCGGGCCATGTCGCCGATATAGCGCAGGTACTGCGTGAAAAGCGGCTGGTCGAGCCCGAACCTGGCACCGAAGGCCTGCGACATCTCCTGGATCTTGGTGGGATCGACGCCGGACGTCCCCGCCAGTTGCGTCAGCTTCTCCGCGATCGGGTTCTTGGGAGCGATGCGCGGGATGAAGAAGTTGAGCGTGGCGGCCGCCCAGACGACGGCGACCACCATCACGATCCGCCGGCCGATCAGGACCAGCATGTCACTGCGCCGGCTTCAGATGCGGCAGCACGTAGCCGAAGCTTCCGGAGGTGTACCAGAAGGTCGGCTGCATGTAGGGATCGTCCTTGGTCGGCCATCCCGTCCAGTACGTCTGGTTCATCGGCACGCGGTGATACCATTCCGAGATCGGCACCTCGACGGCCTCGCGCATCCAGATGTCCATGGCCGAGACGACGAGGTCCTTGACCTTCGGATTGTCCGGAGCCAGCCGGCCGATCTCGTCGACGATCTTGTCGTAATCGGCATTCGACCAGCGGGCCGGAAACAATGTCGGCCGACCGACCTCGAACGCGTTCTTGGAGTGATACATTTCGAGAGTGGCATAGGGATCGGCGATCGAGCCACGATGGCCGAACAGCGTCAGGTCGAAGCGCCCGTCGCGCAGGACCGCGCGGCTTTCAGGAGTCGACCGGAAGGAGGCGTCGATGCCGGCGTTCTTGAGCTGCTGGGCGACGATCGGGCCGACCGCGTTCAGCACGGGTATTGCCTCGATCACCACCGTCAGCGGCTGTCCGTCCTTCTCCCAGATGCCGGCGGCGTTCTTCTTGTATCCGGCTTCGCCCATCAGGGCGTCGCCCTTGGCCTTGTCGTAGACGCCGACGCCGTACTTGGCCGCGACCGGGGCGATAGCGTCGATATAGGGCTTGAGCGCGCCGAAGCCGGGGAAGGGATCGACTTTCGGCTCGGCCGCGCCGGAATAGGCGACATCGACGATCTGCTTGCGGTCGATGTAGTGCCCGATCGCCCGGCGCAGGCGGATATCCGACCATTTCCCCGATTTGTGGTTGAAGTAGAGCGAGGTCGGCCACCAGTCGCGCGCGCCATAAGGCGCTTCCTTGCCCGTCCAGGTCGTGATCTTGGGGTTCTGCGTTACGACCTGACGCACCACCTCGGCCACCTGGATGTCGTTGACGATGTCGGCCTGGTTGGTCGAGATCAGCTGGACCATGCGATCGCGCGTGCCGCCGGGGACCGTGATGATGCGCCGCACCTCCGGCATCGGGGCGAGCTTGGCCTTGGCCGCCCACCAGTCATCGCGCCTGTCGATGAAGACTTGCGCGTCGGTGAAGCGGGAGACGGTCCACGGGCTCGTGGTGACCGGCCAGCCCTTGGAGACGTCGAAGAAGCGGAACGCAGCCGGATCCCCGGCATCCTTCCAGATGTGCTCGGGCACCCATTGCAGGCCGATGTCGAAATAGTTGATCAGGTATTTGAAGGCGAAGCGTGGATCGGGTTCGCTGAGATCGATGCGGACGGTTCGTTCATCCACCTTCGTCACCGCCTTCACCGAAGCGGCCAGCGCGGCGGCGTTGAGCAGGTCCTTCTTGCCGCGTCCGTTCTCGATCAGCATGTTGAGCGTGAACAGCACGTCGTTGACGCCGAAGGGCTTGCCGTCGCTCCAGGTCACGCCGTCGCGGAGTGTCACCGTTACCGAGGTGAAGTCGGCGTTATAAGTGTAGCCCGTCGCCAGCCAGGGGATGACCTTGTTGTCGGTGACATTGTAATAGAACAGCGGCTCGAACATGTTGATGATCGAGACACGATAATCCTCGTTGTTGATCGAGAACGGGTTGGCGAGCCCGACATTGCGGAAGACCGGCGCTTCCGCCTGCGCCGCGACGATCAGCGTGCGGTTGCGCGGCACGTTCTGGGCCGATGCCAAGGCCGAAGTCAGGGCAAACACTGCGCCGATCATGAGGCTTGGGAGCAGCCTGCGGCTAGCCATGGGTCGTCTCCTCTCTGTTGTCTTACGGGTCCGGTTCTTCAGCCGGCTTGCCGTGCGTTGGCGGTCTCGGTGTTGATCAGGTCATTCATGTTGCGGGCGATATGGCTGCCGCCGGTGACGTGGATCGTCGTGCCGGTGACGAAGGAGGCGGCATCGGAGGCGAGGAACAGAGCCGCGCCGACGACGTTCTCCGGCTGGCCCGCCCGGCCCATGGGGTTGGCGTTCCGCGCCAGCCGGTTCCAGACGGCCATGTCGGCGCGCCGGAAGGCGTTGCGGTCGGTCTGGATCAGTCCCGGCGCGATGTTGTTGGCGGTGATGCCATAGGGGGCATTGTCGACCGCCAGGTTGCGGACGAGGTTTTCGAGCGCGCTCTTGGTCATCGAGTAGACCGGCATCTCCTGCGACGGCACCTGCTCCTGAACGCTGCCGATCGAGATGATCCGGCCAAAGCCGCTGCGACGCATGTGCGGGACGATCGCCTGCAGCGCCGCGATGTTGGAGGCGATGTTCATCCTGAGCTGGCGGTCGACATCCTCCATGCTCATCTCGAGGATCGGTCGGTGCACCTGGATCGAGGCGCTCAGCACCAGAATGTCGACCTGCCCGAGCTGGTCGAGCGCGGCTTCCGCTGCCGCGCGCGCCGCGGCGGGGTCGGACATGTCAGCCGAGATGGCCGAGGTTTCCGCCCCGAGCTCGGCTGCAAGCTGCTCGGCCGCCTGCGCCTTTCCGGCCGCCGCATCTGCCTCCGGCGAGAAATTGAAGGCAACCCGCGCACCATTGCGCGCCAGCGCGGTCGCGATTGCCGCCGCGATTCCGCGGCTGCCGCCGGTGACATAGGCGGTGCGCCCGCTCAGATCGACCTGAATGGCGTCCTGCATCATGCTAGGCATCCGCTCCCGTGCCGGCGGCGCCGACAAATGTTGCAACCACGCTGCCGGCCTTCGGCACGGCTGCGTCGAAGGCGAGCCGCGGAACAAGGCCGATTCCCGGTTCGTCCGGCACCGGACGATGCCCGTCGACCAGCGCCGGACGGCCGCCGGCAATCTCGTCGAACAGCTCGCTCTCGCCGACTTGACCCTCGAGGATGGTGAAGGACGGCAGTGCCGCCGCGACCTGGACGGAGATCGCGTCCAGCACCGGCCCCGCCGGGTTGTGGATGCTCGCTTCCATCCCGGCGGAGACGGCGAACTGGAGCATGACCATGCCGTTGCGGACGCCCGTGAAACGCAGGTCCGGCAGCACGACATCCATGCCGCCGACGGCGGCGATGTCGCGAATGTCGGCGACTGTCTCGGCTCGTTCGCCGCCGGCGATGCGCACGCCGATGCCATTGGCGGCGGACCGGACCGAGCGGAAGTCCTCGGCCGAGAAGGCGCGGTCATCGAGCGCATCCTCCAGCCAGAACAGGTTGGCGTTCCTGGTGAGACGCAGCACCTCGATCGCGTCCAGCCGCGACAAGCGCCAATGGCAGTCGACCATCAGCCGGCGATCCCTGCCGATCGCATCACGCACTGCAAGAATACGCTCGACCCCCGCGGCCAGCGCGCGCTGGCGCTGCGCAAGATCGGCCTCCCAGTTCAGCCCATCGAACGGCGCGATCTTCACGCCATCATAGCCCAGGGCCTCGACGACCGAGCGAGCCCGGGCAGCAAAGCCGGCCGGCGAGCGGTCGGAAATCCCACGGTTGATGTTGGCATAGGCGGCGAGCCGGTCCCGGTACGGGCCGCCGAGATGATGCGCGACCGACAACCCGGCGCGGCGAGCGAAGAGGTCGACCAGCGCCTGCTCCAAAGCATGCGTCACCGCGCGGCGCGACGAGGAAGCCTGTGCCATGGCCAAGGCCTGCAAGGCGCCTCCGGGCAAGGGCAGCGGGCGCTGCAGGAGCAGCTCGCGAGCCTTGCCGATCTCTGCGGCAACCGCGCCTTCCTCGCCGTAGAGCGTGGCTTCCCCGAAACCCTCGGCGCCGTCCTGCGTCCGTGCGCGCAGGAACAGCCAGGTCGTTTTCGCCGAGACGCCGACGACCGCCAAATCGATGCCTGCCAGGACCGGGGAGCCTGATGCCATAGGCATTTCGCCTCTTTAATCTCTCACATTGTGATAGATTGCTGATATTGAAGACCTGCGCAAGTTAAATTATGAGAGGTGTATGGCCAAGAGCTCCGCTGACCCTGTCGACACGCCTGGTGCCCAGGCTCTGACCAAGGGGCTCGACGTCCTGCTGGCCATCGGCGCGGCTGACGGGCCGGTCAGGTTCGGGGACATCGCCGAAGCCGTGAAGATGCCTGCGGCCTCGCTGCACCGGCTGCTGGCGGCGCTCGTCAGCCGCAATCTCATCCGCTACGACCGACGGCGCCGGCGCTACGAGATCGGCGTGCGCGTCCTCGAATTGTCGCGCCGCAGCCTCGACGGCAGCGAGATCATCCGCGCCGCCAAGCCGGAGATGGCGCGGCTGTCACGCAGCGTCGGCTCGACCATCCTGCTGATGATCCGGGACGGAGCGGACGTCTTCGTGCTCGATTTCGACGACCCCGATCCGAGCTATGGCCGTCTCGTGCGGCTCTGGCGAAGAAGCCCCGTGATGGAAACCGCCGCAGGTCGGGCGCTCCTCGCCGCGATGCCGCGCGAGAACGCGCTCGAGCTGCTGGCCGAGATCGATCCCGCAGCGGCCGGCGATGCACGCCTGATGTCCGAACTGGATATGGGCAAGGCCCTCGGCTACGTCGTCTGCCGGCCGGAGGCCGCGAGCGGTCGCGTCACCGTCGCCGCCGCGATCCAGGATAGCGACCGCATGCCCCTGGCGGCGATCGTCGTCATGGTCGACACGCCGGCTGCAGGCGTCGAGGAGCTGCACGATCTCGGGCGGATGCTGGTGGAAGCAGCCCGCCGGGCCTCCAGCCAGATTGGCGTTGATCTTTCAGCGCCCTACGTCATGCGCCAGCCGGCGCAGCCGCCCGACAGCTCGGTCACCGCTCTGCCGACCGGCCGGGATTTCGTCGGCGAGAGTCCGATCTGGGACGACCGGCGCAAGAAGCTGTTCTGGGTCGACGTGCTGGCGCCGGCCTTGCGCTGGTTCGACCCCGCCGACCAGCAATCCGGGCGCATCGCCCTGCCGGCGATCACGGCAGGGCTCGCGCTCGACCGGCAAGGCCAGCTCGTCGGCTGCGGGCAGGGCGGCTTCAGTCTGATCGATCCCGACAGCGGCCGGGTTTCGGCCCTGTTCAACCCGGAGACGGATCGGCCCGATAACCGCTTCAACACGGCTGGCGTCGACCCGCGCGGGCGCATCTGGGCCGGCACGATGGCGCTGGACCAGGCACCACGGCGCGGCCGGCTCTATTCGATCGATCACAGCCTGTTGTCGCGCCGGCATCCGGCTCCTGCGGGCGCGCCGCGCAATCCGGTGTTCTCGCTCGACGGCTCCCGCATGTATGTCGCGGATGCCGACCAGGCCGGCGTGCAGGTCTATGATTTCGACGTCGAGGCTGGGGTTTGCAGCAATCCGCGCCTGCTGATCGAGGCCGAGGCCGGAGCCGGCCGGCCGAACGGCATGACCATCGATTCGGAAGGGCATCTCTGGATCGCCTGGGTCGGAGGCTGGAGCGTGCGCCGCTACGATCCAGACGGGCGCCTTGTCGAGAAGATCTCTTTGCCGGTGCCGATGCCGACCGGCTGCGCCTTCGGCGGCGCGGGCAGCCACACGCTCTATGTCACCAACACCTATATCCGCATGCCGCCCGGCCTGAGCGCCGAGGCACCGGCTGCAGGGCAATTGCTGTCCATCGAAACCCGCGCGACGGGGAACGCCGTGCCGCGCTGCTGGTAGAGGTCCCACCATGCTGACGATCACGGCCGACGATGTCCTGCCGGTGCATATGGCCGACGCCCTGACCGGCGAGGCGCCGTTCTGGGATGAGGCGCGCGGCTCGCTCTGGTGGATCGACATCCAGGGCCAGCGGCTGCTCGGCTTCGAGCCGGCCAGTGGCCGAATGTCCAGCCATCGCCTGCCGCTGATGCCCGGCTTCGTCGTGAGCTTCGCCCATCATGGCCTGGTTCTCGGCCTGGAGGATGGCATCTACCCGTTCGCGCCTGAGACGGGGGTCGGCGAGAGGTTGTTCGCGGTCGAGGAAGACCTGCCGGCCAACCGGCTCAATGATGGCAAGACCGACGCGGCAGGCCGGCTCTGGTTCGGCAGCATGGACAAGACCGGTAGTGGCGCGCCGGTCGGTGCGCTCTACTCGCTGACGCCGGATGGGGTGCTGCGTTGTCACCGGAGCGAGATCCGGATCCCGAATGCCATCGCCTTCTCGCCTTGCGGCAAAACCTTCTACTTCTCCGACAGCCGCAGCCAAGTGGTCGAGGCCTTCGACTATGATGTCGCCAGCGGCACCTTTTCCAACGGCCGGGCTTTCGCGAGGTTTATGGGGGGCGAGCATCCTGACGGCGCCTGCACCGACGCCGACGGCGGCGTCTGGATCGCGGTGGTGAACGGCTCGCGGATCGAGCGGCGGCGAGCGGACGGGGCTGTCGATTTGGTGGTCGAGCTACCCGTCTCGCGTCCGACCATGCCGATGCTCGGCGGTCGCGATGGGCGGACCCTGTTCGTCACCTCGCAGCGCCGCTTCCTCGGCACGCAGAAGCTGAAGCAGGAGGCGCTGGCTGGTCAGCTTCTTGCCGTGAGAGTGCCCTTCAGCAGTCGTCGCTAGTCCGCCAGCGCTGCGGAGCACGCGAAACTGCAACGATTTCACGAATGGAAAATCGATCAGCGCCGCAAGAGAGATTTGACGTTGAGTTTGATAGATAAATTTCCTCGTGAAAAATGATAAGGTTATGGAACTCGGTAGAGAGAAGGTCGTTTTATTTGAGGCAGTCTGCCGCTTTTTATCGCCGCTCGGCAAGTGAGCTTTGTGGGCATTCGGCCTATGGGGTAGGGTATAGGAATTTCAAGAGCTGGGGCGGTTTCCGAGGTGGGATATGCCCTTCCTGGCACTCGACGATCCTGTAGAAGTAGCTCGCGCACGAGCCGCATTCGATGTGGCGTGGCGGAAGATCAGGCCGTCCTTGGCCGAAGCCGAGTGGGAGCAGGAACGCTCGCGCCTCGCCCGCATCATCGCAAACCTCGCGACTTTTGCCGTCGACGAAATCGACTTGGCCCGACGAGCGGTTGAGCGTTTTCAAAAAGCTCGCCCGAAGCGAAGTTCGGCTACGGAAATCGGTCCCGATCGCCATTGTTGACGATCGTCACGGAAAGCCGCCGGCACGCTCGAAGAAGCCCGGCGCGATTTCCCCTTGAACCTCTAGCGGCTTCAGATCGTAGAGAGGGTGTCTCTGATCTCGTGACGGGGACATTCATGCCAGTTGCGCCTTTCGGCAACCTCCCACTTTGCAGCGGGCCTGGGCGCACTGCCATGTGGTGGCGCGCGATGGCGGTGATCAGTTGGGCGGTGCTCGCCGCAGGGCTGGATCAGCTCTCCAAATGGGCGATCCTGACACAGGTCATGGATCCGCTGCGCGCCATCGAAATCACTCCGTTTCTCAATCTGCGCCTCGGCTTCAATTACGGCGTCAGCTTCGGTCTCGGCAGTGGGGTTCTGGAGAACTGGCCTGGCCTGCTCGCCGCTTTCAAGCTGGCGGTCGCTGGCGGCCTGATCATTTGGGCGATCTGCAGCCCGCGGCTATTCGAGCGCATCGGGCTGGCTCTCATCTCCGGTGGCGCGCTGGGCAATGCGCTCGACCGCTGGCGCCAGGGAGCGGTCACCGACTTCCTCGATCTGCACTGGGCCGGTTGGCACTGGCCGACGTTCAATGGCGCCGACATCGCGATCTCCGCCGGTGCCGTGCTGGTGCTCCTCGCGGCGTTTCCGCATGGAAGCGGGCAGGGCGCCGCAACGGCAAGGGAACGCCGCGCGATGGCTCGCCAAACCAGGCGGGAGAGGGGCTGATGGGAGCGGGGCATTCTCACGGAAGCACGGGCGGCTTCGGTACGGCCGCCGGTCGACACAAGCGTCGGCTCGCCATGGCGCTTGGTCTCACCACGGCATTCATGGTCGCCGAAGTGGTCGGCGGCCTCTGGACCGGCAGTCTCGCGCTCCTGGCCGATGCCGCCCATATGCTGACCGATGCGGGCGGCCTGGCACTCGCACTGATCGCCATCCGCTTCGCGGAGCGGCCCGCGACGCCGGAAACGACCTATGGCTATGTGCGTGCCGAGGTCCTGTCGGCCCTGACGAATGCGGTCGTCCTACTCCTGCTGACCGTATACATCCTCTACGAGGCCTATCGACGTTTCGTGGATCCACCACAGGTCATCGGCGGACCGATGCTCGTCGTGGCCGTGTTCGGCCTCGTCGTCAACCTGATCAGCATGCGGCTGCTCGCCGGCGGCTCCTCGGAAAGCCTGAACGTGAAGGGCGCCTATTTCGAGGTGATGAGCGACATGCTCGGGTCGCTCGGCGTCATCGTCGCGGCTGTCGTCGTCCTGACGACAGGTTGGACATTGGTCGATCCGATCATCGGCGCCGGCATCGGGTTGTTCATCGTACCGCGTACCTGGAATCTGCTCCGGCAGGCCATCCATATCCTGCTGGAAGGCGTCCCGCCCGAAGTCGATCTCGAGCTGCTTCGCAAGCGGCTTTGCCAAGTTCCGGGTGTGACGGCGGTGGAGGACCTGCATGTCTGGAGCATCACGTCGGGACTGAACGCGCTGAGCTGCCATCTCGTGGTCGATGACATGGCCCGCTCCGCAGCGGTCCTAGCCGAGGCGAGCGCCCTGTTGCGAACCGAATTCACCATCCGGCACAGCACGATCCAGATCGAGGACGAGACCATTCGTGGCGCAGCGGGCCATGCCCTGCCGATCTGAGCCGGAGCCATCACGGAAAACCTGCCATGCAAGCGATCATCGCAGCCCTCGTCGCCGTCTTCCTGCTCGACCCGCTCCAGGCCGCGATCGGCAAGAGACTCGCCGATGCCGGCGTCTCCAGGGCCGAGGTCGACGCCGTGCTCTCCTGCGTGCGGACGGCCGCGCCGACGATCATCGACAAGGTGACGAGCCAGCCCGCCTGGGCCATCGGACGCGTGATCGAAATCTGGATTGGGTCGACGCAGCCCGAAATGGTGCTCAAGGAGGTGGCTCCCGGCTGCAGCGGCACGCTGGACACGGCGCGAGCCTGGTTGCGCCGGCAAAGCTGAGCCAAACTGGCCTGCTCGCCGCCGCTCAGCCGGGCGCGGCGGTCCCCGTCCTGGAATGAGCGGTGGGGTCCTCGCGATGACGGCGTTCTTCCCCGTCCCTCATGCGGACGACGCTTACAGCGTAGAAGATGATCGCGAGCACGATCAGAGCGGCAGCCAGGGCGCGATTGCGGGATTTCAGCATGAATTCCTCCTCGGCCCCGCCGTCGCACATGAAGCGGCTTCAGGTTCAAGCCGTGGTTTCGGCCGAGGCTCGATCAGGGCCGCGGCAGGGCGTCGCAGACGCCGGCCGCGGTCTTGAACCTCATGTGGCTTCAGGTCGTAGCAGAGGCAGTCCGCGACCCTCGCACCTGCCCAGCCGGAATCCGTCGATGCACTCAGGCTCTCGCCTGCACCCTCTCGCCCTGATCATCGCATTCCTGGCGGTGCCTGTTGGCCCGCCGGCGGCTCCTGCCATCCAGCCCTGACGTTGCGAGGCCGTATGTTGCCAGCCCGTCCTCTCCGCCCCCGCACCGTGCGGCGCAACCGGGTCGTCCTAGGTCTACTGGCCATGTTCGTCCTGCTGTCGTTCACGCTCGGGATCGCGCATGTCCGGCGCGAGAGCGCTGGAACGACGCAAGGGTCTGCACGGTGAGGCCGCCATGCGCGTCCTGAAGCTGATCCGCTATGGGGCCTGGGCAGGGGTGCTGGCTGTTGCCGTGGCCGCGACGCTGCTTCTCGGCTGGTGGCGCGTCGACGGGCCCGGCCGCCCTGCCGGAAACGCGCAGCTTATGGGAGGGCTGGCCGAGATCGGCCGGAGCTTCAGCCTGGTCGATCAGACCGGGCGGCCCGTGACCGAGGCCGATTTCTACGGCAAGCCGGCGCTTGTCTTCTTCGGCTTCACCAATTGCCCCGAGGTCTGTCCGACGACGCTGTTCGACATCACCACCTGGCTGAAGACGCTCGGTCCGCAAGCCGACAGATTGCAGGTGCTGTTCATCACCGTCGATCCGGAACGCGATACGCCGCAGCAGCTCGCGCTCTATCTGGAATCCTTCGATCCCCGCATCGTCGGGCTGTCCGGAACGGGGGAGCAGGTGACGGCGGCACTGGCCGCCTTCAAGGCCTATGCCAAACGGGTTCCCACGAAAGACGGCTATACGATGGACCATACGGCATCGACCTATGTCCTCGATGCCGGGGGGCGCTTCCGGACGCTGATCGACTATCACGAAGGGGCCGCAGCCGCGCTCGCCAAAATCCGGAGGGTTCTCTGACGGTATTGTGTCCGGTGCGGCTTCCGGGGAAGGCGGACCGGCAGGGCATGGCGTGGGATCCCGGCGGCAGTCGCCGGAAGAAGCTCGGCGACCGAAAGACCGTGACGGCTGCGCCGGCATCTGCTCTCCTGGATGGCCTCGTCGGTTGCTCGTGCTTCGGCCCGGGCTTGATCTGAGCCTCTCAGAGTGGGGAGCGCATGGCGCGATGATTTGGTCGTTGAGTTCGCCCCATCTCGGCCTGCATACCGTCTTCGGGCTGCTGCTCTTCGCCGTGCATCTGGTCGTCATGGCGCGCGCCATCACCCGCCCCGACCGCACGCCCGCCGCTCGCGCCGCCTGGGTGCTGGTCATCGCGTTTCTGCCGTTGCTCGGGGTCGTGGCCTATCTGCTCCTCGGCGAGACCAGCATCGGGCGCGAGCGTATCCGACGCCTCCAGGCGGCCGAAGCGCGGACGAGCCGGCTGGACGAGGCCGCCTATGCGCCGGCCGCGCTCGACCCACAAGCCGCCGTCCTGTTCGACTTCTGCCGGTCGATCAACCAGTTCCCCCCGGTGAGCGGCAACCGGATCGCCTTGCTGGGCGACCCGGATGCGCCGCCGTCCCGCCCCGAAGTCAATTCCGATCTCGCCATCGACTCGCTGATTCAGGACATCGAGCAGGCGCGCGATCACGTTCACATCTGCTTCTATATCTGGCTCGACGACGGGAACGGCGGCAAGGTCGCCGATGCCGTCGTGGCCGCCGCAAGACGCGGAGTGCAGTGCCGGATCATGGTCGACGCGCTCGGCTCCCGAGCCTTCATCCACGGGCCGCGCTGGCAGCAATTGCGCGAGGCTGGCGTCAAGCTGGTCGCGACCCTGAACGACATTCCGCGGCTGGGTCACCTCGCCATCGGGCGCCTCGATTTGCGCAATCACCGCAAGATCGCCGTCATCGACAACCGGATCGCCTATTGCGGCAGCCAGAACTGTGCCGACCCGGCCTTCGCCGTCCAGGCGAAATATGCGCCCTGGGTCGATATCTTCCTGCGTTGCGAAGGCCCGGTCGTGCGCCAGGCGCAATATCTGTTCGTTTGCACATGGATCGCGGAAACGGGCGAGCCGCTCGAGGGGCTGCCCGGCGCAGCGCCTACCCCCGAAAGCTTCGAGCCGGGGTGCGTCGCCCAGATGTACGGCACCGGGCCGACGACGCCTGGCAACGCCATGTCGAACTCCTTCGTCGGAGGCATCTATGCCGCCCGCGAGGAACTGCTGATCACGACCCCTTACTTCGCGCCGGATGAGGCGGTGCTGCGCGCGCTCAGCGCAGCTCCGCATCGTGGCGTCAGGACCACGGTCATCTTTCCGGAGCGCAACAATTCGTGGCTCGTCGGAAGCACCTGCCGCAGCTGCTATATGGACCTGCTCTCCAGCGGTATCGCCATCTACGAGTATCCGCTCGGATTGCTGCACACCAAATCGATGACCATCGACGGGCAGATCGCGCTGGTGGGTTCCGCCAACATGGATCGGCGAAGCATGCAGCTCAACTTCGAGAACAACCTGCTGATCGCGGACGAGCAGGTGACTGCCGCCGTTCGCGCGCGCCAACTCGGTTATCTCGCCGTGTCACGGCTCGTCGAGCGCGATACCGTGCTGTCTTGGCCGTTTCACACCCGCCTCGTACAGAACGCCGCCGGCATGATGGCGCCTGTTCTCTAGACGAACCCGCCTCCTGGCCGGGAATTCGACCTATAATCACAGCAACACCATGCCCCCGATTTTCAAAGATGAAGAGAGAGGCATAGTGTTTCCGCAATAGAAACCCTAAGTTATTGAAATCGTTTGATTGGGATTTTTGGATTCCAGGATCAAAGTTCCGCAATCAGAGGGATAGTACTTCCGCAAACTTAGCCGCTCTCTTAGCCCAAAACACAAAAAAACCCGGCCGTGAGGCCGGGTTGAAATCCTAGCGAACCTGGATTCGATTTAGATGCCGGGCGGAATAGCGGCTCGCTCGTAAAACGACGCGCCAACCTGATTTGGGGGCCAAGCTGGCTCAACACCGCGCATTGCCAATTCCCGCTTCAAGGCGGGCATATGCTGTCCGCGACTGCGGGCGAGCTCATGGAGCGACGCATATTGAGCTTTGAAACCTTCGATGGATTTGCGTGGAACGGCGATATAGGGACATCGATTGATAGGGTTGATCCGGCTCTCAGTCGCGAGCAGCTGGCGCTCTACGAGCACGCTGACAACCCTATCGGTGGATCGAAGTAAGTCTGCAGCCTGACGCATTGTAAGATTGTCACCGTATTCACCGTGCGTAAGCCGTTTGATCTCGGACACATCGACCAAAATGGAATGGTATCCGGTTGTCGCGGTCCACGAGCCTACCCACCCCAACTGGTGATCGAGTATCAGTTTTACAATCTCCATCGCCGAGCAGCAGGCACGCTTCGCCGCTGCTGCGATGGTCAACTGGGGCCCCTCAGGTTCTTTAACCCATACAGCGTTGGCGGACAGGCGCCTTATGAATTCGTCAAGCTCACGGCGGTCGTAGCGCTGATCGCCTAGTTCGAGGCGGTCATGCCCTTCCACCGGCTGAATGAAGCCATGATCTGCCAGGAGTTTGGTGTGCACGCGCCCGGCATTGATGTAGGTCTCAGCCTGCTTCAGCGTGATGACGTTCTGGAGCATCTCGATGATCGGCTCACCTGCTGACAGGCGAAAGGTCACCAAGTTGTCGCTGAGGTGGTCGCTATCGGGCGGCAACACGCCTGACGCGCGGAGCACCCTCCTGAGGCGCTTGTGATGGATTCCACTTGCGCGGGCCGCCGTGAAGACCGAGTGCAGCCGTCGTTCCTGAACAATTTGCTTGCCGAAGAGCCTGTCGTCCGGGCTGACAGGGGCCACGTCAGCGACGAAGTCGATGACGATGGCTTGAACCGGGTCGTAGTTCAGATCGCCCTTCATCGCGTACAACCATTTGAAGAATTGCCCAAACCAGGCCTGAGGGCCGGAGGCGCCTTGCCTGGCGCAACTGCTTGTCGACCAGAGATCGTGCAAGAACGCTCGAACATCGGCAGGACCGCCAGCGGCAATGTCGTACCCGCGGCTGCCGGCATGTCGCCAGTCCTCTTCGCTCAGATCGCGAATGGGCGCATCGCGCCCGTTGCGGTCTACGGCACCGATCACTTCGCAGGTTCTCCAGGCAACATAGAATGGCAGGCTGTCGAGCCAGCGGGGGCCGGCGCCGCCAGTCAGACGCGCTTCAAGATACTGCTCCAACTCTGTTGGATCGCCCGGCTTTGCCTCCTGAGCGAGTGTCGGAATATCAACGACGAGCGGTGCCATTCTCCGGGCAAAGTCATGAGTGGTCTGGTCGTTGCTGACCTCGCCGAACTCCACCAGCCGCACATGGTGCTTCAGGCAAACACGGTAATGTTGAAACAGCCAATCGCTGCGGCCGCTCGCTTGCCATGGACTGGCGCCATCGCCGAGATCCTCCGCCAGGCAGCGGGGGCAGGCCACGACTCGCGCTCGTCGGAGGGAGGATCTGACGAAGGTCTGCCCGCGATAGAGATAATGGTCATGCTCACGGACAATGGCCTGATCGAAGAGCTGCTCGACCGAAGCACCGGAGACGCTGGCAAACCGGCTCAACGCGGCCCGATCTCCGTCTACGATGTGCTGGTACTGGAAACCCATATCAAGCGCGAACACGCTGAGGCTCTGGGCGCGGTGCAGAAGTGCCAGCCGTGACAGGAAGCTCGCCGGTGACTCACCGGTCCGCAGCTCGAGCGAAGGATAGAGGCCGCTCATGAGCGACCTCCATTCTTGCGACCGCGACCACTACGACGCGGCGGGTCAATCGGTAGGACGGGCTCGATTGGCGGCTCATCAACCAGGACCTGTGAGCAATCGAGATCAGCCCAGTTTGGAGCCACGAATGGGTTCATCAGCGCGCCGCAGCCGGTTCGGTCTGTGTAGGCAGTGGCGAAGTGCTCGATCGAAAGCGCCTTCTCGTCCAACAGGGCCAGCTCGACGGCCTCGTGAATCAGCTCAATCACAAGCCCGAAGCGGTGCAAGGCGCCGTGGATCAGCCGAGGCGCGATCTGCTCGGCCGCGTCTTCGCCAATGGCGACGCCAACCACCTCCGCAAGGCCGCAGATGATGCCTTCGACCATCTCATTGTCGTCGGGCAGCCTTAGCAGCGGAACCGACACAAACTGGCCACGACGGCGAATCTCGTCGATTTTGCGCATCTCGGGGATCAGGCTAGGCAAGCCCGAAATGATCAGGCCAACTGGCCAGGACGAGACCATCAGCGTCTTGAAGGTCTTCCTGATGTTGTCCATTTGGACCACGTTGGCGTTGTCCGTCAGATTGTGCGTCTCGTCGAAATGGATGATCAGCACACCGGCAACGGGTAGAAGCTCCAGGATGCGGGCCCAGATGATGTGATCCGCCAATTCCCGAGCCAGAGGGTAACCCAGTGCTCTGAGCACCTCTCGCCCGAGCGTTTTTAAGGTGCAAGGAGCTGGCACGATCACCCTGAGCAAGGGAGAGCGATGCTCTCCCCGAGGCTGAAGGATGGGGTGTGTTCGAAAAAGCCGCTCGAGAGATGCGGTTTTTCCGGTTCCGGCCTCCCCGCTCACGAAGAGGCAGCGCCCCTCATGCCGAGCGTGCGCTGGCTCGCTGCCAGACTGCCGCTGGCTCAGAACGGAACGCATCAGCGTATCGAACTTGCGCCTGAGCTCAGGATCCCATTCCGTCTCGATATGCTTGTTTTTCAGCTTTTCACGCGCCGCCAAAACGATTTTCTGCTGCTCTGAAAGCGAAACGCGGAATACCTCAATGAGGTCAGAGTTATAGGTCATGGAAATATCAATCCGTAATCTTAAATGAACGGGTCTTGGCTTTGGGTGCGACAGCTGAAGGCACAGCGCGTTCGCTGGTCCCGGTCGGAATCGCCCCCGCGAGCAGATTGCCGACGAGCGGCGTGGCGCCGTCAGCCAGCTGCGCAGGTCGACCAAAGCCGTACCCGAGCTCCTTTTGTGCGTAGTCCAGTTCTTCGGTGCTGGGCCGAGTGGAGAAGATATTCACGCGGGCAGCAGCTGCCCTGCCAAGCTCCCAGGCATCCTTGATCGCCTTCGCGACGATCCTATCCGCAACCGCCGCCTCAGTCTTGAATCGCCGCCGAAGATCCGCCTCCGCCGCGCGCCAAATTTTCAATGGGACGTCGTCGAAGCCGGGCCGTACGTTCGGAACTGCGAGCCAGCCGCCATCTTCGAGGCGGACGGAGACGTGACCGAGGTCCATATGGTCCATGCGGACCTCGAGGGTGACATCACCTCGCTGGCGGCGAAATTCCTGCAACTCGCGGCTATTGAAGTGGAGGCCGAACAAGTTGACGCCTTTGGGCGTCAAGCAGCAATCGCGCTTGACACCGAAGACGGCACGACGACGGTGGCGATCAGGCGATGGAATGATCCCATAGGCCTTGACCAACCGCTTCCAGCAGTTGGCGGGTGTTTCTCCTTTCAAACCGGCGTGCGGAGTGTTGTGGTAGATGTCGAGCACCCACCGGGTGATGACATCGCAGAGCTCATGTAAGGTCAGGCTGACTCGGGCGACCGGGTCGTAATCACCCTTCGCCGCGATCGATTCAAAAGTCCGGCCGGTGTACGGGCAAAGCGCTTGCGTACCTGCTGTTCTGAAGAACCGCTCGATGCGACCCCGAAGTGACGGAATTCCGGCTGGCGGAGCTTCCGCGTCGGCTTCGAGATCGATGATCGCGCGACGAAACCGCAGGGACAGAAAAGCGGCCCCCTGATCATGAACAATGCGCTCGGGCGAGCCATAGAAGTCGTCTCGGCACATCGCGCCGGCGGCCAAGGCGTACGGCGCCTTCGGCGTCACCACCATCTCGAGAGTGTCCAA
This sequence comes from Bosea sp. AS-1, assembly GCF_002220095.1. Classification (GTDB taxonomy): domain Bacteria; phylum Pseudomonadota; class Alphaproteobacteria; order Rhizobiales; family Beijerinckiaceae; genus Allobosea. The sequence goes on from NZ_CP022372.1 coordinate 2,262,661, forward strand.
CGCAAGCTCGGCCGTCGGTGTGAGGCCGAGCTTGAATCCAACACAGACGGATGTCGCGCTATCCAGGGCAGCGCATAGCCACGGACGAGCGGTTGCGATCTCTGACTGCAGCTTGTCTGAAAGCTTATCGAGGATCCCGAGATCTGCGCAGAGGGTTTGCAGGTTCACGCGCCATTCATCGATTTCAACGCGCTGAAGTGGCCGCTCGACGTCGACGCCGTTTTGCACCATCGCGAAGCGCTTTCTTGCGGCATCGAGACCGTAGCGGCATGCATGAACATCGAATTCGTGGAAGGAGTTGATCTCCGCCACCAAGCGCTCATAGCTTGGGACCCGAAGCGGCTTTTCACCCGCCGCCTCCCGCTTCGGGTTTTCCTCCTCGATGATGTGAGCCTTCATTAGGCGATGGACATCGCGCTTGGTCGGCCGGGTTTCCGACATGTACATCTGGGTGAAGCGGTGCATGATCTGCCGCTCAGGCAGCCCCAGTCGCTCCGTTACACGGTTACCCGATCTGAAATAGCGCTTCCGGAGCGCGATAGCTCGTTCGCCGCCCTCCAGGTACCACTTGCGCCATTTGCGATAAGTGCGCGCGCTTGGAGGTTTGCGGCACCCAAGCTCGCGATCGCCAGCCTTCGGCTTGATGATTTCGCCATCTGCATTGCGGTTTGCAGTACGACTTAGCTCATCAGCATGGTCGCGCTGCGCGACAACTGGAGCCCACTTCTTATAGGATGCGTCCGAGAGAGTGGCATTCTTGGCCTGGATCTCCTTCTCCATCCCTCCGCAAAACCTCGTGCGCCACAGCACCTCTTCCTGCTGATCTTCTGGAATCCAACTGATCAGCCCATCGACCGAATTGGAGGCAGCGGACGCTTTGCCCTCGGCAAATGCGCTCCGTTCAAAACGGAAGTCGGGCTTTGAGGAAGCCAGCAAGAGATCCCGGTCGGTGAAAGTCTCGACCACATCGGGATCATCAACGCGTTCGAGAATATATCCGTGGGGCAGACGGCGGCGGCGCTTGTAAGCGATGTTGTTGATGACCAGGCGATCCTGGTACGACAGGCTGAAGCGCGGGGTGAATTCGGAGTTCATCACGCGACCTCCTCATTGCTCGAGGAGATCGTGAGCTCGATCCTAGCCAGATATCCGATGCGGGCATTGTCGATGACGCGAACGACGCCCGCGGCGATCAGGCGGATGATTGCCTGGAAGGCCTGACCTTCGAGGCCGCTCGCCTCGATGATCTGCCCGATCGTCGCGTACTTATGCTCGGCCAGAAGACGTTTGATGAGTTCGTCGTGCGCCGGGTTCGAGGTGCGAAGCGACTGCCTGAGCAAAACCGCGTTATGGACATGGTCTAGCGGGAGGTCCTCGTCGGTGACGAGCTTTACGCCATCGGCGAAGCTGCGCGGCAATTGCCGAGCGATGAGACTTAATGTCTCCAGAAAGCGAGTGCGTTTCGCGACTTCCATGGGCTTGACCGCGATTGCGATCTTCTTTCCCGATCGCAAAGTTGCCAGGAAGTCGAATGTGTGCCGCCGAGGGGTACCTTCGGCGTCGACCCAGGTCACAGCGGGAGGCTGCTCTCGAAGGTCGACGACATCTGGATTGGTCGCGATGATTTGCGCCGCGTCACGTTCCTCACCAGACTCGCACATGACCTCGCGACCGTGGACAACGATGCTGGGTCGGCACGCCCCGCGGCTCTTGGAGTGGACATTTCGAGACGAACGCGACTCGCCCGGCAGATAGATCATCGGAGCCGGCGAAGAAGGCAGGTTTTCAATAGTAAGCATCTTGGGGTTCTCTTCGGTAGGCACACTACCGCGACCCCAATTTCTCGTGAAAACTGCTTGCGCTTTATCACGCGCGCATGTATACACGAGGAACTGAGTTCGGCAGCTGCCGGAGTTCGGTAGGTCCACTCCGAGGTTTTCCAGTTCCGGAGGAGTGGGTTGTCTCAAGGGGACATTCTGACGGGCGTCAGAATGTCCCTTTCATTTTTGAGTCGGTTCGAGCTTCGTCTCTACATTCCTGGTTCCTGATCTGGTTCGGGCTCGGTTCTGCCGATGAGAGGGAAGGCGATGATCTCGGCTGTTAGAACGGGCCTGACCCGCGCTTCAGCCTCGGCCTCCGCCAGAACGACCTGTGCGGCGGCCACGGATGCTGCGTGAATGGCACGCAGTGCGACCCGATCGCCAAATTCCACTCGGATTTGACCGAGCCGGACTACGAGAGCAGCCAACTTCTCCATTCCGTACTCCGTAGATGAAAGGGGTATGGTTCAGGTCGATTGGGCATGAACTAGCCAAAGTTGATGCTGCCTGTGCGTTTTCAATCTGTGTTTCTGTCGCGAAATCTCCATCTGTTATCCCAACTCATTCGCTGGTTGACGGGTTTGTACCTCAGGCAACGGTATCTCTGTCCAGCGATTTGACGCCGACTCATGACCGGTTTTGCGTCGACTTTACCGATTCGACTCTGTATTCGCTTTATGGTATGGGCGGGGTGATTATCGTTAGCGCCGGACGAACCAAAAAAGCCGATCGCGGATGAAGCGATTCTATACCGGCTGCTTTGCGGGTTTGGTTAATTACTTGATAATGGGTTGCCGCGTCAGCTGACGCGACGCGATAGGCGCCTTGTCGGTGAGTTCCGCTTGGCGTCGTCTTGGGCGCTAGCGACGTGTGGCTACCCGGATCGGCAGTTCTTTTTGGGGTATATGATGAGGCCTGCGTTGCCCTAGGCGCGTAGGATGGCGCAGGAAGTTAGGCCGACGGGCTTTTTGCCCGCGTGGGGCGTGAGAGCCGAGCGTTAAAGTTGGGCCGCCATCTGAAGTAGTGTCGTCAGTTCGCAGCCCAGTTCGTCGAACTCCTCATCGAGGAGTTGGTCCGATAGGGGCCCGTCGGCTATCGAAATTGTCGCACCTCGCGCCGGTGAGACCCGCCGTCTAATATCCGGGTGAGGGGGCGCCCCGCGGCGCCGCCGAGGAAGACTGGCAATGAGTTCTCGTTCGAGCGCGTTCGCGCGCCAGACCTGGGTCGTGCCTATCATGGGAATTCTCCGCTGGCCTAAGTGGTTTGCAGGCACATCAACGGCCGTCGCGGCCGGTGGGCAGTTAGCGGAATGCGCCGATCAATCCGGCTCCGATGCAGGCCGATCCGGATCGGGCAAGTGCTGCTGCAGGCGGGCAGGGCGGTTACCTCGGGTTGGCCTCGACCTAATTAATATACCAGCGGTGTAGATAATTTCATACAATTCGACGCAATATGGTTAATTCTGAAGCGCACTAATCTCGGGTTTTTGACCTGGGCGCTGGGAGGGGTTCGTTCAGAATGACGACACCAGTTCGCTCGCTTCCGATCAAAAAACGAGCGCCTTGCCTCTCTAGTTCCTGCCGAATTTTCCTGTTCGTTTCCAATTGTGGCGCGACAAATAAATTCTCGAAATCATTGATAGTTTTCTTGGAAACGCCAGCGCGCTCGTGAAGCGTCTGCTGCGAGATATTGAGAAGCTGTCGGGCTGCCTGGCACAAGAAGCCGGGAATTTCCTCATCTTCAGGCATCGGCAGCATGCTCCCCGACGTGAGCAGGATCGGACCATCCTTTTTTAGGTGGAAAATTCGTATACTACTGGTATAATGATATACCTGGTCGCGAGGCTCGCCCGAAGGTGCGGCGGTCTCCGCAGGTGGATATGACTCCGACTTGGCCTTCATCAGCGCTTCTTCACCAACAGTGCCTGCGAGCTATGTCGTTACGCGACATCGAGCGATGTGGCGTTCTGTTTTGAAAAATTCCGCATAAGCGGCTGAATCAACGTGAACGGGAGCATCGCAAAAATGGTGGTCCCGGTCGAGTTTGCTCAGGCGTTCAAAGGCTGATCTCGCCGTTTATCCGCAGCTTCCCGCGAAGTTGTCCGCAAACAGCAATTCGCCGCACGAGGTCCAAATGTCCGAACGGAGTTTCGAAGAGCGCGCTCGCGTGAGTGCACCCGGTATGCGCACGTTCCTCAACATTGCTCGTCGCTGGGAACTATCTGAGAGACAGCAGGCGCAGCTTCTGGAGTGCAAATTACCGCAACTCCGCAAATGGGCGAGGATTGCTCGTGAGCATAAGCCGCTCGCGCTCGATACAGGCACGCTACTAAGGATTTCGGTAGTAATCGGTGTTTTTGCCGACCTGCGCCAATTCTTGTTGCTCGTTTCCGGCGCACGAGAAGAGCGATTGTGGTTGCTTCGACCCCGACAGCTTCCTCCGTTCAATGGCCTGTGTCCGCTTGAGGTGCTTTGCGGATCATTCGAAGATCAGATGACCGTACGGCGGCATATTGCTGCTGTCGTCGAGGGCGCATCGGCTCGCCGTGACATAGATTTGAGCGATCCAGCCAGTACCGCCAACGAGGAGATTTGGACAGGTGCCACGTCGCGTGAGATTCAGGCAGTTTGCTTTGATGCATTCGGGACCGTTGTAGAAATCGTCGACAAGCGTCGTCCATTCCACGCGCTTCTCCGCGATGAACCGTCGGGCGCGCTGGCGGTGATGGCAATCACGCGCCCGACCGGCTTGCGACAACTGTCGCGAGAGATGGCCAACCCCGTAACTGAAGACGAGCTGGCACGGCTAGAAGCAGACGTTGAAGCGGAGTGTGCATCGACGCGGTTGCGACCGGGCGTGAGCGAGATGTGGTCCGCGTTGCGTCGAGCCGGGCTGAAGATCGCGATCTGTTCGAACCTCGCTTACTCCTACGAGCAGACCTTGATCGATCAGCTTCCCGATTCACCTGACGCGCTCGTGCTGTCGTTTCGTGCGGGCCTGATGAAGCCCCAGCATGAGATTTACCGGTTGGTATGCAGGGAGCTACGACTGCAGCCCTCTGAAGTCCTGTTCACCGGCGACGATCTGGAGGCCGACGTTTTTGGCCCCGGCGCGATCAATGCGCTGGCGATGCCTATCGAGGAGTTCGAGAGCTCGTATTCGGGGCGCGTATCCTTCTTTGCGCCGAGCGAGGTTGTCGACCTCTTCGCGCGAATTGCCGCTGCGAAGGCGCGGTAGTTCCGCCCCCAACTTCGACCCTTCCGTCAGTTCAAACGACTTGGAGGCAGAATGCGCTTGCTGGTGATCTCCGATCTGCATCTTGAATTTGGCCCCTTCAAGTTTCCTGCGCCTATGCCGGAGTTTGACGTGGCGGTGTTCGCCGGCGACATGGGGCAGCCAATTACGGCGGCTGTGGCGTGGATGGTGCAGCAAGAGCAGCACCTGGGCCCGCTCTCTGGGCGCCCAGTCGTTTATGTACCTGGGAATCACGAATTCTACGGCAGCGAGATGAAGTCGAGCCTCGCCGATGGCAGAGAAGCAGCGAGGGCAGCGGGGATCGAGCTGCTCGCCCGTCGCAGCGTCGTCATTGATGGCGTCCGCTTTATCGGCTGCGTATTATGGACCGATTATCGCCTCCTCGGGACACCTAAGCCGTCGATGGTGTTTGCCGGGCAGGAGCTGAACGATCACAGACTCATTCGCTATCGCGAGGACAGCGGTCATTATAGCCGCTTCATGCCCTGGCATGCAGCGGCCGAACACCGGCTCGATCTTGCTTTCATTCGCAGCGAGCTTGCAAAGACGCACGAGGGGCCAACCGTTGTGGTCACGCACCACGCGCCACACCCGCAATCGGTCCAGCCAAGACACCAGGGCAGCGCGCTGTCCCCGGCTTTCGTCTCGGATCTGAGTGTCCTAATCGAGGACTACCAGCCAGACCTCTGGATCCATGGCCATGATCACGGATCGCACGACTACAGGGTGGGACGCACGCGCGTTTTGGCCAACCAGGCTGGTTACCCAAATCTGCACGGCGATCGAGAGAATCGACGGTTCGACCCTCTTTGCGTCGTTGAGGTCTGATCAGTCGATCAACGCATGTCACAGGTGATCTGTGAAGCGAGATCAGCCTATCCGTCCCAGCCCATCAATTGGCCCTCGAGGGCCAGCGGGTGTGCAGGTCATCGATCACGAAGGCGTGGTCATGACGATGGCCATCGGCCTCGACCAAGTGGGGATGATCCGGCGGTAGATCGTCATGGCTGTGAACCTGGGTCTCGGCGTCGGCCGCGGGCCAGACCTGTGCGGCAACGACGAGTGCGGCAAAGGTGAGGGCGGAGAAGGCCAAGGCGGTGACGGCGAGCGGAAGCGTAGCACCGAGCCATCCAGCGAGCGGATAGGTCACCAGCCAGCAGGCATGCGATAGCGCAAATTGCGCGGCAAACACGGCCGGACGGTCGGCTGCCTGGGCGGAACGCCGCAGCAGCCTGCCCGATGGTGTCTGCACGGCTGAGTAGCCGATGCCGAGCAGCAGCCAGGTCAACAGGAGCAAAGACCAAACCTGGCTTCCCGCCGGCAAGGTCGCGTTCGTGGTGCCGGTCCCGGAAGCGGCGAACAGCGACGCGCTGAAGAACGTCAGGATGAGGCCGAGCCAGAACGCCGCAGACAGCATCACGCGCCGGTCGGGAAGCTTGTCGAGAATGCGCGGCAGGACGAGCGCCGCAAGCATGGAACCGCCCCCAAAGCAGGCCAGCGCCAGGGCAACCTGCCCATCGCCCAATCCGAGCCAACCCTTCACGATGACGACGGTGTTGACGATGACCAGCGCACCGCCGGCTGCCGCCGCCATGTTCAGAGCCAGTAGACCGCGCAGGCGCGGCGTCGCCAAATAAATGCGCATCCCACGCGTCGTCTTGTCGTAGATGCCTCCCTGCCGATGGGCGGCGGGCGAAGCGGGTAGAGACACCGACAGCACGAGAGCTGCGGAGCAGAGAAAGCCGACAACGGTGCCTGAGAATAGCCAGTGAAAGCTAACAAGGCTCAGCAGTAGTGCCGCGAGAGCCGGGCTGACCAGACTCTCGAGATCGTAGGCCAGGCGCGAGAGCGAGAGGGCCCGCGTATAGTCGGCTTCCTCCGGAAGCACGTCGGGGATCGTCGCCTGGAAGGTTGGTGTGAAGGCAGCCGAGGCCGATTGCAGCAGGTAGATCAGGACATAGATCTGCCAGACCTCGGAAACGAAGGGCAGTAGCAGAGCGATCCCGGCCCGCACGAGATCCATCGCGATCAGGAAGGCGCGTCGCGGCAGCTGTGCGGCGAAGGCACCGACCACGGGCGCGACGGTTACATAGGCGATCATCTTGACCGCCAGCGCGGTGCCGAGAACCGCGCCCGCCTTTTCACCCGCAAGCGCGAAAGCGAGTAGTCCCAGCGCGACGGTCAGAAGGCCTGTCCCAAGCAGCGCGATGATCTGGGCGAGGAAGAGGTGCCGATAGGTTCGGTTGGCGAGAACGTCGAGCATGATCGTCCGATGCAGTTCTAATCAGCCGCGGAGCGGCGAAGTCAGGGCAGCCTGGGATCACGTTCTCATAGGTATTTGGCTATCTCCTTGAACTCGTCGATCGGGCGGCGCTGTTCGCGTGCGAGAGGGCCGATGACGTCTTCAAGGCAGTGATCGAGATGGTCTTGGATGAGGTTCTTCTTGGCCTGCCCGATCGCCTTTTCGACCGCCTGGAGTTGCTGGGCGAGCTCCAGGCACGGCCGGCCGGCTTCGATCATTTCGATGACCTTGCGCAGATGGCCCTCCGCCCGCTTCAGGCGTTTGGCGATCTCGGGATGGCTCTCGTGAAGATGGCTATCGGACATAGCTGATGGTATCCCCCTGGATAGGATGAGTCAAAGCGCGATTCGGCGCCTCCATGTCATCACGTCAAACTTTCGTTAAGAATGGTGTCCCTAGCTAATCGTATGCCGCGTCGCAGCATCAGAAGCAGATCGAGCCTCGCGGCCGCCTTCTTGGCGGTGTTCGCGATGTTGCTGTCCGCGGTCCACGTCCAGTCGGGCCACAATGTCTATGCGATGGCTCAGGCCGAAGCCCTGCGCCATGCCGAACTTGCCGTAGCGATCGCGGAGCACGGGCATTCGCATGACGAGGGCGAGCCGAACGAGCGCGTCCCAGGACATGTCCACGGCCACAGCACCTCCGACCATGTTCACGAGACTGCGAACCTGGTCGGTCAGCCCCGGCTCGGAATACCGCGTTTCGTCGGCATCGTGATGCGGCTTGAGCCGCAAGACACCGAACTGAGGCTTCGCCACGGCCTCGATCGACCTCCGAGATCTGTCGTCGTTTGAAAAGCGCTCCGCCACAGGCGGCGTTCCCTTACGACAAATCTTGGAAATCAAATGAAACAATCCTCATTGGCGGGGCGTCGCAAGCTGCGCGCTCTGCTCATAATCCTGCTCGCTGCGATGTTCGGGCTCTTCGGCCTGAACGCTGCGCTCGCCCATGCCGTCGCCGAAGGCGACAAGGGTTACATCCAGGAGATCACGGGGGTGAACATCGTCCCCTTCGTCTATCTCGGGGCCAAGCACATGGTGACGGGATACGACCATATCCTGTTCCTTTTTGGGGTGATCTTCTTCCTCTACCGGCTGAAGCACATTGCGATCTATGTCAGCCTGTTCGCCATCGGCCATTCGACGACAATGCTGCTCGGCGTCTATTTCAACGTCGGAATAAACAGCTACATCATCGACGCGATCATTGGCCTCTCGGTCCTTTACAAGGCGCTCGACAACATGGGCGCGTTCCAGAGATGGCTCGGCTTCCAGCCGAACACCAAGGTCGCGACGCTCATCTTCGGCCTGTTCCATGGCTTTGGCCTGTCGACCAAGATCCTCGAATACAGCATCTCCCCGGACGGCCTCGTCCCGAACCTCCTCGCGTTCAATGTCGGCGTCGAGATCGGGCAGCTCACCGCCCTGGCTACGATCTTGATCGTGATGGGCTTCTGGCGTCGCACCAACAGCTTCTGGCGCAATGCCTACGCCGCCAACACCGTCATGCTCACCGCCGGGTTCGTGCTGATCGGTTATCAGCTCACCGGCTACTTCATCTCGCAGGTTTGAGGTTCGAACCCATGTACAACACCGATATTCCGACCCGCGCGGAACTGCCGACCTCGGCGCAGCTCCTGCGTTCCACTGCCATCGCCTTTGTCGCCGCGGCTGGCATCCTCGTCACCATCGTGCTCCCGGCCGAGTATGCTATCGACCCGACCGGGGTCGGCCGCATGCTCAAGTTGACCGAGATGGGCGAGATCAAGGCTCAACTCGCAGAGGAAGCCCAGCGCGATCGCCAGAAGGATTCGACGGGCTCCATCGAGCAATCCAACCGTCCGGCCTCGGATCAGCGTTCCAGCCTGTTCGGCAGTGCGCTCGCGGCCCTTCTCGTCTCACCCGCCCATGCGAGCGAGCGGCTGGTTGTCGCCCAGGCTGCCGGACGCAAAGAGGAGACGGTCATCACCCTGAAGCCGAGCGAAGGCGTTGAATACAAGCTGACGATGAAGGCGGGCGCCAAAGTGAACTTTTCTTGGGCCACCGACGGCGGCGTCGTGAACTACGACATGCACGGCACCCCGGCCGGGGGCGGCAAAGAAAAAAGTTACAAGCAGGGCCGCGGCGCCGCTGGCGACGAAGGCGTTCTGACCGCCGAAGGCGACGGAGGCCACGGCTGGTTCTGGCGCAATCGTGGCGCTAAGGACGTGACGATCACGCTGAAAACCAACGGCGCTTATGTCGAAATCAAACGAATGATCTAAACGGATGCCTGCCAGCCGGTCGATCGAGCGACCCGGCTGGCAGGCCTTGTCGGTAGCACTATACGGGTCTGCCCGACGCTGGTGCTCGGAGCAGGGTGCCCGGAAGCAAAAGGGTTTTTCGACCTCGAGGAACTCGCGTCGCAGGACGGCGCAACCGGGGCGATCTGGCAACGCGCGACGGGAGTAGTGCGGGGTCTACGATAGTGGCGCGAACGCCTAGCTCGCAGCGCGAGGCTATCAACAGAGAGAATCTTGAAGGCGACAATTCGACGATCATCGAGATGCCGAAGCTATTTGACTGGGGTCCAGCGAGGGACCAGATTGAAATAAAATAAGCAAAATCTGGGAGGTTTGCCGTGACATCGAGGGTCGGCCGGCTCTCAGGTCCAGCCGTCAAACGCCGCGCTCTCACGCGTCGAGCCGTCTTGATTGGTGTAAGCTCAACTCTCGCCGCGCCTTCTGTGCTCCGAGCTCAACAACCATTCCGCTTCGGCCTGACACCGGTGTTTCTGACCTCCGATCTCGAACTGCTCGAAGCGCTGCAGCGGTATCTCTCGACCGCCATGAACATGGAGGTCCAGCTTGTTTTGAAGCGGACCTATCAGGAGATTACGTCGCAGCTGATCTCAGGGCTGCTCGACGCCGCCTGGATCTGCGGGTTTCCCTTCGTGGCCTATCGTCGTGAGCTCGAACTGGTGGCTGTCCCCGTCTGGCGCGGCAAACCGACCTATCAGTCCTATCTTCTTGTTGGTGCTGATCGCGATGCGAGCTCGATCGCCGATCTACGCGGAGACATTCACGCGTTCTCTGACCCAGACTCCAACTCGGGATATCTCGTGACACGGGCATTGTTGGCGGAGCGTAGAGCCAAGCCCCAGGATTTCTTTCGGCGAACCTTCTTCACGTACGGGCATCGAAACGTTGTTCGCGCGGTAGCCGCGGGCCTGGCTCAATCGGGTAGCGTGGATGGATACGTCTGGGAGGTGATGACGGAGACCGAGCCGGAGCTGACACGGCAAACTAGGCCTGCCTGGCGCTCTGCCTGGATGGGCTTCCCGCCCATCGCGACGTCCACCCCGAACGTCAGGAGTGACGGGATTGCGCGCCTGCGGCGGGCATTGATCGAAATGCCAGCTGATCAGACGGGTCGGGACGTTTTGGCTCTTCTGAGGCTCGATGGTTTCACGCCTGGGGAGCCTGCGCTTTTCGACAGCATCGCGGCCCGCGTGGATTTGGTGAGGGCACTCGGATGAGGCGAGCTTCGCTTGATCCGCGGCGCTGGCCGCTGGCTTTCAAGGCGCCTGTTCTCGTCGCAGTTTTCATGGTGGTGGTCAGTATCGTACTAACCAATGTCGTGCTGACGCGACTGCGCGAGACTCAGGAGCGACAGCTCGCGGCGATGTCGACGATCTACCTCAACGGCCTGGCCTCGGCAGTCATCCCGCATGTCTTGCGGGAGGATATCTGGGAGATCTTCGACATTATCGAGAGGGGAGCGACGCTCGAAGGTGGCTTCGGCCGCGCGAGCATCGTGGTCGTCGACAGCAAGGGAGAAACGCTTGCCGCAAGCGATCCCCGGCAAGCGCCTGTGCTCAGTCGGCAATCTGAACGAGATCGTGCATTCGATGGCGACGCGCTGCTTTTCGTCGACACTGGCAAGGGGCGCGCTTTCGCGCGGAGGCCTTTGCTCTACCAGGATCGCCGCATCGGCGAGATCTATGTTGACTATGATATCTCCCACCTGCTGCGCGAGCGCGGCGAGGTCCTCCGAACCCTGGTCGCCACAAACGCTGCAATCGCCTTGCTGCTGGCCGCCTTAGGCTACTGGATCATCAGGCGCATGCTCGGGCCGCTTGGCACCCTATCGAGGCACCTCGATCTCAGCGTCTCGGGGCCGGTACAGCCGATTCCTAAAGACGAAATCGTCGCGTCGACCCGCGAGTTCAGACGCCTGTTCATCCGCTTCAACGCGATGGCGCGTGCAGTCAACGAGCGCGAGGCGATTGCCAAAGAGCTGGCGAATGAGGAGCGGCTGGCCAGTCTCGGACGCCTGGCCTCCGGCATGGCCCATGAGATCAACAACCCTCTCGGCGGCCTGTTCAACGCGATCGACACGTTGAAGCGCCATGGCGACAAGCCGAAGGTTCGATCGATCTCGCTCGATTTGATTGAACGCGGCCTCAAGGGAATCCGGGACGTCGTCCGCTCGACGCTGGCGGCATATCGTGCCGATCGCGATCCACGCCATCTGGCCGCAAATGACCTCGATGATCTGCGATTGCTCGTTCGGCCAGAGATTGCCCGGCGCACATTGACACTGGATTGGCAAAACACGATCCAGGGCGAGTTGCCAATCGAGGCGACTGCGTTCCGTCAAATCGCGTTGAACCTGTTGCTCAATGCGATCGGTGTAAGCCCACCTGGCGGCCAGCTTTCAGTAATCTGCGCGATAGAAGGCGATCATTTGCTGCTGGAAGTCCACGATCAGGGGCCCGGCTTCAGCCCCGATGCCTATGCCGTTCTTGCCGGTGAGACCAGCAGCCCAGTTCCGTTCGGCGAAGGGGCGGGGCTCGGATTATGGGTCACGCGTCGTCTCCTCGAGGAGATGGGAGGTCAGGTGGTGATCGCCAGGTCACCGCTTGGAGGTGCCTTGATCCGCATGACAATCCCCCTGCGCGCAAAAGAGGAGCTTCGCGATGTCGCTTGAACGTTGCGCCATCGGCTTGATCGAGGACGATCCGATCATGGGGGAATCTCTTGTCCAGAGGCTCGCCATTGAAGGTGCCGATGTCACCTGGTGGAAGACCAAAGCGGAGGCTGTGCAGGGACTCTCGAAGCGCCGGCCGCAGGCGGTGATCTGCGATCTCAAGCTGCCAGACGGCAATGGCGAGGAGATCTTCCTTGAGACCGTGAAGTCCGAACGAGCTCCCCCATTCCTGTTTATGACGGCCTTCGGAGAGATTGATCAGGCGGTGCGGTTGATGCGGTGTGGCGCGGCGGATTACGTCACAAAGCCCTTCGAGATGTCGGTATTCCTTGAGCGCTTGGAGACCTTGGTTGATCCGGCTGAGCCGGAGGGCGAGGGGCTTCTCGGCGTATCGCCTGCAATGCGCGCGCTCGAAAGCACTCTCATGCGACTGGCCAGGGTCAGCGCTCCGGTCCTGCTCACGGGTGAGACCGGGTGCGGCAAGGAGGTTTGCGCCCGGTTGCTACATGCGTCCCGTGGGACAGCCGGGCCGTTCATGGCCGTGAACTGCGCCGCTATTCCGTCGGACCTCATGGAGAGCGAGCTCTTCGGGCATGAGAAGGGCTCTTTCTCGGGCGCTCACGCCCGCCATCTTGGCTACGCTGAGCGGGCTGGTGCGGGAACCCTGTTTCTCGACGAGATCGGCGATCTCGCGCCGAAGCTTCAGGCAAAGCTCCTGCGGCTTCTGGAGGATCGCAATTTCAGCCGGGTGGGTGGCGAGCAGATCGTTCCGTTCAGGGCAAGAGTAGTTTGTGCCACCAATGCAGACCTGCATCGGAAGGTGAGGGAAGGGACATTCCGCGAAGACCTCCTCTATCGCATCAATGTCGTGCATGTTCCCGTTCCACCGCTGCGCGATCGAAATGAAGACGTGATCTGGCTGATCAATCGCTTCGTGGCGGAATTCGCGAGCGAGATGGGAGAGCGCGTTCAAGGTGCCAGCGCGCTGACCCTGGAAGCTGCGCTCGCCCATAGTTGGCCTGGCAATGTGCGCGAGCTCCGCAACCGGGTGGAACGTGCGGTTGCTCTGAGCGACGGACCGTTGCTGATGCCGGGTGATCTGTTTCCTGATCTCGAAACTGCCTTCAAACCGTCTCAGCGGGAGGGGTTGGAGGGCATTCGCGACGAAGCCGAGCGGCGCCATATTGCCCGTGTTCTCTCTGAAAACGATGGAGCAGTGCTTGCTACCGCGAAGGCACTTGGGGTCTCCCGGACCACACTTTGGGAAAAGATGAGACGGTACGGCCTGGGATCCGCGAGAGATTGAGACTGCAGATAAACCGTGGTCTTTGACACGGTTTTGTCTTTGCGGTATTCGTGGGGCATCTCACGGATTGCAATGCATGAGCTCTCGACGCCGGACGGTCCGATATATCTCGACCGAGTACACGCCTGGTGAAGCGGCGCGTGCGACCGGCGTTTCGGTCGAGTTGCAGCGTGATTGGAAGCGACGCGGCTATTTGGCCTCGCGGGACGATGGAAAGCACAGCAGGTACACATTCGAAGACCTGAGCCATATGCTCGCGCTCAAGTCCTTTTCGGATGCGGGGATCGGACTTCGGGTCGCCGCCACGCCGCTCGGTAGCGACGGCTTCCGCAACGCGGAAACGGCGGCGAGCATGGCCATGTTGCCGATGCTCGGCTTCGCCAATTATGCGGTCGGGACGACTGATCCCCGCCACAGGATCGGCCGCTATGTGATCGTCGATAGCGCCGGGGTCTGTCGGACGGACAGTCTCGATGAGTATGAGCGAGAGCGGGGAACGCTTCAGCCCGGTGGGCCGGTTACAATTGTTTTCGACACGAAGAAGGCGGCCGAAGCGATCCTGGCGAAACTCGATCGCCCGCATCTGGTCGTTGAGACCACGGACCTGGACGAGTGAGAAGCGCGATGCCAAGCATGGATGCCCTCACTGCGATTGTCGCCACTCCGACCGTGTTGAGCTTGATCGGGGTCCTCGGGCTCGTGCTTGCCATGCGCCTGCGGCGGCTCAAATGGCGGGATTTCGAGATTTCTTTCGGTCGCGACGACGGCGAGCAGCCGCCGAACTCTTCGCGCTGATTGCAGGGTCTGGATTTCCTTACTTTCGCAACCGCAGCATGTTCGAGAATTCGAACATGCTCAGATCGACCATGATCCTTAGGCCACTGTTTTTGTTAAGGACTTCGGCCTTCTGAGCCCTGGCACGGGGCCTGCAATCACCTCCTACCGCTCACGAGAAGCTGGCTGGAGGAACCTCAATGAAGAAGTGCGATCTGATGGTCGATCTCGGCCGCCGCCGGTTCCTGTCAGGAGCGGGGTTCGCCGCGGCAGGCGCCGCTGCGACGACGATCGTTTCCGCGCCGGCTCAGGCAAAACCCGCTGCCGCGCTGGTCGAGTATCCCGCCAACAAGCTCGGAACTGTCGCAGAGCTCAAGGTCAACGAGCCGAAGGATGTTGCCTATCCCGATGATGATGCGCCGGGCGTGCTGATCAAGCTCGGCAAGCGCGTTCCGGGAGGCGTCGGCCCTGACGGCGATATCGTCGGCTTCTCGACCGTCTGCCCGCACAAGGGCTTTCCGCTCGCGTTCAACGCGACCGACAAGACGCTGAACTGCCCCGGGCATTACTCCCGCTTCGATTGCGAGGCTGGCGGCCAGCAGGTTTGGGGGCAGTCGACCCAGAACCTGCCGCAATATGCGCTGCGGGTCGAAGCCAATGGCGACATCGTGGCTGAGGGGCTCGACGAGCTGCTCTACGGCCGCCTGTCCAACGTGCTCTGAGGGAGAAGGCCATGACCTATAAGCGTCAGATCGATCGCCTCCCCATCGTCCCCGCGGACGCCAAGGAGCACAACGTCACCTGCCATTTCTGCATCGTCGGATGCGGCTACAAGGCCTACACCTGGGACATCAATCGGCAGGGCGGCACGGATCCGAGTCAGAACAAGTTCAAGGTCGACCTTGCCCAGCAGCAAGGGGCCGACAGCAGCGCCTGGTATTCGCCGTCGATGTACAACATCGTCAAGCAGGACGGTAAGGACGTCCACTTGGTCATCATGCCGGACAAGAACTGCGTGGTGAATTCGGGCCTCGGCTCGGTTCGCGGCGCCCGCATGGCGGAGACTTCATTCTCGGAGGCGCGTTCGACACAGCAGCAGCGCCTCACGCACCCGATGGTCTGGCGCTACGGCGCGATGTCGCCGACGTCCTGGGATGATGCGCTCGATCTCGTGGCCCGGGTCACGTGCCAGATCGTCAAGGATCAGGGCGAGGACGGGCTTTTCGTCTCCGCTTTCGACCATGGCGGCGCCGGGGGCGGCTACGAGAACACCTGGGGCACCGGCAAGCTCTATTTCGGCGCCATGAAGGTGAAGAATATCCGGATCCACAACCGGCCCGCCTACAATTCCGAGGTCCACGCCACGCGCGACATGGGCATCGGCGAGCTCAACAACTGCTACGAGGATGCGGAGCTCGCCGACACGATCGTCGTGGTGGGCGCCAATCCGCTGGAGACCCAAACCAACTATTTCCTGAACCATTGGGTGCCGAACCTGCGTGGCACGTCGATGGACAAGAAGCGCGCCGAGCTTCCGAATGAGGCTCATCCCCCTGCGCGGATCGTTATCATCGATCCGCGGCGCACCGTCACGGTCAACGCCTGCGAGGTGGAGGCCGGCAAGGACCGGGTGATGCACCTGGCCATCAACTCGGGCAGCGATCTTGCGCTGTTCAATGCCTGGATGACGTACATCGCCGAGAAGGGTTGGCTCGACCGGGCACTGATTGCCGCCTCGACCAACGGCTTCGACAAGATGGTCGCGGCCAACAAGACGACCTTGGAGCAAGCTGCCGCTCTGACCGGTCTTACCGTCGACCAGATCCGCCAGTCGGCGGAATGGATCGCGTCGCCAAAGGAAGGCAATGCGCGTCGCCGCACCATGTTCGCCTACGAGAAGGGCCTGATCTGGGGCAATGACAACTACCGCACCAACGGCGCGCTCGTGAATGTCGCTCTCGCCACCGGCAACATCGGTCGGCCGGGAGGTGGCTGCGTGCGTCTGGGCGGCCACCAGGAAGGCTACTCGCGTCCGTCCGATGCCCATGTCGGTCGCCCGGCGGCATACGTCGACAAGCTCCTGATCGAGGGCAAGGGGGGCGTTCACCACATCTGGGGGTGCGACCACTACAAGACGACGCTCAATGCCTACCAGTTCAAGAGAACCTACAAGAAGCGCACTGACCTGGTGAAGGAGGCCATGGACTCGGTCCCGTTCGGTGACCGTACGGCGCTGGTCAACGCCATCGTCGAGGCGATCAAGAAGGGCGGCCTGTTCTCGGTCGATATGGACATCATACCGAGCCAGATCGGGCAGGCGTCGCATGTCTGGCTCCCGGCCGCGACCTCCGGCGAAATGAACCTGACCTCCATGAATGGCGAGCGTCGTATGCGCCTCGTCGAGCGCTACATGGACCCGCCTGGACAGGCGATGCCCGATTGTCTGATCGCGGCCCGCATCGCCAACAACATGGAGCGCGTCTTCCGGGAGATCGGCATGGCCCAGGTCGCCGACAACTTCAAAGGCTTCGATTGGAAAACCGAGGAAGACGCTTTCATGGACGGCTATCATGCCCATGAGAAGGGCGGAGAGCACGTCACCTATGCTCGCCTGAAGGCGATGGGCACGAATGGCTTCCAGGAGCCGGCGACCGGCTTCGCGGACGGCAAGATCATTGGCACGAAGCGGCTTTTCGCTGACGGTAAATTCGGCGGCAAAGACGGCAAGGCGACCTTCATGGAGACGCAGTGGCGTGGTCTCCAGGCTGCCGGCAAGCAGGCCGAGAAGGACAAATTCCCGTTCCTGATAAACAATGGGCGGGCCAACCTGATCTGGCAGAGCGCCTATCTCGACCAGAAGAACGACTTCGTCATGGACGCCCAGCCGTATCCCTTCATCGAGCTGAACCCAGCCGACATGACCGAGCTCGGTCTCAAGGACGGGGATCTCGTCGAGGTCTACAATGACAATGGCTCGACGCAGGCCATGGCCTATCCGACGCCTTCGGCGAAGCGAAAGCAGGCCTTCATGCTGTTCGCGTTTCCCACTGGCGTCCAAGGCAATGTCGTCTCGCCAGGCGTCAATGAGTTCGTGATCCCGAACTACAAGCAGACCTGGGGCAACATCCGGAAGATCGCGAGCGCGCCGGAGAATACCAGGCATCTGTCCTTCAAGAGCCGCGAATACGCGGTCTGACGTCGTCACGATGAGCGGGTCGGACGCATGCGCGACCCGCTCATTTCCCGTCGCTTCCAGCTCGCAGGTTGCCCATGACCGCTCCTGTTGCGGCGGAAGCATTGCTCGCGGCTCCAGCCGTCGATCATGCTTCCGTCACTCTCTCGATCCCGGAAGCATGCGCTCGCGCATCGGCCTATGCCGCGCCGTTGATCGAGGCCGACATTGTCCCGGTCGCGCAGGCGACGGGCCGTACGCTTGCCGAGCCCGTTGTGGCGTTGGTCGCGACTCCGCCCTTCACCCAGTCCGCCATGGACGGTTATGCCGTGGTGGCGCGTGACGGGATTGCGGTCGGAGCCCGCATTCAGGTCGTCGGTCGTGTTCCCGCTGGCAGTCGCGGGGGCAAGATCGCTCGTGGCCAAGCGACCCGGCTATTCACCGGAGCCCCGATTCCCGAGGGGGCCGACGCCGTCGTCATGCAAGAGCATGTCGATCGCGATGGCGATATCATCGTCCTGCGTCGCCCGATCCGGGCGGGAGACAATATCCGGATCAAGGGCGAGGACGTTCAACCGCTTGAGACCCTTCTCCAAGTGGGCGAGCGTCTCGATGCCCGCCATGTCGCCCTTGCCGCCGCGCAGGGCATCGGCACCTTCAAGGTACGCGCACGGCCGCGTGTGGCCGTGATCTCGACGGGAGACGAGCTCCGACAGGCCGGTGACGCACTCGAACCCAGCGCGATCTATGATTCCAACCGGCCAATGCTGCTCGCCTTGATCGAGCAATCAGGCCTGGTGCCAATCGACGGTGGCTGGGTTCCTGACCGCCCTGAAATGATCGCCGATCGACTTCAGTGTGCGGCCGAGCGAGCCGACCTCGTAATCACCAGCGGGGGCGCCTCCCTCGGCGAGGAGGACCATGCACTTGAAGCGCTGGAGCGGGCAGGAGGCAGCGGCGAAACCCTCAAGATCGCCTTGAAGCCCGGCAAGCCCGCCGTCGTCGGTCGCATCCGTACCGCGGCGTACCTGGGCCTGCCCGGAAATCCGGTTTCGAGCCTGGTGTGCTGGCTGCTGCTGGGCCGAACGATGACTTGCTCCCTTGAGGGGCGGGAGCTTCCACGGCGGCTCGGCTTTCCCTTACCGAGCAAGTCAGCCTTTGCTCGCCGCGCAGGCCGAACTGAGTTCGTTCCGGTCAAACTCGTCGACGGTCCCGAGGGCCTTGGCGTCGAAATCCTTGGCCGGGGCGGCTCTGCCCGGTTGCAACCCCTCGCTGAAGCCGACGGTTTGGCCGAGATCGCTGCGGAGAACGGCGGCGTTCGTCCCGGAGACGTGATCCTGTTTCATCCGCTTCGTGGCGCTTTCGCCATCTGACCCTTTCATCATCGGAGATCCATCGACCATGAATCGCCTCTGGCCTGTGCTTGCCTTGCTCGCAGCTTCGCCGTCCGTTGCCTTTGCCCAGGACATTTCGGCGGGCGAGCGCTCCTGGAACAAATGCCGTGCCTGCCACCAGATAGGTGAAACCGCGAAGAACGGCGTCGGGCCAGAACTCAACGGGTTGTTCGGCCGGCATTCCGGATCAGTCGAGGGCTACAGCTATTCGAGCGCCAACAAGAACTCGGGCATCACCTGGGACGAGGCGACATTCGCCGTCTACATCAAGGATCCGAAGGCCAGGATTCCAGGAACCAAGATGGTGTTCGCCGGGATAAAGAATGATCAGGAGATCAAAGACCTGACCGCTTTCCTCAAGCAGTTCGACAAGGATGGAAAGAAGGCTCCGTGAGCAAATATCACGTTCGCTCGCGGCCGATTGTGTTGAAGAAGTGGGCGCCGGGTCGGCTATCGACGAAGGCAGGGTGATCGGTGAGAGGGCGCTCGCCCCTCATGCCGCCTGGGGCGGCGCTCCCATCGGCATCAGCTTTGCCATTTTCCTGAGGTTCTGGGCGGTGGCTGCGAGGAGGAACTCGTCGCGTGCGCCACAAGGTCCTCGCAGCCGCAAACGATCGAGTTTGAGGATGCGTTTCAGATGGGCGAAGAGCATTTCGACCTTCTTCCGCTCGCGTCGTGAGGTTGCGTAGGCATCGGTGGCGGCGATGTCACGCGCCATGTCGCGGGCGCCTTCATGGATGGAGCGGAGGACCTTGCGGGCTGGGTCTTTCGGACAGCACCGCGGCTTCAAGGAGCAGGCGTCGCAGTCACGCTTCATGGCCCGGTAGCGCATGAGGCCCTCGCGATCGACGCCGTCACGCGGCACCGCGAAGGCGCGACGGAACTGTCGAAGCTCCTTGCCGCCCGGGCAGATGTAAAGATCGCCCTCATGGTCGTAAGCGAAGTCAGAGCGGCTGAAGGAGCCGTCACGGCGCTGCGATCTGTCGAAGACCGGGATATGCGGCTCGATCCCGCGCTCATGCACCAGCCAGGCGAGGTTCTCGGCCGAGCCGTAGCCGGCATCCGCCACCAGTTTCTCGGGCCAGGTGCCGAAGCGGTCCTGCGTCCGCTCGACCATGGTTCGCGCAGCCCCGACCTCGGCCTGGCGCACGGCCGTGGTCGCCTCCACGTCCATGATGACGGCATGCTTCAGGTCGATCAGATAGTTGGTCGCATAAGCGAAGAAGGCCTGCCCGCCATGGGCCGCGGTCCAGCGCGCTGCCGGGGCGGCCGGCGAGATGAACTTCGGCACGACCGGGGTCGCCGCGCCGAAGGCGGCATCGTCCAACACGGCGAGATACTCGCGCACGGCATGGTGCGAGACCTCGGGAGGCAAACCGTCCTTGCCGGGCACGCCGTCTTGACGGTTGGCGTCTGCCTTGATCAGGCTGGCGTCGACCGCGAAGCCCTCGCCGCCGACCAGCCCTTCCGCCATGCAGCGCCGAACCGTCGTCTCGAACACTTCGCGCAGCAGATCGCTGTCGCGGAAGCGGCCGTGCCGGTTCTTCGAGAAGGTTGAGTGATCGGGCACATCACCATCGAGCCCGAGCCGGCAAAACCACCGATAGGCGAGGTTCAGATGGACCTCGTCGCAGAGCCTGCGCTCGGAGCGGATGCCGAAGCAGTAGCCGACGATCAGCATCCGGATCATCAGCTCCGGATCGATCGAGGGGCGGCCGGTGTCGCTGTAGAACGGACGCAGATGCGCGCGGACGCCGGACAGGTCGACGAAGCGGTCGATCGCGCGCAGCAGGTGCTGAGGCGGGACATGCCGCTCCAGGCTGAACTCGTAGAACAGCGCCTCCTGCGCCACTGTTCGTTCGCCCATCATCGGCCGCCCCTCCCAAGGACAACTGAATCAGGACTTCAGTCTCGTAGCAACGCCCACTTCTTCAACACAATCGGCCCTTGGCTGACATTCGGAGCATCAGCCTCCGGGTAGTCGAAGAAAGGATACGCTTCTCGCGATAATTTGTGCCTGTGGACATTTGCGACAGCATGTTGCCGGGCGACGCAGGGGCAGCCTAAATAATGAGCGTCCGCCCCTGTCTGTTTCTCAGTGAACCTCTCATGGTCGCCTATCCACTTTTCGTCTACAGCAAGAAGGATGTCGGCCGAGCAGGCAGAAAACTCGCCGGTGATCTTGTCTGGAATACTGAAACACAGGACGAAATTCGTCATGCCTTTGCTGTCGCGAATAGTTGGCGCGACTCACATGCGGCGCCGATGCGCCGCATACACGCTGAGTTAATCGCGAAGGTCAGGAAGCTCGGTCTCAAACAGACCTCTGGAATCAGCGCAGCCCGACTAAAGCGCATGACGTCCATCCGGAAGAAGCTCCGGAAAATCAATATCGGACTGGAAGCGATTCAAGACCTGGGTGGTTGCCGAGCAATCCTGCCGCGGATGGAGGACGTGCAACGACTCGTGAACGCCTACGGTGACAGTTGCCGCCACATAATCTTTGACCAGAACAACTACATCGCAGAACCGAAGCCAGGCGGTTACCGCAGCCATCACCTCAAGCTCAAATTCACCGGCAGCGGGGAGGTAGAGCACTTCTCGGGGCGCCGGATCGAAGTGCAGGTTAGAACGCAACTTCAACACACTTGGGCGACGGCTGTCGAGGCTGTCGGTTTAATCCGAGGTGAGGATCTCAAAGGGGGCGCCGGTAACGGAGATTGGCTGCGCCTGTTCGAGTTGGTGTCATCGGAGTTCGCAGAGCACGAGAATTGCTCGCCCGTCCCAGGTGCGCCAGTCGGCAGGCCGCGACGCCAAGAGATTCTCGATCTCGATCGCAGACTTGGAGCCGCTGCGACGTTAGACAATCTGAGCCAAGCGTTTCGAGCCGCCGAACGTCATATTTTTGATCGCGATACCAAGTATTTCCTGATCCGCTATGACACGGCGACAAATGAAGTGTCTGTCACGGCTTATCGAGAGCCGATGAAAGGTATTGAGTCTTACGAACGGGAGGAAATCGAAACCATTATTGACCCCGAACGGCCGAGCTTTGATACCGTTCTCGTCGAGGTAGATAAGGTCAAGAATCTAAAGGAGGCGTATCCAAATTATTTCGGCGATGTCCATCTATTCCGGAGGCAGCTTCGACGTATCGGTAAGGCGAAAGACTCTGATGAGTTTCAGCTCATGCCACAGGAGATTGTTCCGCCTCGGCCGCGGGAGGCCCCGGATCTTTCATGGTTCACGAGAAATCGCTTCCTGCGCCGCTAACGTCGCCTCCAGGACGCGATCACGCGTGTGATCATTTGCTGCCAGGGCAAAGGTCGCGTGATGCGTCAGCGGAT